>JALNZT010000012.1 GCA_023229135.1 Bacteroidales bacterium
TTTGAATCTTGAATCTTTGAATCCTTGAATCTTTGAACCAGCCTTCCTGCGATCCTGTCTGACGGCCAGGCAGGCAGCAGGCAGGTCTTGAATCTTTGAATCCTTGAATCTTTGAATCTTGAATCTTCAAATCCCTCACCTCACATATTTCCCTAAACAAGCCTCAAGCTGCCGCGCGTAAGCTCCGCCAAACAAATTGACGTGTACCAGCAGCGGGTAGAGATTACACAAATCAACCCGTTGCTGCCAGCCATTTTCCATTGGCCAGGCCTCGTTGTAAGCGTCATAAAAATGCGGATGGAAACCGCCAAAAAGTTTGCTCATGCCGATATCCATTTCGCGGTGGCCATAATACACTGCCGGATCAATCAGCACGGCTTCGCCTGATTGGCTGCACAAAAAATTTCCGCTCCACAAATCGCCGTGCAGCAGGGCAGGAGCTTCTTCCGGAAATAAGGAAGGCAAAAGCCTATACAACTTTTCAAAATCAGCAAGCGTTTTTGTGGAGAGCAAGGCATGCTCTTTGGCCAGTTTTAGTTGTGGTTGCAATCGCTGATAAGTAAAAAAATCTGTCCAACTTTTTTCAACTGTGTTATCCTGTTTTAGCGAACCTATGTAATTGGAGTGATCTAATCCAAAAGAGGTTTGTGCGTTGCGGTGCAAGCTTGCCAGTCCACGTCCAAAGTCTTCCCAAAACTGCTTGTTGGGCTGGCCTTGATTTATAAATTCCAGTAGCAAAAAAGAAGTTTGGCCATTGCCGCCGTGACCTATAATCTGAGGGATGCGCAGGCTTTTGCTTTCGGTTAGCACTTTTAGTCCGAGGGCTTCTTTTTCAAACATCTGCGGAAAACGCGAAGCATCATTATATTTCAGGAAAAACGACTTACCGGCATAGCTCAGGCGATAGGCGGAATTGATAGAACCGCCGCCAACGGCAATGGTTTCGTCGATTAAAGCCTCTTGTTGGCAGTGATTTTTGAGCAGCTTTTCAATTTCCGGAACGATAGTTAGAGGAAGCATTTCTACAAATTTTTTAAGAGATTTACGTGCTATTTTAGCTTTAGAACAGTTTAGCAGCCTGTTTGAAGCCTGTTTTTTGTAATAAAGCTTGTAATATAAGCAATAATCCGATGGCCGGAAATATCACTAAACTTAATGCAGGCAAGTTTCTTACGGTATCGAGCACGCTTGGAAGCACCTCTTGCCGGCCTTGGAAATAGGTGAGTATAAACTGTACCGACTGACTGAAATAGGTGTTTATTAAACTAAAATCGGCCATGAAAACCAAAGTCAGCATAACCATTAATAAGCTGATTAGCAGTAAATAACGCTCGGGAAGCATAGCTTGTTTAATGCTTTGTGGTGTAGCCTGTTTTTCAAGCTTTTGCATCACCTGATCAGCAAAATCTGGTGCTACCTTTTCTTTAGGAACTTTTCCAAGCAGTTGGTCGATATATTCATCATTCAAATTCATGGCAAAGTATTTATTGTGTGTTGATTAACGATTTTTTCTTTCATAAGTTGTGCCAGCTTTTTGCGTATCCGGAACAGTTTCACCTTCACATTCGATTCGCTCAGACCGGTTATTTTACTTATTTCGGCCACGGCAAGCTCCTGCGTATAAAACAAGCTGATCAACCCGCGTTCATCTGGGTCGAGCTTTTTCAAGGCTTTTTCAAGCTGTTTAAAATCATCCTCTCCTTCGGTGAGTGGTTCCGTAGACTCATCGGCAACAAGGGTTTCCTTTCCCGAAAGTCCGGTCGTACGGATTGCTTTTGCTGCGTTTAACTGTCGGTACCTGCTGATTGCCGCATGATAGCTTATCCGGTAAAGCCAGGTCGAAAACAACGAATCGCCTTTAAAAGTAGCCAGCTTTTCGTAGGCTTTCAAAAAACAAAGTTGTGCAATATCTTCGGCTTCTTCACGCTGTTGTAATACCCGCATAGCAATGCTCATCACCATATCCTGGTATCTTACAACAAGTTTTTTGTAGTCGTTGCGTTGGCCCGAAAGCACTGATTTTATAACGCTGAGGTCATCGGCTTGCATAGTTCGTTCATTGGACGCTGCTAATGCTGTTAAGTTACAGAAAAGCTATAAATTTACAGCATAAATTATTAACAGATGAACAGAATTATATTTGCTTTTAGCCTGATGCTGATGTCTTTGTCAGCTTTTCCACAGTTTGATAGTGTTTTTTACAACAAAAGTTTGCGGCTTGATTATACACATGGCGGCATGGCAACCCAGGAATGGGTGATGCTGGAGCAGCTCTCGGAATCGCCGCACTGGGCGGGTTCAAAAACCCAAATGATAGATAGCCTGCGTTATGGAAAATATTTCTTTGAACTGCTCGACCTGACAACGGATTCCGTGCTTTATTCCCGAGGCTACGGCAGCCTTTTCAGTGAGTGGCAAACTACCATCGAGGCCCAACAAATTGCCCGCAGTTTCAGCGAGACAATCCTGATGCCATACCCAAAAGAGACTGTGCGACTCCTTATATACAGCCGCAATTTTAACGGTAACTGGGACACAATTTTTAAACTTAAAATTGATCCGGACAGCTATTTCATTAAGCCTGCCGTTGCTCCAAAATGGCCGGTGATGAATGTTTACGGCGATAACCCTTCTGAAAAGGCTGTTGATATTGTAATTTTACCGGATGGCTATACCATGGACGAGCTGGGCAAATTTATCGAAGATGCTAATTTTTTCAAAGAAAGCCTCTTCGCTTTTGAGCCATACGCTGCCATGCGTGATAAGTTTAACATCCGCGCCGTTTTAGCACCTTCGGAACAGGCTGGCATCGCCATTCCCGCCGAGGGTATCTGGCCCGAAACCGCTTTGTCATCGCACTTTTATACCTTCGACAGCGAACGTTATTGCATGAGCTACGACAACAAAAGCATACGCGATTTGGCTGGTCATGTGCCTTACGATCAGATATATATCCTTGCAAATACCACTAAATATGGCGGCGGTGGCATTTATAATTTCTATGCGTTAAGCACGGCAGGCAATCAGCTTTCATCAAAAATTATCGTGCATGAGTTCGGACATGCTTTTGCCGGCCTGGGCGATGAATATTTCGATAGCTCGACTTCTTATAACGACTTTTACAACCTGGAAGTCGAACCCTGGGAACCCAACCTCACCACGCTTGTTGATTTTGACTCGAAATGGAAAGATTTGTTGCTCCCTGGCATAGCTGTTCCCACCATCGCGCATGACAGCATGCGATCTGTTTTAGGTGTATATGAAGGCGGTGGTTATGTGGCAAAAGGGATGTTCAGGCCAAAAATGGACTGTCTGATGCACACTTTCAAGGAGGAAACATTCTGCGAAGCCTGTAATCGCGCCATCAGTAGGATGATTCTGTTTTATAGCGAATAATCCTTGGCAACACTTGCTGAAATGGCTGTTTTTTGCTAATTTTGCAGCTTTAATGTGAAGAAATTAACAATACCCATTAATTTACAATAACACCCATGGAAATTACCAAACTTGACCAGATGTTTGAAGCCTTGCGCAACAGTCCTAAAAAGCGTCTTGTTGCTGCTTTTGCTAACGACGAACATTCTATAAGCGCTGTCAATCAAGCCATTGACTTAGGTTTAATTGAAGGAACGCTTGTTGGCGATGAAGCCATCATTAAAGCGATATGCAAAGAACACGCTATTGACGTTTCTAAATTTACCGTTGTGCACGAGCCGGACGAGATGAAAGCGGCCTACAAAGCGGTTGAATTGATCAATAATGGCGATGGCAACTTGCTTATGAAAGGTTTGGTGAGTACCGATAAATATATGCGTGCCATCCTCAACAAAGAAAAAGGATTGATGGACAAAGGTGCAGTTTTGAGCCATGTTACGGTAATGGAAAATCCAAATTATCATAAATTATTGATCGTAGGCGACGTGGCTATTTTACCGGCTCCTGAGATGCCCGAGAAAATCGCCATCACCAATTACCTGATCAGAACAGCACATGCTTTAGGAATAAAACGGCCAAAAGTGGCTTTGATTTCTGCTTCAGAGCAGGTTTCCTTCAAAATACAATCGAGCGTGGATGCCGCCCTGATTTCGAAAATGGCCGATCGCGGACAGATCAAAGGTGCTGATGTAGATGGTCCGTTGGCGCTCGACATAGCTATTGACCCGGAAAGTGCTCAAATCAAGAAAATGACTGGAGTAGTGGCTGGAAATGCCGACTGCCTGGTGTTTCCAAATATTGAATCGGGCAACGTTTTTTACAAAATGAATACCAAGCTTGCCAATGGCGAACAAGGCGCAATTGTCGTTGGAGCACGCGTTCCGGCTGTGCTTTCATCCCGTGGCGACAGCACGAAAACTAAGTTATATTCTATTGCCCTTGCTGCTTTAACAGCACAATAGCTGCCAGTAAACCAGATTTCTCAATTCTATTAATATCATTGACGCACATCCGCATGGAAGAAATCAGAATATTAACGATCAATCCCGGCTCTACTTCAACAAAGTTTGCTGTTTTTTCGGGAACAGATCCTGTCTTTATCAAAACGATTAGGCATACCACCGAAGAGCTCGAGCCTTATGAAAAGATTACCGATCAGTTTGAGTTTAGGAAAGAGCTGATTTTGGAGCAAATGCAACATGCTGATGTTGAGCTTAGTCAGATAAAAGCTGTGGTAGGTAGAGGCGGCTTGCTAAAACCAATTGAATCAGGTGTTTATGAGGTTAATGATGCCATGATTCGAGACTTGAGAGATAGTCCCCTTGGCGAACATGCCAGCAATCTCGGTGGATTAATCGCACGCGATATCGCGGCTTCTTTGCCTGATGCCCGTGCTTTTATCGCTAATCCGGTGGTGGTGGACGAGCTGGATGATCTGGCCCGTCTTTCCGGACACCCTTTGTTGCCGCGTGTTTCTATTTTTCACGCCCTCAACCAAAAGGCTGTGGCCCGTCAGCATGCCAAAAGTATTATGCGTAAATACGAAGAGATGAACCTGATCGTGGTGCATCTCGGCGGTGGAATCACCGTTGGTGCGCACAAGCAAGGCCGTGTTGTGGACGTAAATCAAGGCCTCGACGGCGATGGCCCTTTTTCGCCCGAACGCACCGGAACATTGCCTGTTGCAGCACTGGCCAGGTTGTGCTATAGTGGAAAATATACGCTCAAAGAAGTGCTAAAAATGATCAAAGGTGAAGGCGGTTTGGTGGCTTACCTAAAAACCAACAGTGCCTACGAAGTGGAGCAACGCGTAGCAGGCGGCGACAAACATGCCGAATTGGTGTACAAAGCGATGGCTTATCAAGTGGCAAAAGAAATTGGTGCGATGGCTACCGTGATGCATATGCAGGTAGATAGTATCCTGATTACCGGTGGAATAGCTCATGATAAATATTTTGTGAACCAAATTATTGAACGCGTTCACCGTATTGCTCCAGTACACGTTTATCCAGGCGAGGATGAGCTGAAAGCTCTTGCTATGAACGGATTACGTGTTATAAGCGGCGAAACAGAGCCTGCGATTTATAGTTAGGTGAAAATTATTAAAATAAAAAAGCGTGTTTATCAACTGACAAACACGCTTTTTCTTTGTGCCGTGCTTTCGTACGCTTTAATCTTCAGCTTTCGAGCCGCTCACCATCCTTGAAATGATCCCTTTTTCTGCTGTGAATTCTGCTGTCAATACACCTGCCAAATGGATTACGATATAGGCTACCAGGTAATAAACGCCCAACACATGGATTCCTTCCATCGGCTTTTTCAGCTCTTTAGGCCCTAATACGATTAGAAGTCCTGTTACTAATGAAACAATGATGCAAGCATAAAAAACAAGGTATACCCATCTTTGAAATTTCACTTTTTGAGATAGATTTTTACTGAAAGGATTTTGGAGAGCCATATATCCAAACGCGGGAAGTAGGAAGCGGATACTAAATAATCCCACCAGCACATAACCGATATAAATATGCCAATCCCACATGGGTTGCCTTATCTTTTTTGCCAGGGCAATGCGTTGATCTTGAGATAGAACCTGATCAGTATCACGAAGGTAATCTTGTATGATAGCTGCCATATTATACTTGTTCATCCAGGTTAAACGCAAAAAAATTGTGATTAGCAATAGCAGCAATGAAATGGCTATTGCCCAGTGAATTATTCGATCTACTTTTGAATACTTCGGTTTTTCCATAATATTGGATTTTATACAGGACACAAATTTTTTGCAAGCCGGAAACCTATCCCCGCACAAACAGCGCTTTGATAATGTCCATTGCCATTCCCGGGTTTTCTTTCAGGCGGCGTGTGGAATAGGCAAACCATTGCATGCCAAATGGCACATAAATACGCATGCGATGACCATCGTCAACAATGGATTTGCGTAAGCCAGGTGTAACGCCATAAAGCATCTGAAACTCGTACTTATCTTTTGGAACCTTATATTTCTCAATCAGTTTGTAAGCACCTTCCACAAGGGGTTTGTCGTGGGTAGCAATAGCTGCGTAAATACCGTTTTGGAACATATATTCCAGGTCTTGCAAATAATTCTCGTTGATGGTTTCGTATTTTTTGTAGGCAATTTTCTCGGATTCCACATAAATACCTTTGCACAACCTATAGCTCACTGGAATTTCAGGAGTGTTGAGGTCGAGCATGTTTTCAATGTCTTTTTTAGTGCGTTTCAAGTAGGCCTGCAAAACCAGCCCAACATTTTTTGGAAACTCGGCTTTGAGTTTTCTGAAAAGCTCAATTTCCATATCTACGCACTGCGAATCTTCCATATCAATCCGAACAAAGTTTTTGTAGGAAGCTGCTTTGGCCACAATTTCGCGGATATAGCGATAGGCTACTTCCTTGTCAATCAACAAGCCAAACATGGTTGGTTTTAGCGAATAATTTCCATCGATGCCAGCTTCCTGTATGGTCTCAATAATATGCAAATACTCGTTTTTATTGGCTTCGGCTTGCTCAAGTTGGGTAATAAACTCACCAAGCAAATCTATAGTAACCATGATGCCTTCTGCATTAAGTTCCCGGCTTATCGCAACGGCATCTTCAATTGTTTTACCAGCGATATAGCGTTTTGAAAAAAGCCATACAAAGCTCTTAGGCATAAAGGGTAACATGCCTGCAATTAATTTGTTGAGTAAATTCATGACCTGGTTTTTTTTAAATTTTTCAATCTATGGGTTTTGATTTTTTTTTGTTTAAAACTATTTCCTTGTTAGCGCCTTGAGGAGTTTTCAGTGTGCGAAGTTAACAATTAGTTTAATTTGTGAAATAAATAACATCTATTTTTGCGGTCTCAAACAAGATTTTGTTGTTTGTAGAAAAAACTGCTTGTTGAATTGCGTGGTGAAGCAAGGAGGTTAACAAATATTTGTTCGTCAAAATATTAATAACTATCTTTGCCGCCCGATTTTTAAGTGCTTAGAAGTGAAACCTTTTCAGGAATTTTTTATCCCGTTGGTCGGTTTATCTGCCGGAGAACACCGTTATGATTTCACAATCGACGATGGGTTCTTCGCTCATATTCCCTATTCTGAGATACAGAAAGGACAGCTGAAAGTAGATCTATTGCTTGATAAAAGAAACAATATGATTGAGCTGACTTTTTATATCAATGGTTGGGTTGAAGTGACTTGCGACCGTTGCAACGATCCTTTTAAGCTGGATTTGAACGGTGAAAATTCACTCTATATTAAATATGGCGAAAGCTTTCTTGAAGAATCGGAGGAGGTAATTGTGATTCCTGCTGACCAACATCAGTTTGATAGCAGCCACCTGCTTTATGAATATATTATGTTGTTGCTGCCTATCCGAAGGGTTCATCCTGAAGATGAAAACGGCAACAATTTTTGTAATCCCGAGGTGATCGAAAAACTAAACCGGCTTCAGGCCACAGTAGAAATCGATTCACGTTGGGAAATACTTAAAAAATTGAAGGACAATTCGTAGAAACACAAAATAGACAATTATAAATTTCAAATAAGAATCGACAATGGCACATCCAAAACGAAAAATCTCCAAAACCAGAAGAGATAAAAGAAGAACACACTACAAAGCTGAGTTACCTAACCTGGCGAAATGCCCCGTAACAGGTGCTATTCATGTGTATCATAGAGCATATTATGTTGATGGTGACCTGTATTATAAAGGACAATTGGTAGTAGAAGGCGCGAAGGCGTAGTCAACAAAGCTTGTTTTGTTAGAACAGGGTTTAAGACCAATGCGGATCGGGCTTGATGTGTCCGGAGGTGATTTTGCGCCTGAATCAACGCTGATGAGTTTACCTCTTTTGCTACCCGAACTGGGAGCAAAAGATAGGCTTGTCTTATTTGGTAATGAGACGGACATGCAGCTTTTCCTTGCTGAAAAAAAGCTGTACGACGATCGGCTGGAGCTTGTTCATGCGCCAGATGTCATCACCATGAACGATTCGCCCTTAAAGGCTTTTCAGCATAAAAGAGATTCTTCTATTGCTGTCGGTTTTGATTGGCTGCGCAAGGGGCGTGTTGATGGCTTTGCCAGTGCAGGCAACAGCGGAGCCATGATGGTTGGTTCTGTTTATACTATAAATACTATTCCAGGTGTTATCCGGCCTTCAAGCGCGGTAATGATTCCAAAACTTGATGGTGGAAACACCATATTACTTGATGTGGGTACAAATCCTGATGCCAAACCGGATGTGCTTTATCAGTACGGCTTGCTGGGGTCGCTCTATGCCGAACACGTACTCAATATTGATAGCCCACGCGTTGGTTTGCTGAATATTGGCACGGAAGAAAAGAAAGGAAACCTGCTTGTACAATCTGCTTTCCATCTTATGAAAGATGCTACAGACTATAATTTCATAGGCAATGTGGAAGGGCGCGACCTGTTTAACGACAAAACGGATGTCGTAATAACAGATGGATTTACTGGAAATGTGGTCATCAAACAAATTCAGGCCATGTATCGCCTGATGGAAAAACAAGGCATTCTGAACGATTATTTCAGTAGGTTTAATTATGAAAAGCATGGAGGAAGCCCCATCATAGGAGTTAATGCAGCAGTTGTAATCGGCCATGGAATTAGCAGCCCTTTGGCAATAAAAAATATGATGCGCCTCGTTTACGAAGTGTCGGCGTCCAATCTCCATCTAAAAATAAAAAAAGCAATTGCCAACTATAGTAAGTAGCCAATGTTTGATTTATTCCAAAAGTAAAATAAATGAATAAAATACACGCAGCAATAACAGGCATTCATGCTTGGGTTCCTGAGTATATCCTATACAACAGTGAGCTTGAAAAAATGGTTGACACTACTGACGAGTGGATTGTTTCCAGAACAGGAATAAAGGAACGCCATATTTTACGTGGCGAAGGTCAAGGAACCTCTGTGCTGGGTACGGAAGCAGTGAAAGGCCTGCTTGAAAAAACCGGAACAAAACCCGAAGAGGTGGATATGCTGATTTGTGCTACCGTTACACCGGATATGCAATTTCCGGCCACGGCCAATATCATCAGTCATAACTGCGGCATAAAAAACGCCTTTAGTTTTGATTTGAATGCCGCATGCTCAGGACTGCTATACGCGCTGGTTACGGCTTCCAAGTTTATCCAAAGTGGTACCCACAAAAAGATTATTGTGGTAGGTGCGGATAAAATGTCCTCTATCGTTGACTATACCGATCGTGCCACCTGCGTGATCTTTGGCGATGGTGCTGGCGCATTGCTGATGGAGCCTACCACTGAAGAAGTAGGAATTAGAGACTCCATCATGGAAAGCGATGGTTCGGGAATGCCGCACCTACACCAAAAAGCCGGCGGTTCAGTTAGACCTGCATCGCATGAAACCGTAGATGCCCGCGAACATTTTATTTACCAAGAAGGACAGCCGGTGTTTAAGTTTGCCGTGACCAAAATGGCAGATGTGGCAGTTGAAATTATGGAGCGTAATAATCTGTCAGCCAATGATATAACTTATCTGGTGCCACATCAGGCCAATCTACGAATCATTGAGGCAATTGCCCGGCGCATGGGGCTTGAGAAAGAAAAAGTGATGGTAAATATTGAACGCTATGGCAATACCACGAGCAGCACTATCCCGCTCTGTCTCTGGGAATGGGAAAAGCAGCTTAAAAAAGGTGATAATATTATTTTGGCTGCCTTTGGTGGTGGCTTCACCTGGGGTTCGGTTTACCTCAAATGGGCCTATGATTCTAAATAATGGATACACATAGCGTAAAAGTTAAAGCTTCGTTTTAGTAACGAGGCTTTTTTTGTTTGCAAAAAGCTGGTTTTTGAAGGATACAAGGTAGAAGCTTTCTAAATTGCAGACAATCCCTTTTAAAGATGATTTTTCTTAGCCCGATAGCTATAAAAGGTGTGAAATAATACCTACTTTTGTGAAAAGTTTCACAAAAATAGTTATGACATGAAACCAACTCATATTGAGCACATTGGAATTGCAGTAAAATCTTTGGATGAAGCAATTCCTTATTATGAACAACTGTTGGGCAGTAGCTGCTATGCCATTGAGGAAGTAGCTGACCAGCGTGTACGTACAGCATTCTTTAAAATAGGTCAAACTAAAATTGAACTATTAGAAAGCACCAGTCCCGAAGGTCCTGTTGGCAAATTTATAGAGAAAAAAGGCGAAGGGATACACCATATCGCATTTGCCGTTGATGGGCTTGAAGATGCACTTGAAAAAGTCAAAGCGCAAGGAATCCGTCTGATTGACGAACAACCCAGAAAAGGTGCCGAAGGCTTACATATAGCATTTTTGCATCCCAAATCAACTTTTGGAGTGCTAACAGAATTGTGTGAAGATAAAAATAAAACTAAATAATATAATTATATGTCAATAGAGTCTAAAATTCAGGAATTGCTTGATAAGCGCATCGAAGCCAAAAAAGGCGGAGGCGAAAAGCGTATCGAAGCTCAGCATGCCAAAGGAAAATTAACCGCACGCGAACGTATTGACTTGCTCCTTGACGAGGGTAGTTTTGAAGAGTTTGATATGTTTATGACACATCGCACTACTGATTTCGGCCTTGGTGAACAACTCTATCTGGGTGATGGCGTCGTAACCGGACACGGAACTATCGACGGACGCGTGGTATATGTTTTCTCACAGGACTTCACGGTTTTTGGCGGCTCGCTCTCAGAGACTTTTGCCCTGAAAATTTGTAAAGTAATGGATCAGGCCATGAAAGTGGGAGCACCACTTATTGGCATCAATGATAGTGGGGGAGCCCGTATCCAGGAAGGGGTACGAAGTCTGGCAGGCTATGCCGAGATTTTTCAACGCAACATCATGGCTTCGGGCGTTATCCCGCAAATTTCAGCTATTTTCGGACCTTGCGCTGGCGGTGCCGTTTATTCGCCCGCTCTCACCGATTTCGTGCTGATGAGTGAACAGTCGAGCTATATGTTCGTTACCGGCCCTAAAGTTACTAAAACGGTTACCGGCGAAGATATTTCAACCGAAGACCTTGGTGGAGCATGGGTACATGGCACCAAATCGGGCGTGAGCCATTTTGTGGTGACCAACGAAGAAGAAGGCATTTTAGTGATCAGAAAACTATTAAGTTATCTGCCACAAAATAACCTGGAAGATCCGCCATTGGCCGAATGTAATGATCCCATTAACCGTGTTGAAGAAGGATTAAACCAGATTATTCCCAATAATCCCAATAAGCCTTATGATGTAACGGACATTATCCATGGTATCGTTGACGAAGGAGAGTTTTTGGAAGTGCATCGCAATTTTGCCAAAAACATCGTGGTAGGTTATGCCAAATTTAATGGAATGCCGGTTGGAATAGTAGCTAATCAGCCAAACTTCTTGGCTGGTGTGCTTGACATTGACGCTTCCAGAAAAGCAGCACGTTTTGTGCGCTTTTGCGACAGCTTCAACATTCCAATCGTAACGCTTGTTGACGTTCCGGGTTTCCTTCCCGGAAGCGCACAGGAATATGGTGGAATCATTATTCATGGAGCAAAATTGCTGTTTGCCTATGGTGAAGCAACCGTTCCTAAAATCACCATTACCCTGCGTAAATCTTATGGTGGCGCACACGACGTGATGGGGTCCAAGCAGTTACGCGGCGACATTAACTACGCATGGCCATCGGCTGAGATTGCTGTGATGGGACCTGCTGGTGCTGTTGAAGTGCTTGAAGGACGTAAAATTCTGGAGATAAAAGACCCGGAAGAACGCGCTACCTATAAAGCAACAAAAGAGGAGGAATATCGCGAAAAATTTGCTAATCCTTATGAAGCTGCACGCTATGGCTATATCGATGATATTATTGAGCCAAGAAATACCCGTTTCCGCGTTATCAGGGCTTTGCAGGCGCTAGCAACAAAGAAAGATGTAAATCCGCCCAAAAAACATTCAAACATCCCTTTATAATATAAAGCCATGCTACTCTTTTATGAATTTGTTGAAGTACCGAAAACTATCCTGACTGAAGGGATGGTTATTGCGGTAGTTGGTTATACAATTGTGTTTGCTGCTTTGGTAGTGCTGTATTTCACGTTTTTCCAGATTTCAAAGCTGATAAATATGCAACTTAAATTTAAGCTTCGTCGTCAGGGAAAACTTAATGAGACTGTCGAAGAAGAAAATTTGAGCATACCCGGCGAGGTGGCTGCTGCAATAAGTATGGCACTTTATATTTCCTGCCAGTTGCATGATGAAGAAAGTAATGTGCTTACTATCAAAAAAGTATCCAGGACCTATTCACCCTGGAGTTCAAAAATTTACGGATTAAGAAACCTGAATCGCTAAAGTTTAAATAATGAGAAGTTTTAAATTTACAATAAGAGGCAACAACTACGAAGTTGATGTGCTGAAACTTGAAGGATCATTCGCTGAGGTGGAAGTTAACGGATCATCCTATCAAATAGAAATAGAGCGTCAAAGAACCGAATCGAAGACTCCTGTTTTGATAAGGCCAAAACGTCCTAACCCAACCGGATCGCACGAAATCATAAGAGAAGAGAAAGAAACCAAAGCTGTCTTATCTAAAGTTATCTCACCACTTCCCGGAGCTATAATACAGCTATTTGTTAAAGTGGGCGATCAGGTGAAACGTGGCGATAAGTTGCTGATTTATGAAGCCATGAAGATGGAAAATAACCTGGTAGCCGAAAAAGACGGCCTGATAAAAACCATTAAAGTACAGGTTGGTGATACAGTTTTGCAAGGTGATTTATTAATGGAAATGGAATAGGCTATGGAACTCAAAAAAGCACTTACTGTATTCTCAATTCTGGGATTGCTGGTGCTGTTAAACCTGTTGGTGGTTTCTAATCCGGGATTGGCTAATAAAATCCTTCCCCAGGAAAACACCTCAGCAGCAGCTATTAATGGCCAGACAGGAGATGATATTAATTATGTGACTTATGCCATTGAAAACGCCAAAGAAGGACTGAAGACATTTGTTGAATATACAGGCTTTCGCAATGCTACCATTGGAAATTTTATCATGATTTTGGTGGGGTTATTTTTTATTTATCTCGCAATACGCTATAATCATGAGCCGCTGTTACTTGTGCCTATCGGTACCGGGATTCTTATCGGGAATATTCCATTTTTCCAGGATGGAGGTGTAAACCTGCAAATTGGAATTTATCAGGATGGTAGCGTACTCAACTACCTGTATTACGGGGTGGTCAAAGGGGTTTATCCACCTTTGATTTTCCTTGGAATAGGCGCCATGACTGACTTCTCTTCGCTGATTTCTAACCCGAGACTTATACTGCTTGGGGCAGCCGCACAAATAGGTGTTTTCTTAACCTTTTTCGGCGCTTTGTATTTAGGCTTTAACATGCCTGAGGCCGGAGCCATTGGTATTATTGGTGGTGCAGACGGCCCTACCGCTATTTTCCTGTCATCAAAACTGGCAAATGGGGGCATGGTGCATGGCTACGAAACCAAAAACCTTATCGGACCCATTGCTATTGCAGCATATTCCTATATGGCATTAGTGCCGGTAATTCAGCCACCAATCATGCGACTGCTTACTACTAAAAAGGAACGGAAGATCCGTATGAAACCGCCGCGCTCTGTAAGCAAGTTCGAAAAAGTTATTTTCCCTATCGTAGGACTTTTACTTACCACATTTATTTCTCCAGGATCATTACCATTGCTGGGTATGTTGTTCTTTGGAAATATCCTTAAGGAAAGTGGTGTTACCAAACGCCTTGCCGATACAGCCAGAAACCCTCTGATTGATATTGTAACGATATTGCTTGGCCTTACCGTTGGCGCTTCCACGCAGGCTGATGTGTTTATTACTCCTGAATCTATGCTGATTTTTGTGCTGGGCGCTGCTTCCTTTATGGTTGCTACCGCCGGGGGGTTGATTTTCGCCAAGATTATGAATTTGTTCTTGAAAGAAGGTCACAAAGTCAATCCGCTTGTGGGTGCTGCAGGTGTTTCGGCTGTGCCTGATAGTGCACGCGTGGTGCAACACGAAGGGCTACTAAATGATCCCACAAACCACTTGCTCATGCATGCCATGGGACCTAATGTGGCTGGTGTAATCGGATCAGCTGTGGCGGCCGGTATGTTGATGGGATTCTTGTTATAAAAATAAGGGCTTCTGGTTTTTTGATTGAAATAACAAAAATCAGAAATCGATTGAGTAAACGCTGGCGAATTGAGTAAACGTTCGCCAGCGTTTTTTTATGACGAACAATCAAATTATTAAAAAGTACCGTTGTTAATTGAATTTTGCTAAATTTGGCCATTAGAACCGTTGATAAATAAAAATCACAGATGCTCATTATTGGGATTGCCGGAGGCTCGGGATCGGGCAAAACAACAGTAGTAAAAAAGATAATAAGAGCTTTGCCTAACAGCGCTGTATCAGTAATATCGCAGGATGCATATTATAAAGATAATGGCCATCTGTCGGCAGAGGATCGAAAAAAAATTAACTTCGACCATCCTTCTTCCATCGAATTTGGCTTGTTGATACAGCATATTGACAGGCTAAGGGCGGGTCAGGAGATTGAAATGCCGATGTATTCCTATGTTAGTTGCGCACGTTTGCCGGAAACCATCACGGTAAAACCCACTAAAGTAATGATTGTAGAAGGAATCCTGGTACTCACCAATGCCGATTTGCGCCGACGGATGGACATCAAAATATACGTGGATACGGATGGTGACGATAGGCTGATGCGTATTATTCAGCGCGACATTGATGAAAGAGGCCGTTCCTTCAAAGAAGTTTTAAAACATTACGAAGATTTTGTAAAGCCCATGCACCTGCAATTTATTGACCCTACAAAGCGGTTTGCCGATATAATTATTCCCCAAGGAGGCGCAAATCAGGTAGCCATTGATATTGTTGCTTCACGCATCAGAATGAATTTAGATGAAGAAAGACCCAAATATGAAAATACGCCTTAAACTGCTTGTAATCGTGCTTTTGTTGTTCTTTTTTGGCTGTAGCAAAGATAATGGCAATAGACCTTTAAAGGGCTCCTGGCAGTATTTTAATTCAAAAAACGGACTCATTAATAATAATGTGCGTTGCATATCTAATAGCAATGGCGAAACCTGGATAGGAACCGAGTTTGGCCTTTCACTTTACGATGGTGCAAAATTCATCAATTATAATACGTCGCAGGGATTAATTCATCATCAGGTGAATGGTCTGGTGCAAAAAGAGAATGGAAACCTTTGGATAGGAACACCTTACGGATTATCGCTATTTGCCGGAAATCAGTTTTTTAACTTTAATGGGGCAGATGGACTTGGATATGATTTTGTGTATGGAGTTAGCCTCGATCAGCAGCAAAATCTTTGGGTAGCAACGGGTAAAGGCGTTAGCTTCTATGATGGAGCAGATTGGGTAGTTTATCAAAAAGATCAGGGTAATAGCCTGGTTTATAACATTGTGAGAGATGTTGTTGTAGATGATGAAAATTATAAATGGTTCGGCACCGAGTTTGGTATTTCAAAGTATCGCGATGGAAACTGGAAAACCTATTTGGCCGAGCTTCCTTTGGCGGATTTCGTGCTGGATTTGTTTGTAGATGACAAAGACAATATTTGGGTAGGGACTTTGGCCGGCGTGTCAATGATAAAAGATGATCAGGTTATTGACTATAGCATGGCAGATGGCTTGATATATGACCGTGTGGATGCCGTTGCTCAGGATAAGGATGGGGTAATGTGGTTTGCAACACAGTATGGCGTATCGGCTTTTGATGGAACCAAATGGGAAAATTTTACCGAGGATAACGGACTCACTGAAACCTGGGTAACTTCAATAAGCGTTGATGAGTCAGGAAAAATTTGGTTTGGAACAAAAACAAAAGGTATCGCTGTTTACACAAAACCTGCTACTCAGTAGGTTGAACAAATACCTGTTAATAGCTGTTTTGGATAGTAAACTCCTAAGAAATATTCAAAACGAAAACACATGTTCAAAAAGAAAATAAAATCCCCTTGTCAATTAATCTGTACTTACGATGAAGACCGTATTTGTATTGGCTGCTATCGGTCGCTTGAGGAAGTAGCTAACTGGGACAGCTACACCGAAGAAGAAAAGCGGAAAGTGATTGACAACACGATGAAAAGACGTGAAGAAAAAGGCAGTGGATATTACGGATTCTGATAAATAAATAGACCCGGACGAGCATCAGAGCTCATCCGGTTATCTTAATACGGTAAATTTTGGAGTACAAGTGGAGACTATTTCAGCTTGTATTCTTTCATTAAACGGTTTCGATCGTCATACCAAATTGGTAAGGCATAAGCAAAACCTCTTCCTTTGTGTTTTACCTTATTCAGGTCATCACGTCGGTTGGTGAGCTTTACTAAGCACTGATTAATCTTCGATTTTGATTTTTCGTCAGTAGTGAAAACCCCGGCTTTAATTGCTTTTTCTTTAACAGCTTCGTAAATTTCCCTGCTCAATGTGGCACGGTTATTTTCCCGGATGGTTTCCATAATGAAGTTGTCCCATTCAGATAGCGGATAGGGCTTTCTCTTTTTCTTGTTGTCGCTCACCGCTTCTTGAGGAACTTCTTCATCTTTAGCTGTTTCAATAGGCTCAGCTTTAGTCTCTTGAATAGCATCCGATTTGATTCTTTTAATCATGCTATACTGGTCTTCAAGATCAGCAACTTTGTTTTTCACAAAGTCAACCTTGTGCTTCAGTTTGCGAAGCTCTGAGTGATATTCATTCAAAAGATCAAGAATATCAAACTCATTTAACTTACTGGAATATTTCATGGTTTAATTATTAATAAATAGATAAAGGTTTAAGATGTTTTATTACTCTAAAATAGCATAAATTATTCATTTACAATCAGTATGCTGTTGTAACTGTAGATAATAAGTAATAATTTAAAGGCTATATTAAGTAGCCAATACTTTGTTATTCGATGAATAACTATAGTAAAATATTAATCACAACAAACATAATACAGCAAAACTATTCATAATTAAATAAAATAGCAAGTTTTTTAGTGATCTATTTTATAATTAATTAAAAAAAAATGAATTTTAGCACGATTTCAATAAAAACAGATACGCAATATAAGTATATATAACCGCAAAAAGCAATAGAAAAAGGCCGTCAATAATCTGGTGCTTCCTCATCCGATGGAAATCCCTGACCGATCCACTGATGGTTTTCAAAAATCTGATCCACAGCCGCTTCGTATTCAGCAAAGCTATTGTTTTTTTTAATCTTTCGCCAAATCACCTGAGGCTCGTCAAACGAATATTTTAGGTAACTCCAAAGCTCTTTCATGCGACCAATAGCGGAAGGCTTATTATTTGAAAATGCTTTGCGTTGTTCGTATAACGTTTTCACAAATTGGTAAAGTTGCTGTTTTCTATCACTATTTACTGGTATTTCACGTATATCTGCTGCCAAAAACGGATCGCTTAAAATTCCCCTTCCAAGCATAAAATGTTTAACATCAGGGAATCGTATTGCTCTATCGGCAAATTCTGCTGTATTAAAAATATCGCCATTATAGCCGGGATTAATTTGCAAATCAGTTACTATTGCCGCAAACTCATCTAATAAAACTTGACCTTTGTATAGCTGCTTTCCGGTGCGTGCATGGATGATAAGCTCACTCAGTGGATAACGATTGAAGACCTTTGCCAAAGCCGCTATTTCAGTTGGATTTTCGTAGCCTAACCGGCATTTGATACCTGTAGGAAGTGGATTGCCGGCAAAATATTGATCCAGTATTTCATCAAGGCTGTCAGCATGCGGCAGCAGACCGCTTCCACGCTTTTTTTTGGCCACACGCGGGTATGGACAGCCCAGGTTGATATTTATTTCCTGATAACCCAAGCCGGCACAATAGTTCGAAAAATGAAATAATTCACTGTGATCATTGGTTAAAATTTGGGGCACAAGGCGGGCGATATTGTTAAATTTCGGGTCTATTTCTGCACCTTGCAGATTTTTGCTGTCCGCTTTGTGAATGGCCGTGAAAAAAGGGGTGTAAAATTTATCAATGCCTTCGAACTGGCTTTGAAAAACTTGACGGTAGATAAAATCCGTAATACCTTGAAAAGGCCCAAGGCTTAGTATTATTGGCTGCTTAGCGGAAGAATCATTCGCCATTTTTTAAAACAATTTTTTTTTCATCCTGCTTTTGGTAAATGCCGTGAGCAAAAATATGGCCATAATAAAAGCTGAAATACGGGAGATATAATCGCCGTGTTTTACATAAAAAGTGATGCGATCATTGGTGGTAAGTTTCTGACGAATAACTGCCTGTTCCCAGTAAGGTGTAGCTTGAAATACATCGCCGCGCTGATCAACAAAAGCTGAGATGCCGGTGTTGGCAGATCGTGCGATACTACGGCGGGTTTCGATGGCGCGCAGTATGGCAAAGTCAAAATGCTGGCGATGTCCGGCCGTGTTTCCCCACCAGCCGTCATTGGTGATAATCACAAGCAGGTTTGCGCCATTGCGGACAAATCCTGTCACAAACTCACCAAATATTGATTCGTAACAGATTAGCGGCCCCAGTCGGAAATTGGTGTCTTGGCTGTTGAAAACACGTCTTTCGTCGTCAATTTTTAATGTTCCCAATGTGCCGCCCAAATCAATGGCTACATTGCGCAGCGGGCGCATAAAAAACCAGTCGGGCATCATTTCAACGCCGGGCGTAAGTCGTGATTTGTGATAATACTGAATAGCTTGTTTGTCTTCAATAAAAAAGGCTGTGTTGTGCGCAAAATAGAAGCCATCGCTGTTGCTGTACTTGCGTGCAGCAAAATCATTGAGCTGATCATCAGCTACCGGACTAAATGTGCTTGCGCCAATGATGAGGCCGGTATTAGGATGTTGGGCAATAAAACTTTGTAAGCTTTTCACGCTAGATGAGTTAGCGCTATTGGGTAGCCAAATATCTTCTTGAATAGCAGATTCAGGGCCAATAATAAAATCAGCTTCTTTGGCCATTACACTGGCCGCCAGTTGCAGGTTTCTGTCGATAATTTCTGAAGCCGGTAATTCGTACTGCTCGCTATAAGGATCGAAGTTGGGCTGCACCACGATGATATCAGCTTGGGTGCCGATTTCTTTATAATTGCGGTAAAGCTGTTCGCCAAGCATAACAGGTGCCACCCAAAGTGCGGCCAGCAAAACCAGGTTGAGGCTGAAAGCCCGGCTCTTTTGTTTGAAGCTTAAAACAGCTTTAATGGTTTTATAGCCTAAAATATTCATCAGGATAACCCAGATAGTTCCACCTGCTGCACCCGTATATTCGAACCATTGAATCCAGTGATGGTGTGGCGAAAAAACATTGCCCAAGTTGAGCCAGGGCCAGTTTAAATCCCAGTTGAGGTGCAAAAACTCGAAGCTCAGCCAATAGAAAAGTAGGATTAAATTACCTTTTTGATTTTGATACATATTCACCTTCGTGAAGTGAAACAACCAAAAAACGGTGGCCATAAAAACACTGTTTAGCACGATAGCCGCAATTCCGCCAACGGGCGTCGAATTCCAAATCCAATAGGTTGTTAGTATATTCCAGATGCCGAAACTGAGCAGTGCCAGCAAGAAAAGCCGGCCACCCTTGCCTTTGTTTTGCGGCTTTCCAAGCTCGTCCTGAATAAAAAACAGCGGAACGAAAGCGATAAAAATTAAGGGAGTGAAACCACGTACAGGCCAAGCTGCACTGAGCAAAAGACCACTTAGAATGGCTAAAATAAGTTGATGATATCTTTTCATTGAACTGGGTTTCCTGAATGTCAAGTTTATTATTGTGATTGCAAAAATAACCAAGATAGGCAAGTAAAGAGGAGGATGGATTTGAAATTTGTGTTTTTTAAGCTATGCAATCGTTAAAGTTGTATGTTTTTTTAACAGAATAAGGGCGCGGCAAGCAATTGGTGGTGAACAGAAAAATTTGATATTGCCAGTTCTAAAAACTATTTTTGCCAACTATTCATCCGATTTTGAAAAAAATACTTGTAATCCGTTTTAGCTCAATTGGCGACATCGTGTTGACCACACCTGTGCTGCGTTGTTTAAAAACACAGCTCGTGGGTGCTGTTGTACATTTTGTTACTCGCGCTGCATACCAAAAGATGCTTGAGAACAACCCATATGTGGACAAGGTTTTCGGCATGCAAAATGAAATCAGCGAACTGATAGATGAACTCAAAGCTGAGCAGTATGATTTTATCGTTGACCTACACAAAAACCTGCGTAGCTTTCGGCTGATTCACGCTTTGGGTAAGCCATCGAGGAGCTTTCCCAAGTTAAATATAGAGAAGTATTTGTTGGTCAATTTTAAAATTGACCGCATGCCCGATCTGCATATTGTGGATCGTTATTTTGAAGCCGTGAAAACCTTAGGCGTTGTCAATGACAATCAGGGATTGGATTATTATATTCCAGCAGATCAGGAAGTTTCAGCCGAAGTGCTGCCTGCGCATTTTAGAAATGGATATTTCGCTTTCGTGATTGGCGCCAAACACCTCACGAAGGTGTTGCCTGCTGAAAAAGTGATAGGCGTATTGGCACATACCACTTTGCCGGCGGTGCTTTTGGGAGGTCCCAAAGATGCAGCGCGCGGCGAGATAATTGTTGCTGCCGTTGGTGATAAAGCCTGGAATGCCTGTGGAAAATTTAGCCTGGATCAGTCGGCTTCATTGCTCAAAAAGGCTAAAGTTGTGCTCACCAATGATACCGGTTTGATGCATATTGCAGCAGCATTTAAAAAACCGATTGTTTCGGTTTGGGGAAGCACTGTTCCTGAGTTTGGGATGTATCCTTATCTGCCCAAAAATCCCGAGCTGTCGATTATCATCGAAAACAAAAACCTAAGCTGCCGGCCATGCAGTAAAATTGGTTACGACCGCTGCCCCAAAAAGCATTTTAAATGTATGAATGATCTGGATCCGGCGCTAATTGCTCAATCGATGGAAAAGCTTAGGAGCTATCCTGGAACAGACCCTTAAGTTAAAAAACTAACCCATATGTTGTTTATGTTTTTTTCTTGAATTAATCTATTTCTTATCACTCGTATTTTTTTCATCGAATTGCAGGAATTGACATTCATTTAATTTGTGCAATTCGATGATTACTTTTTTCTTTAATGGTATCAAAGATTTGTCTGTTTCGCCTGATGGGATGTAACCTCAAAATGGTCTTTTCTTAGTCTTTAGCTGGAAAAATGTATATCCTTAACCGATTGCAACAAAAGGATTACTAACTTTTTCGCTTCCGATGTTGGTTTCCGGCCCGTGTCCGGGATAAACAATAGTATCATCGGGCAGCACAAAAAGCTTAGACCAAATACTATTTTTCAATACATCATAATCACCTCCCGGAAGATCGGTGCGGCCAATACTTTGGTAAAAAAGCACATCGCCGGATACCACAAAACTGTCCGCTTCGCTGTAAAAACATAGGCTTCCATTGGCGTGGCCAGGTGCAAAAAGCACTTTGAGGCTGCTATTGCCAAACTGAATCAAGTCGTTATCCTGGAGGAAGTGTGTGGGTTGTAGCACCTCGTTGAGTGTTAGGCCAAAAGAAGCAGCATAAGCCGGTGCATCGGCCAGGTACATCTTGCCGTCTTCGTGTGCTGAAAGTTTTAGATTGTAGCGCTTGGCTACAAAAGTGTTTCCTAAAACATGATCGATATGCGCATGGGTACACAACAATAGCACAGGTTTCAGTCCCATCTGGTCAATAAAATTACTGAGACGGGCTTCCTCTTCTTCATCAGAGCACGCAGCATCAATGATGACGCATTCTTTGGTTTCGTCGTATAGCACATAGGTGTTCACCTGAAAAGGATTGAACACAAATTTTTTTATCTGAATCATAGCTAAGCCTTCAATGTTTGTTTATTGAGGACAAAAATACATCAAATTTCAGAGTTGTAACAAAGGTGTTATTTTGAATATCAAAGAAATATAAAACAACACTTGTCAGCGACAAAAACAGGAAAGTTGTTTATAGTCTTTGCTATCGATAAGGATTTTGGATACGTCCTATTTACCAGAATGAATTTTTGCCTCAAAAAAATAGTACTTTAGCACCTCCGAACCATGGAGCGTATGGCAATCAAGAAACACAAAGTTTTAAACGTTTTTGGCTACCCGTTTGTGAAAAAGTTGATTTTTTTTGCATGGATAGTCTGCTTTGTTGCGCTCGCATTACCGCTCAAAGCCCAGTTTTACAATGGTTCGAACATGACATTTGGTAAAAATCGGGTGCAGTGGGACAATACAATCTGGACCTATTACCGTTACGATGATTTCGACACCTATTTTTACCTCAACGGCAATGAATTGGCACTTTATGCTGCTGAGTATGCCTACGATCAAATTCCGATTCTGGAGCGTAAACTTCAAAGCAGCCTGACCGAAAAAATCCAATTTATCGTGTTTAACAGCCTCAGCGATATGAAACAGAGTAATATCGGCCTGGCTTCTGAGCAGCAATACAATACAGGTGGAATTACCCAGATATTAGGCACAAAAATTATCCTTTATTTTGATGGAAACTACCTGCACTTTGAGCAACAAATCAGGGCCGGCCTCACCGAGATGTTGTTAAATCAATTGATGTTTGGCGGAAGTATCGGCTCACAAATCAGGAATACCGCCATTTTTAACCTGCCCGACTGGTACAAAATGGGCATCCTTTCGTATGTTTCTGAGGACTGGAATACGGTATTGGACGATCGCCTTCGCGAAGGCATAATCTCCGGAAGATTTGAAAAACTTAACAGGCTTGTCGGCGAAGATGCACGCGTGGCCGGAAACGCACTTTGGCGCTATATCATTGATCAATACGGCCCCTCGGCCCTGCCTGATATTGTGCATATTACCCAGATGAACCGCAATGTACAGCAGGGGTTTTTATATGTTACCGGATTGAAGTTTAAAGAGCTGGTAAAAAACTGGTATGCCCATTACAGCACGCTTTACAGCAATATGGAAGAGCGTATGCCGGAGAGCGAATTGCCGCTAAAATACCGCACCTATCGCAGCTTTGAGCGTCCGGAATTAAGTCCCGATGGCCGTTTTCTGGCTTATGTAAGCCGCGACGAAGGTAAAATCAGGTTTTGGCTTAGAGACCTGACTACAGGTAAAAAGCGCAGGCTTTTCAATGCCGGCTATCGCTCTGACGACAAGCCCGACGAAAGCTATCCGCTGTTGACCTGGCATCCCGGGAGTCAGCTACTGGCTTTTGTTACCGAAGCTAAAGGGAAAATCTGGCTGCACTTTTACCATCTGGATGAGCGTAGCCTGGATTCCAGAAATATACTTGATTATCAAAAAATTACCTCGATTTCCTATTCCGCTGATGGCCGCAAACTGGCGATGGCTGCCGTACGTCAAGGCAAACCGGATGTGTATGTTTTTAATATTCCTACCAATACATTTGAGCGCATAACCAACGACTACGATACCGACCTAAATCCTGTGTTTGCTGATGGCGACAGGCGAATCATCTTTAGTTCAAACAGGCTTTCCGATACCTTGAAAACCGATGAAAAACCTAAGCCGGGACAAAAGTCGCAGCTACAGCTATTTAGTTATGATTATGCTCAAAAATCAGCTGTATTACAGCGTGTTACAGAAAACGCTGAGGCCAATGAAGTAAAACCTACAGACGGTGGTAATGGCGTGATTCGTTATTTGAGTGACCAAACCGGAATCTTCAATCTTTATGAAGCCCGTTTTGACAGTACCATCAGTTTTATCGACACCACTATTCATTACAGGTATTTCTCGCAAACACGGATGCTAACTGATTTTACAACGAATATTTACGACTATAGCTGGAATCCTGTTGAGCAGAGAATAATTGCGCTGATGCGTTCAGAGAACAAACAAAAGCTTTTCAGCATTGAGGAGGCTGAATTGCTGGGAGGTGGTTTTGCGGAAGCATCAATGACCAGATTTGCCCGCGAACGCGAAGCTGTACGACAAAAAACTGAACAGTTGGCGCATGCCGATAGCACAGCCAAAACGAGTAAACGTTTCCGGATGCTTTACCGCGAAGTGCAACGCACAGATAGTTTACAACGTGTTCCCTTGCCACAAAGGCAGGGTGCTTTTGGTATTTTAGGCGATCAGCGTACCAACCTGCGGCTTGATCATAGCCTGAAGGAATTGTACGAAGACAGCCTGAAACCCGCGCCAAAACGCCGAAATTATTATGTAGAATACTTCTATGACGAGCTGGTAACACAGGTTGATTTCACTTATACCAACTACAGTTATCAACCATTTGCCGGTGGTGGTTCGCCCATCTATCTAAATCCTGGCTTTAATGTGTTTTTGGGTGTTAATCTCACCGACTTGCTCGAAGACTATCGCCTTAGCGGCGGCGTAAGACTCAATACGAGCCTGCGAAACAACGAATATGCAGCCAGTTTTAGCAATCTAAAGAAACGCCTCGATAAACACATTATAATACACCGGCAAAGTGTGGAAGATTTCCAAAACACTTATGTCAGTCGCACCTATACGCACGAAGCATTTTATATGCTCAGCTGGCCATTTAATGAGGTGTTGAGCCTACGCGGAACGGCAATTTACCGCAACGACATGAAGGTGTTTTTGTCCACCGACCAGCTCAACCTAAAAAAACCTAACAATTACGAAAACTGGGGCGGGCTGCGTGCCTCGCTGGTTTACGATAATAGCCGCCAGATTGGCATGAATTTGCATACCGGTATGCGGGCCAAAGTATTTGCCGAGTATTTTCAGCTTGTTGACGCAGCCGGTCGGAATTTTGTAGTGCTGGGTTTTGACTGGCGGCATTATCAGCGCATTCACCGCAATTTTATCTGGGCCAACAGGGTTGCCGGAAGCACTTCTTTTGGCACAGACAAGCTCATCTATTATATGGGCGGCGTTGATAACTGGCTTTTCCCAAGCTTTGACAGGGAAACACCCATCGACTTCAAACAAAATTATGCCTACCAAACCCTTGCAACCAATATGCGTGGCTTCAACCAAAATATACGTAACGGCAATAGCTTTGTCGTGGTGAACACTGAGTTGCGGTTTCCGGTGTTTAGCTACCTGTTTCAAAACCCGATCAGTTCT
Source organism: Bacteroidales bacterium (assembly GCA_023229135.1). Taxonomy (GTDB): domain Bacteria; phylum Bacteroidota; class Bacteroidia; order Bacteroidales; family F082; genus UBA5536. The sequence continues at coordinate 25,564 of JALNZT010000012.1, forward strand.
GATTTTGTCAGACATTTTCAGCTGATAGCCTTTGGCGATATCGGTACAGCCTGGACAGGTTGGAATCCCTACGATCCCGCCAATTCGCTCTATACTTCCTATATCAAAAACGGGCCGCTTAATATCTCTGTCGAAATACAAAAAGATCCGTGGGTTGGTGGTATGGGATTGGGTGCGCGAACCACGCTTTTAGGTTATTTTATCAGGGCTGATGTGGCCTGGGGCGTAGAAGACAAAAGGATTGATAAGCCGGTTTTTTACCTTTCATTAAGTTTGGATTTTTAAAGGATAAAAAACGATTTCAAAAATTTCAAAAACATGAAAATGACGATTACAACTATACTCATACTGGTTTTAATTGGCTTACTAGCCGGAATTTTTAGTGGACTGATAGGTATTGGCGGCGCACTGGTTATTATCCCGGGCTTAATTTTTCTGTTGCATATGGATCAATATTCGGCACAGGGAACTAGCTTGGCTGTTATGCTGCCGCCCATTGGCCTGCTTGCCGCATACAACTACTACAAAGCCGGCGCACTCAATTTCAATTACGCATTGATTATCGCTGCCGCTTTTTTTGTAGGAGGATATTTTGGTTCGCGCTTTGCGTTGTCCATTCCGGTTGATACCTTGCGTAAAGTCTTTGCATTTGTCCTTATATTTATAGCAATCAGAATGTTATGGGTAAAATGATAGGCTAAAAAACAGGTATGCCAAATTCTCCAGATTCCAAAATAAAGTAATTAACAATTGGTTAATAACGATCAATAAGGCTTGGTGGGCTTTCGATTGCTGACTTATTAACAGATTAAAGTTGATAAAAATAGCAAGCCAATAGTGCTGTGTGAACCTGAATTTGGTTGTATATTGCAAACCCTTTTACGGCTATGAACAACAAGGAAATTTCGCTGTAGAAGAGGGGCTTATCACAAAATCAGAATTATTTTAAGGAATTATAAAAATGGAAAACAACCTGTTTGCTAATCTTGAAGTGCCTATTAAAGAGGAAGTTAAAAATGATTTTTACGAAAAAATTTTGGAAACCAGAACAAGACCGGAAATACAGGATATGAGACATAACGAGGAACAAGTTACATTTCAAGAAAAGATTGAATTACCACCTATTGCTACGCCCACAAAAAAATATGAGCACGATGAAATTTTAAAAGCTTCTACCGCTTATTTTAAAGGTGATACACTTGCCGCTAATGTGTGGATGAATAAATACGCGTTAAAGGACAGTCAGGGAAATATTTTTGAGCTTACGCCCGATGATATGCACAAAAGGCTGGCATACGAAATTGCGCGCATTGAGCAGAAATATCCTAACCCCTTATCAGAAGAGGAGATTTATGAGGTTTTGAAAGACTTTAAATATATCATTCCACAGGGAAGCCCGATGGCTGGCATTGGTAATAATTTTCAGGTTTCTTCACTGTCAAATTGCTTTGTAATTGGTAACGAAGGCAACTCTGATTCTTATGGCGGCATTATGAAGATCGACCAGGAGCAGGTGCAGCTGATGAAAAGACGCGGCGGTGTTGGTCACGACCTTTCTCACATCAGGCCAAAAGGTAGTCCAGTGAAAAACAGTGCCCTCACTTCTACCGGCGTAGTGCCTTTTATGGAGCGCTATTCAAACTCTACCCGCGAAGTAGCTCAGGATGGCCGCCGCGGTGCTTTGATGTTGAGCATCAGCGTGAAACATCCTGATGCCGAAAAATTTATTGACGCCAAAATGGAGTTGGGTAAAGTAACAGGTGCCAATGTCTCTGTGCGTATCACGGACGATTTTATGCGTGCTGTGGTAGAAGACAAACCATTTGTGCAGCAATATCCTATCGACTCACCAAACCCAACTTACGTTGTTGAATCTGATGCTAAAGCATTGTGGGACAAAATAATACACAACGCATGGGCATCGGCAGAACCGGGTGTGCTGTTTTGGGATACCATTATTAAGGAGTCAATTCCTGATTCTTATGCCAATCTCGGTTTTAAAACCCTTTCGACCAATCCTTGTGGCGAAATCCCTTTGTGCGCCTACGACAGCTGCCGTTTGCTGGCACTTAATCTATATAGTTATGTAGATGAGCCTTTTACACCTCAAGCTAGTTTTAATGCTGAATTATTTAGCAAACATGCCCGTGTAGCTCAGCGTATTATGGATAATATTGTGGATTTGGAAATAGAAAAAGTTGACGCTATTTTAGCGAAAATAGATTCAGACCCTGAATCCATAGAGGTGAAACAAGTAGAGATAAATCTTTGGAAAAACATTCGTAAAAAAGCATTGCAAGGCCGGCGAACTGGTATTGGTATCACTGCTGAAGGAGATATGTTGGCTGCTCTTGGCGAAACTTATGGCGCTGATGACGCCATTAGTTTCTCATTAGAGGTGCATAAAATGTTGGCCTTGGAAGTATATCGCTCGTCTGTTGATATGGCTGAAGAACGCGGTGCTTTTGAAGTTTTCGATGCAAAAAGAGAAGAAAACAATCCGTTTATTGGCCGCATTCGCGAAAATGATCCTGATCTATATGAAAAGATGAAAAGGGTTGGCCGTCGCAATATTGCCATGCTCACCATAGCACCAACAGGAAGTGTAAGTATTTGTACACAAACTACTTCTGGAATTGAGCCCGTATTTATGGTGGCATACAAAAGGCGTCGTAAAGTAAACCCTAATGAGCGTAACACCAAGGTTGACTTTGTGGATGAGGTAGGCGATTCCTGGGAAGAATACAATGTGTTTCACCCTAAATTTGAAACCTGGCTTAGGGTTAACAATTTCAATGTGCAAGAGGTGAAAGCATACGACGACGCTCAGCTGCAAGAGGTCATTAAAATTTCGCCCTATTACAAAGCTACATCTAGCGATATCAATTGGTTGAGTAAAGTGAAAATGCAGGGCGCGATCCAGAAATGGGTAGATCATTCAATCAGCGTAACGGTGAATGTGCCGCAGGAAGCTGATGTGCAGTTGGTTAGCGAAATCTATAAAACAGCCTGGGAAAGCGGTTGCAAAGGAATGACAATTTACCGTGATGGCTCCCGCTCGGGTGTACTCCTTAGCCCTGATGAGAAAAAATCGAAAGATATCAACAATGAAGAATTCCAAGAAACTACTGCACCGCCACGTCCAAAAAGGCTGGAAGCTGATGTGTTGAGGTTTCAAAATAATTACGAGAAATGGATTGCCGTGGTAGGAAAATTAAATGGTAAACCATATGAAATTTTTACCGGAAAAGCTGACGATTTCTTTTTACCTCCCTGGGTAGAACAAGGAACTGTGATCCGTGAAAAGGTGAAAAATGAAAAAGCCCGTTACGATTTCCAGTTTGTTGATAAACAAGGATATAATGTAACTATTGAAGGGCTTTCACGTTCTTTTGATGAAGAGTTTTGGAACTATGCCAAGCTTATTTCAGGGATTTTACGCCATGGTATGCCGCTGCCTTATGTGATTGAGCTGGTGCAAAATCTCACCCTAAACGAGGATAGCATCAACACCTGGAAAAATGGAGTTGTGAGGGGGTTGAAACGTTATATCCCCGATGGCACTAAGGCCGAAGGAAGCAGTTGCCCTGAATGCGGTGCTAGCGAAGGTCTGTTTTATCAGGATGGTTGTCTCACCTGCAATACCTGTGGCTACAGTAAATGTAGTTAGTTTTTGCAAGAAAAGGCCATATACTGCAATACACTCGTTTTTGAAATAGTCGTTTACTTCAGTAAACTCCTTGATTTCAAAAGCCTTATCTTTGGTTTTTTCTTATCAAAACCTTAAAAAGTACAGGTTTTGTCAGATTTTATCCAAAAGAAAATTTGTTGGAAAACCAAAAAAAAAAGCAGGAGTTTTGATAAGAAAAACTCCTGTTTTTTTTATGAATTTTCTCAGTGCTATCAGGACTGTTTTTTATGGTAGTCAAAAGTTTGGCGGTTTCTGAAATCCCTGATTTGCTGTGCGATCACTAAAAACACATGAAGCTCGTTTTGGCCTAACCAGGCAATGGCTTCCGGGCTTTCGTTTACGGCATCTGCAAGCCGTACCAGCAAAACGAAATTAAACTTTAGTAGCCAACCTCTGGCTTTTTGCTGTTTGTCGATAGCACCATCCAAGGCTGCCAGGTGAAAAAAGTTGTGTTTCATCAACCAATTTACTGCCTCCTCGCTACCTCTAATGGCGCTGCTTAGCGCAGCTAGTTCAGGATAACCGTTTTCGAGCAGCCACTTAAAAAACTGTTGCTGATCCTCTTTAAAAGTTTGACTAAAAGCAAGTAGTATTTTTGGTGGATAATTGAGCATCAGCTAATCAATAAGCAGCACAAGGGTATTGGTGGCACTCCAAAAGTCATCGGCATGTATAATTTTAAGGCTATCGATTTGTTTGGCATCGCCATCGATAAAGGTATAACTTTCGAGTGGATGTGCACTTATGAGCTGTGCCTTTTTACTGAAAACCGGCAGTGCTTTGACTTGTCTAAGGTCCGTTTTGGTAAATAGATTCAGGTCGAAATTATCGGCCATTTTTTGTGAACGGCCAAGCCCTAAAAAGCCACCTTCGTTTACAATAATACCCTGCTCAATGAGTGTGTTTTTTGTGCCAATGACATAATATACCGTATTCAACTCATCAATTTTTGATTTGATCTCTTGTGCACGTTGTAGATTTAATGCCGCCATTTCTTCCAGGTTAGCTTCCAAATCCCTAATGTGTAGGTTTTTTTGCGAAAGATCAATTTTCAGCTGGGTGATCTCAGCATCTTTGGTGGCGATTTGATCGCTCAGCGTATTCACCATCAGCTCAAGCTCTTTGCTTTGGCGGCCACTGGAATTTAGCTGGGATTTTAGTCGGTCAACAAGTTGTTTGTTTTTAAGTAATAATTGATAAATTGCGTCAATATCACGATTGATATCAGTTTCTACCGAATTAGATACTTCGTTGCTGGCAGACTGTTCGCTGATAATCTTTTCCATAGCCTTGATAGAATCGAGATTGGTTTGGATAGCATTAAAACTGCGCACATACTGCATAGTAAAATCATCTTTTTCTTGACTTACAGCAATAAGGCTATCGCTGGTGGCCTCGAGGCGCGCGATTTCTTTTTTATATTTATCATTACAAGAATTCAGAAATAAGACTACTGAAAGCAGCGCTGAAAAAATTAGGATACGTTTCATGTTTGTAGAGGTTTAGGATTATTTTCGCTGCAAAATTACTGCTGTTTTTCGCTGCTAATTACAACGGGATAAAAATATATTTTCAAGCAAAATCTTATGGTTAAAGGTATAACGCAGTTTAATAGAAAAGATTGTATTGGAGAGCTTTGGGTAGATACTATACACTTCCTGTCTGGAGCAATAGATGGAAGATGAGTCTAAGTGATCAGATGTTGGTTTTAACTAGGTTTTTGAAACAAAACAGTTTGAGTGGGAGAATGTTTTATCGCTATAAATAGTGTATATGCCACAATAGAAACAGGCAGACAGTATTTTCAACTTTCAACTTTCTGTTTTGAAAAGTTGAATCCACTTTTACTAAAACAAACTAAACTTTACATAGCGTTTGGGGTTAGCTTTGACATCTTCCAATAGCTTGTTAAGTGCATCTGCTGAGTGTAGTAGCTCAGTATAAAGAGAGTCGTTGCTCATCAATTTACCCAATGTACCCTGTCCTTGATTTACACTGCGCATGATATTATTCACCTCTGCAAGAGCAGCTTCTGCTTGGCGCACTGTACCCGAAACATCTATTACGGCGAGTGAGTCGCTAAAGACAGCCATATTGTCAATGATGCGGTTAATCTCGCCACCATTTTCTTCTAGATTTTGAGTAATCATATCAATATTATATAGGATGGCAGCGATACGGTTACGTTCTTCTATCACCATGCTATCGATATTTGCTGTTGTACTTTCCAGGTTTTTAAAGGTATTACTGATGTTTTGTAGACTGGCGGTGATATTGTCTTTAGCGTTTTCGTTGAGCATGGTTTGCAGCACAACTGCTATCGAGTCGAGGGATGAAAGTAATCCTTCAGCCTTTTTTTTCAGCGGAGCCACCTGCGCATTTACTTCCTCCATAAGGCTGGCTTCAATCGAGCTGGCGAGCGTGTCGCCGTTTTTGAGTATTTGGGAAGAGTTGCCTAAGCGCAAATCAATGGCTTTAGAGCCCATCAGGTCATTACTGAAAATGCGGGCTTCGCTATTGCTGGGGATAGGAAAATCGTTGTGCAGCGAAATCTCTACGATGATATTGCCATTCATTGATGGGTCAAAATAAATATCGCCTACCTGACCCACCCTAAATCCGTTGATAACAATAGGATTTGACTTGATAAGGCCGTTAACCTGCGCATAACGGGCATAAAAAACCCGTTCACTCATAAAGATGTCTTTGCCTTTCAGAAAATTTAAACCCCAGATAAATAATAAAAGGGCGGCAATAAAGGAAATCGCTACAATATAAGGTCGTTTGGTTTTCAAAGCAGGTCTTTTTTAATGGGTAAATACGCTTAAAAATCTAACATCTATAACTTTCAAAAGTCACTTGTTGTATAACAAAAAGAGGTTTTTCTTATTAAATCACAGCTGACTATCTGAATCTGCCATTATTGTTGGATTGAATTTATGGGTTTGTTTATTGCGTCCAAAGTTATTTAAAATTTTATATAGGTCGAAATTAGAGATTTTATTTTGAAAATTTTTGTGCTGCATACTGACCGATAAAATACATTATCAATAAAGGGATAAATAGAAATCCGGCTAATTTTTCAAGCAAATCTAACTGATTTAAAATTGTTAAAACAATTGCAATCAGCAGAATTACAATGACATCAAAGGTTCTTCTTTTCATCACTTTAAGTTTTTTTGCAAAGAAATTTACACCGCTATATGAGACAAATATACACTAATTATTTTCAACACTTTGATTATTTAGTGTGGCTTATAACAACTATTGACCTTGAAAGCCATTGATGTCATGGCTCCACCGACATGGATTTCAGCGTTTACGCACCTCATCCATGCTAATTCTTCTGTTGTTTTCAAAAGCTACCACAAAAGCATCTGAATAGCCTTGCTGTTTCAGTTGTTGCTGGTGTTTTTGTGCAGCATTTGTTGTTGAAAACTTGCCCGAAGTATATTTATATAAGCCATTGTGCTCATACATTTCCACGGTTTGTAATTTACTAAAGCGTTTGTCTGAGAGTTCAATTTTACGTGGACTGGTCATAAATTGAACTTTAAAAACCAACGATCCGGTGGCAGGTACAGTTTTTTCCAGCACAACGTCTTCTTTTCTATCTTGTTGTGCTATCTGCTCCTGTTTTACAATATCCGGCACCAAAATCGCCTTTTGTTTTTCGGTAAGTTGTGGTGGCAAGGCGTTCTCCCGCTCGTACTCTATTTTATACTCCTTAAAAGCCCTGTAAACTGCTGATGCCATATAAGCTTTGCCTTCTTCCGACATCAAAAATCCTTCTTCATTGGCATGCGAGATAAATCCCAGCTCGACCAAAACACTTGGCATGGTGGTTTTGTAAAGCACTAGAAATCCGGCCTGTTGCACGCTACGATCTTTCCGGCCAACGCGTTTTGTAAACTGTTCCTGTATTTTTTGTGCTAACATAATGCTTTGGCTTTTGTAGGTGCTTTGGTAAAGCGACAAAGCGATGTATGCCGCGGTGCTATTGGGATCGAAACCGCCATATTGGTCGTCGGCATTTTCTTCGAGCAGGATGGCGGCGTTTTCCAGTTTTGCTACTTCCAGGTTGGCTTTGTTGCGGTGATCGCCCATCACAAAGGTTTCGGCACCATACACAGATGGATTGCCGACGCTATTGCAATGGATGGAGATAAACACATCGGCATTGTTTTCGTTGGCAATGGCCGCACGGCGATGCAACTCAATAAATTCATCTTTGGTGCGGGTGTAAATTACCTTCACATCAGGCAGGTTTTGCTTGATATATTTGCCGGTAAGCAGCGCAACATCCAGCACTATATCTTTCTCTTTGACACGTCTGCCAATAGCACCGGGGTCTTTGCCGCCGTGGCCGGGATCAATGACAACGGTGCGGATTTTTGAGCCGCGCTGCGCGAGAGTTTCCCCCGGAAGACTAAATATAAGGAGAGCAACAACAAAAAGCCATTGCAGGCGTTCAAGCTTTGAAAGTTGTATGAAAGCTTTTTGAAAGTATATTTGCATGCTGTAGTCCATTGGGCAAAATTAAGCAGATTCAGACATTGTCAATACGTATTTCACATCTTTATTACATGAATAACTGCCGGCGTAAGCTGCTGATGTTGCTGGTTGCCCTGCTAAATATCACGCAACTGCTGCATGCCGGAAGTCTGCCAAAAGCTAACGTTTATGCTGGCATTTTCGTATATCCCGATACCTTGAACACCGCTGATACCTTGAAAAAGACCGTGATATCCGATACGCTTTTCATAGCCGACAGCCTTGCTTTGCCAATTGCTGACAGCCTTCAGCGAAAAATAGTTCTGCCGGATATGACTGTAAATGACAGCATAGCACGACCCGACAGCCTTAAAGTAAAGCCTTCCGCAAAAAAAACCAGCCTTGATTATAAGCTGGAACGTACCGCTAAAGATTCAATCATACAAGATCTTAAAAACCGGAAAGTATATTTATTTGGTGATGCCGTGGTTATTTATGGCGATATAAAACTTGAGGCAGCTTATATTGAAGTGGATTTTGGCCGTAATGAGGTGTTTGCCAAAGGTATGCCCGATTCAACCGGAAAAATCGTGGGTACTCCAATCTTCACTGAAAGTGGCCAAACTTTCGAGGCAAAATCAATGACCTATAATTTCAATACTAAAAAAGGACTCATCAACACGGTTTTTACAGAAGACGGTCAGGGTTTTATCCATGGTAAGTTAGTGAAAAAAATGGCGGATGATAACATCAATATTCAATCGGGATCCTATACCACCTGTAACAATAAAGAACACCCGCATTTTGAGTTTAAGTTCAGGAAATCCAAAGTAATTCCGGAAAATAAAATTGTTACCGGTCCGGCTTATCTGGCCATCGAAGGTGTGCCAACACCTATTGCTGTGCCTTTTGGACTGTTTCCCAATAATTCGGGTCAACGTTCCGGTATCCGAATTCCCAGCTATGGCGAGTCGCGTAACCGGGGATTTTACTTTGAAAATGGTGGTTATTATTGGGCCATCAATGATTATATGGATTTAGACATCCTCGGCGACATTTATACCAGAGGAAGCTGGGCCGTGAAGCCAACGCTGCGCTATACCAAGCGCTACAAGTATAGCGGTAATTTTAATACTAGTTATGCCATCAATATCACCGGCTCTGAAGGTGCTGCTGATTATGCCAAAAGTCGGGATTTCCGGGTCCGATGGACGCATCGCCAGGATGCCAAAGCACGGCCTGCCGGACGTTTTAGTGCCGATGTGTTTATCGTGAGCTCCAACTTTAATACTTTTAATCCTGTTACGACTGAGAATTACCTCAGCAACGAGTTTAAATCCAGCATTGCATACCAAACCAACTGGGACAACAAATACTTTTTGACGCTGAATGCCAGTCACCGCCAAAACACCAAAACGAAAGTGGTAGATGTTACGCTTCCCGAACTCACTTTTTCGGTAAACCGCCTCTATCCCTTGAAAAAGAAAAACAGTACGGGCCGGCCTAAGTGGTATGAAGACCTGAATGTGAACTACAACATGAATGCACGAAACAGTATCAGCCTACCTGATAGTTTGCTTTTTAAACCCAATTCATTATCGAAAATGCAGAATGGGATACAGCATAATTTGCCCGTGAACTTACCACTTAAAGTATTGAAATACTTTACGTTAACCAACTCAGTGAAGATTACCGATCGCATGTATTTCGATTCAAAAAGAAAGAGTTGGTCAAACGACACCTTATTTAACGGTAACGACACTATCGTCGGTTATGTAAAAACGGATACTATCCAGGGATTTAATAATGTACTTGATTTCAGCCTTTCTACTTCACTATCAACCAAACTCTACGGACAGCTCAACTTTCGAAAAGGGCCTATCCGCGCCATTCGTCATGTGCTTACACCAAATGTTGGATTTAGTTACACGCCTAATTTTGGTGATCCTTACTGGGGATATTACGACAGCTATTTCGACGGAAAGGGAGAAGAGCAACAGTACAGCAGGTTCGATGGCGCCATATATGGGTCTCCGCCAAAGGATAAATCAGGCAATCTAAATTTTAGCCTGAGCAATAACCTGGAAATAAAAGTGCCTTCAAAAAAAGATACTATCAGCGGATTGAAAAAAGTTATTTTAATCGAAAATTTAACTATTTCAGGAAGTTATGACTTGGCGCGAGACTCGCTTAACCTTTCGTATATCACACTAAGCGGACGTACCATGCTGTTTAAAAAACTGAATATTCAATATTCGAGCAGTTGGGATCCTTACGTGCTTGATGCTGCCGGAAAACAGATTAATCGCTTTGAATGGACTGAAAATAAAAGGCTGCTGCGCAAATCAAAATCCAGCTGGAGTTTTGGTCTTAATTACAATCTTCGTCAGTCGGATTTTGCTAAGAAAAAAGACACAAAAGAGCCACCTGCCGAAGAAAGCCAGCTACGTGATTCGCGCTTTGGATCTGAAGAAGAGCTGGCGCAAATCAATGCTAATCCTGATGATTATGTGGATTGGTCGGTTCCTTGGTCGCTGGCCCTCAACTATACCCTGCGCTATGACAACAACATCAGCTACCTCAATTTTGTTAAAAATGACGAACGCAGGATTGTGCAAACGCTCAACGTTTCAGGTGAAGTAAACGTAACGCCCAAATGGAAATTCACCTTCCGCACCGGCTGGGACTTTGAAGCCAACGACCTTTCTTACACCTCCGTGAATATTTATCGCGACCTGCACTGCTGGGAAATGCGTTTTAGTTGGATACCCCTTGGCGCACGCCAAAGCTGGAACTTTAGCATCAACGTAAAAGCCTCGGTGCTGCAAGACCTCAAACTGAATAAGAAGAAAGACTTTAGGGATATTTAGGCCTTGCAAGAAATGCCTAACAACAATTGAACGAAAAGCTGTTGAATCCCGTTCCGCGTAGGCCCGTACATACGAGACTTGAAGCATCTGCTACTTACGAAACTGTCAGCCCAGCTGTTTATTGATCCAACACCTATTGAAGAAATCTTAAACGCAATGCTTGATATTGCGAAAGGAAAAGGAAATCGGGTAAAAGATTCTACCGAACTTTTCGAGCAGCTTGGTATTTGATGTTTCAGTTAGTTTATACCAAATAAGTTCAGGAAAGACATAAAACTGATATAATGTCGAGGTCTTCAAATCCTCACATCAATACATCCTCAAATCCTCAAATCTTCAAATCTTCAAATCCTCAAACCCTCAAATCCTCAAATCTTCAAACCCTCAAATCCTCAAATCCTCAAATCCTCAAATCCTAGTACAGACTTATATCATACTGATAAACCAGTCCCAGCACGGTAACAATCATATAAATTATGGTTAGCGGAAGGCCAATCTTGAAGAAATCTTTGAAGTTATAACCTCCAGGGCCATAAACCATCAGGTTTGTTTGGTAGCCAACAGGCGTTAGGAAGCTTGCTGCTCCAGCAAAGGCTACTGTTAGAATAAACGGTTTTGGATTGATACTCAGCTCCAGCGCCATGCTCACTGCGATAGGAAAAACAATAGCTACGGCTGCCTTATTGGTGATAAAAGAGCCCATAAAATTGGTGATAGCAAATATACCTACCAAAATACCCACAATACCAAACGGCCTAAAAATTCCAAAGGCAAAATCAGCAAACACGGCAGCCACACCAGATTTTATCATGGCTGTGCCGAGTGCCAGCGAGAGCGCGATAATTAGCAGCAAGTTGAAGTCGATGCTTTTGGCGATATCTTTTGGCGATACCATATTGATGAGTGTAACAAGCAGCACCAAGGCCAGCACTGCCGTAAATAGTTTTACGAAGCCCAAAGCTGCTGTAATAATGGCGATTAGCGTTCCACCAATAAGCACAAATTGTTTATAGAAAGGCTGTTTTTTTAGCTCTCTGATTTTACTGATGATATAAAAATCGTGCGAGTCGATAGCGTGTTGGGTAAAATCCTGTCCGGCAACCAACAGCAGGGCATCACCGGCAGCCAGCTTCACGTCGCCCAACTTACCCGAAATATGTTCGCCATTGCGATGTATGGCGATAATGGCGGCATCAAACTTCGCCCTAAAATTTGCCTCACGCGCTGTTTTAGATATCAGCGTAGAATTGTAGCTCACCACCACCTCAATCACATTGGTGAGTGCTTTTTTGGCGTACATGCCAAGCTGCGCCAGTTGGAGGCCACTGCGCGATGCAACCATTTCGGTGATAACCTCTGTTTCGCCTGCAAATAGCAGAATATCTTCTTTCTGAAGCAGGGTAGAAGGCGTTATTGGCCGGATGGACTGCCCTTTGCGCAAAATTTCCATCAGGTAGAGGCCTTTCATTGTCAGCAGCCCAGATTCTTCAGCTGTTTTGCCTTCATAGTCGTTGCTATTTACGATACGCACTTCGGCAATATATTCGCGATTTTGATTTTCCATGGCCTCAATGGCATGTTTTCTGTCGGGCAACAGGCGATGGCCAACAAGCATCATATAAACAAAACCCAAGATAATCATCGAGAATCCGACTAAGGTAAAATCGAAAATTTCCAGCGGCTCAAGTCCCTCAACCATAAACTGATCTGTTACCATACCTGCAACCACCAAGTTGGTTGAAGTGCCTATAAGTGTGGCACTTCCGCCCAGGATAGCTGCATAAGACAGTGGAATCAGCAGTTTGGAAGGAGCGATATTGTGTTTTTTGCTCCAGCTACTCACGTATGGCATCATAATAGCCACCAGCGGCGTATTATTGAGAAAGGCCGAAAATCCGGCAACTACCAGCATCATACGGGCCAAAAAGCTGCGATAGGAGCGGGAACCCGCAAAAGTGCGCTCAAATAGCCGGTCGAGCACCCCACTTTTTCTTATGATGTCGCCCAGTAGCAGCATCATCACTACCACAGCGATTTGCTCGTTGGCAAAGCCTGCCAGGATTTCCGCCGGTGTAATGATGCGAAACATTCCCAGGATAGCAATGCCGATCATAAAGGTAAATCCGGGACCTATCTTGTTGAAATAGAGCGAGACCACCAAAAATAGGAGAACGGCAATTACGATATATCCTTCCAGACCGAACATAGTAAAAAATATCCGCTAATTTACGGAAACAGATGAAACATACTGCCTTGGTTCAGAATTAATTTTTTGAAGCTGATGAGGTTTTACTGTTTGTATGGTGATGGTAGGTTGTTTTGCCCGTTCCGCGGAGCATCCGCTCCGTGGAATTATCCTGCAGCATCCGCTACTCACGAAACCGTCAGCCCCGTTCCGCGGTGCATCCGCTCCGTGGAATTATCCTGTAGCATCCGCTACTTACGAAACACTCAGCCCATCTCTCTCGTAAAGTCGCACGGTCGTGCGACTCACTTCAAGCCCACGCAAACATATCCGTTCCGTGGAGCTATCCAGCTGCATCCGCTGCATACGAAACCGTCAGCCCATCCCCAAACTCTCGTTCCCGCTCTACTCGGCTCGATCACCTTTAGTGCTACAACCACAAAATTAAAGGTATGCTGGTAATTGCTTAAATTCTCGAATCTTGACCCCACTCCGAAAAACAGCATTTCGTCACTAAGACACAAAATCGGAAAGATAAAAAAATTAAATGCCTGACCTTCACATCTTTGAGATCCATAGTTCCTCGCGTATTAGTGGCCTTCTTTATCTTTTAACTTACCAGAGCGGACTCAATCTTTGAATTTTTGAATCTTCGAATCTTCAAATCCCTCCCCCGCAACCGTTTGCAATTTTTCCTTCCCCACAAAGTTTTAAACTGTGCGATTGTCACTGCCCTTTTGCTTAATTTTGTCAGCTACTATGCTACAAAGCCGTGCGAATTTTTGGAAAGAGTACTTATTTCCTGCCGCAATATTGTTGTTGATGGCAATCTTGTTTTTTCGTGCAATTCAAAACGACTTTCCTGCTCACGTTCATGCCTGGACGCAAAGCGACCGCTATGCCTTGGCTATCGGCTTTTTAGAAAATAATTTCGACTTTTTTCATCCCGCCACGCTCAATCTACAGCCTAAGTTTGAAGCTACAACACCACTTCAACATCCGCAGGGCATAACCAGTGTTGATTTTCCGATTGTAGAATACCTCGCCGCCACCTTGATGTGGCTTAATGGCAGCCCGTCGCCCTTTATCTTTCGCACGCTAATGCTGCTGATTGGACTTGTGGGTTTATTCAGCTTTTTTCGGTTTTTGCGGCTGGCCAACATGGCTTATCCGATTGCCGTTTTAATGCTGATTCTGGCTTTTGCTGCACCGGTTTTCAGCTATTACCTCAACGGCTTTATCCCAAGTACGACAGCAGTTTCGCTGGTTTTTGCTGCATTGTGGCAGCTGCTTCGTTACCTGCGTAACAGAGGTCGAAAACACTTTTTTATCAGCCTTGGATTGTTCACTTTGGCAGCGCTGGTTCGCAAGCCTTTTGTGATGGCGCTGTTGGCAGTAATGCTAAGCAGCATCTGGTTTCGCTGGCAGCAAAAAGAAAAGCTTCGCGTAGAATTGTTGAGCTATTTAATTGCCTTAGTGCTTATTGGGAGTTATCATACTTACAATAAATACCTCAGCTTCTATTATGGATCGTTGTTTATCGGAGAATTGATGCCTGCTGCTTCGCTGGCCGACGCTCGAAGTCTGATTGCACAAACCTGGAGCAACTGGAAGCTGGATTATTTCAGCCTGCCACAATGGATCGTGCTGGCTGTCGGAATGCTGCTTTTACCCGTTTTATTTGCAAAAGTCAAAGCAACCTGGTTTAGCCAATTGCTGCTGATCGCGCTGCTTTGGCTGCTTGCATCGCTGACTTATCTGTTGGCAATGGCTAAACAGTTTCCGGCACACGACTACTATTTCCTGGACAGCTTTTTTGTGCCTTTATTGCTGCTTTCGGTCTTGGGCTTTTCTAAAATTAAGATAGAAAAGAGCTGGCAAAATTGGTCTGCTGTGTTTGTAACTATCGTGCTTGGCTTGTGGATGCTGCATAGTACCCATCAAAATCAGCGGCAACGCTATGCTTTTAAAAGCTGGGACCGGACAGAAATTTCACGTCTTAACTTTGAGGGCGGCGACAAATTATTGGAAGCCGCCGGGCTTGCGTCCAATGCGAAAATTCTGGTGCTGGATGCCTATACCACCAATGTGCCGCTGATTTTGCTTGCGCGAAAAGGCTATACGGTAATCAATACCAGCGCCGAAAATCTGAAGAAAGCAATACTTTTAGAGGTGGACTGGGTAATGATTCAAAACCGTTTTTTGGCCAGCGATGTGCTGCGAAACTTTCCCGAACTGGCGAGCCAATTAATTCCTGTAGCCAATAATAGTAAAATTGGATTGTATAAAAAACAAGTCACTCATAAAGCACTTTCTTTTGAAGAATTATGCCTGATGCCACAACAGCATTTGCTTTTTTCGAAAGACCAGGACAACTTTAAAAGTTTGATTACCAAAGACTCCCTGACTGCTTGTCTTTCAACAAATCAAGAATATGTGATATTGGTTGACAGCCTTTTCGTTCAAAATCCTGGAGTCGGACTTGCTTTGGCATTCGGTGCGCAGCTAAAGGCTGAAACAATAAATCCCGGCCTCTCGGTGGTGCTGGATATTTCAGACGATCAGGGCTATCATTTTTATGACAGCTTTTCGTTGCAGGCTTTTTTTGCTTCCGGCCTGGCCGAAAGTGCCTCTGTACACCTGATGTTAAATATACCTGCAATATCACTTGAAAATAAAAGAATCAAGTCTTACCTTTGGAATCCTGCGAAGCAGTATCTTTACTTTAACGGTTTGAAAGTTAGTTTAATAGAATATAATAATTTTACACCCCTAAATAACTGATAGCATGAAGAAAAATATTGATCAATTTAACTTAAAAGGCAAAAAAGTGTTGGTACGCGTCGATTTTAACGTACCCCTGAATGATAAATTTGAGGTTACGGACGACACACGAATCAGGGCTGCAATGCCTACCGTTGAGAAAATCCTGGCAGCAGGAGGTGCTGTGATTTTGATGTCGCATCTGGGTCGCCCAAAAGATGGACCTGAAGATCGTTTCTCGCTCAGACATCTACTTCCTGTTTTGGAAAAGAAACTGGGTCAAAAACCGCTGTTCGCCAACGATTGTGTTGGCTCTGAGGCAGTTGAAAAAGCTGCTACCCTAAAGCCCGGACAAGTGTTGCTGCTCGAAAACCTCCGTTTTCACAAAGAAGAAACCAAAGGTGACGAAGTCTTCGCCAAGAGGTTAGCGCTGCTTGCCGATGTTTATGTGAACGATGCTTTCGGAACTGCACACCGCGCTCATGCTTCAACGGCCATCATCGTAAGGTTTTTCCCCGGAGCCAGCCTCTTTGGCTACCTGATGCAGGATGAAGTATCGAACCTTGAAAAGCTAACAAAAAACCCTGAACGTCCTTTCACTGCTGTGCTTGGAGGTGCTAAGGTTTCGGGTAAGATAGAAATCATCAACACGCTGATTGATAAGGTTGACAACCTGGTAATTGGAGGTGGAATGATGTTTACGTTTATCAAAGCTATGGGTGGAAAAGTAGGTAGCTCACTGGTGGAAGAAGATCTTATTGAAACAGCCGGAAAAGCCATTGAAAAGGCCAAAACCAAAGGTGTAAAACTCCTTATTCCGGTAGATACCGTTGCAGCTGATGCCTTTAAAAATGATGCACAACAAAAAACCTGCGCTGCCGGCGAGATTCCTGACGGCTGGATGGGACTGGATATCGGCCCCAAAACGATTGCCGAATTTACAGAAATAATTCTCTCTTCAAAAACCATCCTTTGGAATGGTCCCATGGGTGTATTTGAGTTCGCCAACTTTGCCAACGGAACCAGCACTATTGCGCATGCCATTGCTAAAGCTACCGCTTCTGGAACCTACTCACTGGTGGGTGGCGGCGATTCTGTTGCGGCTATAAACAAGTACGACCTGGCCGACAAGGTGAGCTATGTCTCTACAGGCGGCGGCGCTATGCTCGAATATATTGAAGGCAAAGAACTACCCGGCGTGAAAGCTATTTTAGAAGCATAGTTTTTGATGCTTAAGTACTTTATAATGCAGCAATTAGCAGGCAATAGGCTTTAATACCTGCTGATTGCTGTTTTTTCAATTTACGCATTTAACACCCGAAACCACTATAACTTTTGTACCGCTACCTCGACATACGCTCATACTTACATAAAGTTGGCTTTGCCTTCAGGGCATTGGAAAACCGCAACTTCAGGCTTTTTTTCTTTGGTGGCACAGTGTCGCTTATGGGCATCTGGATTCAAAATATCGCCATAGGCTGGCTGGTATACCGGCTCACCGGATCTGCCTTTTACCTGGGTTTGGTTGGTTTTGCAGGGCAAATACCAGCCTTATTACTTACGCCTATAGCCGGTGTTTTTGCTGATCGCAGCAACCGTCGGAGAATGTTGTACATAACCCAGAGTATTCCCATGATTTTGGCTTTTATTCTGGCGTTTTTATCGTTTACAGGGCGCATCCAGGTTTCGTTACTTATCATTATTGTAGTCATCAACGGCATTGCTATTGCTTTTGATACGCCTTTCCGACATGCCTTTTTGCTTGATATGCTTGGCGATAAAAAACTGATTGCCAACGCCGTTGCCCTCAATTCTTCGCTCTTTAACTCCGCGCGTTTTATTGGCCCCAGCCTCGGCGGCTTATTGATTGCCCTATTCGGCGAAGCAGTCTGTTTTTTGATAAACGGAATCAGCTTTAGCGGTGTGATTATCGCCCTCCTACTGATGCGTGTGCCAAAATTCGTGAAGCCGACTAACCGGAAACCAATCTTCAGAGAGCTACGTGATGGCCTTCACTACGCCTGGAACTTCCCACCTGCTCGCCACCTTATCAGCCTGGTCATCGTGATGAGTTTGTTTGGGCTGCCATTTCAATCGTTTATGCCGCTTTATGCCGGAGATATTTTACAAGGCGATTCCCGTCTGCTGGGCTTTTTGACTGGAGCACTGGGTGCAGGTGCTTTGTCGGGCGCGTTCTTTCTGGCTTCACGCAACACCATTGTCACCATTCCCATCATGATAAGGAACGCATCCCTACTTTTTGCCGTGGGACTTTTCAGCTTTAGCTTTTCAACTCATGCCGCACTTTCGTTAATTTTGTTGGTGGCCACCGGTTTCGGTATGATCGTGAGTTTTGCCGGAACCAACAGCCTGCTTCAAAGTATTGTGGCTGAAGATAAACGCGGTCGGGTTCTGGCGCTGTATAGCATGTCTTTTTTGGGTTTTACACCAGTAGGAAGTCTGCTTTTAGGATTTATTTCAGAACAGATTGGCGTGCCACATACTACCATGCTAGCCTCATTGGTGTGTTTAGCTGCCGCTTTATTTTATGCGCGTAAGGCGAAGACGTTGACGAAGATGATTTGAGGTTAACGTAGATTCCAAATCCTGCCGCAAACTGAAAATGACCTACAATCCTCCGCAACAATGGGCGATATTTGGACGAATTTTCTTAATTTTATCCCAAAATTGCACCTATGAAGAAATTAATGATTTTGTTGGCAGTGCTTATGCTGCCATACTACGGCCTTGTGGCCGGCGAGGGCATGTGGATTCCGATGCTGCTCAAACAACTTAACGAAAAGGAAATGAAGGCAATGGGCATGCGCATCACTGCCGAGGATATTTATTCCGTCAACCAATCGAGCCTAAAAGATGCTATCGTGCTTTTTGGCCGTGGATGTACCGGCGAAATTGTAAGTGATCAAGGTTTGATGCTCACCAATCACCATTGTGGCTATGGCCAGATACAGCAGCATAGCAGCCTCGAAAACGATTACCTCACCAATGGTTTTTGGGCCATGAGCCGCGAAGAAGAGTTGCCCAATCCCGGACTTACGGTAACTATGATGAAAAAAATGGAAGAGGTTACAGCTCAGGTGCTTGAAGGTGTTAACGATGATATGAGCATGAAAGAGCGCGGAGAAAAAATCAGTGAAAACAGCAAAGCACTCATTGAAGCTGCCGAAAAAGAAAGCGGATATCAGGTTGCCATTAAAGATTTCTTTATCGACAACCAATACTATATGATTTATAATGAAATATATAAAGACATCCGCCTCGTGGGTGCACCGCCTTCAAATATAGGGAAATTTGGTGGCGATACCGACAACTGGATGTGGCCACGTCATACCGGTGATTTCTCCGTTTTCAGAATTTATGTGGGCCCTGACGGTAAACCTGCCGAATACAGCGCTGACAATGTGCCTTTTAAACCCGATTATCACCTACCCATATCGCTAAATGGTGCTAAAGAAGGAGATTTCACTTTCGTGTTTGGCTACCCGGCTCGCACCAGCGAATACCTGCCTTCTTATGCCATAAACCTGATTGCGGAAGTGACGAACCCGCCCAAAATTAAATTGCGCGAAACCCGACTCGACATTTTTAGCAAATACGCCAATGCCGATCCCAAAGTACGTATCCAGTATGCTTCAAAGCATGCCGGTGTAGGTAATTATTGGAAAAAGATGATTGGCGAAAGCAAAGGAATTCGTCGCATGCATGGCATAGAACGCAAGCAGGATTTTGAAAAGGAATTTATGAGCTGGGCAAAACTGGAAAATAACAACTATCAGGGACTGATTCCTGCTTTTGAGCAAAGCTATTCCGAGCTTGAAAAATACAATATGGCGGCTGATTACGTGCGTGAAGCTGGCCTGGGTGTTGAGCTGCTTTCGTTTGCGGCACGCTTCAGAAGCCTCTCGGAGGTAGATAAAGAAACCGCCGATGATAAATTACAAAAGCTGATAACTTCGGCTCAAAATGCCGGCGAAAGCTTCTTTAAGGATTACCATCAACCTATTGATGAGGAAGTTGCCGTAGCTTTGATAGCTATTTATCACGCTGAGCAGCCAGTAGATTTTCGTCCGGAATTTTTGAACGAGATAGACAATAAATATAAGGGCAACACAAAAAAGTATGTGCAGCAGCTTTTTGGAAAGTCGATTTTTACTTCAGAAGAAGCGGTAAGCAAACTGCTTCAAAACTTTAGCTATAAAGATGCCAAAAAGATACTGCGAGACCCGGCTTTCGAGGCTTACAGCAGTATCCACAGCTTTTTTGACCAAAAACTTCGTCAGCCCATGCAGCAACTTATGGCTCAAAATGACAGCCTGCAACGCCTGTATATGTTAGCGCAGATGCAGATGCAGCCCGAAAAACGTTTTTATCCGGATGCTAACTTCTCGCTGCGTGTTACTTACGGCAATGTAGATGGCTATCATCCCGCCGATGCCGTTTATTATAACTATTACACCACTTTGGATGGTATCATGGAAAAAGAAGACCCCAATATTTACGATTATGTGGTTGAAGATAAATTGAAAACATTGTATAAAAATCAAGATTTTGGTCCATATAGTAACGAGCAGGGTGAGATGCCGGTAGCTTTTGTGGCTTCAAACCACACCACTGGTGGAAACTCTGGAAGCCCGATTTTAAATGCTGATGGACAAATGATTGGCATCAACTTCGACCGCTGCTGGGAAGGCACCATGAGCGACCTGATGTATGACCCGGCCATGAGTCGCAACATATCCGTTGACATTCGCTATGTGCTATTTATCATGGATAAATTCGCCGGTGCCAGCCACCTGATAGATGAAATGACGGTAATAAAATAAAAATTTAGGCGATATATTTTTTCAAAAAAGGCAACTGATTGTACAATCAGTTGCCTTTTTACGTAATAGCTGTGGCTTTACTTTTTAAAGTTGAGTTTTTTGAAATACTATCGCGAAATCCAATCTCATTAATTCCAGGTAAAGGACTCCCCATTTTGACAAAAAACGTATTCAGTCAGACCGAATTTTCCGGTCGTATTCCTAAATTCAGGCCTAATTTTCTGATTATAATCCGAATATTAGGCCTAAAATTTGGGATTTTCCCAGATTGCGATAACACTCAAAAGTAAGTATGCCGTGTAATTTTAAACTCTAAATTTAATTTTGCACGGTAAAATACTAATTTTTGGGAGCTTGATCGATTGAAAGTCCAATCAATTTCATTAATTCACATAAGAGAAGCCCCCATTTTGACAAATAGTTTTTTGTTAAGTCCTAATCACCCGATCGTATTCTGAAAATCAGGCCTAATTTTCCGATTATGTTCTGAAAATTAAGCCTAAAATTTTGGATTGCCGCTTAAATCTTCCAAATCGTATTTAGTTTTCTTGTTGTTTTTCGCTGAAATATTTTGTATATTTGTGCTTTGAATAAACAGGCTATAACACCGCTAACCAAAATATTACAGAAAGTGGCGCAGGATAAAAATTTTTGAGGACGGCTAAGATGGTTTGCAAATTCGGTATAAAAAATCATTTGCCCTAAACATAAAAAACACCTAATCATGAAAAATTTATTCCTAATCATCGCACTAAGTTTAGTTGGAAACCAACTTTTTGCACAGCTTCAAAGTTCTCATGCCATTGCCGTCGGCACGCCGGATGGCGTGACCATTTCTTGGGATGCATACAGCGATCAAATAGAGATCGAGGGATGCTTCCTTTATAAAAAAGTAACCCGCTATGAGGAATACGAATTGCTCACTCCCGAGCTGCTTGTTTCGTCCGATTCTTCATTTGCTTATACGGATAACGGCAGTTTCGATCCGGAATATCCACCCATTTATGCCCTTCATGTTCAAACACCGGATAGCACCTATATTATTGATAAAGTCTATGGTTTTCAGGATGTTTCATTTGAAGTAATGAGTGATAGTATGGTTGTAATGCGCCTCACCGGCTGGAACACTACCTTATGCTGTCACATGGCAAAGCTGTTTATAGAGGGCATTTTCATTGGAGATATTATGTATAACAATCCATTTACTTATCCATTTGAGTTTCCAGCATCTTCTCATCCAGGGTATGACATCTATCTTACTTTTGAGGATAACGACTGGATGCCTGATTACGCTGAATTCAAAATCAAAGGAACTTATTTGAAGTATATGATTGATTTAGTGGGCGATTCTGAGTTCGAAGCCAAAAGTGAGACCTTTAAGCTGTTTCCCAATCCGGCCGCAACAGAAGTGAGTATACAATTACCGCAAAACATACTTCCTTCTGTGACCGTCGTAGAGGTATATAGCACTTCGGGACAAAAACTGATGGGCTTCACGCCAAACGCGCATCTGCTAACAATAGAAACCGCGAAGTTGCCGGCAGGAATATGTTTAGTAAGGCTTTTCGACGGCCAGCAATGGCATTGGCAGAAATTGGTTATTGAGCGTTAATATTTGATTGTAGGCTATCTGGTTTTCTTCATGCTCCATAAAATAAAAGAATAAAATACAAGTTTATTGGCACTTTTCTGTAATGTTTTAAGCTGTGATTAAAACATCATTGATAGAAGATTGTTCTACTCTAAAACTGTATCATGACCTATCAAAAGAGCCTTAATATACCCAATTCAGAACTCCCCCGTTTAGTCGTTATTGGCGGTGGATTTGCCGGTATCAGACTAATAAAAGAAGTTTCTGACCGTGATTTCCAAATCGTATTAATAGACCGCAACAATTATCACTCTTTTCAACCGCTGCTCTATCAAGTAGCTACGGGTGGCCTGGAGCCAGATTCTATCGCCTATCCGCTTCGCAAATATGTAAAGCGTTTCGGGAAGTTGTTTTTTCGGCTGGCCGATGTTGAAAAGATTGACCCGGAACAAAAAATTCTCTATACATCTGAAGGGGACCTCAGCTACGATTACGCGGTGGTAGCCACCGGTGCGCGTACCAACTTTTTCGGCAACAGCCAGCTCGAACACTTTACCGTTGGCATGAAAAGCATACCCGAAGCCCTCAACCTGCGCAGCCTTATTTTGCAAAACCTTGAAAAGGCGATTGTAACTCTGGATCCCACGAAACGACAGGCATTGATGAATTTCGTGATAGTTGGTGGCGGTCCAACTGGCGTTGAATTGTCAGGTGCTTTGGCCGAGCTGAAAAAGTTTGTTTTCAGACAAGAATACCACGACCTGAAAATGTCAGATATGCAGGTATTCTTGATAGAAGGAGCACCAAAACTTCTGGGGGGTATGTCAGAGAAAGCCTCCCAAAAAACACTTGCGATGTTAACCGGAATGGGTGTTAAAGTAATGCTCAATTGCCGTATCAACGATTATGATGGCGTTAAAGTAGAACTTGAAAATGCCAATCCTATTCCCTCAAACAACGTGATTTGGGCAGCGGGTGTGAAAGCTGCTCCGGTTCCCGGCCTGGAAGCCGCTGTGCATCAGCCTTCGGGTCGTTTGCTTACCAATGCTTTCAGCCAGGTGAAAGGCTTTGATACTTGTTTCGCCCTGGGCGATGTGGCACTAATTGAGGATGATGCCGATTATCCCAGAGGCCATCCACAGGTTGCTCCTGCAGCCATTCAACAAGCTGAATTGCTGGCTCAAAACTTTAAAAATTTACTTCAGGAAAAACCGCTGAAGCCATTTAAATATCGCGACAAAGGAAGCATGGCTACCATAGGTCGCAAAAAAGCGGTGGTAGATATATCCGGGCTGTATTTTAGTGGTACTTTTGCCTGGTTTGTTTGGCTTTTCGTACATTTGATGTCGATAGTCGGCTTCAAAAACCGCCTCGCAACGCTCTTGCAATGGTTCAATAATTACCTTAACTTCAACAGTGCTTTGCGATTGATTATCAGACCCTACAAGCGTAATATCTAAAATTAGATGGCAAAAACAAGGACGACTTTTTTCTGTAAAAACTGTGGCAATGAATCGCCCAAATGGATTGGCAAATGTCCGGGCTGTGGCGAGTGGAACACCTACGTGGAAGAAACTTTGGTAACCGGGAAAAAGAGTAACACCCTCAAAAGCAGCATTTCATTACCCGGAACAGCAACACCTATCGCTGTGCAGGATATCAGCAATTCTAAAATCGACCGCATGGATTTGGGCTATATCGAGCTCAACAGGGTGTTGGGTGGCGGCTTGGTACCAGGTTCACTTGTGCTTATCGGTGGCGAGCCGGGCATCGGAAAATCAACCTTGATGTTGCAGGCCGCCTTGCAGCTTGAAAGTGCTAAAGTGCTTTATGTCAGTGGAGAAGAAAGTCAACAGCAGCTTAAAATGCGGGCAGATCGCATTGGCTACCGCAACCAAAATTGCCTTATCCTCACCGAAACCGACACCCAGGAAATTGTCCGCCATTTCAAAGTCATACAACCTGACATCGTAGTCATCGACTCTATCCAAACCCTGCAATCGCCCACCATAGAAGCCACGGCTGGAAGTATCTCACAAATCCGTGAAACAGCAGCCGAGATGAATAAGCTGGCCAAAAGTTTTCAGGTTCCGGTATTTTTAATCGGGCATATCACCAAAGACGGCAGCATCGCGGGCCCAAAGATTTTGGAACACATGGTTGATACGGTTATTCAGTTTGAAGGTGATCGCCACTATGGTTTCCGTATTTTGCGTACCATCAAAAATCGTTTTGGATCAGCTGCCGAGCTGGGAATTTTTGAGATGCACGCCAATGGTTTGCGCGAAGTAACCAATCCCAGCGAAATTTTGTTGCAGCAGCGCGAAGAAGATGTTAGCGGAGTTGCCATAGCCGCTATGGTGGAAGGTTTGCGGCCTATGCTGATCGAAACGCAAGCGCTGGTGAGCACGGCGGCTTATGGAACACCGCAGCGTTCTGGAACCGGCTTTGATATGCGGCGCTTGAATATGCTGCTGGCTGTCCTGGAAAAGCGAGCCGGTTTCCGACTTTCGGCCAAAGACGTTTTCCTGAATATCGCGGGCGGCATCCGTGTGGACGATCCCGCCATCGACCTTTCCGTTATTGCAAGCATACTTTCATCCAGCGAAGATATTCCCATTGATTCCAAAAGCTGTTTTGCTGCCGAAGTAGGCCTTTCGGGCGAAATTAGGGCTGTAAACCGCATCGAAGCCCGCATTGCCGAAGCCGACAAACTGGGCTTTGAACGCATTTTTATCTCTAAATACAACAGCAAAGGACTTGATAGCACAAAATATAAGTTGGAAATTGTGGCTATTTCCTCTGTAAATCAACTATTTCAGGAGTTGTTTGGTTAGGAGATAAACCTAGTTTCTTCTAAAATACGATCTATGAATATGTAAATTTTTAAACCACGCTCCACGAATTAATGTTAATTCGTGGAGCGTGGGTGATTATTTTGTATTTTTGTTATTTAAAATTGACCAAAATGATTACAAGAATCCTTACGAGAAACGTGATGAATAGTCTGCGAAAAGCTAAAGTAACTGCTTTGTATGGCGCTCGAAGAACTGGAAAAACAACGATTCTCAACATGATAGCACAAGAGCTTCAAGGCAAAAAAATTTTGAAGTTACAAGGTGAAGACCTTGATACGGCACAATTGCTGTCGTCGTCAAGACAGGAAATATTGGCCAATCTGGTAAAAGGATACGATTATCTGTTTGTGGATGAGGCGCAAAGTATCCCGAGGATTGGTCAGAACCTAAAGCTTTTGGTTGATACGCAGCCTGAAATTACGGTTCTTGTAACCGGTTCGGCTTCCTTTGATTTGAGAAATCAGATTGGTGAGCCACTTACTGGTCGTTCTACCTTTTTCACGCTCTATCCATTTTCGTTTGCCGAACTCGAAACCGATTACCTGCAAGGGATAAAACTTATCCCGCAATTATTGGTCTATGGCTCTTATCCTCAGGTTTTATTGGCAGAAAACGAGAAAATGAAGCGTAGCTTGCTCGATAATATTAAAAATGGATACCTGCTGAAAGACATCCTTGTGCTTGAAAACCTGAAAGATAGTCTGTTTGTAATGAACTTGCTCAGACTGGTTGCTTATCAGATTGGAAATGAGGTGAGCTTCAATGAGCTGGCATCGCAACTTGGCACTTCCTCAAAAACAGTACAGCGGTATCTTGAAATTCTTGAAAAAACTTTTATTTTATTCAGAATCAATGGATTTAGTCGGAATTTGAGAAAAGAAATCTCGAAATCTCCGCGCTATTACTTTTGGGACAATGGCATCCGGAATGTCGTCATTTCAAATTTCAAGCCCATTGAGCAGCGCGATGATACTGGCATGTTGTGGGAGAACTATTGTGTGTCGGAGAGAATCAAGAAGCAACATTACCAAAATAGTTTCTCTGATTTTTATTTCTGGAGAACCTACGATCAGCAGGAGATTGACCTGTTGGAAGTGACCGACGATGAAATTTCAGCTTTTGAATTTAAATGGGGAAACAAAACAGCACGAATACCTGCCGCTTTTAAAAAGGCATACCCCAATGCAAAATTTGAAACCATTAACAGAGAAAATTTTCAAATGTTTTTGGAGGTTTAAAATCTCATTCACAATTTATATGCTGTAGGTTTTGCAGACAGATTGATTGAAATCCATTTTTTTCATCGGAAAAAAACAGGTATTAACTGCCTTTAGAATCTTGGATAAAACGTAAATATTTAAACCAC
Organism: Bacteroidales bacterium; assembly: GCA_023229135.1. Taxonomy (GTDB): domain Bacteria; phylum Bacteroidota; class Bacteroidia; order Bacteroidales; family F082; genus UBA5536. Next base: position 52,226 of record JALNZT010000012.1, read on the forward strand.
GCTCCACGAATTAACGTTAATTTGTGGAGTGTGGGTGATTATTTAACGAAAAAGGGCTAAAAAATCACTTTGATTCTATTTTTGGTTTGGAGGATATCAACTTTAGTATATGTTGTTTCGGAAACTTTTAAGGTTCGTTAGGTCTAAATATTTTCAAAAGCTTTTTCGGGTCTTGTCGATTGTCCCAAAACGCCACTATGATGATTTGTATTTCAGTAATTTTGTAATAAACACTAAAGTTTCCTAATGAAGCTACTCTTATATTTTTAAAATCAGTCGATTTACTAATAAAAGGGTTTTCAATAATTTGCATAGTTCTTTCCGAAACCAAGCTAATAAGTTTCTTGGAGTAGGTGTTGGACTTATTTCTTTTAAGCCAATACTCCAAAATTCCGACAAATTGAAGGTCGGCAGTTTTTGTCCAAACTACATCGCGTTTAGCCATTCAAGATTTCTTTTATCCATTGCTTCTTGAGAAATGAGTTTTCCGCTTTTTATATCCTGCTCACTCATCTCCAGCATTATTTTCTGTTCATCTGTTAATTCTACAATTTCGGATTCAGACGTACTTGAAGAGATTAGTTTATCAAGTGCCTCTAAAAATTCTTTGTTTTTAATGGATAGGATTTTGTCAATCAGTCCATTTCTTAATTTATTAACTGTTGCCATTTTGCTGATTTTTTAGAAGTAAGCAAACCAAAGGTATAAAACATTTTCAATAAATGTCCGATAAAAACATAACTACAAATTTATACTTTCTATAAAGATTCCGTTTCTTCAAAAGTATTGACGAGGCAGTCCAAAAATATTCAATGAATAAATCAACAGTTTTTTATCTCACAAATCACATTTTATAAAATATCTAAACCTCTGATATTAAACCCCAAAGGTTTTTTCAACCTTTGGGGTTTATGAAAAAGATACAAAAAGGATCTTTTTTCTAGCCTTAAAAACCCCTTCCAAACAATTCCCAAAACCTTATTTCCAGCAGTTTCCATTTGTTTTTGGTGGCTGCTTCAAAATCGCGGAGGTAGTTTGTTAAGTATTCCGTTGCTTCTTCTTTTTTATCTTCATTGAGCAGCTCTTCGGCTTTGTTTTCAACCATTGGCAGCTCTTCGGCGGCTTTTTCTTCAAACCACAGTACTGATTCTTCAATGCTTTCTTTGGTTTTTCCCCAGCCTACTGTGGCCAGTTTATTGGCTTTGCGATAGTCCCAAAGTGCGGCATCTTCACGGTAGCGTTTTTGTCCGCAATAGTTAAAGCTTTCGGGCAAGTCAGAAACTCCGGCAAAAATTGGTACACGCGGGCTTTCGGCAGGGTTATCAAACGAAAACCAGGATACTCCACCTATTTCATCAGGAAGCCAGTCGCGCAACTGCATTATATGTGAATAAGAACACCAGGAAACCGCTACAGTACGCTGATATTCAACCATATCTTTCTGCAAATAATTCATTGTATTTCTGAAATCACCTGTCGGCCAGGGATGTGCTATTGGGCTGATAATGGTGTCTTCGCCAACTATTTTGCGGTCTTCGTAGCGTTTTTTTACCATTTTAATATTTTGTGTCATATCATAAGGCGTGCCTTCGTAAGTGGCTCTGTACAAAGAAGAAATAGTTTGTAAGTCAACTTTTTCATCTGGTTTTACCGAGAAAGGCAGCTCCTCCATATCCATGCTCAGCTCAAGCGATGGCGCTAAGGTGCTCAGGATATAAAACTCTCTGATCATAAAAGGTTTGTCTCTATCTGCATAGGCTTTCCAGAATTTAAACTCGCCTTTTCCATCCCACAATCCGTATTTTTTAGCCACTTTTTCTACATTTTTTGATGCCATAAAATAGTCTTTGTTTTTACGGTCTATCACGCCTATGCGGCTGATGTTGGCTGAAACACCTACATGATCATCCGGAATGCGCTGTGCCGCCCATACGCCTCCAATCTCATCCGGGCCGGCACCCAAAATTTCCATTTGCCACACTTCATGCTTATCGGCAATGGTGATGCATTCGCCCCAGTCGCCATAGCCGTATTCTTCAATCAATTCGCCGATCAGCGTGATGGCATCACGGGCGTTGTCGCAGCGCTGTAGCGCGATACGTTGTAGCTCTTCAATCAAAAACATGCCATTTTTATTTACCAGTGTATCGGGGCCCACGAAAGTGGTTTCACCCATCGCCAGCTGCTTTTCGTTCATGCTGGGATAAGCCGTATTGAGGTAAGCGAAAGTTTTTGCCACTTGCGGAATTTCGCCGGCCAGCTCCACATTACGCATATCCCAAGGCGTTTCGGTGTGTAGTGTGCCTTTGTAAACTTTATAAACAGCGGTATCAGGGTGTTCAGCAGCTTTCTCCATGCGCAGCCAGGTGCGGTAATTGCCATCGCAAGTGTGTGCCGTAATTACTGAGCCATCTACAGTAGCAGCCTTGCCGGCCATAATGCTGGTGCAACTTTCACCAAACCAGGGGTCGCCCGGATTGACCTGCGCCACAACAATAAATGAAAAAATTACTCCTAACAAACTTAAACAAAAGCGTTTCATACGTATGGTTTTTGGTTTTAAAATTTAAGCCGGTAAATTTAGGATTTCTATTTAATTATCCAAAAAACCAATCAGCTAACGGGCAATCAGATCAAATGAAGGTGTGTCAATCGCAGTGATGGGTATAAAAATAATCCAGACAGGAATTTTAAAGAATTTAATTTACCACCAGCTTATCCACAAACCACCTTTCCCCATTCCATACCTGAACCAGGAATAAACCTCGAGGCAGCTGGCCTTCATTAATTTTATGTTTGTAACTTGATGGCTTTGCTTTAGATAGCAGTTTACCCGTCGGGCTGTAAACCGCTATTTGGGTGTGTTCGAGGTCTGAGTTTTCAGGCAGATAGAGCCAACTTTGGGTGGTGGTGGGGAAAATCTTTCAGCTTGGATGTCAAGACAGTTCGTCATTATTTCAGTCAATATATTGTGTTATTCCAGTTAATAGCATGATTCAAAAAATAGTGACACATTTTATATTTACTGCAAATCTGCCAAAAGCTTATTGCCTGCTATTAAAAATCCAAATAGCTTGTTGCTCCAATTTATGCATTTAGCAAGGCTTGCATTTTTCATCGGCTTAACCTATTTTTGTAAAATAAATTATTTCTTATGATTTGTCAAAGTACTTCAAAACGTAACTACCTCAATATCAAAGAGCGCGACGCCTTCTGAATATCCTCTCTTAGCTGCCCGCCAGGGCAATTTCAGTTTCTTTACCGCAATAATTTATAAAAAAGAGAATCATGGAACTTCCATTTGCTGAATCCTACAGAATAAAAATGGTTGAACCGCTGCGCAAAAGCAGCCGTTCAGAGCGCGAAGCCTGGATTAAGGACGCGAAATACAATTTGTTTAACCTGAAGAGCGAACAGGTTTTTGTTGATTTGCTCACCGATTCCGGAACCGGCGCTATGAGCGACCGTCAATGGTCGGAGATGATGATTGGCGATGAATCTTATGCCGGTGCGACATCCTACTATAAACTCAAAAACGCCATCAATACCATTACCGGTTTCCCACACTTTTTGCCTACGCATCAGGGCAGGGCAGCCGAAAACGTACTGTTTTCTACCCTTATCAAAAAAGATAATTTGATACCTGGCAATGCGCATTTTGATACCACCAAAGGTCATATCGAATGGCGCAAAGCCATAGCAGTAGATTGCACTATTGACGAGGCTTCTAATACCACGCTCGAACATCCTTTCAAAGGAAATATCGATTTGCAGAAGCTCGAAAAAGTGTTTAAAGAAAATCCAAAAGAGCGCATCCCGATGGTGATAATCACCGTTACCTGCAACACCTCTGGCGGACAGCCTGTTTCGATGGAAAACATCAAAGCAGTAAGCGAAATGGCCCGTAAGTATGGTATCAAGGTGATTTTTGATGCTGCTCGTTTTGCCGAGAATGCCTACTTCATCAAAAACCGTGAAGCTGGCTATCAGGATAAAAGCATTCGCGAAATCGTTTTGGAAATGTTCTCCTACGGCGATGGTATGACAATGAGCAGCAAAAAAGACGCTATCGTGAATATGGGCGGATTTATTGCCTTGCGCGATGAGTCACTTTTCCGTGAAGCCAGCACCTTTAATATTATGTTTGAAGGTTTTATCACCTATGGTGGCATGTCGGGCCGCGATATGAATGCTGTAGCGCAAGGGCTTTATGAAGGCACTGAGTATGACACCCTCGACACCCGCATTAAACAGGTGGCTTACTTGGGCAGCTTGCTACGAGAAGCTGGCGTGCCGCTGCAAATGCCTTTTGGTGGCCACGCTATTTTCGTGGATGCCAAACGTTTTCTGCCTAACCTGCCAAAAGAGCAATTCGCTGCACAAACACTGGCGATTGAGTTATACCTTGAAGGGGGTGTGCGTACTGTAGAAATTGGTGCTATTTTGGCCGACCGCGATCCGGTAACACGCGAGAATCGCTATCCGAAGCTAGAGCTGGTAAGACTTGCTATTCCAAGAAGAACTTATACCAATAATCACATGGCTTATGTGGCAGCTTCCATAATTAATGTGTGGGAACGTCGCAACAGCATCACCACAGGTTATACAATTACGCGCGAAGCACCTATTATGCGCCACTTTACAGTGGAACTGGATAAAATTTAAGCTGAAACATTCAAACTAATTCAATATTGTATTGAACGGTATGATTAGGTTTTAATGAATAAAAAAAGCCCGAAAAACATTGGTCTTTCGGGCTTTTTATTTTAGTTCTATAATTTTCGACAATTATTCTACTAAAGCACAATCACACTATTTTGGGCGTCAACAAAGGAAGTTTCGGCCAGTGCATCTGCTTCTTCTTCGTTAAACCAGCGGCTGTTGTCGGCCAGGTAACGGAACTCGTAATTGGTACCAACAGGCAATTCGATGTTGTGGCTAAATGAACCGTCTTTCAGGGCTTTCATCAAGTCAGCCTTAGGATTCCAGTCGTTGAAATCACCAACAATGGCAATTTGTTGAGCGCCGGCAGCCTGTACTTTACTTACTTTAAAACTTATTTTGGCACTTGCCTTTGTTTTGAGAAACTGCTTCTTAATACTCATAATTTATAGTGGTTAGTTAAATAATAATCAATGTTATTTCATTGAAATTTTTTACAAACTTAGATAGAAAATCTGGCAATGGATAAACCGACTTTTAAGCAAAGAAGTCTTATGTATTGATATATAAATACTTACGTCAAAATCTGTTATTCTTATAAAGAAAAACAAACGGTTTCGGGAAATGGTTTATTTAAAGAAAAATTCTGTTTAAGTAATTTGTAAAAGCCTGCTCAAACGAAATTTAGTCTTGCAAAGGCAAGCTTACAATGCTTAATTTTGCAGCCAATTTAAATTGTAATTGTAGCATGGATTCTCCTAAAAAATTTGGTCGATACGACCGCATATACCTGCAACTTATTGATTTGCTGAAGAAAAGTAACAATCCTATTTCTAATATGGCCACAATTGCGGCTGTTTTGAGTGGAAAGATGGACAATTTTTTTTGGACTGGTTTTTACCTGATTCAAGATGGGAAGCTTCAAGTGGGGCCATACCAGGGATCGCTGGCTTGCATTGATCTGGCCAAAGATACCGGCGTGTGTTGGGCGGGGATTAACGCCGCCAAAACTGTGATCGTGGCTGATGTGAATGAGTTCGACGGTCATATTGCCTGCGACAGCCGTTCGCAATCGGAAATTGTAGTGCCACTCCGCAACAAAGCCAACGAAATTGTGGGCGTGCTCGACGTTGACAGCAGCAGCACAAACAGTTTTGATGATACGGATGCTTACTGGCTCGAACGTATCGTTGAGCTGGTTTATCAGTATTAACAGGCTTTCTCTCGTCGCTTTTTCCGGGATTAGGCTTCCCCAATAAAAACTGTAATTTTGCAGCCTTAATTTTTTGATTTGAATATATTCATTCCCATATTTTTGGTGCTAACACTCACTTCAAGCACTTGGCCTTTAACACTTGGATTGCAAAGTCAGGAGCAGAAAAGCTGGTCGCAACGCCTGCTTATCGCGCTGATTTTTGGCTTTGTGCAAGCCGTGATGGTATATTTGGGCGTGATGCTTGGTCAGCGTTTTATGCACCTGATGGCAGGCCACTACCCTATTGTGGTGTTTGCTATTTTCGGACTGATCGCTTTTCGCCTGATTATGGAAGCCCTGAAAATCCGTAAAGAAAATCGACTTTTTGTGTTTGAATCTTTTCCCAAACTGTTTATTGTGGCGATAGCTGCTTCCATCAATACCTTGATCGCCGGAATGGCTTTCAGCGGTTTACAATTAGATATAGCGGCCATACCATTTGCGTTTTTGCTGGCCGGATTTGTGTGGGCTATCATAGGTCTTAGCATGCCAATCAATCGGGTAAATATCCTGGTGACGAGTGTGAGCCAGTTAATCTCAGCCTTTATAATTTTTGTTATTTCATTTCTCTATCTATTTAATCTTCAGTTGTTTTAGTATTATGAAAAAAAATACTTCTTTCATTTTTTTATTCGCAGCTTTGGTTTTCGTTTTAAACGGATTCATCGCGCAGGCGCAACCACCTTCCGGCTACTATTCCGATACCGAAGGGCTCTACGAAGATGCGCTGCGTCAGAGTTTGCACAATATAATCGACAATCACACTTCCCGTTCCTACAATCAATTGTGGAGTGATTTTGCGCAAACCGACAAAAAATCAAACGGCAAGGTGTGGGATATGTATTCTGATAAGCCGGGTGGAAATCCTGCTTACGAATATACTTTTTTTAGCGATCAATGCGGTAACTATAGTGGCGAGGGCAGCTGTTACAACCGTGAACACAGCTTCCCAAAAAGCTGGTTTGGAAGTGCCAGCCCGATGTACACCGATTTATTTCACCTGGTTCCCACAGATGGATACGTAAATGGACGCCGCAGCAATTACCCTTTTGGTGAGGTTGGCTCCGCTACCTGGACTTCTACCAATGGCTCAAAAGTGGGCAGCAACAACACATCCGGCTATGGCGGTACTGTTTTTGAACCCATCGACGAATACAAAGGCGATCTGGCACGCGGCATTTTATATATGACGGTGCGTTATTATGGTGAAGACAACGGCTGGCCCGGAAGCGCTATGACCAACGGTGCCGACCTGCTGCCTTGGGCTCTTAATGTAATGTTGCAATGGCATGCACAAGACCCTGTAAGCCAGAAAGAAATAGATAGAAATAACGCCATTTATCAGATTCAACATAATAGGAATCCATTTATCGATAATCCGGAATTTGCACAACGGATTTACGATCCAACTGCCAGTCTGGCCGAAACCCAATTGCTGAATCAGCTGCATGTTTATCCCAACCCGGCTTCTGTTTCAGGACAAATAAATCTGCAATGGCAGAGCAGCGCTACTGTTGACGAATTTGTGATAACAGATGTGCGCGGACGTATTGTGTTGCAAAAAACCGTTTCAACTGTGGAACAGGAATATCAACTCAATCTGGATAACCTGGAACGCGGCTTCTATCTGATACAGCTTTATCACCAACAAAAACCCATCGTGGTGAGTAAATTGCTGTTAAACTAAGTCTTTACTATTATGTCTAAAATACGCATTACCAAGGAGTTTCATTTTGAAATGGCCCATTCATTGCTGGGATATGATGGTGCCTGCCGAAATATTCATGGCCATAGTTACGAACTTAAAGTTACCCTTTTGGGAACGCCTATCGCCGATTCAAAAAACCCGAAACAGGGGATGGTGATGGATTTTGGTGACCTGAAGAAAATCGTAAAGGAGCAAGTGGTTGATATTTTTGACCACGCACTGGTCTTAAATAAAGCTGTTCCTCCCGAAATTGCAGAAAATATACAAAAGAATTTTGAGAAGGTTTTTTTGCTCGATTATCAGCCCACCAGTGAGTTGATGGTGAGTGATTTTGCAGCGCGTATTGCTGCCAAACTGCCTGAGAATATTGAGCTTTTTAGCCTGCTACTGCGCGAAACCGGTACCGCCTACGCGGAATGGTTTGCTGCTGATAATAGGTAGAACTTTCAATAAAACTAATTTTCTAAAGCCTTTGACTGTAAGCTAAATCACCTCATTCGAAGGCTTTTCTTCAATTTTTAGGCTAATATATTACTAACTTAGCCTGAAATTTTAATACGTATGCGGCACGTTGACACCCAAAAGTTATCAAAAGATGAATGCTGGGGAATCCAGATTTATGGTCTAAACCACTGCAAAAATATCAACTGTAAGTGGCAAGGGTTAAGCGCCTGTGCCGGAAAAAATATTGTGAAAACAGGCGTTAACAGCTTGGGTTTTCGTGTGGGTGAAAATGGTCTGGCTAAGGACGAAAGTAAAAGCTAATCAGCACTTTAAATGCTTGGAAGATTAGTGGTGAGATTGTTTTTACTTGTTAAAGAATCCGAAATATTTTTATCTCTTTGGACAACGCTGAAATCAAAGCTTTTGAATTCTCATTGGTTGTTTTGAACAGGCTCACCAATTTGCATTGGCCCGAATCATATTTTTTATTTAAACCTATTCTAAATCCTAAGTTATTGTGAATCTGTTAACAAGTGAGATGATTCTTGTTTTTCTATTCATAAAGTATCACAGAGACCTGCTAAATCAGCTACTTACTTGCTTGAACTGAATGCCATTTCAAATGATTTTGCGTAATATTGCAAGCATATTGAACCGAAAAAATAAATTTTATGACTGCACAACTTATATTTGCGTTGGCGCTACTGCTTACCTTAGGAGTTTTTGCCTTCACGATGCGCCGTTATTTTTACAATTTCCGATACACTAAAAAGAAAGCCATATCGAATATCCCGGCGCGTTTGCGTGAAACCTTTAAAGTGGCTATTGCGCAACAGAAAATTTTTCGCCATCCCGTTATGGGCTTGCTGCATGCTTTGGTTTTCTGGGGTTTTATCGTGATTTTGTTCGGCAGTATCGAGATGGTTATCGATGGCCTTTTTGGAACGGTACGCGTGTTTAGTTTTATGGGTTGGTTTTACAATGTCCTGATGGCTTCGGGCGATGTTTTTGCCGCCATCATTGCCGTTTCTATCCTGGTATTTTTGTTCCGGCGTTTGTTTATGCATGTGAAGCGTTTTTACGGTGTCGAAATGAAACCTATTTCCAAAGCCGATGCCAATCTGGCCCTCAGTTTTATCCTCTTTTTGATGATCACTCTTTTGGGTATGAACACTTTTTACCTGCTCGAAACCCTCAATGCCGACCAGAATGCTGTTGGTGTTTTTCCGGTGAGTATGTTGCTGGCGGATCTTTTTGCCAATATGGGCGATGGTAGCATCATCTTTTGGCATCATTTTAATTGGTGGGCGCATATTTTATTGATTTTTGTATTTGCCAATGTGCTGCCGTATAGCAAACATTTCCACGTATTTATGTCGGTTCCGAACGTTTTTGTGAGCCGCATTGAGCCTTTAGGCAAAGTGGATAATATGGAAAGTATTACCAGAGAAGTGAAGTTGATGCTCGATCCGTCCGCACCGATGGATGCCGGAGCAGATGAGCCGATAGAGAAGTTTGGCGTTTTGGATGCTACCGATGTAAATTGGGTCAATTATATGAATGCGTTGAGCTGCACCGAATGTGGAAGATGCACGGCCGTTTGTCCTGCCAATATCACCGGAAAGCTGCTCTCACCGCGTAAAATCGTGATGGACGTACGCGCTCGGATGAAAGAAAAAAGTCCCGGATTGATTAAAGAAGGTGCTGCTTTTGACGACGGCAAATCGCTTGTCTTCGATTATATTACCGAAGAGGAACTTTGGGCCTGCACCATGTGCAATGCCTGCGCTCAGGAGTGTCCGATCAATATCAACCAGCCTTCGCTGATTTTGGATATGCGCCGCTACTTAGTGCTGGAACAATCCAAAGCACCTTCGGGCTTGAATACCGCCTTCGCCAATATAGAAAATAATGGTGCGCCTTGGCAGTTTTCGCCCGAAGACAGAATGAACTGGGCTGATGAGCTTTATCTGAACGAAACGGCCTGAGAGTTTGTAAGCAGGATGTAAATTAAATCAGAAAGCTTTTGCTGGAAATTCAATTATGCAAGGCCTGCTCCTCAAGCACTAATTACATGAAAACGACTTAAAAAGAAAGAAAATGGCTACAGAAAAAATAAAAATACAAATTCCTGTGATGGCTGATCTGGCTGCCGAAGGCCGCAAACCCGAATGGCTTTTCTGGGTAGGTTCAGCAGGTGCTTTCGATGATCGCTACAAAAAAGTAACACGCGAATTTGCCAAGATTCTTACGCACCTCAATATCGACTATGCCGTTTTGGGCATCGAAGAAACCGATAGCGGCGATCTTGCCCGCCGGGCGGGAAACGAAATGCTGTTTCAAATGCAAGCATTGCAAAATATTGAAATCATGAACGCTTACGAGGTAAAAAAAATCGTAACCTGTTGCCCACACGATTTCAATACCTTAAAAAATGAATACCCCGAGCTGGGCGGTCATTATGAACTGTGGCACCACTCGCAGTTTTTGGCCGATCTGATTGAAAAAGGTACTATCAAGGGCATTTCCGAATCCTTTGCAAAAAACAAAATCGTGTTTCACGATCCTTGTTTCCTGGGACGCGGCAACGGCGAGTACGAAGCGCCACGTGCTGTTTTGGGAGCTATTCCTTCAGAAAAAACAGAAATGAGGCGCAACAAAAGTTTTGGGCTTTGCTGCGGTGCTGGCGGTGGTCAAATGTTTAAGGAAGCTGAAAAAGGCGATAAAGAAATTTTTATCGAACGTACCGAGGAAGCCATTGAAACCGGCGCGGATATTATTGCAACGGCTTGTCCTTTCTGTATGGTGATGATGACCGATGGTATAAAATACAAAAACCAGGAAGAGCGTATGAAAAATTACGACATCGCTGAACTGCTGAGCATGAGTATGGGCTTGTAAAGGTTCGATTTTGTTATTTTTAACAACTAAAAAGTATGAAAACCACCATTTATTTGGTGTCAGCCTAAAACAAAAACAAAATATTTATGCCCTGGCTTTCTCTTATCATCGCCGGTATTTTTGAGGTTGGTTTTGCAACTTGCCTTACAAAGGTTCGTAGCTCCTCCGCTCCGGAAGTTTACTGGTGGTTTCTTGGTTTTATTATCAGTCTGGCAATCAGTATGTTCATGCTGTATAAAGCTGTGCACCATATTCCTATGGGAACTGCATATGGCGTGTTTACCGGAATTGGTGCCATTGGTACCGTGTTGGTCGGTATTTTCTTTTTTCAGGAACCAACGAACTTTTGGCGTTTATTTTTTATTAGCACGCTGATAATTAGTGTGGTAGGATTAAAAGTGGTATCGGCTTAGTTGCTAAAATGGTAACTTAGCTGACTCTGGACATTCAATGTGTGTCAAAATTCCAAATTTTGACTACGCCTTTCCTGAAAGCGATTTTGGAATTCTTCCCTGATGAATAGCTTCCGAGCGCAACTTGCGACCCACGATACGTTCGACCATCTTACCGGTTTCCAGGATTTTATCGATATCGAGGTTGGTTTTTATTCCCATCTCATCCATCATCACCACCATATCTTCCATCGTAACCAAGCCCACCGCCGTTGACTCATTATAATAGTATTTGCCGGTTCCCGAAACGGGTACGCCGTCGACGAAGTTGGCCGGTTGTCCGCCAATGCCGCCCATTGTAGCCTCATAATTGGTCATTCCGGCCTGCAAAGCTGCCAGCACATTGGCCAGTCCCCAACCCCGCGTGGTATGCAGATGCACAATATGTTTGTGAGGGTTTTGAACCCGGTCAAGCAGCATCGAGAAATATTTATAAACCCGATCCGGAGAAGCCGAGCCATCATGATCGGCATGTTCCACATCACTGGCGCCAATCGAAAGCCAACGTTCGGTAAAATCAACCGCCTTACTCATTTCTGTCGGCCCTTCAATCGGGCAACCCCAAATGGTGCTTACCGTTCCGTTTACCTTTAGGCCGGCATCACGAGCCATTGGGATATATTTTTCGGCCATCTTGAAATATTCTTCGATAGTAAGACCCGAGTTTTTGTACTGATGCGACTCGCTGGTGCTTACCATCAGTAAAATCCTGTCAGGACCAATACCTTCCTTTTTGGCCTGGATGGCGCGTTCTACAGCCTTTTCACGAATTGTTACCGCTGTCAAACTTACCGAAGGCAATAATTCCTGAATGCGTTTACTTTGGCGTACCAACTTAAAAAGTTTGTCAGCATCCTGAAACTGCGGCATGCCTCTCGGGTTACCGAAATTGGTAAGCTCAACATGTTTAAACCCTGCTAAAATAAGCTCTTCGGTAAGCCAAAGCTTGGCGGCTGTCGGAATAAATTTCTCTTCGTGCTGAAAGCCATCACGAACGGTGATATCGCCAATCACGACTTCTTTAGGATAATTCATCATAAATTTTTTTGTTTTATTGCCCTTAGGCTGTTTTTTCTCTTGGCTAAAGTATATAGACTTTTCGATGTATGCAAGTTGGATTAATGAACTGGTATATGACCGGTAGCGGATTCCAATACGATTATACCGTGAGTTAATAGGGTATATAGTCTTTCCCGATGGTTACATTTCAGAAATAATCGTGTTCCATTGTTTTTTGTGTTCAAATTTCAAGGCAGTATCTTTCTCAATTAAGCTTACATAGTTTTCTATAAATTCCGATGTGTTTGAAAGTAATCTTAAGTAATAATTTAAAGATTGCGTCAATCCATTCACGATCACATGACAACCATGAATATTTTTAATCCGCTCAATTTCCTGATTGACTACGATGTTTTGCGAAGCGTCAACATTAGCAGTTGAAAGTAAGTAGTAACGATTTACCTGTGTGCTTTTGAATTTTTCAAAAGCGTCTTTTACAAGTTGTACCGTTATTGGAATTCCGTGTTTGACTTCTACTGCTTCAAATGCCCTGCCTTTTTCATCAACTATATCAATATCGCCTATACGCCCACTTCTTGAGTCGGCTGATGTATGACTCTCTATATGAAGTAAGAGCTTCCCTTCAAACCTCTTTGTTTCATTGATTAAACATTGATAAGCAGCATATAAAGCAACTACAGGTAACCTTGAAGCTCCATCGGCTGAGTATTTTGATTCAAAGTGTTTCGTAAGCAAGTTTATAATTGTTGAAATTGGAAGGTTAAGCGGCTTTGCCAAGTCGATTTGCTGTGAATTTCGTTGAATTATCAAGCCTTGAAAAATGAAACTCAATACTTCGTCCAGTTTGTCTCCCTTTTGGATAAAATCAATGGTTTCTAAAAAACCGGTTTTTAAAGAGCTTGGTCTTATAGCTCCTGAATAATGTGAATCATACGGCACTTTCTGTTCCAACGAACGAGTTAGCCATCCACTTTCAGCCATAGCTGGAAACTTAACACTTTTTAGAAAAGGCGTGATGTATTTGGAATCAAAAGTCCTTCCTGAATAACCATTTTCAATACTTGTTTGGTGATTTCTAATATCCTGTTCTGGATGTTGAATTTTGTAAATCAAACTCGTAACTACCACAGTTAAAACAGCTTTTGCAGATTCCGATCTCGAAAGAATTTCTTTTAAGTGCCTTGAAATCTCATCGTCTAAATCTGATTTTATCACATCATCTGAACCTAAGGCTTTCATTGCCTTTTTATATGCCTTTTTAAGCAACTCGGATGGTTTCATTTGGCGTGCTTTTAGTGTTCAATAATTGCTTTTTGATTTGTTCAGCTACTGCGTTTATCATTGGGATGGCAACAGAATTCCCTATTTGCTTGTATAACTCGCCACGATTGTATATCATTTTGAAATTCTTAGGGAAACCCATAATTCGGTAACACTCTTCTATGGTTAGTTTCCTCACTTTTTTTTCATGCCATATCCAAAATCTACCAGAAGATTCTTGTGAGGGTAAAGCAGGGTGGACTCCTTCGGTCGAATAAATTCTATTGGGCTGTTTATGCACTCTTGATAAATGTTCTGTCCCTGGCCTAACCCCGGCTTTTCTGATTGTTTTATTTCTATAACCTGCAAAAATAAGACCTGAAACCTGCCTTTTTTGGTCTTTTAAAATAGTGTAGGGTTCGTCAAGATACTCAAAGTCGTTTTTCGTGTCCAAAAAGTCTTTAAGTACGGGTTTTGCTTGTTTTTTGATTTTAGAAAAATCGAACACTTTTTCTCTGTGCCCGATAATAATAATCCGTTCTCTGTTTTGTGGAACACCAAAATCGGAAGCGTTCAACACTTTTTTTGAGACCTTATATCCAAGGTCTTCCAAATGTTGGACAATAGTTGCAAGCGTTCTTTTTTTATCGTGATAAACTAAATGCTTAACGTTTTCAAGCAATACCACTTCCGGCTTACGCTTTTCGATTATTTCAAACACGTGATAAATCAACGTACCCCGGGTGTCTTCAAAGCCTTTCATCTTTCCGGAAATGCTAAAAGGCTGACAGGGGAAACCGGCACATAAAATATTGTGTTTTGGCACAATATTGATATCTAACTTTGTAATATCACCAAAAGGCACTTCTCCAAAGTTCAATTCATAAGCTCGTTGGGCGTGTTGGTTGAACTCTGAAGAAAAGACACATTTGCCTCCAAGCTCTTGCAGCGGAATTCTAAAGCCTCCAATACCTGCAAAAAGGTCAATAAAAGTAAATTCAGGGTCTTTGGGTGATGGGAAAGGAATATCCCATTTAATGGGAAGCATTGCTTGTAGGCCTGAGTCGGCAGCTATATCAATGCCTGATTCTTTGGCGCGAAGCTCAAAATATTCGGTAGCTTTTTGCTGATACGATTCGGCGACTCCATTCTCGTGATTGTGTAAATAGTGCGTGAGAAAAGCCAAACCCTCGGTATCACCAGTGTGGTTTTCAACTTTTAGTTTTTCTCTTATGCTGGAATAATTTATCATAGCTAAAAGTTTATTTTTCCCTGATGTTGATTTTTTATCCGTAAAAATTTCGCCTTTTCTTCTGCGGCTTTTAAAAGTTCTGCAGGTTCTTCTTGCGGGTATATGATTTCAGCGATTTTTTCACTGAAATATTCGTGTTCGAGATGTTTTAAGTCAAGGTCAAAAACTTCAGCTAATTTGGGAAGTATGTCAATGGGTACATTTCTTTTGCCGTTCTCAATTTTTGATAATGTAGATTGATCAAGGTCGAGTGCAGCGGCAAGCTTGGTCAAAGTCAGGCCTTTGTTCGTTCTTAATTTATTAATGTATTCGCTAAATGATTCTTTCATCTTCTTGAAGATTTCACCTTGACAGTTTTGGCAAAACTATAAAAACTTTTCAAGTTATTTCAAATTAAATAAAAAAAATGATAGTTTTTAGTTTTTACGATTGGCTTAGGTGTTGTTAATTTAAAAATGAAATTTGCATTTTCAATGAACAATATGCCGCTCGGCTTTTTTTAAAGGAAAAGTTTTCACAAGAATTTTCTTACTTTTACACATTCGGAAAGGCCTTGAACTTTCAAAAAAGCTAAAGCCAATCACAATAAACACCAATAAAATAATAGCACTTTGTACACCATTCAATCTAAAATCGACACCAGCTCCGATGAGTTTCAATCAAACAAAGCAGCCTTTGAAGACCTGCTAAAAACCTATCGCGAACGCTTAGGGAGAAGTATTTACGGAGGCAGTGAAGCATCGGTCGAAAAGCACAAATCGCGCAACAAACTGTTGGCACGCGAGCGCATCGACCTGCTGATCGACAAGAATACACCCTTTCTGGAACTCTCGCCCATGGCGGCATACGAGCTGTACGACAACGGTTTTCCGTCGGCTGGAATTGTTACTGGCATTGGCGTCATTCACGGTCGCGAAACCATGATTATTGCCAACGATGCCACCGTAAAAGGCGGCACTTATATGCAATACACCATCAAAAAGCACCTGCGCGCCCAGGAAATCGCGATGGAAAATGGACTACCTTGTGTATATATGGTCGATTCGGGTGGTGCATATTTGCCTGAGCAGGACACCGTTTTTCCCGACCGCGATCATTTTGGTCGCTTTTTCTATAACCAGGCCAGGATGTCGGCTCTGGGTCTTGCTCAAGTTGCCATCGTTATGGGAAGTTGCACTGCCGGAGGGGCTTACGTGCCTGCCATGAGTGACGAAACCATTATCGTGAGGGATCAGGGGACTATATTTTTAGGCGGCCCGCCCTTGGTGAAAGCCGCTACAGGCGAGGAGGTTACCACCGAAGAACTCGGGGGAGCCGAGGTGCATACTTCTATTTCCGGTGTAGCCGATCACCTGGCAGAAAACGATACCCACGCCATACAAATCTGCCGCAATATTTTTGAAAATCTTAAACCTATAGAAAAGCAGCATTTGGACTTTTTACAAGCAGAAGAGCCGCTTTATGACCCCAAAGAACTTTATGGCATCGCACCACTCGACTTGCGCAAAATGGTTGACCCGCGCGAAATTATTGCCCGCATGGTAGATGGCTCTCGTTTTCAGGAGTTTAAAGTACGTTATGCCACAACTGTGGTTACCGGTTTTGCGCATATTATGGGCTTTCCGGTGGGTATTATTGCGAATTATGGCGTGCTATTTTCCGAGTCAGCACTTAAGGTTACCCACTTCATTCAGCTCTGTACATCGCGGAATATCCCCTTGGTTTTTCTGCAAAATGTGACGGGTTTTATGGTAGGTAAAGACGCCGAACGTGGCGGTATTGCTAAAGACGGAGCCAAAATGGTTCATGCTGTTTCTAATGCCAATGTGCCGAAATTCACGGTTATTTTTGGTGGCTCTTTTGGCGCCGGCAATTACGGCATGGCCGGAAGGGCTTTCGGACCGCGCTTGTTGTTTATGTGGCCGAACGCGAAAATTTCGGTGATGGGCGGCGAACAGGCTGCCAATGTTTTGGCTACCGTGAAGCAAGATCAGCTGCGTGAAAAAGGGATTGAAATGACAGCCGAAGAAATTGAAGCCCTAAAAAAACCTATCCTGGAAAAATATGAGCGCGAAGGATCGGCCTATTACAGCACTGCCCGACTCTGGGACGACGGAATTATTGATCCCGCCGATACACGAAAAATGCTCGCCATGGGCATCGCCGCCTCGCTGAATAATCCATTCCCCGAACAGAAATTTGGTGTCTTCAGAATGTAAAATTATGGAACAAAACTTTAAAACAATTGAGTTTTTAAAAGAAGGACTTATTGTGAATATCAGGCTGAACAGACCCGATAAGCACAACGCCATCAATCCCTTAATGATTGCCGAGCTCACCATGGCCTTCGCCGAAATTGCCAATCAACCGGAACTGCGCCTTGTAATCTTGCGCGGTAATGGCTCCTCGTTTTGTGCTGGTGCCGACCTAAATTACATGAAAGAAATCGCTGGTTTTGGGCAAGAAGAAAACCTGGAAGATGCCCGCAAACTCGCTACACTTTTCATGCAAATCAGTGATTGTCCTATCCCGGTAATGGCTGTTGTGCATGGTGCTGTTTACGGCGGTGCCAATGGCTTGTCGGCAGCCTGCGATATTGTGTTGGCTCACGAAGATACCGTTTTCGCTTTTAGCGAGGTGAAACTTGGCATCACGCCAGCAACTATTTCACCTTTTGTGATAGCCCGCTGCGGACAAGCCGCCGCCCGTGAACTGATGCTGACTGGCAGAAAATTCAACGCTTCCGAAGGCTATCGCTTTATGCTCGTAAATCAGGTTTACAGCGATGAATCGGCTGAAAAAATCATGGAATTATACGTGAAACAACTGCTGAGCAGCGCACCTAATGCACTACGCCAATGCAAAGATCTAATTAAAATGGTGGACACAGCAAGGGCTGACTCCGCAAAGATATTTGATGAGACCACTGCTATGATTGCCCGCCAGCGCGCCTCTGAAGAAGGACAGGAAGGGCTGGCAGCATTTTTTGAGAAAAGAAAACCCAACTGGATACTTTAAGCATGAAACAAAAAATAACAAAAGTACTGATAGCCAACCGGGGCGAAATTGCGGTGAGAATAATTCGCACCCTGCGCAAAATGCAGATAAAATCCGTGGCTGTGTATGCAGAAAATGATGCTAAAGCATTACACGTCCGCATGGCAGATGAATCGTTTTCGCTGGGCAGCGGAAGTTTGTCCGACACCTATTTATCCGTCGAAAAACTGATTAATTTCACCCTGGAATCTGGTGCGCAGGCTATTCATCCCGGATATGGATTTCTTTCAGAAAATCCCACTTTGGTAGCCTCCTGCGAGAAGAATAATATTGTTTTTATCGGGCCTGATAGTCATTCGATGGAGTTGATGGGTAATAAAATTACTGCCCGTGATTTTGCTGTAAAATGTGGGCTGCCTGTAACCCGTGGCATTACCGGCGATACCAAAACGCTGCTAAAAAAAGCCGGTGAAATTCCTTTTCCGATTCTTGTAAAAGCTGCTGCAGGTGGCGGTGGCAAAGGGATGCGGATTGTTAGAAAACCCGATGAACTAAAAGAAATCCTTGAAACTACAGCGCGCGAAGCAAAAAATTATTTTGGTGATGGCACGGTTTATATCGAGCAGTTTATCGAAAATCCACGCCATATCGAGGTGCAGGTTTTGGGGGATGAACACGGAAATGTAGTGCATCTCTACGAACGCGAATGTAGTATTCAACGGCGGTATCAAAAAATTATTGAAGAATCACCCAGTCCAACATTAACGCCGGAAGTGCGTGAAAAAATGGGAAAAGCTGCTGTTGATCTTTGCCAGGCAATTGGGTACAGAAGTGCCGGAACCATCGAGTTTTTAGTTGATCCTGCCCTCAATTTTTATTTCCTGGAAATGAACACCCGTATTCAGGTAGAACATCCGGTAACAGAGTTGGTTACAAATATCGATCTGGTCGAAGAACAGCTGCATATCGCGCAAGGCGAAAAACTGAGATTTACGCAAGCCGATATTAAACAAACTGGCCACGCCATTGAATGCCGTATTTATGCTGAAAATCCGGCAAAGGGATTTTTACCTTCGCCCGGACAAATCATTAACTATCAAGAGCCCCAATTTGAAGGACTTCGAATTGACAGCAGCCTTAGCGAACCGGCAATGGTTCAAAGTGAATATGACCCGATGATTAGTAAACTTATCGCTTTTGGAGAGGATAGAAAAGCCGCAATTGAGATCGCTCAAGAAGCTTTGCAGCAATATGTTATACACGGAATTGAAACCAATATCCCGTACCTAAAAGCTATTTTGGCCAATGATCAATTTGTTAAAAATGAGATTAGTACAGGATTTTGCGATACAGAAACTGAATCTTTGCTGGAAGCAATAAATTCAGCCAAATCTAAAATTGATACTACAACAGTTGCTGCTGCTTTCCTGTTATTTAACCTGCATCAGCAACAGCTTGATGGCTTTGATCCGGAAAATATCTGGCAGCAACTGGGTTATTGGCGATTAAATATGCAACCTAAGGTGAGGGTAGATGATCAGTTGATTCAATTTGATCTTAAAAGTTTTGACCAAACCGGACTGGTTTTAGGCCGTGATGATCAACAAATATTATTAAGATTAATCACTTTTGCCGCTAGCAAAATGAGCTTTTGTAATAATGGAAAAAGCGATTCTTTATTTGTTTCAGAGCAAGAAGGTGGTGATTATCTAATTCAATATAAAGGCTTCATATTTAATTGTGAACGTACAGATCAGCTTAACGAAAAGATAGATCATGGTCAGGATGCAGATCAGGCAGCTGAAGGAAGTTTATTTTCGCCTATGCCGGGTCGTGTAATTAAGGTAAATGTAAAAAGTGGTGACGAAGTGAACAGGGGCAGCATTTTACTTGTTGTAGAGGCAATGAAGATGGAGAACAACATCACTGCATCCGCTGATGCGCTTGTAGAAAAAGTACTTGTGAAAATCGGCGATATGGTACAGCCAAAAACACAACTTATTCAGCTTAAAACCAAGGAAGAAGCATAAATAAATAACACATTAAAATTATGAATTTCGATCTATCAGAAGAACATAAACTTATTCGCGAAACGGTTCGTGAGTTTGCCGAACGTGAGATAAAGCCTGTGGCTCAGGAACTTGACGAAAAAGCTGAATTTTCTGTTTCGCTTACCAAGCGTATGGGTGATTTAGGGCTTTTTGGGATGTATTTGCCGGAAAAATATGGTGGTCAAAATCTCGACACCTTATCTTATATCATTGCCGTGGAAGAGCTGGCACGTATCGACGGCTCGCAAGCTGCCACGCTAGCTGCGCATAACTCGCTCGGAATCGGCCCATTATATTATTTCGGCTCCGAAGAACAAAAACTCAAGTACCTGCCGCAACTTTGCACGGGCGAATCGCTGTGGAGTTTTGGCCTGACCGAACCCGGCGCAGGCTCGGATTCACGAGGCTCAAAAACTACCGCAGAATTGGTGGACGACCAATGGGTGATTAACGGCTCTAAAATTTTTATCACCAATGGCGCTTCCTCCTTGAATATCGGGAGCACTGTGCAAGCTGTTTCAGCTGAAAAAGACGGCAAAAAACAGTTTTCGACAATCTTGGTTGATGCCGGCACCAAAGGATTCAAACGTGCAGCCATGCACAACAAAATGATGTGGCGTGCGTCTGATACCGCCGAGCTTTTCTTTGATGATGTGCGTGTACCCAAGGAAAATTTGCTGGGAGAAATTGGACAAGGTTCCAAGATTATGCTAGCCACTTTGGATGCCGGTCGCTTGTCGATTGCCGCCATGGGATTGGGCGCTGCTCAGGGTGCTTACGAATTGGCTTTGGCTTATGCTCAGGAGCGCAAACAATTCGGACAGCCCATTTCAAAGTTTCAGATTAACGCCTTTAAGCTGGCCGATATGGCGATGAAGATTGAGCTGGCGCGAAACCTGCTCTACAAAGCCTGTTGGCTGAAGGACGAAGGTCGGCCTTTCGGTTTGGAGGCGGCTATGTCAAAGCTTTACTGCTCCGAAATTGCCAAAGAAGTGGCCGATGAAGCCGTTCAAATTCATGGTGGATATGGCCTGATGAAAGATTATGCCGTAGAACGTTTTTACCGCGATCAGCGCCTGTTGCAAATCGGTGAAGGCACTTCCGAAATTCAACGTATCGTGATTTCGAGGTATATTGGGTGTTAGGTTATTTGTTTTTCTGAATTAATTACAGGTAATTGAAAGTTGACAATTTTGATTTGATCAAAAAAAAATCCCTTAGCGACCTGGCAAAGGGTTTTTTTAGTGTAATATGTTGTCAGTTAGTTCTTAATGCGGCTCATTCCCTTTCTGGCAGCATTCAGGCAATTTATCGTGCGCTTCCTGATCGGCAGGCATTTCATCCGCATCATAGCCGATTTTGGTGATGGCTTTTTTGAGGCTTTCTTTGTCATTCTTGCCTGTTTTATAGGTGATAGAGATGATCTTAGTTTCCTCGTCTAACTCAACGGCCCTCACACCTTTTTCAAAGGCCAGGTTTTTCTCCAAACGAACTTTACAATCTTCACAAATCGCTGAGGTTTGAATTTTAACGGTTTCTGTCTTTTTCTTTTTGCCGTCTTGAGCTAAAAGTGCAATGGGAAGCAGCGCAAGGCTGAGTACAATAATTCTAAATAAGTATTTCACGTTCATGTGTTTTAGGTTGTTATTCAATGGTATAGCGTAATCCGGCATAAACTTTTATGCCACTTATTGGCCCCCAGACAATGGAGGAATCAAAATATTTTCCGTAAGGATCGTTGGCGGCTAAAATAGGATTTTTCTGTTTGTAATTGGTCAGATTTTCTGCACCAAGATAAACATTCCAATTCCGGAAAAATTTAGTCGCCTGCGCATTCATAATAGTATAAGCCGGCGAATAATCATCTAAGCGATATGCTTCAGGATTTGAAGCCGTTGACGGCAATCGGCTTACGCCATTAAACTGCGTGGTGAGGTCAAATTGCCATTTACGCAGGTTTGTAGCGTAAGACAAAGCGATCAGGCCTTTGTATTTGTTTACCAGCGGCTTTTCCTGTAGTTCGTCATTCAATGTCATTTGCACATCGTTAAAGCGCACAGCAGCAGTAATATCAAGGCCTTTCAGCAATTCATAATTGGCTTCCAGCTGGATGCTGTTTGAGTAGGAAGTGCCATCTAAGTTATAAATCAATACTTTTTGGGCATCGGCATCGCGGTCAATAACTACCTGATTGATGAAATCGGTGCGGTAAATGTCCAACCCGATGGTCAGCTCGCGGTCGTTTATGATAATATGTTTGCTGAAGTTAATTCCATAGTTCCAGGCTTCTTCCATTTTGGGTGAATTGCGTACTACCAGCTGACGTGAGGAAGCCAGCAGCGAAGTATTTTCGGCTAAAATATTGGCGGAGCGATAACCTTTTCCGGCAGAAAGTCTTATGATATTATGCTCATTAAAGCCATAGCGTAAATGCAACCGTGGCGTGGCAAAAAAGCCGAATTCATTGTGATGGTCAAGGCGCAGGCCGGCAATAAAATTGAGTTTTGAGCCATCGCTATAGGTGTATTGATAAAACACGCCCGGAACGCTCTCGGTACGGTTAAAAATGCTGTCGTTCAGCTGTTCCTCGTATCGATCGTATAGATAACTTACTCCCGTGGTATAAGTATGCTTGGTGTTGCTGATAAACGACTGAAAAAGCGCATTGCCATAATAGCTGTATTGCGTTCCTTCATAGTCTGTTAGGCCAAAATAGCTGTCTATATGATGATAGGTAAACTGCTGCTGAATGCCGATGCTGGTTTGCGGACGCGAAAGGATAAATCCGGTCTTCAAAAATGTTTCCACCCTTTCGGTAAGTAGCTCAATACCATAGCCGTTGTCCACGTCGCGCGGCTTGTCGGGATCAAAACCAACTTGTCCACCGCGTCGGTTTTCCATCAGGCCTTTCACGCCAAACTGACCTTCAAAGTTTTTGGCGTGAAAATCGGTACGTGCAAATAGGTTGTATTGGGTATAAAGCGGGTCGTCTAAAAAACCATCGCCATTGTCATCGTGCTTGGTGCCGTTTCTGCTCCAATGACCCATAACCATGGCGTGCGCATGATCATTGAGCTTTGTTTTGGTGTTAAAATTCAGCTCACTTCTGCCCATGTGCGACTGGAAAAGGTTCAGGAAAAACTTTTCACTGTCTTCCGCTTTTTTATATTCAACATTGATTTGTCCGCTAATCGACTCATAACCATTAAGTACTGATGAAGCGCCTTTTGAAACTTGGATAGATTCCATCCAGCTTCCAGGAACATAGCCCAGGCCAAATGAAGTGGCTAATCCACGCAGATTCGGCATGTTTTCGCTCATCATCTGGGTGTAAATTCCACTTAATCCGAGCATCTCAATTTGTTTGGCACCAGTAACCGCATCGCTATACGAGACGTCAACGCTGGCGCTGGTTTCAAAGCTTTCTGAAAGGTTGCAACAGGCCGCTTTTTGTAGCTCACCAGAGGTGATGGTTTGGGCGTTCACGGTGCTGAGGCGCGATACGAAATTTGTTTTGGCACGGGTTACCACGCTCACCTCGTCCAAAGTTTTCGAGCCACGCATCACGTGATCATATTTATTAGAATTATGTGGCGCTTGGATGGTATCGCTTTCGAAACCCACAAAGCTAAATACCAGATCGTGCGCATCTGCCGGCCTTTTAATTTTGTATTTGCCGTCCATATCGCTTGCCGTTCCGGTTGTGGTGCCGGCCCAATAAATGTTTACGCCCGGCAAAGGCTGCTCACCTTCTTCAGTGATTTCAAAAACGGTGCCACTCAATTTTTGTGCAAAAGTGGATATGTTTAGAGAGAAAATAGCTGTAACAGCTAATAATATTTTTAGAAGTCTCATTACTTTAATCTTTTAGAAAAATAAATAATCTCCTGATAAGCAGGAGGCAACAAGAAATAATTGAAAGATTAAAGTTGTAGGGCGTCGAGCTTAAGCTGCGAGCAGGCGATGAGGAAGGTGGTGCCTGTTAATAAAGGCAGATTTTTTTGATTGTTTTCTGAGTAGGTTTTCAGCGGACTTTCCTCTGTGGCCGGCTCTGAAAACTGAACTATGCGTATGACTATTCCAATAAAATGATTGAAGACAATCTTGACACTCGGAAGATCGAAGCTTGTTACCAGCTTCACATATTTGGTGAAATCTGTACAGCATTCCGATTTAAAGGTGTTGGCTTCTTTTTCTGAACAACATTGGGTACTGTCGGCCTCGGCCTTCGGTTCTATATTACACGTCTGTCCCTCGTGATTACAACGAATGTCAGCAGTAAATATACTTTTTTTGAGGGTGTTTGTCGAAAAACAATAATGCGCATTGATAGTCAGGCCTACCGAACTAATCAGGAATACGGTAGCCATCATCAACGAAAAAGTATGTATTAACTTTTGCTTAAACATGCTGCAAAAATAATCTAAGTTTTCCAATACGATGGCAATCATTTTTTAAAAAATATCTATCGAACTGGTATTATGATTGTTAAAAAAGTAAAAACTAAAGATAATTCTCACTAAATACACTCGTTTCAGCTTTCTATTTCAAGAAATTAGCTTATATTTGACCAGCTAAAAAAAACATTTATTTCATGTCTGATTTCAACATTTTATCTACCGAAATACGGGATGGGATTGCCGTTGTGGTTATTCAAAGACCAGAGGCACTCAACGCCCTCAATACATTATTTTTCGACGAGATGGATCGGCTTATCGAGCAATTGTCATCCAACAAAAGTATCCGCGTTATGCTTATCACTGGCGAGGGCAAGGCTTATGCAGCCGGTGCAGATATTGCCGAAATGGTTAGCAAAACAGCCGAAGAAGGTGCTGCCTTTGGGCGGCGCGGCCAAAAAACCTTCCGCTCGCTGGAACTGTTACCTTTTCCTGTGATTGGTGCTATCAATGGCTTTGCGCTGGGTGGCGGAATGGAACTGGCGATGGCCTGCGATTTCCGAATTGCTTCAACAAAAGCCAAATTCGGTCAGCCTGAAGTTAACCTCGGACTCACGCCAGGATATGCCGGAACACAACGATTGCCGCGCCTTGTGGGTTTGGGAAATGCACTTTACCTGCTCACAACTGCCACTATGATCGATGCCCAGGAAGCACTCCGGATGGGTTTGGTGCAAAAAGTTACGGAACCCGATGAGCTGCTTAACGAAGCCATGAAGCTGGCCGAAACGATATCACAAAAAGGGAAGCAAGCCGTTGAAAAAGTTAAAATGCTTACCCACAAAGCGATGGAGGTAGATTTAGAAACAGGAAGCAAACTTGAAGCCGAACATTTTGGGTCGCTGTTCGGCGACAATTCCGAAGGCCGCGAAGGCATGCAGGCTTTTCTGGAAAAACGTAAACCCAATTGGTAAAACTCAAATAACAGAACTTCTTTTATGACATACGACGAAAGATTACAACAGGTTGCAGTGCTTGGTGCTGCCGGCAAAATGGGTAGCGGAATTTTGCTGCTCACCGCTGTGGAAATGGCTGATGTAAGCCTGAAACCTGAAAACAAAGGTAAAACTTATGTGCTCAACGCTATCGACCTTTCAGAGGAAGGCCTGGCCGGATTGATGGATTATCTGCGTGAGCAAGTGCTTAAAATTGCTGAAAAAAAAACCGTGACATTGCGTAAGCTTTATGCCGAAAGGGCCGACCTAATTGAAAACTACGACATCATCGCACAATATGTAAATGATGTGCTGAAAATCGTGAGGCCGACAACTGCTATGGAAACCGCCTACCGCTCAAATTTGATTTTTGAAGCCGTTACAGAAAATAAAGCATTGAAAGTAAAAATCCTGAAGCAAATTGACGAAAATAATCCCAACAAGCCCTGGTTTTTTACCAATACCTCTTCTGTGCCAATCCACCTGATTGAAGAAGAAGCGGCATTGAAAGGCCGGATTTTGGGCTTCCATTTTTACAACCCGCCTGCCGTTCAAAAGCTGGTCGAACTTATCGTTACCGAGGCCAGCCTGCCCGAAATGCAACAGTTCGCCAACGACTACGCCAAAGCTTTGCGGAAAATCGTGGTGCCGAGCAACGACAAAGCCGGTTTTATTGGCAATGGCCACTTTATGCGCGATGCTTTATTTGGCATAAATCTGGCGAAAAAATTAGCTGCTGATCGTCCGCTCTATGAAGCAATTTACATGGTTAACAAACTCACCCAGGACTTTTTGGTGCGTCCGATGGGGATTTTCCAGTTGATAGATTACGTAGGCATTGATGTGGTGCAATTTATTATGCATGTGATGAACCCGCACCTCACCGATGAAAACCTACACAGCGATCTGCTCGATCAAATGCTGAAACTTGACGTACGCGGCGGACAAATGTCAAGCGGCGCACAAAAAGACGGCTTCCTGAAATACGAAAAGGGGGCTGTTACTGCGGTTTATGACATTTCACAACAAAAGTATATCGATGTTACCGGTTTTTCCGATAAATGCGACCAGCAACTTGGCGCACTTCCCGAAAATCACAAACCTTGGAAAAGTGCCGTACGTCTTGCCGACAAAGACAGCCATTTTTCAGCCTATTTCGATGCCATGAAAAAATCTGATAACTATGGTGCAAAGTTGGCTGTGGCGTATGGAAAAAATTCTGATGCCATTGGCCGCAAATTAGTTAGCGACGGCGTGGCACGCAATCACGACGATGTAAACACCGTGATGCTCACGGGGTTTTTCCACGCCTACAACCCGGTAAATAACTTTTTCGCCTAATGCAAAAACAGAATAAGATGCAGAAAAAACTCTATATGACAGCCGGTTACAACACCATTTCGATGGGCACCGGCCGCAAAGAATTTAATCCAAAAAAAACACGGCCAGGCCTCGAACACTATATCAGCGAAGCCGGCAAAGGTGTTGTTAAACAAATTGGCGGTGCCGATAAAATTGATGAAACCGTTATCGGAAATTTTATGGCAGCCCGTTTTAACAATCAGGCACATTTAGGCGGTTTTGCCGGTTTGATTGACGATAAACTCGAAAACAAACCTTCCTTAAGTGTTGAGGGTGCTTGTGCTTCGGGCGGTTTGTCGCTCATTTCAGCTATGCGTTCGCTGCTTTCCGGCACTGCTGAAGTTGTGCTTTCGATTGGTGTTGAGGTACAAAATACCGTAAAAGCCATTTATGGCGCTGATGTTTTGGCCGGAGCCGGATGGTTTCAAAAGCGTAAAAATGGTCATGCTTACTTCTTCCCGGGTCAGTTTTCTGATCGCGCCGGTGTTTATTATGAGAAATACGGATACGATTACGCCCGTGCCGGCATGAAGCGGTGGTTTGTAAATGCCATCGAAAATGCCAGGCTGGATCCGGAGGCGCAGGAACATCATAACGTAACTGCTGATTTGGCTGGCTTGTACGATAAAATGAAACCCAATGGCAGAAGTTTTGTAGATCACCTGAATGTGCTCGACTGCTCAAAAGTTTCTGACGGCGCTTCCGGCATTATTGTGGCTACCGAAGAAGGATTGAAAAAGCTCGGGATAGAAAAATCACAGGCCGTGGAAATCGCCGGATGGGCGCAAATTACACGCAATATCACTAAAGATCCTGCCGATATGGTGGAATTGACAACCATCAAAAAGGCTGCTGAAAAAGCGTTGGAAAATGCCGGAATCACGATTGATCAGGTAGGAACTGTGGAAACCCACGACTGTTTCAGTATTGCCGGCGTGCTGGCTACCGAGGCTTTAGGGTTGGCAGCCAAAGGCAAAGGTGCCGAATATGTAGCTGCCGGAAAAACTTCTCGCAATGGCGAAATGCCGATGAATACTACTGGCGGACTGATCGGCTGGGGCCATCCTACAGGCGCCACCGGTGTGCATCAGGCGGTTACAATTTGGCAGCAACTCACCGGAAATGCTGGCAAGGCACAAATAAAACTCCCCGAAAACCGTCCTTATGGCATGACCATAAATATGGGCGGCGATGACGTAACCGTGGTAGCCATCGTTTATAAAAAAGGATAATTTTCTCACACTCTAAAAAAACTTTATCATGAAAAAATTTGCAGTTGTATTAGCCGGATGCGGCGTTTTTGACGGCGCCGAAATCCATGAAGCCACATTAGCTATGCTGGCAATTGTGCAGGCTGGTGGCCAATACCAATGCTTTGCTCCAGATATAGATCAGCACCATGTTATCAATCACCTCAACGGCGAAGAAATGCCCGAAAAGCGTAATGTGTTGGTCGAAGCGGCACGCATTGCTCGTGGTGATATAAAACCATTGAGTGAATTTAAAGCCTCAGATTATGACGCTATACTTTTCCCAGGCGGATTTGGTGCGGCCAAAAACCTTTCAACAGTAGCTTTTGATGGAGCTGAAGCCACCGTAAATCAAGATGTGGAAGCCGCTATAAAAGCCATGCATGCCGCCAAAAAACCAATTGGAGCTATGTGTATTTCTCCTACCTTTGTGGTCAAAGTGCTGGGCGAAGTTGACGTTACGATCGGCACTGACCAAGACACGATTGATGTGATAGAAAATATGGGTGGCGTGCATGTTCAAACCGAGCATGGCGATGTGGTTTTGGATGCGTCAAACTCCCTGTTTACAACGCCCTGCTATATGTTGGAAGCTACAATAAATGATATTTGGGATGGCGCATACAATATTGTTGATGCGATGATGAAGAGTTTGAACAACAGCGATGAAGAATAAATAACACGAATGATTCATAAGCTTTTTGGTATAAGATATCCTGTGATACAGGCGGGCATGATTTGGTGTAGCGGTTGGAAACTGGCTTCAGCGGTGAGCAATGCCGGCGGACTGGGTTTGATCGGTGCCGGTAGCATGTATCCACAGGTGCTTGAAGAGCATATCCTGAAGTGTCAGGCAGCCACCAACAAGCCTTTTGGTGTGAATGTACCTTTGTTATATCCACAAACAGATGAGCTGATCGACATCATTTTGCGGCTCAAAGTACCGATTATTTTTACCTCGGCAGGAAACCCGGCCAAATATACCGGCTTGCTAAAATCTGAAGGCAGAACCGTTGTACATGTTATTGCTAATCAAAAGTTTGCCCAAAAGACCGAACAGGCTGGCGCTGATGCTGTTGTAGCCGAAGGCTTTGAGGCGGGAGGTCACAACGGATTGGAGGAAACCACTACTTTTACGCTGGTTCCGCTGATCAAACAAGCAGTGAATATTCCGGTTATTGCCGCCGGCGGGATTGCTACCGGCAAACAAATGTTGGCCGCTTTCGCGCTTGGCGCTGATGGTGTTCAAATTGGCTCGCGTTTTGCTGTCTCCACAGAATCATCTGCCCATGAGGCATTTAAGCAAGCAATCGTAAATGCTGGCGATGGAGCAACAGTGCTAAGCATGAAAAAGCTGATGCCGGTACGGCTGCTGAAAAACGCTTTTTATGAAAAAGTAAGGGACGCTGAATTGGCTGGTGCTGACAAGGAAGCGCTGAAAGAAATTTTAGGCAGAGCTCGTGCCAAGAAAGGCATGTTTGAAGGCGATCTGGAAGAGGGTGAACTGGAAATAGGACAGGTTGCAGCCTTAATCAATGATATTATTCCGGCAGCGGAAATTATGCAAGAAATACTGGAAGAGTTTAATACCATTAAGAACAATTTTTCGACTGAGTTATATAATTTTTGAATTTACATTTTAAATAAAGTACAGCATGAATTTTGAATTTACCGAAGAGCAGCTTATGATACAACAGGCTGCCCGTGATTACGCGCAACGCGAACTGATCAAAGATGTGATAGAGAGAGATAACAAAGCTGAGTTTCCTACAGAACACGTTAAGAATCTGGCCGATCTTGGATTTATGGGCATTATGGTTGACCCGAAATATGACGGTAGCGGCATGGATGGGATCTCCTATGTACTTGCTATGGAAGAGCTTAGCAAGGTTGACGGCTCAGCCAGTGTTATCGTTTCAGTTAACAATTCTTTGGTCTGTTTTGGGCTGGAAGAATATGGCTCAGAAGAGATTAAAGAAAAATACCTCAAACCCCTTGCCCGTGGCGAAGTCTTAGGAGCATTTCTGCTTTCGGAACCCGAAGCCGGTTCAGATGCCACGATGCAGCGTACCACAGCCGAAGACAAAGGCGATTATTACCTTGTAAACGGTACCAAAAACTGGATTACAAATGCTAACTGCGCTTCCACCTATATACTAATAGCGCAAACACATCCCGAGAAAAAACATAAAGGTATCAACGCTTTCGTAATTGAGAAAAATACGCCCGGCATAACGCTCGGCCCTCACGAAGATAAGATGGGAATGCGCAGTTCCGATACCCACTCTGTGATGTTTAACGATGTGAAAATACCCAAAGAAAACCGTATCGGTGAAGACGGATTCGGCTTTAAATTTGCCATGAAAGTTTTAGAAGGTGGTCGTATTGGTATTGCTGCTCAGGCTCTTGGATTGGCTTCCGGTGCTTTAGAAAGAGCTACCGCTTATGCTAAAGAAAGAAAAGCCTTTGGAACAGAGATTGGAAACCATCAGGCCATTGCCTTTAAACTTTCTGATATGGCCGTAAAAGTTGAAAACGCCCGTAACCTCTGCGTCAAAGCAGCCTGGCTCAAAGATCAAGGAAAACCTTATGGTGTGGCAAGCGCTATGGCCAAACAATATGCCGCTGATATCGCGATGGAAGTAACCACAGAAGCCGTTCAGATTTTTGGCGGATATGGCTATACCAAAGAATACCACGTGGAACGCCTGATGCGCGAAGCTAAATTGACGCAAATTTACGAAGGCACCTCCGAAATCCAGAAAATTGTGATTTCAAGGGATTTGTTGAGATAATTATTTGCTGCTATAAATATATTTATTGGGTCAGTGTGATAACCGCTGAACTAACGAGACTTAGTATCTTTGCGCACTGATCCGATATGTTGAAATTAAAATAAACACTATGAAAATTTTAGTTCTTATAGGTAATGTGCCCGACACTACCACCAAAATCAAATTCAATGCCGACAAAACGGCTTTTGATGCCAGCGGTGTTCAATGGATTATCAATCCCTGGGATGAGCTGGCGCTTACACGTGCTATGGAGTTGAAAGAGGCCAATGCCGGAAAAGTTGAAAGTGTTGTTGTGGCCAATGTGGGCCGCGCCATCACCGAAGGTACACTACGCAAAGCCCTTGCTGTAGGTGCTGATGAAGCCATCCGCGTTGACGCCGATCCGCTCGACGCATTTTATGTTGCCAGTCAATTAGCCGCTGTTGCCAAAGATTATGAACTGGTGTTGGCTGGAATCGAAGCTGCCGATTATAATAGTGCAGCCATAGGTGGTATGTTAGCCGAGTTGCTCGACCGTAAATCTATATCCGCAGTTTCCGGAATAGATTTTGACGGCGACAGTCTCAAAGTAAGCCGTGAAATTGATGGTGGTTCGCAAAGCCTGAAAATGGAGCTGCCTCTGCTCGCCATCGTGCAGAAAGGAATTGCTAAAGAACCGCGTATCCCTGCCATGAGAGGTATTATGATGGCCCGTAAAAAGCCGTTGAATGTGCTTGCCCCGGTGGAAGCCGAGACACTCACTGCCTACAATAGTTTTGAAATGCCTGCGCCAAAAGCAGCCTGCAAAATGATTAACGAAGAGCAGGCCGGCGATGTGATCAGACTGTTGCACGAAGAAGCCAAAGTATTATAAATCATAATATTAAAGAATATGTCAGTATTAGTATATATCGAAAATTGGGACGGAAAACTTAAGAAACTCAGCTTTGAGCTGGCCTCCTACGCTACACAGCTTGCCGAAAGTTTGCAGCTGCCTGTAAACGCC
Organism: Bacteroidales bacterium; assembly: GCA_023229135.1. Lineage (GTDB taxonomy): Bacteria > Bacteroidota > Bacteroidia > Bacteroidales > F082 > UBA5536. Next base: position 84,012 of record JALNZT010000012.1, read on the forward strand.
GTTTCATTAGGAAAAGTGGACGAAAGCGAACTCAAAAAGCTGGGAACTTATGGCATTGAAAAAGTGATGTCGGACAGCAACGAACTCTTCAAATCGCTTGATAACCGCGCCATTGCTAAAGCCATTAACGCTGCCGCTGCCAAAGTTGGAGCGGCAATCGTCGTTATAGCCAACAACAACCTCGGAAAAGCTGTTGCACCACGTTTGGCTGTTCGCATGAAAGCCGGATTGGTAAGTGCCGTTCAGGGCCTTCCGGTGAGTACCGCACCTTTTGTAGTAAAAAAAATAGTTTTTACCGGAAAAGCTTTTGCAAATATCGAAGTAAAGTCAGCAAATAAAGTGCTTACGCTGGCTCCTAACTCCTTCAAGTTGGTTGAAAAAGCAGTAGAAACATTGGTTGAAGCTTTTGACAGTGGGCTTACAGCAGCTGATTTTGAGACTATTATCGAGTCTACCAATAAAGTTACCGGAAAAATCTTATTGCAGGATGCGGAGATAGTAGTTGCCGGAGGCCGTGGCATGAAAGCCGCCGAAAACTGGAATCAATTAGAAGAGCTTGCAGAAATTCTGGGAGCAGGATTAGCTTGTTCGCGTCCTGTTTCTGACGAAGGCTGGCGTCCTCACGCAGAGCATGTGGGGCAAACCGGGAAAATTATAGCACCTAATCTATACTTTGCTTTCGGAATTTCGGGTGCCATACAGCACCTGGGCGGCGTTAGCTCATCAAAAGTGATTGTTGCTGTGAATAAAGATCCCGAAGCACCTATCTTTGAAGCGGCAGATTATGGCATTGTGGGTGACGTTTTCAAAGTATTGCCGCAATTTATCAGCGCAGCCAAAGAAATGAAGTCGTAATAAAAACGATTTTTAAAACACAAGCCGGAGCTAAGTTAGTTCCGGTTTTTTTATGTCTTTTTTTCTCTCCTAGATATTACTGATTTTCGCTAATTCTTTTTTGCGTCAATTTATGCTATCTGTGGGATGCTTTTCTTGTTTTATGTGCGATACAATAGATTACGATAAGACAGGAGTTCTGATATTTCTTGTGAAGAAAACCTATTTTCCAATTTATAAATAGCATATCTACGGTAATCAACCTACAATTTTACGCGTTTTACCACAGCATTGCAAGCTGCTTACTGTTCTACCTTTGTAGCTAACAATTTAATAAAGAAACCTCAAACATTAATTTTATGAAAACACCTATTTTCAACATGCAAAAAATGAGTCAGATAGCACTCGCGGTTTTATTAGTGGCTGGATTAACACTGGCTTCCTGTAACAAAAAAGATGATGATCCAACTCCTGATGGTGGAAATCCAGACAATGGAAACAATACTCCACAACTTGGCGCCGGAACTTTGGTAGCCATAAAAACACTCAACACGACCGATACGCCAATAGGCCCAATCACCACCGAATTAGGTGTGGGTGTGGCAGTTTTTTCAAGTGATAGTTGGGCGACTTATACCGATGCCGGTGCTGTAACGCTTAATGGCAATGCCCTCACCAAAAATGCCAACAACAGTTATACATTTACGCCCTCGATGACAGATCCGATGGGTATTGAGTTTGGCAGCTCAGTTGTTTGGGATGTTGCCGGAAATGGTTCAACACCAGCGTTTTCGCATACCGTTCAAACGGCTTTCCCAAGCGTTGGCGCCATCACCAGCAGTACTGATGTTAGCAAATCAGGCTACACCCTGTCAGTGGCTAATGTTTCCAATTCAGATTCTGTTTACTTTCAGGTAGGCGAAGTAGTGAAGGCGTTAGCCGGAAATACCCGTTCGTGCGTATTTAGCGCCAGCGAACTTAGTGGATTAAGCAAAGGTCAAAGCATTATTCAGGTTGCACCTTATAAAATGAGTAATGCACAATATGGCGGCAAAACTTTTTACTTCATAAACGAAACTACCGTTTCGGCAAGCGCAAATATCACAGACTAACTATTCGGGTTTTATTTTTTGTTGAATCAATAAGCCTGTCGGCATTAAGCTGACAGGCTTTTTAGGTTTAAAAAACCACTGGCTTAAACAGTCTATCTTTGCTTTTTTAGTTTGGTGACAGTCAATGATGTCCAAACGAAAAGTAATTCAGTGAAAAATCAAGAATATAAACTGTAAACATCTGTTAATGCGTAATTTTAAACAAGCTTCAATTTTAGGATTGATTTTGGTTTTTTCAAGTGTTTTGTTGGCACAACCTAATTTTGTAAAGCAAATTCAAATAACTAAAGAAGACGCAAAAGTGGCTGTTTCAGCTTTTAAAGCGGTCAGTTTTAAATTCCCGAAGCAGCTCGAAGATCGGTTAGAAGTTGAAGTTGCCGGAAAGCTTTTTCAGCTTTCGGTAGATGAGCACATCAATACAGATGACGGTTTTTTGAGGAGCAGACTTTTTGTTTTCGATCAAATGCAAACTGAATTGCAGCTTATGGGATTGACAGAAAGCGATACCATAATTGGTTTTTTGATTGCGAGTCCGGCTATTGCGCTGCCAACAATTATTACTAAAAACAGTAAAGAAGATTGTGATTCACCACCAATAATTCCACAAGAAGTATGGCGTAAAGGATTGCCCGATCCGGATTACACACGCATCCCTAATGAGGTAAACCATCAAATTATTCACCATTCGGCCAGCCAAAATGATCTTACTGATTATACCAACCTGGTACGAAGTATTTATCTGTATCATACTGAGGTAAATGGCTGGTCTGATATCGGTTACAACTATCTTATCGCACCCGATGGGAGTGTTTATGCGGGTCGTGATGCTGGGGAAAACCTTAGTCAGGATGATGTTTTGGGAGCTCATTTTTGTGGTTCAAACAACAGCACGATGGGAATTTGCATGCTTGGTACTTTCAGTGATTTTACGCCTACAACCCAAGCTTTGCAAGCATTAGAGCAGCTGCTCGTTTGGAAATCTGCCAAAGAGATCCTTGATCCGTTGGCTCATTTGGCGCATCCGCTTAACCAAAACTTAGGAACCATTGCCGGACATCGCGATGGCTGCGCTACTTTATGCCCGGGCGATTCTTTGTACGCACTTTTACCACTTTTGCGCCAAAAAACTTTGGATCAGCTGCATGGCTGCGGAGTTTACCCTTTTATTCCCGAATCACAAACAATGACGCAACAACTTCAGCTATTTCCTAATCCAGCAACAAAAATCGGATTCACACTAAAATCTGTGTCTGAAATACAGGAAGTCACTTTGTATTCCATTGATGGGAAGCAACTTAGAAAATGGATGGTAAATCAAAAGGAAATCACCTTGTCAGCTGCGAATCTACAAATGGGTAGTGTTTTTTTGTTAAAAATCAGGCTTGCCAATCAACAATTAATTGCCCGCAAGCTTATAATTTCTCCGTTTTAGCTCAAAAAGACGCAGCGTTTTTAGCTGTCGGCACGGTATTTTTTTATCGCGTGGTAAATCTCCTGCGTTATTCTAAGTATGAAATACTATATTTGTACAAGTTTTGAGCGGACATTAACTGCTTTTATTGCATGGACAGATGGAACAAAAAGATAGAACAAAACAAGTACTTCTTGACGAAAACAGGCGATTGAAAGCCACCATTGATGCACTTCAATTGCAACTACATCAACAGTTTCAGCAATCCGAAAAAGATATTGAACACCGGCTGGCTGTTACTATCAGCAATATCCCACTTGCCATATTAAACCTCGATCGTTTTGGATATATCACGGCGGCAAATCCGGCTTTTCTGAAAACTTTTGATACTACTGCTGCTGATATTATCAATAAATTAAATGTTAAGGATTTTGAACCTTTTCAGGGGACGGAGCTAAGTAGCAAAATTGCCGAAATGATTGACGAGAAAATCCCTTTTGATATCGAATCTCCTTTTTTGCTCAACAAGGGTAACGACATATTCTTCAAGTGTCGCGGTACCCTGGTTTCAAGCCGCGGAAGCGATGCGCATTCTTTTATTTTGATTATTGGCGATGTTTCCAAACGAAAAATGAAGGAATATGAGCTGATCAAAGCCCTCGAAAAAGCGGAAGAATCTGACAAGTTAAAAACAGCTTTTTTGACAAGCATGTCGCACGAAATCAGAACGCCGATGAACCATATTATTGGTTTTGTTGATTTTTTGCGCGACCCCGAACTCAGTCCTGAAGAGCGGGAAGAGTATTCGCAAATCGTGTTCGACAGTGGTCAGGTGCTTTTGCGGCTTATCGATGATATTATTGATATCGCAAAAATTGAGTCGGGTCAGATGCAGCTGCACAAGACAAATTTTAAGCTTAATGAGCTGATGAACCAGCTTTTTGTTTCCTATCAGCAGCTTAAGAGCAAACGTGGAAAAGACGATATCAATTTTTCTTTAAATGAACCTACCTCCATTTATAGCCTAACGGTAAACACGGATGCCGTTCGTTTGCAGCAGATTATAAGTAATTTACTCGAAAACGCTTTCAAGTTCACGGATGCAGGCCGCATTGAGCTGGGCTACGAAATTGAACAGCGTGACCTTATTATATATGTGAAAGATACCGGTATGGGTATTGAAGCCGGCATGCATGATCTGATTTTTAAACGTTTCAGGCAACTGGATTACAGCAGTACTAAAAAATACGGAGGAACTGGCTTGGGTTTGTCGATAATAAAAGGTTTGATTGATTTGCTTGAAGGTAGCATTAGCCTTGAATCCACCCTTGGCGAAGGCTCGGTATTTCGTTTCCGGCTACCCTCTGTAGTGGTGATGGTGGAACAGCAAAAAGCAGTAAGCAATGTTTCAACACCCCGGCAGTATAATTGGAGCGACAAAACCTTTTTAATTGTTGAAGACGAAAGAACCAATTATAATTTACTGATGATTATGCTGCGGCCTTCCAAAGCAAAACTTGCCTGGGCCAAGGACGGCCAAGAAGCTATTGACTATGTGAAGCAAAATCCAGGTGCTACCGATCTTATTTTGATGGACATACGACTTCCAAACGTGAACGGTTACGAGGCTACCATTGCCATTAAAAAGATAGATAAATCTATTCCGGTTATTACACAAACCGCCTACGCGATGGATGTTGAAGTGCAAAAAGCCATTCAAGCCGGCTGCGATGCCTATATCACAAAACCTATTGATCGAGGACAGCTGCTGGAGACTATTTTTCGATTTGTAGGATAAGATTGTTTGCTACGGCATGTCCGGTTTTGTTGGGATGCTTAGCCTGGAAATCCCTGTTTTCAGAAACTAATTCCCCTCATGTATTACAGCTTTTGTGTTGCGATCATGCGTACCAAAGCTGCCGGTCCTTTATGCCATTCGCCTTCGTTAAGGTGGGATGTTGATTCTACCAATTCTTTAATATCAAGCTCTTTAAAGTCATTTCGTAGTAGATTGGCGTCATACAGCAAGGCCGCGTTTTTAGGGCCACCTGAGTTGTATTGAAGCTGTGATTTATGAAAAGCCTCTATCAAAATTGTTCCTCCTGGTTTCAGGCTTTTTATCAGATTTCGATGCACGATTTCACGTTGATGCTCGGGAAAATGCACAAAAATCAGTGCGATGAAATCGTAAGTGTCAGGAGCAAAACCAGTTTCCGACAACTCACTGATTGAATAATTGAACGAAACATTCAGCGATTTAGCCAATGATAAGGCCTTTTCGCGTCCTGCTTCGCTGTAGTCGATGGCATCAACGTCCCAGCCCAGTCGCGCTGCCCAGCTGGCGTTGCGGCCTTCACCTTCGCCGGGCAAAAGCATTTTTCCGGGTTTCAAAGCAGTCAATGTCTGTCTGAAAAATACATTAGGTTCTAACCCATAGATATATTCCTGCTGCGCGTAGCGCGCATTCCAACTTGATTTCATGTTCTCAAAAACAGTTACGAAAGCATTTTGTTCAGGGCCAAAAATACCAGGCTATTATCCAAGCATAATTGTTAAATTTGTGCCATAAAATATCATTTCAATACGTTTAAAATTTATTTCCAATGACGAAAACTAGAAATTATCTGATTCTGCTAATCATGCTGATCAGTTTGTTCCGCCTACCGGTAAAAGCCGATGAGGGCATGTGGATTCCCATGTTTATTGAACGCCTGAACTATCAGGATATGAAAGAGATGGGTTTGCAACTCACGCCCGAAGAAATCTATTCTGTAAATAGTGGCAGCCTCAAAGATGCTATCGTGATTTTTGGTCGTGGCTGCACAGGCGAAATCATCTCTGATCAGGGACTTTTGATTACCAATCACCACTGTGGATACGGTTCAATCCAATCGGTGAGCAGCGTTGAGAATGATTACCTTTCAGATGGTTTCTGGGCTGCATCTCACCAAGAGGAAATCCCGATTCCGGGTCTTACCGTTCAGTTTTTAATCCGCATGGACGATGTTACATCCCGTATGCTCGAAGGTGTTGATGCTTCTATGAGCGAGAGCGACAGAAGTGACAAGCTCAACGAAAACCGTAAAGCCATCGTGGAAGAAGCTACTGCCGGCAACCATTACAATGCTGTGGTAAAAGATTATTTTGAAGGCAATGAGTTTTATCTACTTACCTATGAGACTTTCCGCGACATCCGCCTGGCGGGAACACCTCCGGAAGCTATTGGAAAATATGGTGCTGATACCGACAACTGGATGTGGCCGCGCCATACCGGTGATTTCTCCATGTTCAGAGTTTATGCCGGTGCAGATAACAAACCTGCAGACTACAGCGCTGACAACAAACCGTTCAAGCCCCGCCATTCACTTCCTGTTTCTATTGCAGGCGTCGAAAAAGGTGATTTCTCAATGATTTTGGGAAATCCGGGAAGCACCGACCGCTATCTCACTTCATTTGGCGTTGACTTGGCCATCGAGGAAAGCAATCCTACCATTGTGAAAATCAGAGCAGAAAAACTGCGTATCATGCGCGAAGGCATGAATGCCAGCGAGAAAACAAGGTTGCAATATGCTTCAAAATATGCCGGAACAGCCAATTATTGGAAATATTTTATCGGCCAAACCAAAGGCTTGAAAAGCTTGAAAGTAGCTGACAAAAAACGTCGCCTTGAAGCAGAGTTTAAGCATTGGCTTGACAATAATCCTGCTATGGCAGAAAAATATGGTGAGAGTTTGCCCATCATTGAGGCCGCTTATGAAAAAATTGGTGAAGTGAATCTGGCGCGTTATTATATGAATGAAGCTGTGCTGCGCGGATCGGAAATTCTGGACTATGCTAACCGCTTTAACAAACTTGCTGAATTGCTTGAGGAGAAAGATCAGGACAAAGAAGCCGTCCAAAAGCAGATAGAACAACTTAAAGACGGGATTGAAAACCACTTTAAAAACAATAACGCGGGCATCGATCAAAATATGCTGGCCAGCATGATGGAGATGTATTACACCAATATTCCTGCCTCACAGCAGCCCGAAGCTTTAAAAGAAATCTACAAAAAATACAAAGGTGATTTCGCCGCTTATGCCGCGGAGGTATTTAAAAAATCCAACTTCACTTCCGAGGCTAAAGTGCGCAGCCTGCTCGACAATCCAAAAGCAAAAACCATCACTAAAGACCCTGCCTTCGAGCTTGTTCGCCCGTTTATTGATGCCTACAACGGAATGATGAAAAACACAGAAACCGCCTACGAAAACCTCAACAAAGGCAATCGCTTGTTTATGGCCGGCCTGCGCGAAATGCAGCCAGATAAGAAATTCTATCCGAATGCTAATTTCAGCCTGCGCCTCACTTATGGCACGGTGGAAGATTATTATCCTGCCGATGCTATTCATTATGACTTTGTTACGACAACCAAGGGAATTTTGGAAAAAGAAGACCCAACGACCCGAGAATTTGTTGTTTCTGACCGCCTTAAAGAAATTATCGTCAATAAAGAATATGGCCGCTATGGAAATGATGACGGCACGATGACTGTAAACTTTCTGACCACACACGATATTACCGGCGGCAACTCCGGAAGCCCTGTTATTGATGCGAAAGGCCGTTTGCTTGGTCTTGCCTTTGATGGAAACTGGGAAGCCATGAGTGGCGATATCGCTTTTGAACCGGAGCTGCAACGTACTATCAATGTGGATATTCGCTATGTGCTTATGATTGTTGATAAATTTGCCGGCGCACAAAATCTGATCAATGAAATGAATATCGTATCAGATCGCCCTAAGATGAAAACCGTCGAAACCACAACAAAAGAAGTAGAAGCTGTTAGGGCTGAATGAGTTCTTTCTCTGAAATAAACAATTGCCCGAACTGCTACCAAATGGCCGTTCGGGCTTTTTTTTATGACTGAAATATTTGCTAAGCATTTAGCGTTATTGATGCACCAAAGATAGAATATGCCACTGATTCTCTTACTCATTTTTATGTTGTCAGCTCCTGCGCAAGCCCAAAACCCAGATTGGAATGCCATCGAAAAGCGCTTCGAGAATACGGATAAGATGAAGGACATTAAAGCATTGGCATATTTTATAAATAGTAATTTTGATGATGAGCAACAACAAGCTGCTGCCCTATATTGGTGGCTTGGCAAGCATATTCGTTATGATGTAAATAGCGCGCTTAGGCAACGTAGTGTTAGTTATAAAAGCCAGCAACAAATTACGAATGAGGCCTTTAGCAGTCGAGAAGGAGTCTGCGAAGGCTATGCCGGTATTATGGACAGTGTGTTTCGGCTGCTCCATATTCCATCCTATATTATTAGTGGATATACCCGCCAAGGCCAAACTATCAGTGCCGTTCCGCATGCATGGATTGTTGCTGAAATTAACGGAAATTGGCATTTTTATGATCCCACCTGGGCTTCCGGCTTTTTAAATGGCAGGCGTTTTGAAGCACAATTTAATCCGGATTTTTTCAGCCTATCGCCTGAAGAAATGCGTAAAACCCATATCCCTTATGATCTAATCTGGCAATTTAGTGCTGAACCGATAAGTCATCAGGAGTTTATCAGCAATAAAATCAGCGCGACGAAAAGCCGCCAAAACTTTGCTTACACAGATTCCATTCAGGCCTTTCTGAGTTTGCAGCCAGATCAGCAACTTGCTGCTGAATACAACCGGATCATGCGTGATTATTATCCGCACGAAGCACTGAAAAATCGCCTGGATTTTTTGAGTAGCAACCTAAAAATTGCCCGTCACAACCAACAGGTGAATATGCTAAACATGGCGACAACGCAGTATAACGAAGCCGTTTTGGCCTTTAATAATTATGTGAAACTGCAAGGTGAAAGCCCGGCCGGCAACCGCAAAGCCAAAGAAACACAATTGCTGAAAGCTGCTAATGAAGTAGTGAAAAGTCAAAATCTGCTCAAACAAATAAATGATATTTCGACGGAACTAAAGAGAATAGCAAGTCAGCTGCAAAAATCCATCAGAGACTTGAAAAAGCAATTAGAAAAGGAAGGTGTTCTTTTTGAATAATTTGCTTGAGTTTTTTTTAGGGTCTTAATTTTACGTTTTTGTGTGTCTGGGTAGTTCAACCGTAAAAGTGCTGCCTGCCTGTAGTTTGCTATGTATCAAAAGCCGGCCCTGGTGTAGTTTTACAAACTCCTGAATGATAAGTAGTCCCAAGCCTGTTCCGGTTTCGTTCGCTGTTCCGGGCTGGGAAGTTATGCTATCGTTTTTACGTAATTTTTCAAGGTTTTCGTTGGTTATTCCCACACCTTTGTCGGCAACAATAAGTGATATTTTAGCAGTATTCAACTCACTTTTTATTTCTACGTGGGTTTCTGGATACGAGAACTTGATGGCATTGCTAATCAGGTTTCGCAGAACGGCCTTTAGGATCTCCCTATCCGCTTCAATATTAATTGAAGGATCGATGTCTTTGTTGAGGATAATCTTTTTTTCGCGGGCCTGATTTTCAAGTAAATTACACACCTCCTCTACCAGTTCGCTTAATGCAAATTGCTCCGGATTAAGCTTCATTAATCCACGGTTCAACCTGCTCCAGCTCAATATATTATCAATTAAAACGTTGAGGTTTTTTGTGGAATCACGTAAAGTATCCAGCATTTCTGAACACTCGGCATCGCTGAGTGTGTCAAGATTTTCTGACATAAAAGTTATGAGGTGTGCGATACCTGAAAAAGGGCTTTTGAGATCGTGAGAGAGCATGGTGAAAAAACGGTCTTTATCTTCATTACTCTTTTTTAATTCATTGATAAGAAGGCTTTTATGCAGGGCGAGTGCAATTTGATTGGCTGCTAAAATACCCCATTCAACCTCAGTGGCGCTAAACTTATGATAACTGGTAAAACCAACCAAAATAGCACCCAATTTTTGTTCGCCGACGATCATGGGCAGTCCTAATCCCGATTTAGTTTTAAAAGTATTTGAAATACCCTGACTGATATGCTCGGTATCTTCTGTGTTTTGAATAACTAAAGCCTCACCTTTTTCTAAAACGCTCTGCGTTAAGCTTATTTGGTCTGGCTCATACGTATAATTAATGTAAAAATCATACAGTTTTGCAGGAGCAGCCAGCGGAATGGCTTGTTGACTGTTTTCGTCCCAGGCAGTGATATAGACCATGTCACATTGTAGTAATTCCTGCAGCTTTTCGCTTAGCTTTATCCAGCTATTTTTCTCGTCTTCTATTTGCAATGCCAGTTGCGAAAGCTGATTTAGTCTCGAAGTCTTAAGTTCCTTGTCAGTAAGTAAATTTTGCGCCTGTTTTAGCTCAGTAACATTGAGACCGGAAGATAAAAGGCCGTTTACTACCCCATTCTCATCAAAAAGCAGGTTGTGTTTCCACAAAAAATAATGGGCTGTACCATCCTTTGTAAATATTTTAGCCTCAATAGGTTGCTGAGGAACGCTATTTGTATCGAAGGTTTTTTTCAAGAAATTCTGAATAACTTCTCTTTCCATGCCTGATGGCAGCAGCACGCTCCAATCTTTGCCGATAATGTCTTCTTTTTCTTTTCCCGCTATCAGGCAGCCGGCCTGATTGATTATCCTTACAGTAAGATCGCAGTTGAACCCGATAATGATAGAGCCTGCAATATCAAGGTATCTTCGTGCTTTGTTGCGTTCGGAAATAATTTCCTGCTCATAGTTTTGCTGCGCTGTAATATCGCGAGCGATGCCCAATATCTGCCTGCTGTCATTAATGTTTATGGGGTAAGTATTCAGCGCGATAATTTGCTTTAAATCATTGCCTTTGTCCAACACAATATGTTGATTTAAACATTGTTTTCCAATTGCATTTTGAGCGAGAATGCTTGCTGCTTTTGGCACCTCGCTGAGCGGTAGTTGCTTCAATTGCAACAAACTTTTGCCAAGTGTTTTATATTTCGACACGCCAATTAACTGCTCAGCAGCCTTGTTCGCATCTAATAAAACCCCCTTCATATCGGTTATAAAATGGGCTTCTGGTGTTTCTTGAAAGAGTAGGTTAACCCGGTCTTCGTATTCGCGTAAGCTTGCTTTGGCAGCTGAATGCTCGCTAATGTCTTGCACAAAAATTAGTGCCAAGCGATTTCCATCCGATTTAAAAAAGCTCAGACCGTGAAGAAGCACTTGCACAGGATACCCATTTTTGTGGTTATAGGCTTTTTCGTAAGGGCCAAAACGTCCGGCAATGTAAAACGCTTCTGATTGGATTCTGTCAAGATGGTGATAGCGTTTTGGCGTGATGTCGAAATAGGTATATTGCTGTAGTTCTGGCTTTGTGTAGCCTAATATTTCTATGAGGGTCGCATTGCAATCGGTAAATTGCTTTGTCTCAGTATCAACTAAGGCGATACCTATGGGAGATTCTCTGAAAAGTTTACTCAGGAGTATTTCCGAATCTTCTGCCGAAAGCCTAAACCGCTCATTGAATAGCTCATAATCAGTTTGTTGTGTTGAGCTATTTAAGCTTACAACGGTAGGGTTTATTTCGGGCAGTAGCAAAAAAAGAGTTTGCTTTTGCTCGTTATCATCGGCCACTCTGCAATTCCAGTTCACTTGCCGGACTGTGTTGTTTATCAGGGTGTCGAACAGCCTTTGGTTTTCCTGATTTATCCAGTCGGCAAAATCTGTTTCGTTTGTAAGTTGTGGAATAAGTGTTGAAATAGGCAGGCCTTCGACTTCGTTAAAAATGAATGTCGCGCTATTGTTAGCAAAAGTTATTTGGCCATTTTTTTCGCATACAAGGAGCGGTTCGGGCAATGACCAAAGTAGCTTTTTCCAGTCTATTTCATGCTCATTCAAAATAGTAATTATTTGATGGAGCCTGGCATCCAGCGATTTATAAACACGAAAAGTTCCGCTGGTTTAAAAGGCTTGGTAATATAATCATCGCATCCGGCACTCAGACACATGTGCCTGTCGTCGTTAGCGGCATAAGCGGTTACTGCAATTATTTTTATATCAGGGCGCATTGCTTTGATTTGGCGTGTTGCTTCAAGGCCGTCCATAACGGGCATTTTTATATCCATCAAAATCAAAACAATCGATGGGTTTTCTTTGACGAGATTTACAGCTTCGGTGCCGTTGCGTGCATAAAGCACGTTAAATGGCTTGGCTTTGAAGATTCGTTTGGTATATAGCACGTTTAAATCTTCGTCTTCAGCCACTAATATTGTTGGCCAGTCATTATTTTGTTCGGGAATTGCATGCATTTCTATCGGTTTTTTGATTTCTATTTCCATTGCTGATTTAATGGGAATATGTATATAAATTTCTGTTCCTTCGTTAATTTTTGAGTTGATATGGATTTTTCCATTCAACAGATGCACAAGGCCTTTAACGATTGTGAGACCCAAGCCTGCACCTTCCTGATCGCGGGTACTCGAAAAATCTTCCTGAATAAATGCTTTATAGATGTGTGGAAGTGCTTCCTTTTTAATACCTTTTCCGCTGTCGCGTACCAAGAGTATGAATTCGTTTCCCGTCATTTCAAAGCTGATTTCAACAAAGCCTTTTTGAGTATATTTTATAGCGTTCGACACCAGCTCATTCGAGATTTTAAACAGATATCCCCGATCACTATCGAAGAATAATTGCTTGTGTTCAACCGGAATATTGAGGTTTAAATCCAGCTTTTTGACATTGGCAAGTGGCATTTGTTTTTTGTAAACATCCTCGAGCAAGCTGGGAATATGTATGTTTTCGATGTTGAAAGGCATATTGCCCGACATCAGCAGCGAAACATCCATGATATCGCTAAAGGTATCCGTAAGCCTGTCAACGCTTGTTCCGAGGGCATCAATATAATCGTACCGGTCTTGGTGTGAAATGTCGTCATCCAGGAGTAGTTGCGAAAAGCCCACTATCCCGTTGAGTGGTGTACGGATCTCGTGTGAGATATTATTCAGAAAAGCCGTTTTTAGCTTGTCGCTGGCTTCTGCCTTACTTCTTTCGCGATCCAGCTCGGTATTTTTTTTCAGGATTTCCTCGTTCTGGTTTTTTAGCTGTTCGTTAAGTTTGCTCAGCTGCCTGTTCTGATTTTCCAGCTTTTGCTGGTTTTGTTTCAGTAATGAACCTGTTCTTTTTTTAATTTTCAGGTTGGTCAATAGCTCTACGAAAATCCGCAATAGCGACAGTTCGCTGTCTGTAAATATTTTGTGTTTTTTCACGGAGTCAAATCCGATAAAACCAAGGCAACTGCCTTCTTCAATAAGCGGAATGGTGACGAGCGATTTTATACCTTGGGGTTCAAGTATTTTATAAAGAGGGTCTTCGCGATCAATTTTGTGAACATCTTCAACCAAGGTTATATTGCCTTGTAGATGTGCATTCACCCAGTCGGGGAATAGTTCGGTAGGTACGGTTTTGAGGTTGTTAATTTGTGGAATAGTACCTGATGAGCACCATTCGTATGTGTTGACCATCGTGCTTTCATCCCAGTTGTAATCAAAAATATATACTCGATCCACACCGGCAAAACTACCAATTGTAGCGATTGCGTCATTAATTGCTTCATCAATTTTTAGCAAAGGAAGGTTGATAAAACGTGTGGCAAGATGTGTAAGCGTTTGCAGCAGTTTACTGTTTTGTAATAAGCTGGTTTCAAGTAATTTGATATTTGTTGTTTCGCGGAATGTAATTAGTACTGCTCCTGGATTCATCAAGGATATCCGCACTTCATAAGCAAGAGTTTCAGCCTTGTAAGGCATTTGAAATTCAATGACTTGTGAATTTTCAGTGCTGAAGGTTTTTGTGATGGCATGTTCAATAAGACTTTGAATATTATTGGGCAAAAATCTACTTAACGACGAGCCTTTTTCTGGTAATTCATCCAAAAACCGTAGCGTTCGCTGTTCAAAAACATCTTGTAAAACACCTTTTTCGTCGGCCACAAAAATAAAATCCGGCATGGCTTTGATTACAGCTTGCAAACTTGCAGTGGTTTTTTCGAGTTCCTGAGCCGAGTTTTGCTGCACGGTTATATCGCGGTTAATGGTTCCAAACATATAGTTTCCGGCCAGTTCAACCGGGAAAAGTAAAGTTTGTAAAATGCGTTTTGCACCGGTTTTTGTTTCAATTTCTCGTTCACCACGTTTATGAATCCAGGCTTTATCTTTTTGCTCCAACAAGTTGATGATGCGCTTACGTAAAATGTTTGCTCCTTCTGGTGATTCCTCCCTAAGATGTTTGGGGCCAAGCATGTGCATTACATCCCAAATATACTTACCAAGCATTTCACTGGCTTCGTAGCCGGTTATTTTTTCTTCGCCTTTATTCCATAAAGATATTTTCCCTTGTTCATCAAAAAGAATGATACCTTCATCGCTTTGTTCTACCACAGCCCGAAAGCGTGCCTCACTCTCGCGCAAATCCTGTTCTGTTTTTTGTGCGGCAGTGATATTTCGAGCCAGTAAAACAAATATCGGCTGGGGCGATGCGGGTTCGTAGCTTATGGAAACCTCATACCAATTGGATTTCCCATTCTGTTCCAGGCTGTTGATTTTGCAGCTTGCCTTTCCCTTTTGTTTCGCCTCATTCAGGCTGTTATTTATGGTTTCATAAATCCCGGGTACTAAGATATCGCTGATTTTTTTGCCCAGAAAACCTTCTGGCGAAACAGAAAACTCATCAATAGAGGCCGTATAATAATCAATCAGATGATGGTCGCTGTCGATCACGAATAACAGATCCGGAATGGCCCTTAATATGGAGTCTTTTTCTATTAACGACATATCATTTGCGATGTCGTAGGTATGTGGATACCATTCCTGAAGCAGGTATAAGCCGGGGATTTCTTCAATATCCAGCGGTGTTTTGAGTAGGAAAAAATACTTACTGATTTTTTCTTTAGGTATCGGGATTTTGCATTGAAGCAGCTCAGAATTTTGTGGTTTCAAAGGAGAAAAATACCGACAATGACTTTCATCTGCCTTTTGTAGAAACTCGTCTAAGACAAAAACCTCATCTGCTGATTTTGCATTGGCTAACAAGGTTTCCGCACGTGGATTGGTATAATACACTTTATTTTTTTGGTCAACAATAAAAATGAAGTGTTGAAGGTGATCAAAAAACTTTTTCCAGAGTATCGGATATTTTTTCATACTTCCTTGTTTCGTTTAAAAGATCGATGCTGTTTTTAAATGCTCTACCGATATGTGTACAATGCTTAATAACAAGCTCTTAGAATAAAATTACGCGGTATCGAGGATGGTAAAATTAAACAAAATATAGATTTACAATCTCACCATTGTTTTTTATTCAAACGTACTCGTTGTTGTCGCTGTAAAGTTACTTATTTTAGGATTGATAGCAATAGTGTTTTCTATGAAATAGAGAGAAAGAGGTGGTATGCGCGATAAATCATACGATGAATTGCGTCAGAAATGAGGAAAATAGTTGAGAAAAAATAGAAGCTCTTTTACATCAGCTATTTTAGTCAATAGTCAGATCACCTGTTAATTGCATCAGGCTTAATTCGCTTATTTTGACCTGAAAACGTGCGAGTAAAAGCCGGCTTTCTGCTGCCACAAAATTGCGCTGCGACTCTCTGAATTCAATTCCTGACATATCGCCAAGCTGGTATCGTTCTGCTGCAATGCTCAGGTTTTCGCGTGCTGCAAGTACGTTTTGCGATTCCATGCGAAGCAGCTGAAGGCTATTGGTATAAGCCTCATACTGTTGATAGAGTTCTGTTTTCAGCCCGTTTTCGAGCGATTCGATCCGCAATTGGCTGCTTTCAACTAAGATTTTGGCGTTTTGTTTTTCGCGCCGGGTATTGAAGCCGTTAAACAGATTCATCCGTGCACTCACACCATAGGTCAAACCGTTGGTACGGCTCGTTTTTAAGAAACCCGCTTCGGAGCTTTGGTCGTTAAAGTTGTAGCCCAGGTTAAAGTCGAGCGCGGGTGATTGCCGTCCTCTGATTTCTTTCAAGCTGAGTTGTGCCAGCTTTTCATCCTGTGCACTTAACCTTAGCGCGGTATTATTTTCGAGCATTTTATGCATCAGCACTTCTTTTGCCAGATTAGACTTAATAGCGAAGCTGTCGGCTACCATGAAAGCCTCACCGGGATCGCGGCCCAGCAGGTTGTTGATCACGGTTTTAAGCTGTGCCACCCGGTCGTTCAGGTTGAGTAACATGGCACTGTCAGTATTTCTATCCACTTCGGCCTGAAGCAGTTCAAGCCTTGATCCGGCACCAATGTTGAGCATTTGGCCAGTTAATAAAACACGTTCGTTATCTATTTCTAAGGTTCTTTTTACAACTTTAATTTGTTCGTTAATTTGTACTAAGCTGTAGTAGTTCGACAAGATGTCAAAAATATTTCGCTCTACCGTGAGCAGGAGCTCCAGCTCAGATTGCTGCTGAAGGGTGTTAAGTATTTCGTATCGCCTGAACATTTGCAGCCCGTCAAACAAGGTCCAGTTGAGTTGTGCTGCTGCGGCAAAAACATCAGAGCGGGCTCCTTTACGGTCGTTGAGCTGGCCGGTCAAAAATTCTTGCTTTGAGTCGTTTATGCTGTAGCTTTGGCCGGCTGATAACGAAACATCCGGCAAAAAGCCGGCATTGCCAAGGCTGTTATTGTTTTCAGCAATGGCTACGTCTTTTTTCACTAACCTGATATCGTAATTGTTTTCGAGACCAATTCGCACTGCTTCTGCCTCTGAAAGTAGCGGCTGCGCTGTGATTAAAATGGGAAACAGAAACAAAAATAAACTGATAAAGGGTGGTATTTTCATTGCATTATTCTTTTTAAAAAGCGTTCCAAAAAGGGCCTAAATGGTTTGTGTTTGGTCAGCATTTTCTGTGTTGTCTAATAATTCGCCAACATTTGAAACATTTTTTTCGCGTTCGGAGATATAGGCATACATAGCCGGTATCACGAACAGGGTAAGCAATGTGGCGAAAGTTAGTCCACCAATAATGGCTGTTCCCATAGCAACGCGACTTTCGGAGCCTGCCCCAAGTGCCAGCGCGATTGGTACTGCACCTAAGATGGTTGATAAACTTGTCATAAGGATAGGTCTGAAACGTGCAACAGCCGCCGAATGTATGGCTTCAAGCTTGTCCAAACCCTGCGATTTGCGTTGGTTGGCAAACTCAACAATTAAAATACCGTTTTTAGACACCAGTCCGATGAGCATAATGATACCGATCTGACTGAAAATATTAAGGGTTTTATCAAAAAACCAGAGTGTAAGTACTGCTCCGGCCAGGGCCAGAGGAACTGTAAACATAATAATCAACGGATCTCTAAAGCTTTCAAACTGCGCTGAAAGCACCAGATAAATGAGTATTAGAGCCAGCAAAAAGGCAAAAACCAGGCTGGAGCTGCTCTCTTCAAAATCTTTGGAAGCTCCTGCAAGCGAGGTGCTAAAGGTGTCGTCGAGCACTTCGGCAGCTATGCGATCCATCTCGATAATACCATCGCCAATGGTTTTTCCTGAAACCGGATTGGCCGACACGGTAGCTGCAACATAACGGTTGTAACGGTAGAGCTGTGGTGGGTTTGTTTCTTCTGTGACATCTATCAGGTTTGAAAGCTGAATCATATCGCCAAGATTATTTTTCACGTAAAGCGTACTCAAATCCATGGGTTCATTACGATACGTGCGGGAGAGCTGCCCAACTACTTCATACTGTTTTCCGTTCATGATAAAATAACCGAAGCGGTTGCCGCTTAATGCAAACTGCATGGTTTGTACAATATCAAGTGCCGAAACGCCAAGCATGCGTGCCTTTTCGCGGTTTATTGAAACTTGTAGCTCCGGTTTATTAAATTTAAGGTTCAAATCAGCGAATTGGAAAATATCACTTTCATTTACCTTTTGCATAAATTCGGGCAGTATCTCGCGAAGTTTTTCGATATTGGAAGTTTGAATTACATATTGCACCGGCAAGCCACCTCTTTGTGTTCCTATCGACTGATCCTGAATAACAAAGCTTCGTGCACTTGTTATTTTTCCCAGACCTTGGGTTATCACGTCAGCTATTTCTTGCTGTGAGCGATCTCGCTTGTCGGGGTCAACAAGGCCGACACGTCCAAACGCAGAGTTTACAGAACTGCTGGCACCAAAACCTGGTGAGGTAACAGTAACAAGTGAGTAGGTTTCGGGTATCTCTTCCTGAACGAAATTAATCATGTCTTTTACATAATCTTCCATATATTCAAAAGTACTTCCTTCAGGTGCGGTAACCATAATTCGCACTGACGAACGGTCTTCGAGAGGGGCAAGCTCGGAGGGTAAGCTGCTGCCGATAAAATAAATGAGTAGACCCGAAACGCCAATCACTACAAAAGCCAACCACTTTAGTCGCAAAAATGCCGCTAAAAGATTTGCGTACCCCTTTGTCAAACCATTAAAAAATGGCTCGGTAGCCTCATACAGCCAGTTTTTTTTCTCACGTTTTTTCAAGATTCGTGTGGCAAGCATTGGCGTTAGGGTGAGTGCAACAAAAGAGCTGATAACAACCGCTCCTGCCAGCACAACTCCAAACTCACGGAACAGGCGTCCGGTAATACCTTGCAGGAAAATTACAGGCAAAAATACTGTGGCTAAAGCAACAGTGGTAGCGATAATCGCAAAGAAAATCTCTGCTGATCCTTCAATTCCCGCCTGAAGTGGCGCAATGCCTTTCTCAATTTTGCTGTAGATATTTTCAATCACCACGATGGCATCGTCAACCACCAATCCAATCGCTAGCACCAAGCCCAACATAGTAAGCACGTTGATGGAAAAATTAGCAACGTACATGATAAAGAAGGACCCAATCAATGAAATCGGGATGACAATAACTGGAATTATCGTGGTGCGCCAGTCGCGCAAAAAGAAAAAGATGACCAATACTACCAGCACGAATGCCATATAAATGGTTTGTTCCACCTCATTGATGGAGTCGCGGATGAAGTCGGTGTTATCGAAGCCTATTCCCAGCTCAATATCATCGGGTAAATCCTTTTGAATTTTTTCTAACCTGCGGTAAAACTCATCTACAATTTCAACATGATTGGATCCCGGCTGCGGGATAATCACATTGCCCACCATGGGTTCGCCATCGCGTCGCAAAATTGTACGTTCGTTTAAAGGTGCTAACTCGGCAAATCCAATATCTTTAAACCTGACTAATCCATATTCACCTTCTTTGATAATCAGGTTATTGAATTCATCTGGTGTTTCAAGTCGTGAAAGCGTACGTACGGTCAGCTCGATAGTGTTTCCTTCGATACGGCCTGAGGGTAGTTCCAGGTTTTCGCGCAAAAGTGCATTGCGTATATCTATGGGGCTCAGGTCAAAAGCTGCCAGACGAATTGGATCCATCCATAGCCTCATCGAGTATTCTTGTGCACCCCAAACAGATATTGAGCTAACACCCGGTATCGTTTGTAAGCTTTCTTTAAAAGTTCGTTCTGCAATTTCAGTGAGTTCCAGCAGCGACCGTTGCTCACTCTTGATATTTAAAAAGATGATAGGCGAGGCATCGGCATCGGCTTTAGAAACGATGGGCGGATCGGCGTCTGGTGGTAAATTCATGATGGCGCGCGAAACCCTGTCGCGCACGTCGTTGGCAGCAGCTTCCAGGTCAACCGATAGGTCAAACTCAACAGTGATGGTGCTTCTGCCATCGCGGCTTACTGAAGTAAGTGTACGAATCCCGTCTATGCCGTTGATAGATTCTTCGAGTGGCTCGGTAATCTGAGATTCGATAACATCAGCATTGGCTCCCACATAGTTAGCACTTACTGTAATAATTGGTGGGTCAACGCTTGGATATTCGCGCACACCCAATGAAACTAAGCCTATCAACCCAAAAAGTATGATTAAGATAGACATCACCGTTGCGAGAACCGGCCTTTGGATACTTATTGATGAAAGACTCATAATTTATTGCATTTCTGAAATTTTAACGTCCATTCCTGGCCTGAGTTGCAACAAACCGGAAGTGAGTACCGTGTCTCCCGGGTTTAATCCGGAGGTTATTTCTACTGCGGCCACCGTTCGTAGTCCGGTTTCAACAAGCTGAGGCATCGCTTTACCATTGCGATACACATACACTTTATTGGTACCCATTTCAGGTATAAGTGCCTCGGAAGCGACTTGCATTGTCTTGTTTTTGCTTTTCAGCGGAATAGTTACGCGCGCATAGGAGCCGGGCATCACCTGCTGTTTTTCGTTGGCATAAAGCGCTCTCACAGGCAATGAACGTGTGCGTTGGTCGATAAGCGGCTCCAGGGCATACACCTTGGCTTCGAACCTGCCGCTTTGGTTTTCGACCGAAAAAACTATCGGTGTCCCGCGTTCTACGAAGGGCGTGTAACGTTCGGGCACACTAAATTCTATTTTTACCGGCTGCAGCTTTACCAATGAAACCAGCTGCATCCCTGGAGAAGCATAGCTGCCTTCGCTCACCTGGCGAAGCCCCAGCTGGCCATCAAAAGGTGCTCTGAGTAGGGTTTTGTCGAGTTGTGCCTGTAGCAATGCGGCCTCAGCCTGCAAGGTGCTTAACTCGGTAACTACCTGATCATAATATTGTTGGCTGATGCCTTGCTTCTCAAGGAGAGCTTGTTGGCGCTCTTCGCGCTGCTTGGCTAAGTCGAGCTGGTAACGGTTTCTGTCGATCTGGGCTTGAAGGTCAGCATTGTTAATGGTAACAAGCAGCTCTCCTTTTTTGACGAAATTACCCTCTATAAAATGAATTTTTTCTATCCTGCCAGCAATTTCCGCCGTGAGCATTACTTGTTCATCAGCTATTATTGTGCCTCCGGCGATAAGCTTGTCAGTGAGTGGTGCTCGTTTCATTACTGTGGCTTTTACTAACAAAACCTTGTTGAAGTCAGACTTTTGACGTAGGGGATTTTTTGATTCACTCTTATCAAAAAGTCCACCATAAAACATCAAACCTATCAAAACAAAAACGACAAGCGTAATGCTGACCAGCTTCACTATATATTTTTTTCTTTTCATAATACTTTGTTTGAAATAACCAGCTAATAAAGAGAAAAGTTCAATTGGAGACTTGATTTTTCTTAACAGGCTGCAAAAGTAACAGATTGATTTAAACAAGACCTATTAAAATAAGGATTCGGCCACTTTTCAGTCTGAAAAAGGCAGAATGGGAATTGTTTTAGGTTTCAGCATTTAAAGAAAAAGTAGCAGACTAAGTGCCATCACAGCCATGCCGGCTATTAAACCATAGATTGAATAGTGATGTTCGCCATATTCTTCGGCAGCAGGAAGCAGTTCGTCCAAGGAAATAAAAACCATGATTCCGGCCACAATGGCAAACAGCACTCCAAACATCACAGGGCTCATAAATGGCATCAAAACCAAATAGCCCACCAAAGCACCTACAGGTTCGGCCAGTCCGCTGGCAAAAGAAAGCCAAAAGGCACGTTTACGACTTCCTGTAGCATAATAAACAGGGACAGAAACTGCAATTCCTTCGGGAATATTATGGATAGCAACGGCAACAGCAATGGCAATGCCAAGATTGGGATCGGACAAGGCAGCAATAAAAGTGGCCAGGCCTTCGGGGAAATTATGAATAGCAATGGCAACGGCAGTCATCAAACCCATGCGCGCCAGCTTTTTACGTTTGTGATCAACGTGATCCATGTCTTCCACACGTTTCACCTCATGCGGATTTTCAATGCTCGGGATGAGTTTGTCGATAATCGCAATTAAAAATATCCCACCGAAAAACGCCAATACAGTAACCCAGCTTCCTTTTGTAATGCCATAAGCATCCATGAGTTCTATACGTGCTTTAGCCAGGATTTCAACAAATGAAACATAAATCATCACCCCAGCCGAAAACCCTAAAGCTATCGATAAAAAGCGGGTGTTGGTACGCTTGGCGAGTAGGGCTATTGCACTGCCAATGCCGGTAGAAAGTCCGGCAAATAAAGTGAGTGAAAAAGCGATTATTATATCTTCTGTGGAATACATAAACTCAATAAATCAATTCGTATGTACTAAGTCCAGTTAGTAGTGTTAGTTATAGAGTGTCTTCGGGAGTTTTGTCAATTTTTTTAGCTTTCTGTTTTGCATAATCCAGGCGGGTAGCTATTTTTTGTTTTTCGCGCTCTATCACAAGTGTTGCAATATCATCAGCGCGCAGGTTGTCGTTAGGAAGCTGAAGAGCTTTGTTAAAGCGATTTTCAGAAACATCATGACGATACATCAGCGCTGCTAATTGCTCGAAATCGTGTTGAAGTAAATCTAATATATGAAGCTTGATACGTGCATGCAACTCTTTGTAGCTAAGCGATTCAAGTTTTGAAATCTGTGCTGGATTTACGGGTTTTAATGCAGCCATAGACAGTTGGGGTTTTAAAAATCAATATTAGTTTGGATTAGTTGTGTGCCCGAATTGAGCTCGTAGCCTATCAAGTTGCCGTAACCAGGACGATTTTCCATATAAACGCCATTATCCAGGTCAATAAATTTATAGGTTTTGGACTGCATTACGTGGTTCATAAACTCTAAATCGACAGGAACATGGCCGTGTACTACTTTTTTATTCCGTATTTTTTCAGGAATCACACTAAACTCTCTGGTCCACAGCATGGCTTCTTGGTCAGAAAGTGGATCATCGATTTTAAAATTGAAGCCGGCATGCACCAAAATAAAATTATCCAGCTCGATATAATATTTCATTTTCCGCATCCACTCAATATATTTTTCCGGAATATCGCCGGCAAATTTTACATCAAAACTTTCCAGTGTTTCTTTGCCGCCGTGAATTTCCCAGATCGACTGTGTCTTTTTTTTGCGTTTTAGGCCAAAAAAAGATTTACCGGCGCGGTCTTCGTCCCAGGCTTTGATGCAATAATCTTCGTGATTGCCTTTGAGAAAGTGAAGCTGAAATTCTTGTGCCTCGAGCTGCATCAGGTAGTCGAGCACAGCCTTACTGTTAGGGCCGCGATCAATATAATCACCCAAAAAGTAAATGTTATCAAACTTATCCGGCTTTATCTGTTTTTCGATTAAGGTCTTGAGCGTTTTGGCGCAACCGTGTATGTCAGGAATTACCCATCTTTTGTTCATGGCAGCTTGGTCTTGTTATTTGGGTTCATTGCTGGCAGATAAATTCCGATAAGCGAATTTATAGCTGCTTTTTATTTTCCTTTAGCTTGATTAGCAACCTGATCCATTAGTTTTTTAATTTCTTCCGGATCACCTATGAAGTAGTCTTTCACCAGCTTCATATGGTCGTCAAACTCAAAAACGTAAGGGATTCCTGTTGGGATGTTGAAGGCTAAAATGGCTTCTTCACTCATATTTTTAAGGTGCATTACCATGGCGCGCAGGCTATTGCCATGTGCAGCCACCAACAGCTCGTTGTGTTCTTGGAGGGCGGGTTTAATATCGCTTTCCCAATAAGGAATCATGCGTTCGATCACTTCTTTAAGTGATTCGGTTGCCGGTAAATTTTCGGGAGCAACATCTGCAAAGCGCGGATCGTTAGCCGGATTACGCGAGTCGTTTTTATCTACCGGTTTTGGAGGTACATCAAAGCTACGACGCCAGAGTAAAACTTGTTCGTCACCATATTTTTCAGCTGTTTCAGCTTTATTCAGCCCTTGCAGTATGCCATAATGTTTTTCATTCAGACGCCAGCTTTTGAGCACCGGAATATACATTT
>JALNZT010000048.1 GCA_023229135.1 Bacteroidales bacterium
TAGAATACGAAAATAGAGCTCCGTAGGTGCGACGCCATAACGGAAAATGTTGGCAGGGCTAAAGCCCGATTTGTCCTTAAAAACTTTATTTGTGCGACAATATAGTTCACGAAAGGTCAGGAGTTCTTAGTTTACGAAGTATTCAAGATAAGTTATATTCCGCCTAAATCAAAACTAAAAGAAATGCTCATTGCAAACCCTGAAGTTTTATTTTATTGATAAATTTGCAAGGTGGTTTTTTTTGAATTATTTATTAAATTAATTTGAATCTTGATATGAATGTGCTATACCTCAACGATATAGATTTCTCTCGGGTAAAAAAGCAATTCGATAAAACAGTTAAGTTTTTTGAAAACGATGATTTTGATTCTGCGGAAATCAAAAAGTTGACGATTAGCGGTTTATATAGGGCAAAGTTAGATTATGAAAATCGGTTGCTTTTTAAATTTGCCAAATATAATGATCAAACTTATGTGTTGTTATTGGAAGTAATTTACAACCACGCGTACGAGAAATCACGGTTTTTAAGGGGAGCAAAAATTGATGAGGATAAACTGAAAGCCTTAAAGAGTGAAAAGCAGGTTTCTGAAGAAGAAATGATTGAACTAAATTATATTAATCACAATACCAACAAGTTCCATTTACTCAACAAAGTGCTTTCGTTTGATGATTTACAGCAGAATATTTTCAATTTAAAACCGCCTGTAATTATCGTGGGTTCAGCCGGTAGTGGCAAAACGGTACTCACACTCGAAAAAATAAAACAACTTACAGGAAACGTGCTATACATTACATTGTCGCCATTTCTCGTGGATAATTCTTCGCGACTTTATTTTTCGGACTACTATGTCAATTTAAAACAAGAAGTTGATTTCTTGAGTTTTAAAGAGTACATGGAAACTTTGAAGGTAATTCCAGGCAAAGAGGTTGATTTTAAGAGCTTTAATGCATGGTTGTTACCACGAAAGCATTCTTTTGGTATTTCTGACGCATACAAGCTATTTGAAGAATTCAAAGGTGTAATTACCGGTATTGATATAACAAAACCATTTTTGAGCAAAGATGATTATATAGAGTTGGGCGTTAAACAATCTATTTTTCTTAAAAGTGAACGTGAAAAAGTGTATGAAATATTTACAAAATACCTAGCGTTTTTAAGCGAAAATAATTTGCACGACCTCAATATCGTATCTTTTCAATGGCTTGGATACAGCCGGCCAAAATATGATTTTATTGTTATTGATGAGGTTCAGGATTTCACAAATATCCAGTTGTACATTGTGCTTAAGTCCCTTAAAACATCAGGAAATTTCATGCTTTGCGGCGATTCAAATCAAATTGTACATCCCAATTTTTTTTCATGGACCAACGTGAAAACCATGTTTTATAAACACGAAATTTCTGGGGAAAACATCAATGTTTTGCACACGAACTACCGCAATTCGTCAGAAGTTACAGCGATTGCCAATAAGCTGTTATTGATAAAAAATGCCCGTTTTGGCTCCATCGACAAAGAGAGCAACTTTTTGATAGAGTCGCTTGCAGAAAACAAAGGAAATGTGAATTTTTATGTCGATTCACAAAATCGAAGAAAACAACTCAACGATAACACAAAGCGATCAACAAAATATGCAGTGCTGGTAATGACCCAAGATGAGAAAGCTGCTGCCAAAAGCGTATTTGAAACACCACTATTGTTCTCCATTCATGAAGCAAAAGGATTAGAGTACGAGAATATTATTCTTGTGAATTTTATTAGCAGCTACAGCAAAGAATTTAATGAAATAGCCAGCGGTATTTCTAAAAAAGACCTCAACACCAAAGATATAGATTTTTCGCGAGGGAAAGACAAATCAGACAAATCGCTTGATGCATTTAAGTTTTACATCAATTCGTTGTATGTTGGGATGACACGATCGATTAAAAATTTGTACATCCTTGAATCATCAAAAAAACACGATATTTTAGCGCTGCTTGATCTTGTTGAAAGCGAACAGCAGATTAACATAAAAGCAGAAGTTTCGTCACTCGACGACTGGAAAGAAGAAGCCCGAAAACTTGAATTGCAAGGCAAAAAGGAACAGGCCGATGATATCAAAAAGAACATTTTGCACATACAAAAGCCTGATTGGGAGCCGATTACTCCTGACAATATTAAAGCGTTGAAACAGGAAGCTTTAGATCCGAACGTATATAATAAAAAGGCAAAAGACCTCCTTTTTATGTACGCTTTGTTGTATGACGACCAAAGTAGCATAGAAAGATTGGCTGAACTTAATTATAAAAAGGCTAAACATCCTGAATTTGAGCGAAATTCAATCAATAGGAAATATTATGGAAATTATAACACTGACAATGTTAAAGGAGTCGAACTGGAAATAAAAAAGTACGGAGTCAATTTTCGCGATCAATTCAACCTGACGCCCTTGCTCGCAGCGGCTGAAAATGGTAGCTTAAAAGTTATTGATTACCTATTGAAACAAAATGCGGAGACTGATGTGACAGATAACAACGGGAGGAATCCATTTCGGATTGCCATTCATAAATTATATTTTTCGCCCTCGTCAATAAATAAGCTCGAAAATATTTTCCCGCGGTTGATAACAGAAAGTATTAAGATAATGGTAAAAGACAGGATGATTAAAATTCCAAATCGGGCAATGGAGTATTTTCTGTTAAACATTTTCATGACATTGCAGGATACTATTATAAACGCATCGCGAAGCAATTGGGAGGATAAAGGGGTGAAAGCAGGCGATTTAGAAAGTGTTGTCGCCAAATATCCCGATTTGATTATGCCCGATTACAGAAAGAAAAAAACTTATATTTCATCGCTTTTGTCTAAAAATGAAATAGATGGTAATAACCCCTACAACAACGCCTTGTTTATCAGAATTGGGAGGGGATATTATTGTATCAATCCTGAACTGTCGGTTTTGGTGGCCGATAAGTGGGTAAATATTTATGAATTCACCGGATTACAAAAAGCTACAAAACTAACTCACGAAGAAAAGAGAAAGAATTTTATTGATACGCTTATTGCTGATGCTCAAGCAAGTAGAAAGGCAGATCCCAATATTTCAGATGAACATGAATTATTTTTGCTAGATCATAAACGAAAGATGGAACAGTTTCATCGTGAGAAAGTAGCGTTAAAACAGCAAAGGGAAGAAAATAATTCATTCATTGAAGAAGAAAAGAAAAAAGAAGAAGACGAAAAACGACAGAAGGAAATAGATGATTCGCAGTTAAGGCTGCCTTTTTAGGGGTTTGCTTTTATTTCTGAAACAGTTAAGTCTATTGACGTTGGACAGTCCACGTGAACCGAGGATTCCGATAAAGTGAAATAGTTCCAATCCCGGTGCGAATTTACAATCCGTCATACGTAAAGGGATAATTTTAACCCATCTTGCAGCAAAAAACCCATGAAACCGAATAAAAAACAGCTACAAAATAGGTTTTTTTGGCTATTTATGAGTGATTTAGGTTTTTCTGTTTCTTAGTCAACTGATAATCAATTTCCGTGTTTTTTTATTTTGAGTAATTGGTATTCTCTTACTGTCTAAGTTTTCACAAACTTCCCCCAACTTCTTTATTTCCCAACCCTTCGGCAGTCTCAATTTATCGTCTTGTTTCATATCAGTCTCCCCCAATTGAATTTAAAATACTACTTACCGAGCTTTTGTCCATCATTGTCAGAATTAGGATTTTTAGGATTTGTTGATTTTTGGATTATTTTTGATATATTCTTTATTGTCTGAGTGGTTTACATTGTAAACCCTTTTAAAATCAAGACTTTTTGATCCAAAATTAATGAGTAATCCTATAGGCAAATGATATGCCTGAAAGTAATTCATTGCTTGTGCCAAATGAACATCTTCAAGCTTAATAAGTGCTTTTATTTCAACCATTATTATATCTTCTACAAAAAAATCAACCCTGCGTGTGCCGATGTCTATTCCCTCATAATAAATCTTCATTTCCATTTCACGTTGAAAATCTAAACCTTGTTTTGTCATCTCAATAGATAATGCCCGTTGGTATATAACTTCTTGAAATCCATTACCTAATGTGCTATGCACTTTCATCGCGCAACCAATTATTTTATGGGTTAATTCTTCGTGTTTCATGCCTAGTTCTTTTAGAAATCCTATTATCTTGTATTCTTACAAATCCTAATTCAGACATTGTTAGTAAGCTTCAAAAACCTGCCACACCTTGCTCATTCCTGTTTTGTCAGCTGAAATATAAAGTCATTAGGATAATACTTTCTACCTCTTTTTCACCTGTGCATCAATGGGATTCAGCAGGTTTTTGTAGTCGATAAGCTCCATCTTCACGCTGCCTACAATAATTTTTGCCTCGGCCAGAATGGGCAGGTGATTTTTGTCGTCGGTAACCCAAACATTCACCGGGTAAGCATCGGCAAATACCTCGCCGGTAGCCATCATAGGTGCAATTTTTAGGCAGCGAAAAGTACCAATACTTGTTTTGATATATTCTGTACCCTGGTATTTTATTTTGCTGATGTACACCGAATCATCCAACAAAAAATCAAGGTAGTAGGCGCTGTCAGCATCAAAATCTTCTAAACTTAAGGTGCGCATATAAAACAAGGCAGATACAAAATCTTGCACATTTTCAGGAATTGCTGTAGTAGCGGTACGACTGATCGCTTTTTTTTCGTTGTGGTAAAAATACACATCATCGTCCTGCACAAAATCACCCTCGCGGGTGCGCCTTATAAACAAATAAGGAACCATTGCCTCTTTATCAACATAACTTTCAAAACGGTCGCGTACCTTATAAAACCAATTAAAAGCACCTTTGCTTTTACCCTCGCCCACAATATGCCAAACCGGCCTATCGAAAAATTGTTTTTTATGTGTTTTCACCTCGATAGTGGCCTCGCCTGCAACAACGTTTCCGGTGAGTAAAGAGCTGTAATACACACTATAACGTGTATATTCTTTGTCCCCAAAAGCCTCATTCGCATGTTCACGCAGTTGCGCCTGTGTCTGTAGCGCAAAGAGAAGGGGGATTATTAAAAGCAGTTTTTTCCACATTTGAGGCGTGTTTTATTTGTATCGAACGAAGCTTATAGCAATCATTGTGCCTAAACTACAATATTAATAATACGCTTTGGAACGATAATGATTTTTTTCGCTGGCTTATCATTCATCCACTTTGTGGTCTCCTCCAATTCAAGTACGTGTTTTTCAATCTCTTTCACTGTCATTGTAAGCGGAAGTTCCAGCTCAAAACGTTTTTTCCCATTGAATGAAACTGGATAATTAAAGGTGCTTTCAATCAAAAATGCTTCGTTCCAATTAGGAAAGTCTTGTTTTACAACGCTAACGGTATGCCCTAGTTGCTTCCACATTTCTTCGGCCAAGTGTGGCGCATAAGGTGAGATAAGGATCACAAGTGGCTCTAAAATTCCACGTTTATTACACTTTAAATCAGCCAGTTCATTCACGCAAATCATAAAAGCCGATACCGCTGTATTAAAGGAAAAACGTTCGATATCTTCTTCTACCTTACGTATTGTTTTGTGCAGTACTTTCAGCTCGGCTTTTGTGGGCTCGTCTTCAGAAATACTTAACTGGAGTTTGTCATCAAAAAATAAGCGCCAGAACTTTCTGATAAAACGAAATACACCTTCAATGCCTTGAGTGTCCCATGGTTTTGACTGTTCCAATGGCCCCAAAAACATCTCATACAAACGCAACGTATCTGCGCCATAACGCTCAATTAACTCATCCGGATTTTGGACATTATATTTAGATTTCGACATCTTTTCCACTTCCCAGCCGCAAACGTATTTACCGTCTTCCAGCAAAAACACCGCTTCGGCCAGATGTGGCTGCCACTTCTTAAAAGCTTCAACATCAAGAATGTCATTATTAACCAGACTGATATCAACATGTATGGCATCAGAAAAATGCTCACGACCTTTGATATTTTTTGAAGCAAAAACCGGAATGATTTTCAACATCGGTTTTTCTTCAAAAACGGGTGTGCGTGGATTGGCAAGCAGTTTAGCTATCTTATCAAACACGACTTCTCGCTCAAGCAGCATATCGCGAATGGGCACTAACAGCATCCGATAGCCTTTTTGCTTGGCATATTCGGCATAAGGATGGGCTACTTTTTCGAGTGATTTTACTTTATTTACCTCGATGATGAGTTTTGCTTCAGGACAAAAGAAATCAAACTTACGGCGACCGTCTCTAAATTCACGTATAAATTCAAATCCCATGCCTTTGTCGCGTAGCTTTTCCCAAAGGTAATACTCGGCCATTTTTTCGGTGTTAACCCTGTAAACCAAGCTCGAACGACCTTGTATCATTCCCTGGTTGATCATTTTTTTGAATGGCTCTGCTTTCACGGTCAGCCCGATATCATACAAAAACATATTCCAAAAGCGCGCATAAATAAGGTGTCCGGTGGCATGTTCGGCGCCACCCATATACAGGTCAACTTCCTGCCAATATTCATTAGCTTCTTTGCTGAAATATGCTGTTTCGTTGTTGGGATCCATATAGCGAAGGTAATAACCACTCGAACCTGCAAATCCGGGCATGGTATTGGTTTCCAAAGGATAGCCTTCTTTAGTTTGCCAGTTTTTGGCCCTTGCCAGAGGCGGTTCGCCACTTTCGGTAGGCAGGTAAGCATCTACCGGCGGCAATTCTAAGGGAAGCTCATCCTCGTGCATCGCATAGGGCATACCATTTTTATAATAAATTGGGAAAGGTTCGCCCCAGTAGCGTTGACGACTAAAAATGGCATCGCGCAGGCGATAGTTCACACGACTGTGTCCTATCTTTCGTTGTGCAGCCACTTCCAAAATGCTGGCAATGGCTTCTTTTACATGCATACCATTAATAAAGTCGGAATTAATTAAAACACCTTCTTTACTATCATAAGATTCTTCCCAGTCTTTAACATCGGTAAGCACTTCGCCGGGCTGTGAAACAACCTGAACGATAGGTAAATCAAAATGTCTGGCAAATGCAAAATCGCGACTGTCGTGTGCCGGTACAGCCATAATTGCGCCGGTTCCGTAGCCCATCAACACATAATCAGCAATCCAGATTGGGATGCGTTTGTTGTTGAAAGGATTAATGGCGTATGCACCGGTAAATTCGCCACTGATTCTTTTTACTTCGGTCATCCGTTCGCGCTCCGAACGGTTTTTGGTACGTTGCTTATATTCTTCAACAACAGGCTTTTGTGCGGATGTTGTAATTTTTTCAACCAACTCATGTTCGGGTGCAAGCACCATAAAAGTTGATCCAAAAACAGTATCAGGTCGAGTAGTAAAGACTTCAATATGTTCGTTTATGCCTTCAATTTCGAAACGGATAGAACCACCCATTGATTTTCCAATCCAGTTGCGCTGAATATCCTTGATAGAATCGCTCCAGTCCAGTTCTTCTAATCCGTTGAGCAAACGTTCGGAATAAGCAGTGATACGTAACAGCCACTGTTTCATAGATTTGCGCTCAACGGGATGTCCGCCCCTCACCGAAAGGCCTTCGTTTACTTCGTCGTTGGCGAGCACCGTACCCAGCGCCGGACACCAGTTTACCATGGTATCAGCCAAGTAAGCAAGCCGATAATACATCAAGGTTTGTTGCTGTTGGGTTTCGTCCATTTGCTTCCATTCGTCGGAAGTAAAAGCTTCGTGTTCGCTGCAAGCTGCCCGCACCGCATCGCTGCCGCCCTTTTCAAAGGATAGAATAAGATTGGCGAGTGGCTCGGCACAATTGGTTTTTTTGTTATACCAGCTATTAAATAACTGGATAAAAGTCCATTGTGTCCATTTATAATAGTCAGGATCGCTGGTGCGTACCTCGCGGTCCCAGTCGTATGAAAATCCAATTTTATCCAGCTGCTCCCGGTAGCGGGCAATATTTTTTTCAGTGGTTATTGCCGGATGCGTTCCTGTTTGGATGGCGTATTGCTCGGCAGGAAGTCCGTAGGCGTCATAACCCATGGGATGCAGCACGTTAAAGCCTTTAAGTCGTTTGAAACGGGCAAAAATATCGGAGGCAATATAACCCAGCGGATGGCCCACATGCAAGCCGGCACCCGATGGGTAGGGAAACATATCGAGCACATAATACTTGGGCTTATTTTGGTCGATAACTACCTTATATAGCTTGTTGCTACGCCAGTAATCCTGCCATTTTTTTTCAACTGCTGCGAAATTGTAATCCATAAAAATCAAAGAATTAGCGTGAAATGTTATTGTTGTAACCGTAAATCAATAAAAGAAAGATTCATTAAAGGAAACTAATCTCTGCTTCAAAGCTTACAGCTTAGTAGCAATAGGAGTAAGTTATTCATTTTAATGGCTTTGTTTTAAGGCGGCAAAGTTATGAAAAATCCCCCATCGTATTTTGATAGTCATTTCCCTCTTTAAGTCTTAAAATTGGCACAAAAACGTTGGCCAACAAAACCAAATACCGCTAAGTTTGTTAATTGATTCATAAACCATTAAAACAAAAACGAATTTCATGCAGAAAAATGTTTTCGGTGAAGAGTTGATAGCCTGTAGCACGAATCCTTTGACGGGCTTTTACCGCGACGGAAATTGTCATACCGGCGCAGATGACCAAGGACTACATACCGTTTGTGTAGTGGTAACGGATGATTTCCTTGCCTTTTCTAAAGCAGAAGGCAATGATCTAACTACGCCAATACCTGCCTATAATTTTCCGGGATTAAAAGCCGGCGACCGCTGGTGTATATGCGTAAAGCGCTGGTTAGACGCCTATATAGCCGCACAAGCACCAAAAGTTGTGCTGGAAGCTACCCATGAAAAAGCCTTGGATTTTGTGCCACTTAAGGAGCTTGTGAGGTATGCCTGGAAAAAACCTTGATGCCATGATAACAACAAATTCAGCCGGCACAAAATCGGCCAGAGCCATTGTCATCGGTGCCGGAATAGCCGGAATAGCCAGTTCTATTCGGCTTCGCTTGAAAGGCTATGAAGTATTAGCATTAGAGGCAAATTCTTATCCCGGAGGCAAACTTAGCGTTTTTGAACAAGATGGCTACCGCTTTGATGCGGGTCCATCTTTATTTACTATGCCACAATACGTTGACGAGCTTTTTGCACTCGCCGGAAAAAACCCGAGAACTTATTTCAACTACATCAAAAAACCCGAAAGCTGTCGTTATTTTTGGGACGATGGCGTGCATTTTACGGCATCGGCAGACCAAAATGAATTTGCTGATGAAGTAGAAAAGAAATTAGGTGTTCCAGCCAAAAAGGTAATTAAGAAACTGAAAAAGAGCAGAAAGATTTTTGAACTTGCAGGTCATATCTTTATGGAGAAACCACTCAACCGCAGCAAAACCTGGCTGTCAAAAGATGTAGCGAAATCTCTGCTAAACCTCCATAAGCTCAGTCTTTTTTCTACAATGCATCAGGCCAATGAAGCTGATTTGCAGAATCCTAAGCTGGTACAGCTCTTTGATCGTTACGCTACTTACAACGGTTCCGACCCGTATCGTGCGCCGGGTATTTTAAATATTATTCCACATTTAGAGCATGGAATAGGAACCTATTTACCCGAAAAAGGAATGTACGAAATTACCAGCAGCCTGGTGCAGCTTGCTGAAGATTTAGGGGTAGTATTTCAGCTCAATGAAAGGGTAGAGGAGATTTTGTTGCAAGGGCAAAAAGTTGCTGGCGTGCGCACCGACAAAAAAGTTTACCAAGCTGATTTAGTGCTCTCGAATATGGATGTAACGCCTACCTACCGCAAACTTTTGCCGAATGTTAAAGCCCCCGAAAAGAAACTGAGACAGGAAAGAAGCAGTTCGGCACTGATTTTTTATTGGGGAATTAAAAAGGAATTTGAACAACTCGGCTTGCACAATATCTTTTTCAGTAAAGATTACCACAAAGAGTTTGAGGACATTTTTCAAGGCGTTGTTCCAGCAGAAGATCCGACAGTTTATATCAATATTACGTCGAAAGATGTTCCTTCCGATGCACCGAACGGATGCGAAAACTGGTTTGTGATGGTGAATGTTCCCACGCATAAAAATCAGGATTGGGAAGCCTTGATTCCGCAATATAAAAAGCATATTATCAGCAAATTGAATCCCTTGTTCAAAGTGGATTTAATTGACTTGATCGAGACGGAAAATACACTTACACCGCTTGATATTCAAATAAAAACCTCCTCGCAGGGCGGATCGCTTTACGGCACCAGCTCAAACAGTCGCTATGCAGCATTTTTGCGGCATGCCAACGATCACAAAGACATTGAAGGGCTATTTTTTGCCGGTGGAAGTGTGCATCCCGGTGGTGGAATTCCGCTCTGCTTGCTATCGGCAAAAATTGTTTCAGAAATAATCCCGAATCCATGACATCATTCCTAAAAAACCGCTTTCAGCTTAGCTTGATACTGCTGATTATTGTTTATACGGTAGGTATCGTAAGTTTATTGCTCGGTGATGCCGAATCGCTGATGCTGCTTACACCTTACAATTTGCTTTTTGCCATCGGACTGCTGCTATATAATGCCGAAGGATTTGATAAAAAATATGGAATTTGGCTCTTGGTGGTGATACTGGCTGGCTTTTTTGTAGAAGTGCTGGGCATAAAAACCGGTCTAATTTTTGGCGATTACGCTTATGGCGAAGGCTTGGGCTGGAAATGGTTAGATGTGCCGCTAATCATCGGCATGAACTGGGGTTATTTGGTGTTTGGAACGGCTGCCTTGCTGCATAAACACAATATTCCAAAAGCCTTAAAAGCCGCTATTGCTGCCACACTCATGGTTTCTTACGACATATTTTTAGAGCCTGTTGCTGTGCGCTTCGACTTTTGGACCTGGGCCGGCGATACTATCCCGCTCCAAAATTATATCGCCTGGTGGGTTATCGCTTTTCTGATGCTTTTGGGTACCTTTACTTTCGTAAAAAACTTGCGTAACCGACTGGCAATCTATGTGCTTCTCATTCAAACCTTGTTTTTTATTCTTCTGATTTTTGATCAGCATTTATCTATCCGTTAAAAGAAATTTCATGAATAACCTCTATCTTTATATTGATCTGCTGACTATTTCAGGGCCGTTTTTATTGAGCTTTGATAAGCGCGTGGCTTTTTATAAGCAATGGAAATACCTTTTTCCGGCTATTTTGTTGATGGCGGTGGTTTTTATTGCGAAAGATGTGATTTTTGCCGCCAGCGAAATTTGGGGTTTCAACGACACTTACCTTGTTGGTATCCGTATGCTGGGTCTCCCAATCGAGGAATGGTCATTTTTTCTGGTTGTCCCTTATGCCATCGTGTTTATTTACGCCTGTTTAGTTGTTTATGTCAAAAAGGACATCCTGGCAAGCATTCATCGCCCATTTTTTGTGGTGCTGAGCGTGCTGCTGATTGTAGTTGGTATGATCTATTACGACCGCCTTTACACCTCCGTGATATTTATTCTCACTGCACTTCTTCTCCTTTACAATGTGTACAAAAAGCAGCCCTGGCTCAGTTATTTTTTGTTGGCCTATTTGGTTTCGCTGATTCCATTTTTAATCGTGAATGGTGCGCTAACAGGCTATTTTACGCCTGAGCCTATTGTGTGGTACGACGATAGTCAAAACCTGGGAATCCGCATATTAACGATTCCTATCGAAGATTCGATTTACAGCCTGATGATGATGTTGATGACTGTTCAGCTGATGGAGTGGTTTAAAAAGAAGTATTGAGCTGCGCCAGGAATTTAAGTCTGAAAGGCAGCGGTTGTTCTTTTTAAAATCGTTTTTACTAATTTGTCAAAATACTGTTAAGTAATTCACGGTTTCATCTTGGTTTAAGATATTTTTCACAAAACTGCACGTCAATTCCCCTATAATCCTTAACTTAGCTCCCTTAAACAGTCCAGGGGATTAGTGAAGGTTTTTTGAAGAAAATTTGTAGAAAACCCTGAAATCCTTACTGTAAAGTTAATTTCCAGACATGAAGTGGACATAGACTTTTTTAGTTAAAGCTATTTCTTGCAATAGATTAAAAAAGTTTGTGATAAAGTGAAGTAATTCTCCCGCATGTTCAGGAATTTTAAATTTTGGGATTACTTCAGTAATAAATATTCACAAAATTAAAACAGATGAATAAAGTAGTAAAAAACGCACAGGAAGCCATTGCAGGCATCACCGATAATATGACCGTGATGCTGGGAGGCTTTGGGCTTTGTGGCATTCCTGAAAATTGCATCAGCGCCTTGGTAAAAGCCAACGTAAAAGGCCTTACCTGTATTTCAAACAATGCCGGAGTGGATGATTTTGGGTTAGGCTTATTGTTGAAAAAGCACCAAATCAAAAAGATGATTTCGTCTTATGTTGGCGAAAACGCCGAGTTTGAAAGGCAGCTTCTGAGTGGTGAGTTGGAGGTGGATCTTATTCCACAGGGTACGCTGGCCGAACGTTGTCGTGCTGGAGGAGCCGGGATTCCTGCCTTCTTTGTTCCGGCAGGTTATGGCACCGAAGTGGCCGAAGGCAAAGAAGTTCGCGAGTTTAATGGCAAACCACACTTGCTCGAACATGCGCTTACAGCTGATTTTGCCATCGTGAAAGCCTGGAAGGGCGATACACACGGCAACCTGATATACAGGCATACCGCCAACAACTTTAACCAGCCCATGGCGATGGCCGGAAAAATTACCATTGCCGAAGTGGAGGAGCTGGTACCTGCCGGAGAGCTTGATCCCAATCAAATTCATACACCGGGAGTTTTTGTGCAACGTATCTTCAAGGCTGAAAATCTCGAGAAGCGTATCGAATTCACGACAACCCGTTAGTTTAACCTGAAAAAATTTATACAATGGCTTTAGATAAAAATGGCATTGCCAAGCGCATTGCCCAGGAATTAAGAGATGGTTATTATGTTAATCTCGGCATCGGAATCCCTACTTTGGTGGCTAATTTCATCCCCGACGGGATGATGGTAACCCTTCAGTCTGAAAACGGACTACTGGGAATCGGACCTTATCCGCTTCCTGAAGAAGTGGACGCCGACCTTATCAATGCCGGCAAGCAAACGGTTACTTATACCAAAGGCTCGGCATTTTTCGACTCCAGCACCAGCTTTGCCATGATTCGTGGTGGACATATCGACCTTACCGTTTTAGGCGCTTTCCAGGTTGCTGAAAATGGAGATATCGCCAGTTGGAAAATTCCCGAAAAATTGGTGAAAGGAATGGGTGGTGCCATGGATTTGGTGGCAGCAGCTAAAAATATCATCGTCGCAATGACGCATACTGACAGGGCAGGAAACAGTAAACTACTAAAATCCTGCGACCTTCCGCTAACAGGCGTTGGCTGCGTAAAACGTATAGTTACCGATCTGGCAGTGGTTGAAGTTACCGATAAAGGCTTTAAACTGATCGAAAGAGCACCTGGTGTTTCAGTAGAAGAAATCGTTGAAAAAACTGCTGCACCGCTAATCGTAGAAGGCGAAATAGCAGAGATGAAGTTTTAGTGCTTTCTGAAATAAAATAAGACAGGATAAATCTGCGGGTTTATCCTGTATTTTTTTGACTTGAATCCGATATTATTTTGAAAATAGGCCTGAATCAAGCCTTTTTGAAGGCTAAGTCTCAGAACTTCTGACCTTTCGTGAACTATATTGTCGCACAAATAAAGTTTTTAAGGACAAATCGGGCTTTAGTATTGCCAACATTTTCCGTTATGGTGTCGAACCTACGGAGCTCTATTTTCGTGTTCTATATCCTTTTCTACAAAGATTACGCCTCTCTGAAGCTTGAAATGAAGTAAATACACAAAACATTCACCAAAAAACCAAAGCCCAGCTCACAACGGGTCAGGAGCGGAGGCCTTGTGTGTGCGGCGGGCGTGCGCTCGGTCTGGGCGATGAAAAACAGCAGGAAAACATGCAAGGCAGCCCAAAAGGCTGTTAGTATAATGCAATGCCCACAAAAAGTTTGAATAGAAACTTAATACCCGAAAATATTTTCAAAGCACAGCATATAAAGGCATTGCGTTATACCCAACCTTGCATAGTTTTCCGCTGTTTTTTAGCGCGTGGGAGGATAGCTTCGCACACACTTGATTTTTGCTAGCTTTTCATCAAGGAAAAGCGAAATAAAATCTTCAGCAAGACCTGCTAACTTTTTTATCAACGACAATTGTATTTTACG
This sequence comes from Bacteroidales bacterium, assembly GCA_023229135.1. GTDB lineage: Bacteria > Bacteroidota > Bacteroidia > Bacteroidales > F082 > UBA5536. Next base: position 14,181 of record JALNZT010000048.1, read on the forward strand.
AACAAAAACTGTTAGCAAACTGATTATCTGACTATGGGTCAGGATATCTGAGTCTATTGAAAAAAGAAAATTAGTTGAGCTAAAACTCTACTGTTTCGCTTGGATATTTACCACTTCTCCTGACCGGATGTCGAACCAGAAAATCAAGCCGTCATCGGTCTGTCTGCTGTGGAGATCTTTTCCGGTAATTTCAACTTTTTTCGCCGAAGTGATAAAACTAAGTCCTTCGATGGGCTGATTGCCATTGTGCGTAATGGTGATGGAGTTGTTGAGATTAATTTTGTAATCTATTTGCTGTACTTGTTCGTGGTAATTTAACAATTGTTGGATGGTTGCCGGCAAGAGCTGTCCACTTTTATGCAGACTGTCGATACGGGCCAAAGCCTGATTAAAGCCTGTCTCGGCAACTATTTTGCCTTCGTCATCAAAGCGCCAATAGCCTTTGGTTTCATTTACCCAGGCGGGATACACATGGGCGATATGAATGTTATTGTAGTGAATAATTCGTGCCAGACGCTCGTTGTTGAAGTAGTAATTCCAGAGACCTTCGTGTGGTACTTCAAGGGTGCCACTGGTGCGCCAAAGCCAAGCATCCGTGTCAGGAATTTTCGCAAAATCCCGTTCCGGAAAGGCATCGCTGAAACCGGGATAGGGTTGCATCAACTGACCATCAAAGTTCCAGGGTGCAAATGGATTGACCTCTTCAAAAAAGGGATTCCAGAAATAGCGAACACCTTGCTTTTTACCGTGTTTTAGCACAGCAAATTTACCGCTTTTGTTCAGGCCGTCGCAAACGATATTTTCGCGGTTGTTGTTGGCTGAGTTGTTGTATCCATGGTCTATCCAGCTTGGCGAGCCAAAATGCTGACTCATATATTCCAGCGCGATTTTCAGGTTTTTTCGGGTGGTGGTAAACTGTTCCGGTGTGTGCAGGCAAATTTCATAGCCTTTGTGATACAGCTGAAGCAGAAAATCTTCAAAATATGGCGTTTCGCTTATGCTTGCATGAGGTTCCAGAAAAAGGCTGTCGCTGATGGCGGCATTGGATACTCCGTCGGGATTATTGTAGAAAACACTTTTGGTAAGGGGGATATCATAAAACACAAAACCTCCCACAGCACTGTCGGCATTTGTGATGTTTTCGTGGCCAAAATTCACTGCGCGTTGTGTTCGGATATTTGTCCAGTCGGCATGTTCCGTGAAAACGATAGCAGCATTAAAACCTGATGGAATGGGCATTAGTCGGGGTAGGAAAGTCGGTTCAAAACCGGCTAAGAAATCAAAACTTCCGCTGATCTTAGTACTCGATTTGAGTTTTTGCGCTGAACGGTCCAAATAATAATCGCTGGTGTCATCGCGCAGCGGATAATGAATTATCGGATGGTCGGCAGCATAATCTATGTTTAGAAAAACGGCATTCATCCGCTGGCTATATTGCAGCGACGATAATTTCAAAGCCGGATAAACTCCTGCTGCACGCTGGTTTTGGCCTGTCAGGAATCCTTGCTGATCTAAATAGTACGCATTTTGGAAATGAATAGAATCAATATGCCGGTTTTTTCGGAAAACGTAACTTAGGCTGTCCTCAAAGCCAATCACCAAAGTTTGTCGTTCCAAGCGCCCATTCTTGCGAAAACGACTTTGCAGTTCCATGTTTAGTTGTGGATTTTTCCAGTCGAAATTAATCCGAATTTTGTTGCGGCTCAGGGCATTTTTACTTACCAAAACAATTTGTTTTTTATTGCCGTTGTCTTTTATTTGCCGCAGTTTCCATTGTTGCGACTGGCTTTCTTTCAATTCATTTTTGTGCTGTAATGCTGTATAAACAGACCAATTTTTGGTAAGTAATTTACCGCGCTGATCAGCCAACATCAATGAGCCGGATTTCGGGAAAAGTAGCAATTCAAAATACCTGTTTTGTGCCAGCACTTTAGGCGATCCTTCATTTTCGTGAAAGACGATAGATTCAGGAAGATAATCCGGGATAATCGCCGTGCTAAAGTTGTGACTGATCTGGTCGGTGGAGATATTAATTTTAGATGGATTCCAAAGATAGGTTTTTAGCGTGCTATTTTGCAGCAGATCAGCGGGAAGGCTAAGGCTGTCAGCAAAATAAAACCATTTGCTAACGGCGTCGTAACTGGACGAAATATCAAAAGCATACCACAAAAGCGGTTGCTCATTTCTGTTTATCGTCAGCACATATAAAACCTTTTCAGCGGGCTGATCAAAACGCAGCCAGCCACTTAGCTTAAAGGCTATGGAATGGTGTGAATTCAGGATTTCGCGGCTATCGAGCTGAAAACCAAATCCAAACTCCTGATTCGCTGTAGTCAAATTGTAGGCATCACCTTGATAAGCGGTGCTGTCGGACACAATTGTAGTATTCAGCCAAAAGGTTTGATTTTGGTTGGCTTCAAAGCTGTTTTCAAAATGTTGTGCTATTGAAAAAACGGGAAGGAATAGCAGCAGGCGCAACAATATGTTACGCAGTTTAGGCATAGGTTTGCACCTCAACTTCGCCTTTTAACACCTGTAACGCATTGGAAGCGTGTGCTTCAAGGTCGTTTATGGTTGGATAAAGTGCGATAGGAGCCAGTTTGCCGATGCGCCTGTTAACATTGGACAGAAACATTTCGCTGTTGAAGATATTTCCGGTGAGGACAATCGCATCAAGCTCGCCCGCGAGTGTGGCGTAGTGAGAGGCAATTTCTTTGCTTACCTGGTAGGCACAGGCTTCTGAGATAAGTACTGCTTTTTCATCGCCTTCGGCAATCATTTTGTTGATTTCCGGGATGGAATCGGTACCGAGATAAGCCGAATACCCGCTTTCGGAATTGAGCATTTTCAGCACTTGCTTTTCGGTGTATTTGCCGCTGTAGCAAAGTCTTACGAGTTGTCCGGTAGGAAGTGTGCCGGCCCGGGTAATGGAAAAAGGCCCACCACCATCAAACGCCTGGTTTACGTCCAATACCAGTCCTTTTTGGTGTGCGCCAACAGAGATTCCTCCCAGCCCAACATGGGCAATAATAAGGTTGAGCTCCTCGTAGTTTTTGTTGACGGATTTCGCGTATTTTCTGGCGAAATATTTATGGCTCAGCGCGTGGAAGATAGATTTACGCACAAATAGCGGATGTCCGGTGATGCGTGCCAGATCAGAAAGCTCATCCACCACAACCGGATCGGCCATATAGGCTTTGATGCCGAGTTTTTTGGCCATTTTGTAGGCAATAAGACCGCCCAGATTGGTTTCGTGCACACCCATAATGCCGATTTCCAGGTCGGCAAACATCTTGTCGTTGATTTCGTAAACACCTGATTTAAGAGGTTTAACCAAACCACTTCTGGCCATAATTATTTCGATGTTAGACAGATCGAAATCATTACGTTCCAGCTCTTCCATAATCACTTTTTTGCGGTAATCTGTCTGATCGGGAATGTTATCAAATTTGTCCAGATCTTCTTTAGGATGTCTGATGGTTTTCAGAAACATCGGATCGGTGTTGCGATAAATGGCGATGCGCGTATCCCGTACTTCAGGATAGATGATTAAGATTTTCTTTTTAAGCATGCTCGAAGTTTTTTAAAGCACAAAGTTAACCCAAACTCTAAATAAACCTTTAAAAAAGGGGAATAAGTTTTGTGAAAGTGCAACCGCTTTGGGAATGATGGTCAAAAGGAAGGATTTTCCCCAACCATGTTGTTTAGCTGTTTTTTGTCGAACTACTGTCAGCTTCAAGTGCTTTGAGGAGTTTTTTTAAGGCTTCAGTCTGGTCAATCTTTTGCTGAATAAGCTTTTCAGCCTGCCGGGTTTCGTTTGTTTCGCGTGACGAATCTTGAGTTTTTTGTTTGTTCATTTTTGGTGAATTTTTGTTTGGGATAAAATTTCGATAGCAGTCATCAAAAAACCTGACGAAGGACAGCCGGTTTGGAAGTCTTTCGTCAGGAAATCACTTGTATTTATTGCTTAGATTTTAAGGATAAGCTATAGTGCTGAAATTTAACGATTGCCAATCCAAACTTTATCACTTGTAGTGTTTTGGTTATAATCTGTCATGCTTACGATATAAATGCCAGGAGCTAAGTGAGATATATCAGTAATAGCTGCTCCACTTACTTGCTTGTTTATGACGGTATTTCCTAAAGTGTTATAAACCGTAAACTGCTTTACTTTGCCGCTCATCACAAGTTTGCTGCCTTTTACTACCGCTTTCATGGGGTTGCTTTGCAGGCCAATTTCGTTCGTGTTAGTAGTGATATCGCGTTTAAACACCCAGTTATATTTAATCGTTCCGCTTGAACCAACGATGGTTTTGCCGTCAGCCGAAACACTGAAAATACTTCCAAGTTCATCATAGCCTGTCTCGTCATAAACACTGATGCCGTATTCGGTCATAATTTCCTGATCCAATGAAACCCACTGACCATTTTTAAGGAATCTGGTACTGCGTATTGGATAGTTTAAAGGCGTGGCACCGTATAAGTTACCTTCGTCATCGGCGGCAAATGAAGCCACTTCGGAATCATCTAAAAACAGTTCGGTGATATCGTTTTCCACATCATAGCGGAAAGGGACATGACCTTCGTGTACCCAAACTTCTTCAACCCAGTAAATATCTCCGGTTACCCATTTGCCGTTAGGGCTGAGGGAAAGCACATCATAGAAGTTGTACTCATCACCGCCTAATTCTGGATCATAAACATGCGCGCCAAACATAAAATATTCACCGTCTTTCATCAAGAAAGCCGTGCGGTTTGGCAGAACGATATAGTTTAAACAGCCCAAAATGGTATTGCCATCGGCAGAAATGCCATTCATTTCGTTGAAGTATGCACTCTCGCCAAAGCGGTCAACAGTGGCGTGGTTCACCTCTATCAGCTCGCCGTTTTCCCACACACAAGCGTATCCATTAGACCAATTGGGAGAAAAAACGCGACCAACCATTTTACTCCCATCGGGTGTAACAGAATATACGCCGCCAATGCCACCTGCAACGGGCAACGGAAGCGAAGTCCATACGCCATCTTGCCAATAAGCCGGTGCATTATTGTAGGAGCCAACGGCCATTTTTCCATCATCGGTAACATCAAAAGCACCTGCTGGCTCCCCATCAGGAATAAGTTTGATAGCTTCGTAAGTGGTTAAATCCCAGATAGTAGCTCCATAATACATAACATCTACTTCATAATAACCTGCAGCCCAAAGCCCGTTGTCCGAAACTTTGATCATGATAGCATCATCATCTGAAATAACAGGCACAAGCGTTGCGTTTTGTGCGAAAACACTCATTGTACTTAAAACAAGTACACTTAAAACGATTTTTTTGAGTAATGAATTTTTCATCAGATTTTGGTTTTAAATATTAATAATGAATCAAAATAAATTTGATGCAGCAAGATTAACTAATAAAGCCTGTTGGAGGTGAAAATCAGCCTGCACAGTTCTGCACCTATGGGCAAAATCTACTACAACAAAGCTACAACATCAATTGTAAATCACAGAAATACAGGTGATTAAGAAATAGGTTAAAAGCAGGGTGTTTTAGTTTGAAAACTGATATTCGTGATTGTATGCGGGAAAAGAATGCTGTTTAGCAGCCATTCAATCTATCAGATCACTCCTTATTTCACGGTGTAAGACATGCCAAAAATAGTAGTTTAATAGCTGAAAAGCTTTTTGCCTATTTTGAAAATATCATTTTTCCTTTTTTAAGGCTTTGTTGTCATTTTCAACTGCTTTTAAAAGTTTTTTTAAAGCCTCAGTTTGACTGTTCTTCTTATGGATGAGATTTTCTAATTGCCTTATTTCGTCCAACTCTCTGGAAGAATATTTCTCTTTTTGCTTGTCCATTTTTTGATAAATTTTGGTTTGATAAGGAATGACCAAACATTTTTAAAAAACCTGACGAAAGACATCCGGTGTGGAAGTCTTTCATCAGGAAGTTACCTGCTTAATTTGCTTATATTTTAAGGAAGCAAGCAACCGGTCTAACGATTGCCTATCCAAACTTTGCTGCTGGTCGTATTGTTGTTGGCATCAGTCAAGCTAACGATATACACGCCGGCAATTAATTTTTTTTATCGAAATAGTGCTGGATTTTTTTTTCATGCAGCAAGATTAAACCAATCTGTTCAGAAAAATCAAAAAGTGGTATGCACAGTTATGGCACAGCAAGCTTAGAATACTATAACAATTCCACTACAATAAAATGAAAGTTTTGAACTAAAGGGAGTTAAGAAATTCCACTAAAGACACCTCCGAGTTGGTGATATCGAGTTTTTTGCGCAGCCTGGTGCGCGCCACCTCAATGCTTCTAATGCTTTGGCCGGTAATTGATGCGATGTCTTTGGTAGTCATGTTCAGGCGCAAAAACGCGCACAGCCGGCGTTCGTTGGTTGTGAGGTTGGGGCTTGTAGCTTGCAATTTTTCGTAAAACTTATTATGCACCTGCTGATAACGGATTTCAAACTCATCCCACAGGCCGTCGTCCTGCAAAGTGGTGAGATCCCGGATAATTTGCCTGAAATAGCCACTGTTTTCTCTGTTTTTGTTGGAATTTAACACTTCAATAACCTGGCTGATAGTCTCGTTATTCTTTATCATCCCCATCACATGGGTGGAGAGTTCTTTGTTTCGTATTTCCAATTCCTTCTCAAAGTTTTCTTTTTCAAGGATGGCGTTTTGGCTACCCAGCTCCAAGTTGTTTTTTTCTAATTTGAGGCGACCCACGCGGCTGTGCATCAAAAAATAACCCAGCACAAAAATCAGCAGCAGCAGAATCAGCAGCAAAGCCGTGAAAAAATAGATGGTGTTGAGCCTTTCCTGTTCAATCCGTGCTATTTTTTGTCTTTCTTTAAAAGCCGACAACAGCTCCAGCCTGGTGAGCTCTTTAATGGTTTCTTCATTATTGAGTATTTGTGTTAAATCATTCAATTGCTCCAGGTATTTTAGCGCCGAATCAGCATCGCCAGCCTGTTTGTAGAAAGCAAATAATTTTTCGGCAAAACTGCTTTGTAATTCTGTGCTACCAATATTTTGCGCAATAGTCATTCCGCTATAAAAATTGTGGAGTGCTTTTTCGGAATCACCAATTAGCAGGTAATACTCACCCAATCGGTTGTGCGACGCTGCTTGTCCGGCCAGGTCATCCCTTTCTTTACGCACTTGCATAGCTTTGGCAAGTGGCGCGTAAGCACTGTCTAAGTTTTTAGTGTCCAAAAACAATCCACCTATATTATTATAGGTGCTTGCACGCAAATATCCCGGATTTGTGGCGCTGGCTGATGACTTAATGCTTTGGCGGTAATACCACAGCGCAGAATCGTATTGTTGCAGGTTTTGATACACAATGCCTAAGTTATTCAGGATGTGTGGTAATTGCTGGTGCGAACTTCCGGTAGAATCTGTTTTTATTACCTCGTTTAATATGCTAAGCCCTTGAAGCAGATTGCTTTTGGCAGCTTCATAGTCTTGCATTTTTATGCGGAGGGCAGCAATGTTGGCCAGCGCATAAGCAACGCCCAAGGCGTGATTATTCTGTTTTTGAATGTCGAGATAGCGGTAGAAATAATTGGCAGCCGTTTCGTTTATGCCCTGCACAAAATAAGCATTTCCGGCATTAAACAAAGCGTAGGCTATTAGGTCGCTATCACCATTTCCTTGGGCGAGGTCCAAAGCTTTTTCGGCTTCCCGGATGGATGATCTGAGGTCGTAAGAGCTATAAGTTTGCGACAAAAGCACCAAGGCGTTCACCTTTTCGTGATCAGTTTTAGCTGCTTCTACTACTTGATTCAAGGAGTCAATTTGCTGCTGATTAAAGCCTTGAAAAGGCAAAAAAACAACTGCTAAAATTATAATAAACGTAAAACGATATGTAATCGGGCTTTTCAAGCTGTTAAAATTTGATGAAGCAAATTTAAAAATTAATTCAACTTGTGTTTCAGGACGATAATGGCTGAGTAGCGTTGTATATTTGTTAAATATTTAACAGAATATGTCTTGCTATTGCCTTAAATCATTCAAAAACACCTATTTTTGCATCGGCAATTTACAACAATTTAAAATCATGTTATGAAGAATTTAAGTTTTTTACTGGCGCTGTTGTTTCTTATCACAGCCTGCCAACAACCCACTCCCAAAGAAATCGAAACACCGGATCCTATGTCAGTTTTAATGGATAAGTATGCCCAAGTGCAGCTAACAGCCGATATAAGCCACTTGAGCGACAACGAAAAAGAAATGCTGAAACTGCTTTTCGAAGCGGCAACTATTATGGATGATATTTTCTGGAAACAGAATTTTGGTGACAAGACTGCTTTTCTCAATTCCATCGAAAATGCTGAAGCCCGCCAGTTTGCTACCATAAATTATGGCCCCTGGGATGAGCTCGATAATCAAAAACCTTTCCTGGAAGGCTTTGACGAAAAACCTGCCGGCGCTCAGTTTTATCCGCTCGATATGACCATTGAAGAGTTTGAAGCTTTCGATGATCCCAATAAAACGAGTCTTTACACGCTGATAAAACGCGACGAAAATGGTGCGCTAAAAACAGTTTGGTACCACGAAGCTTATGCCGAAGAAATTACCAAAGCTGCCAATCTGCTCGAAAAAGCATCAGGACTGTCAGGCGATAAAGCCTTTGCTGATTACCTGAAACTACGCTCCAAAGCACTCCGCAACGACGATTATTTTGAAAGCGACATGGCCTGGATGGGAGTGCGCGACAATAATGTGGATATGGTAATTGGCCCTATCGAAAATTATACCGATGCCCTGTTTGGTTACAAAGCTGCTCACGAGGCTTTTATCTTGATAAAAGATAAAGTATGGAGCGACAGACTCTCTCATTATGCTGCTTTTTTACCCGAGCTTCAAACCCAACTTCCTGTTGATCAAAAATACAAGAACGAAGTGCCCGGCTCCGATGCCGACCTCAACGCTTATGATGTGGTGTTTTATGGTGGCGATTGCAATATGGCCGGAAAAACTATCGCCATCAACTTGCCCAACGACGAGCGCGTGCAACTGCAAAAAGGCACCCGCAAGTTGCAACTAAAGAACAGTATGCGTGCGAAATTTGATAAAATTTTGGTGCCTATTTCACAAGAATTGATCGCACCCGAACTGCGCCAGCACATCAAATTCGACGCTTTCTTTAGCAACACCATGTTCCACGAAGTGGCACATGGCATGGGTATCAAAAATACCATCGACGGAACATCGACCGTTCGCAAGGCTTTAAAAGAACAATATTCAGCACTGGAAGAGGCCAAAGCTGATATTTTAGGACTGTTTCTGGTTACTAAACTCCACGAAATGGGCGAGTATAAGGATACAGAGCTGATGGACAATTACGTAACTTTTATGGCCGGTTTTTTCCGTTCGGTAAGGTTTGGAGCCGCCAGCGCACACGGAAAAGCCAATATGCTCACCTTTAATTTCTTCCGGGAAGAAGGCGCTTTCGTCCGTTCTGAAAGTGGTACTTATGCTATCGACCTTGAAAAGATGATAGCTGCCAGTACAAAACTCACCGGCATGATTCTGAAAGCACAGGGTGATGGCGACTACGAAGCTGTAAAAAGCTGGATTGCTAACGAAGGCGTGGTGAAAACAGAGCTGCAAACAGACCTCGATCGCATTACCGCTCTCGGAATTCCGGTAGATATATACTTCGAGATGGGACCAAAAATGCTTGGTTTGGAATAGTGTGCGTTAGCGAACAATATTACTCCAAAACGAACGTTTTTAGCCGTTTAATTATCGCTAATATTACCTATATAATACTGTTAACCATACAATAAGAATTTATGGCACAAGAGTGGATAATAGGATTTCTTTTGTTAATAAAACCAAAATTTTAAGTTATGAAAAAAGTGTTTTTACTGCTGGCATTCGTCATGCTGGCTTCCTTGGGCAAAACTTATGCCGACGAAGGCATGTGGTTGCCTATGTTTGTTGAACGACTCAATTATACAGATATGCGCGAAGCTGGCCTCCAGCTTACTGCCGAAGAAATTTACAGCGTAAATAATTCGAGCCTCAAAGATGCTATCGTAGGGCTGTCAACAAGTCCATCGCCTTCAGGATTTTTCTGTACCGGCGAAATTGTCTCTGACCAGGGATTGATGTTTACCAATCACCACTGCGGCTATGATATTATCCAGCAGCACAGCACCCTTGATCACGATTATCTTACCAATGGTTTCTGGGCAAAAAGCTTAGACGAAGAACTGGCAAATCCAGAGCTTACGGCTTCTTTCCTGATTCGTATGCAAGATGTTACCGACAGCGTGATGCAAAACGTAAGCGATACCATGGATGGCCAACAACGCAGCGCAGCTATGCGCGAGGTGAGCAGTCGTATGAAAAAAGCCGCCTCGGAAGACGGACGCTATAACGTTGTTTTGAAAAGCTTCTTCAACGGAAACGAATATTATATGTTTGTATATGAGGTTTATACCGACGTTCGTTTGGTTGGTGCTCCTCCTTCAGATATTGGTAAATTTGGTGGCGACACTGACAACTGGATGTGGCCACGTCATACCGGCGACTTTTCTATTTTTAGGGTTTATAGTGCACCCGATGGTAGTCCGGCTGACTATGCTGAGGAAAATATTCCACTCAAACCAAAACATTATCTGCCTATAAGCCTTGATGGCGTGCAGGAAGACGATTTTGCGATGATCTGGGGTTTCCCGGGAAGCACGGACCGCTACCTCACTTCTTATGGCGTAAACTTTAACCTCGACGCACAATATCCCGCCATCATCGATCTCTTTGGTAAAAAACTGGATGTATGGAAACCCTTTATGGCCGCCGATCAGCAGGTTAATATCCAATATGCATCCAAGCATGCTGTGACGGCTAACACCTGGAAATACCTGATTGGCCAAACCCGCGGACTTAAAAATCTGGCTGTTGCCGACAAAAAGATTCAATTAGAAAATCAATTCACTGCATGGGTAAATGCCAATCCCGAACGCACTGAGAAATATGGCGAGGTGCTGTCAACACTCAAAAGCAGCTATGCTATGATGGCCGATAAAATTGAGCCGCTGCTTTATACCAGCTTTGCCGGGCTTAACGGAAGTGAAATAGTGGGCTATGCACTTGATTTCAGTGGTTTGTATGAGCTGCTCAAACCGATTGACAAAAAAGAGTTGCCCAAGGATAAAGATATGGCCAAGAAGATGAAGGACGAACGCGAACAGCAAATCAAAGCTTCTGCTGAAGCACTGCTTGCTGAAGTTGATGAGCATTTCAAAAATTATTACGCACCGGCAGATAAAAAGTTGTTGGCTACCATGCTCAACGAATACTATCTGCATGTTCCGGTAAATATGCAGACACCACTGGTCTATCAGAAATTCAATGAATACAAGGGTAGTTTTGATAACTATGCCGAAGAGGTATTTGAAAAGTCTGTTTTTGCCGAAAAACAAAGGCTGGTGAACTTCCTGAATAATCCCGATTTTAAAACCCTTGACAAAGATCCTGCACTGGAATTAGGCAACGCATTTATGGATAAAATGATGAAAGCTTCGGGCGAATTCCAAAGCGCACAAGCCTCACTGTCAGAATCAGAACGGCTGTTTATGGCCGGCCTGCGCGAGATGCAAAGCGATAAGGTATTTTATCCCGACGCCAACTCTACTATGCGTATGACCTGGGGAACTGTGCAGAGCTATGAACCCGCAGATGCAATTCAGTATGATTATGTTACCACCTCAAAAGGAATTTTGGAAAAAGAAGATCCTACTGACCCTGAGTTTATTGTGCCTGAATATCTGAAAACTTTGATCGAAAACCGCGATTTTGGTCCTTATGGCGAAAATGGTGAGCTGATTATTTGTTTCCTGAGCACCAACGATATCACAGGCGGAAACTCCGGAAGCCCTGTAATCAATGGCAAAGGTGAGCTAATCGGTATTGCTTTCGATGGCAACTGGGAAGCCATGAGTGGCGATATTGCTTTTGAGCCCGAGCTACAGCGCACCATCAATGTGGACATTCGCTATGTACTTTTTGTAATCGACAAATTTGCAGGTGCTACTAACCTGATCGACGAGCTTACCATCCACAAAGCAGTGCCGCAGCCTTTGCGCACCGAGACCGTGGAAATGTAAAACACAGGTTTAACACGATAAGAAAAAGGAACAGCCGAGGTTGTTCCTTTTTTTTGTATCTGAAATAAGGTAAGACAATGTGTTGATTTGAAGTAAGAAGGGTAATTGCCGTCCTGAAAGTATTTGCTCTTTAGATCATTCTACTCCCAAAACGAGTTTAAAATAACTATTGTATTGATGTATTATGGTTTTGATAGTTGGTTTGTTGAACCGGATTTAACGGTAAGCGCGATCGCACAAAGGCTTGAAGAATTGAAATAATACTATTTTTCAACTGATATTTATTGTGCATCATTGGTTTAAAGAGCGCATAATTGCAGGCAACAAAAAGAGTTTGCTAATTTGAAACAGATTAAAAATTATTTCAAGGATATAGAACCCAATACCATGTTTGGTGAAATTAAAGATCCTGTAGCATGGCAAAACCAAATACGTAATGAGTGGGAAACTAATTGATACAAAAAAAACAGAAACTCATTGAATTTCTGTTTTATAGTATCGGGATGATACAAACTTAGCCTTTTAATAATGACCTCAATTATTTCCTGAGTTTGACACCTACCCTCACCAAAAACCTCTGTAACCCTTATAAATCAAGGATTTTATTTTAGAAATGCCGAAAATGTAGTGCGAAAACCACTATATGTTATAGAAATATAGTTCTAATTTT
>JALNZT010000049.1 GCA_023229135.1 Bacteroidales bacterium
TCGTGGTCAATAAAAAGCTCAACGGCCAAAAGTCCTACCATGTCCCAGGCAGTGATGAGTTTGTTGGCAAGCTGGCTGCATTGGGTAGTGATTTCCGCGCTAATGTCTGCCGGACAAATCAGTTTTTCTACCAGGTTAGCTTTGGCGTTAAACTCCATTTCTACTGCTGGAAAGCAACTTACTTCGCCCTGGATATTGCGGGCAGCAATCACTGAGATTTCTTTTTGTATAGAAACTTTTTCTTCAATAACAGAAGGAGCGTCCAGCAATTTATAGGTTTCTGAAGCCTGATTCACTACCACAACACCGCGTCCGTCATATCCGCCTTTGCGAATTTTTTGGACAAAAGGAAAGCTGATTTTGTTGGTTTCAATGGCTTTCAAAATAGCTTGCTTGTTGCCATAAAGTTTGAAAGCTGCTGTAGGGATACTGTGCTGGCTAAAAAACTGTTTTTGGAGACCTTTGTCCTGAATGGTTTCTAACACGTCTGGGTTAGGTAAGATGATTTTTCCTTCCGCTTTTAGTTTTTTAAGTGCCTCAACATTAATGCTTTCAATCTCGTAGGTGATGATATCAACTTGTTGACCAAAATTGTAAACATCATCGAAGTTGGCGTGGCTCCCCTGTATGAATTTGGTGCATTGGTCGGCAGCAGGACAAGCCGGATCGGCATCCATAACATAGGTTTTGATATCCCAGTTGCTGGCTGCCAACACAATCATCTTAGCCAGCTGGCCACCAGCTGTTATGCCAAGTTTTAGACTGGTAATATGTGATAGGTTAAGTTTTTGCATCCTTATAATATAATGGTGTAAACTTTTGCAAAACTAAAGTTTTCGGCGGTTTGATGAAAAAGAAAATATGGAGGTGATGAATTTTGGAGTGGATGAAGCTCCTGGGTGGATGAAGCTCCAGCTTCATCCTTTTAACGTGATGAAGCTGGAGCTTCATCAACCCAGAATGCAGCTTCACCCAACTCAGGATTGAGCTTCATCAACCCAGGCGCAAGCTGTAAAACGATAAGCCACGCTGCCTTTTGGTAGTTTTGCTTTTTTAGGATTATCTAAAATATATTTTACTGTGGCGTTAAAGTGCTTTGAATCACGGATAAACCTGTCCCAGTAATCGGGCATCCAAAATGTAAAAACGTCTTTTGGGAAGCTAAAACTGTAGGTCTCATTATTCTTCAATGCCCATCTGCCAGTAAATGATTTCCACGATTGTAAAATTCTTGAAATATTGCTGTTGGCTTTTATCAAAACATGTACGTGATTAGGCATGATGCTCCACGCCAGTAAGTTGTATTTGTCGCCATCGTGATGTTTTAGAGCATTGTACATTGTTTGGGTCATTTTGGGGTGTTTCAGTGCACAACAGCCATAACCTCGATCTAAATATTTCTGGTATCTTTTGCGTTTTGCAATATCTTTTTCGCTGGCGGTTAAGGCTTTAATATCAAGTTCTATTTTTTTCAGGACGTCCTGAGGCAGGCTGTCTGCTAAACGGAAAGTGATAAACTGAATTAGGTTTTCTTTGTTTCTACGTGGGAGGTGTCCAATATGCCATTCTTCGGGCAGGCCGAAGCTATTTGTGAAATATGCGGCGTAATTTGGGGTATTGGGGTTGGAGTTTTCATCACCCTGGTTGTTTTGCATAGCTAAAAGGTGTAATTAGACTTTTGCAAAACTAAAATTTTTGGCGGTTAGATGAAAAAGAAAATGTGGTGGTGATGAATTTTGGAGTGGATGAAACTCCTGGGTGGATGAAGCTCCAGCTTCATCCTTTTAACGTGATGAAGCTGGAGCTTTAGCCAACCCAGATCGGTCTGTCTTACGTGATGTTTAACTTTTCATCTTCCGATGCAGGAGGACATGAAAACGTTGAAATGAAAAATAAATAGTGAAAAGAGAAAAGTGAGGCCTTTTCTAAACAATTTCTTTGCAAAGGCCTCTTTTTAAGTATAATCATTTTAAATAGTAGTTTTACGCATTAGGCTTTGAAAAATAAACTGTACTTTTAAAAATCAATTATTTGTCTGAAACTGCCTAGCTTAAAAGACTTAATTGAAAGGGTAAAAATTTAACAACCAATACATTACGATGGTAGTCAATTGCTCGTTTTGTGATTATTTTTATTAAGGCATGAAAACCAATTTGATTAGATTTATAGCAGTGTTTTTGTTTTGCTTACAGCTTCAGGCGCAGACTGTCGATGAAATAAAACTGAATAGCCAAAAATATTTATGGGGAGAAGGAAAAGGTGTTAGTCTGCAACAGGCAGATAAAGAAGCACTTGCTATGCTAATTAGTCAGATAAGCGTTCAGGTGGAGAGTTCTACTCAGTTAACTGCGAATGAACGCATAGAAGACGACAAGCATGATTATTCACAAACTTTTAAATCAGCGATTGAAACGTACAGCAAGGCAACTGTTCGCAATACGGAACGCATCGTATTGGCTAATGAGCCAGATGCCTGGGTTTTTAGGTATATCGAAAGAAAGGAAATCAGTAAAATCTTTCGTGAACGCAAACAAAAGGTTGATGATTTTATAGATTTAGCGCTTGAAGCCGAAAAGAAAAATAGGGTTGCAACTGCTTTACGCTATTATTATTGGGCTTATGTGCTGTTGCAAAGTCACCCTGAGGCCAATAGCCTGCAGCATACCAACGATGAAGGCGTGCTGCAAAACCTTGCAAGCTGGCTGCCTTTTCGTATTAATGAGCTGTTTTCAAATATAAGCATTAGGGTTGATGACATTGTGCAAAAAGACAAATATAGTCAGATTAATTTGCAGGTATATTATAAGACCAAACGTGCTGCAAATTACGACTTTTCTTATTGGACAGGGCGCGATTGGAGCCGCATTATGAGCTGCAAAGATGGCGTTGGATTTGCGGAAATTCCGGGTAGTGAATTGCCCGAAGCGATAAGGATTAAAACGGAATATGAGTTTCAGCACGAATCGCTTATCGATAATGAATTGCATGAAGTAATGAACAAGGTAGCGCCAATTCCTTTCAGGGGTGCCTACCTGAATATCCCCTTGGCAAAGCCAACAAATGAAAATCTTTCGACATTAACAGCTATTTTGCCAGCAACAAAAGCTGCAGATGCTTTGAGTGCTATTTCAGTGATAGATGGCGATGAAAGCTTAAATGCTACCTGCCTGAAACTGGAACAAGCGATCAGCCAAAATAACTATTCAGACGCACAAAGTTTATTTACGGAAACTGGTTATCAAATATACCAATCGCTCGTTGCTTATGGCCAGGCGAAAATGGCAGGAAAAGCGCAATGGCAGTATATCAGTCATGGCAATGGCGTGATTTGCCGTGGTTTGCCACTCAGTTTTTATTTCCCGAACAACAATAAAACCTTCGTTGAAAACCTGGTTTTTAATGTGAATCAGTCAGGAAAGATCGACAACATTAGTTTTGCCTTAAGTGATCAGGCACTCTATGATATTATTGGTAATACTGCCTGGAGTCAGCAAGTGAGACTGGAGCTGGTGAATTTCTTAGAAAATTATAAAACTGCTTACGCGCTTAAACGGCTGGATTATATTGAGCGGATTTTTGATGACGATGCGCTAATTATCATTGGTCGTCTGCTAGAAGCTGATTTGGGTGTAGAAAACAACTACCGTAATAGTCCGGTTGTGCGCTACAATCAATACTCAAAACAACAATACATTCAAAATTTGCGTCATGTTTTCAACAGCAATGAGTTTATCAACATCCGGTTTGAGGATAATGTCATTCGCAAATCGGGCAAAGGTGGCGAGATATATGGCATACAGATTAAACAGAACTATTTCTCGGCCAATTATGGTGATAGCGGTTACCTTTTTTTATTGTTAGACCTCAATGATACCGCGAAACCGCTTATTCATGTGCGGACATGGCAGCCGCAAAAAAATGACGATGGCAGCATTTATGGACTTAAAGATTTTTAAATAAACCAATATGAAATTTTTTATTCTAAGCTTAACAAGCCTTTTGCTTTTTTCAGCTTTACAAGCTCAAAATATTAGCGTAGCAGATTTTAAAGCACTGCCTAATGATATGGATGCCCGCATCAATGCGCCAAAAGACGATCAGAATGGAAAAAAATGCGCCATCATCAAGGTAATAACCTCAGAAACAGGATTTAACTTTGATATTGGTATGCTGGGCGTGGTTGATGTGGTGAGAAAAACAGGAGAATATTGGGTGTATGTGCCGCATGGTGCTCAAAGAATGACAATTAGCCATGATCAGTTGGGTGTTTTGCGCGACTATATATTTCGGGTTTCTATTGAAGAAGCCGCTGTTTATAGTATGCAATTGACCACAGGCCGTGTTGAAACGCGGGTACTCGATCCGGAAATAGCTACCCAGTGGATGGTGTTTAGTTCGGAACCTTCAGGAGCGGATGTGTTTGTTGATGATAATTTTAAAGGACAAACACCCTTGAGTATTGAGGAGCAGTTGGGTAAACACAATTACCGTATCGTCATGACCCTTTATCATCCCTATGCCGGTCAGGCTGAGCTGAAAACCAAGGATGGCAGGGAAGAAATAAATGCTATGCTGAAACCTATGTTTGGTAGTGTTAATGTAACTTCCGTCCCGGAAAGCGGTGCTGAAATATTTTTAGATGACCAAAACACCGGCAAACGCACACCGGCATTGCTGGAAAAAGTGCCAAGTGGTGAGCATCAGATTAGTCTGAGGCGCGAATGGTATTCGCCCAAGAATATAAGGTTTACGATGGAAGATGGGCAGACTATTGATAAAGAGATAAGCATGGATGCAGCCTTCGCGGAAGTTACTTTAACAGCTGATAAGGGTAGCATTGTTTTTGTAAATAACGAAAGCAAAAACGCTGAAACTTGGAATGGGCGGCTAATGACTGGTTGGTTTACATTTGAAGCAAAAAAGGATAAGCACCGCACGGCAAGCAAAAGAGTGGAATTGAAAGCCGGAGAAAAGATTAACCTTGAATTAAAACCTGAGCCTATTACAGGCGATTTAAAAATCAGCTCAGTGCCTTTTGATGCCGATGTAATGTTAAATGGCGAAAAGAAAGGCAATACGCCAATTACCTTGCGTGATTTATTGATTGGAACATACCTGCTTGAATTAAGTAAGCCATTGCATGGCACTTATAAACAAGAGGTGGAAATTAAAGAAAATGAAACTACAACGATTAATCAAACGCTATTGAGCGGGATGGATGTCCGGATTGAAAGCATTCCTTCAGGAGCTTCACTCAGCCTCAACGGTAAAAATGAAGGACAAACTCCTGCCAGGCTTTCACTTTCGTTTGGATCGAACGCCATTGTGCTAAACAAGGCTGGTTATGTTCCTTTTATGGAAAAGTTTGATGTAACTGAGGGCAAGCAAACCTATAATTTTACCATGAAAGCAGATGAGCTTGCCTTGGCCGAGAGCAAATACAACAAAGCCCGAAACGCCAAATATTGGTGGCTGGGCGCAACTGCTGTTTCTGCTGGAACTGGCGCCTATTTTTATCTGGCCGCTGACAACAATTATAAGAAATATCAAGATGCTACCGATAATGCCACCGACCTGCACAATACCATTAAAACACAGGATAATATCTGGCCAATAGCTTTTGGGGTTGCCGGAGCATGCGCTGTGATGACTACCATACAAATCATTAAGCAAGGAAAAGCAAAAAAGCAAATTCGCCTGAGCGCCATACCTGTTGATGGCGGTGTTATTTTTGGTTTGCAGGCAAAGTTTTAAATATAATACAGTAGTGTTATGAAATCTAAGAAATTATACAAACAGCTCCTACTTTTATTCCTATTGATTGGTTTGTTTACGACCTGTCAGAAACGAGAATACAATAATCTGTGGGATGAGAATTTTAATCATGATCCAGAGACATGGGCGCCATCAAATTTAGTATTATCTGTAAATGATACCAGTTCGATAACGCTTAAATGGGAGCAAAGTATAGTTGTAGAGGGGTTTAAGCTTGAGCGCAAAGCAGCAGACGAAACCTGGCAGACTATTGCAGCATTTATTGATGGTAAACAGCGACAGTATGTTGATGAAGCTTTTGAATTACCGGCCATGTATACCTACCGTATATATGCCTTTGCAGGTAAGAATACTTCTTCTTTTACTGAAGTAGGGCTTGGCCAAATATCAGTTACCACCACTGAAATTTCAAATGTTACCGCCACTAATGCTATCAGCGGAGGCAACATCACACCCGATGGTGGCCATATTGTTGTAGCCAGAGGTGTGGTTTGGAGTACTAGTCAAAATCCAACCATTTCTAATAACCAGGGCATAACCAATGATGGAACAGGAATAGGAAGTTTTACAAGCACTATCACGAATTTAGAAGTAGGAACAATATACTATGTGCGTGCTTATGCAATAAATAATACGGCAATCCAATATGGGGAACAAATTTCGTTTAGCACGACAGGAACAGCTGTAGTTGCAGTAACCAATCCCATTACCGGTAAAATATGGATGGATCGTAATCTGGGAGCTATTCAATCAGCTCAAAGTAGTGCTGATGATCAGGCCTATGGCGATTTATACCAGTGGGGTCGTCTAACAGATGGGCATGAAAAACGAAACTCTGGCACCACCTCAAGCCTCAGCAGTAGCGACACACCTGGGCATGGTAACTTTATTGCCATTGATGGCTCCCCCTACGACTGGCGGAACCCGCAAAACGACAATTTATGGCAGGGCGTCAATGGCACCAACAACCCCTGCCCGGCAGGTTACCGCTTGCCAACCGAAGCTGAATGGGAGGATGAACGCCAAAGCTGGAGCAGCAACAGCGAGGCTGGTACTTTTACTTCGGCGCTTAAATTGCCGGTTGCCGGCCGCAGCAGCAGCAATGGTTCGCTCGGCAGTGTTGGCCTATACGGCTACTATTGGTCAGCTACCGTGGACGGCACGTACGCACGGTTCCTGGGCTTCGGCTACAGCTATGCCAGCATGAGCAGCTACGGCCGAGCGTACGGCCTCTCCGTGCGTTGCCTCAAGGATTAAGTGGTTGATAAACAGTAAATAATGATGAAATAACACATTGAAAAACATCAAATTAAATATATCACTAGCATTTTTAATTCTACTTGTTGGATTACTTACAACCTGTCAGAAGCGAGAATTCAGCAATCCTTGGGATGAGTTGGCTCAGCTGAAACCTGAGGCCTGGGCGCCTGAGCAATTGCAAGTTCAGAGCCAGCATATTGCGCTTAATACGTTGAGCTGGGAGTTTGATGATAAAAACATTCAGGGTTTTCGTATCGACAGAAGGGTAGGAGAGGAAGACTGGCAAGAAGCCTATGCCAGTATGCCAAAAGACAGCCGTGTATGGCTTGATAGCTTGGTAGTGCCGGATACTACTATTAATTATCAGTACCGTTTATATGCTTATGCCGGCAACAACAAATCAGCACAAATAGAAAGTTCCTATAGACCTGTTTTTGAAGCGCCTACTAATTTACAACTTGAAAAACTGAACGACATCAGTTTTGAGCTTCATTGGCAAAATACTACGCAATGGCCGGAGATACCGCAATTAGCTCAGGGGTTTAAGATTGATCGCAAAACAGCCGAAGGTGAATGGGAGCTTGCTGTTGCTACTTTGCCAAGCAATCAAACGGGTTGGGTTGATACCAATGTGTTCGTAGGCCGTGAAGCAATTGAATTAAATTATAGGGTGTATGCTTATTATGGTGATTTAAAGTCAGCGCCTTTGCAAGCGTCAAAAGAAACAAGCCTGACCACACCTTCGGAATTGATTGTTGCAAAAAACAGCCTAACATCGGTTACGCTCAGCTGGCAAAATAATAATCAGGGTGCTCAAGGTTTTATCCTGGAGCGCAGCTATGATGCGCAAAGCTGGCAGCAGTTGCAGAAAAACACTTTGACCAGTTATACGGATGAAGATTTTGAGCTTAACCGACAGGTGTATTATCGGTTAGCAGCTTATTATGGTGATTATCTTTCGGATTATGATAGCAGTAGTTTTGAGGCGCAGCTGCCTGTAGTTGAAAGCTTTATATTCAGGCATCCACAGGGCAGCAGCCCTATTAGTGATAATCTACACTGTGTTTTGGTAGTTTTGCAATGACGCCAAAATGAATTTCGGATTGGTGTGGAAAATCAAAGCTGAGTATAAATTGGAATAACCAGGGAATATGTGTTTTTTGATGGTTAGGATTGACAGGGGGCTTTTATGCTGCGGAAAATAGCATGATGAAACTATAGTAGTTATTCAATACTAAACTAAGTTGGTTTTATAATGAGTGGGATAATTGAGATAATTCTCTAAGTTTGTGGGAAGGATAAAAATACTAACCTATGATCCTGTTTGCTGAGCTACGCAACCACAAGCGAAGCAATGGGTTGGTTCAAAATAATGATCACAAATGAACGTATTCGTAGCGTAAAAACCCGGGGATGGCAGCCATTAAGTGGCAGATTATGGCAACCCAATTATTGAGAATACATCATTCGTGAAGAACAATCGTATTAACGCATATCGGATTACATATTTGACAATCCAGCAAAATGGCACGCGGATAAATTTTATAAAAGATGAAATCGTGTAGCAGGCATAGGCTCATCATGGTCTGATAGTTTGGGAAAGATAAACCTGTAACGAACAATAATTAACCATTAACCTCCATATTCACCACAAAAACCGTCAAGCCATCTTTTCCATTGCTGAGCGTGATATCACCACCCATCTGAAGGATTATCTGTCTGCTGAGGCTGAGGCCAATGCCGGAACCGTTTTCTTTGGTGGTGAAAAAAGGTACAAAAATCTGCTCCTTTATTTCGGGTGGTATTTGCGGGCCATTATTGGCAATTTCTAGCCTTACCGCATTTCCAAATCGAGTAAGCTTTAAACTGATAAATGGGTCGATGATATTTTCGGTACTTAAAGCCTCGGAAGCATTTTTCAAGAGATTTAAAATTACCTGCGACAAAAGCTGTTCGTCCGAAGAAATAATCACATTTTCAGGTATGGACTTGTGGATTGTTATCTCAGAAAATCCATCGTAAGCGCTGGCGGCAATCAGCATGTGCTCAATAAGTGCCGAAAGATTGACCGGCTCAAAATGTGGTTCGGGAAGCTTGGTAAATTTCCGGTAGTTCTCCACAAAATTCATCAGCCCAATGCCGCGCTCTTCTATCACGCTCAGCCCTTTTACGGTGTTGGTTATCATTTTGGCATCCACCTTTTCGGGCTTTATTATTTGGTTATTGACTTTATAATAGCCCGAAATAACCTGCGAAAGCGATGTAATTGGCGCGATATTGTTCATGATTTCATGTGCCAGCGTACGCGCCAGCTTTATCCAGGCATCAATTTCCCGGTTGTCGAGTTCTTTGGTGATATCGCTCACCGCCAGCAGCTTAATGGTTTCGTGTGAGGTATTAATTTCCGACAGTTTAAAAAGTAATTTCTGGCCGTACTTGTTTTCAAATATCGCCGATTGCAATTTGCCGTCTGAGTGTTCCATAATAAAGTCTGGCAGGGCCTCATCAATAGTTTTTAGCAGGTTAATATGATGAAAAGCATTGAGTTGCGTTAGTTTTGTAGCAGCCGGATTGATGTTGATAACCCGACCTTTTTCATTTACTGAAAAAAGTCCAGTAGCCGATTGGTCAATCACAGAACGGAAATACTGCTCCTGGGTATTGATGTCGATTTTCGTCTTTTTGAAAAGCTCGTTCAGGCGTTCGATGCCTTTATAAATTTCGTCAATGGCTTTGTTGCCTGACTTTCCAGGGATTTTCAGCGTAGTATCGTCATTCTCTATGCCCAGCAAAAAGGAAGCAATCCAATAATTTATTTTATTGAAATAGTTGATGATATTTATCACGGCTCCAATCAATACTAAAACCACGAGAATACTAAAAGTTACAGACTGCATTTCGATATATAAATAGGTAGCAGCTGCGGCCAGCAGAATGATGAAAATTATCCGCGATAAAATGCCGCGATAAAAATGTTTGTAGGGCATGGTTTTTTATTTTTCGAGCGATTTCAATTTTTTGTAAAGCGTTGGTCGCGAGATGCCCAGCGTTTTTGCCACAGCACTCATATTGCCATTTTCCTTTTCTAGGGCAAGGCGAATCATCTCTTTTTCCATTTCTTCGATAGTTTTGTGGGGAAGCTGCGATGCGGTTGATTTTCCGGGCGTATGCAGCGCGAAACTTTCTTCGTGAAGCACAGTACTGTCTGCCAGAATCACCGCTTTTTCGATGCTATGTTGCAGCTCCCTCACATTTCCGGGCCACTGGTGTTTAAGCAGTTTTTGGGCCGCTTTGCGGGATAGTTTTATGCCAGCTTTATTGTATTTTGTGGCATATTTTTCCAGGTAATATTCAGCGAGCAACAACACATCCTCTCCGCGCTCCCGAAGCGGCGGCAGTTCGATGGTGATGGTATTGATGCGGTAAAGCAAATCCTCCCGAAAAAGTCCTTCGGAAATCATCGCCCGCAAATCTTTATTGGTGGCTGTTATCAGGCGGATGTCAACAGGGATAGGCTTGTTGCTGCCTAACTTTATAATGCTTCTGTTTTGCAATACGCTTAGCAATTTGGCCTGAAGTGATAAGGGCAGGTTTCCGATTTCATCCAAAAATAAGCTGCCTTTGTGCGCCGCTTCAAATTTCCCGGTGCGCTCTTCTTTCGCATCGGTGAAGGCGCCTTTGGTGTGTCCAAAAAGCTCGCTTTCAAACAATGTTTCGCTTATGGCACCCATATCAACGCTCAGCATAATCTCGTTTTTACGCAAGGAATGTTGGTGTATTTCACGGGCAATCAGCTCTTTGCCGGTGCCATTTTCGCCGGTGATAAAAATATTGGCATCGGTGGCAGCCACTTTTTTAACGATAGCCAATACCTTTTTTATCGGCTCCGACTGCCCTATAAATTCCTGGAAAGGAGGAGCAAGCACTTGTTTTAATGTCTGGCTTGTTTTCGCCAATGCGGTATTGTCCAGCTGGCTTTTGCGTAATTTCATGGCAGCATGCAAAGTACTGATTAACTTTCGGTTATCCCAGGGTTTCAGGATAAAATCAAAAGCGCCTTCTTTTACCGCTTTCACAGCCAGTTCCACATCGCCGAAAGCGGTAATCATCACGACTACAATCGTCGGGTCGTGTTTTTGAATCTGGTGCAGCCAAAAAATCCCTTCATTACCGGTATTGATGCCGGCCTTGAAATTCATATCCAGCAGCACCACATCAATCCGATGCTTTTGCAGCGTGGCCAGCAACACATTGGGATTGCTAAGCGTAAAAACCTGATCAAATTCAGTTTGTATCAGCATCTCTAAAGCGGTAAGCACGCTTTTGTTATCGTCGAGAATTAGAATGTTACCTTTCATAGTCAGCTAAATTTACTTTGAAAGAAAAGGCCAAATACGGCGTTATTCTTGTTTTTGAAACAGTTACTTCAACTTTGTTCAGCACATCGCATTTACTATTGTATATTCCTTGGTTTTAAAAACTGCGAAAGCCTTGTCTTTGACCTTTTCTTATCAAAGCTTGAAAAATAGTAATTTTCTTTCCGCCACTAAATTAGTTGTTTTGTAAATGAATGGCACAAGTGGTGTAAGAAAACTTTACACATCTTGCTGAAAAAGTTTTTTGTTTTGGACGTAAATATCACCGATTCAATATCTTATGCATAGCGGCATTAATATTGAATGAATAGTGTCAAATCGCAAAAATTTCAAGCAGATGGACATTCCAATAGAAAAGAAAAAGGGTTTAAAAAAGAAACACTATCTGATTGCCGGACTGGTGTTATTGCTTGCGTTTCTGGTGTATCAGGCCTTTTTTGCAAGCCATTTATCCAGCTTAAATGTGGAGGCCGATAAGCTACAGATTGAAGCCGTTTCGGAAGGCACTTTTCATAATTATATCACCGTTACCGGAAACGTGGAGCCGATTGCTACCATTTTTCTGGATGCACGCGAAGGTGGACGGGTGGAGGAAAAGGTGCTTGAAGAGGGTACGATGGTAAAGCAGGGCGATGTGATTTTGCGACTGAGCAATCCTGATTTAACGCTCAGTATTTTGAATAGCGAATCGCAACTGGCTGAAAAAAGTAATTTTTTGCGCAATACGATGGTGGTGATGGAACAGGAGAAATTGCAGATAAAACGCGAACTACTGAACCTTGAATTTGACATCAAACGCAAGAAAAGGGTCTATCACCAAAAGCTGGGTTTGTTTGAGGATGAGTTGGTTTCGCGGGAAGAATTTTTAATAGCCGAGGAAGATTTTCAGTTTGCGCAACGCAGTTTTGAACTGTATCAGGAACGCCAGCGACAGGATTCCATTTACCGCAAAATTCAGGTGGAACAGATGGAGGATAACCTGCGCAATATGGAGATGAACCTGAAACTCATCCGCCAAAGCCAGGACAACCTGAATGTATCAGCTCCGGTTGATGGTCAGCTAACTACGTTGGAAGTTGAGCTTGGACAATCGGTGCCAAAAGGCGGCCGGATTGGACAAATCCATGTGTTGTCGTCTTACAAAGTGGTCGCTCGCATCGATGAACATTATATTGATCAGGTGCGTACCGGACTTTCGGCCATGCTCGACCGGCAGGGGCAGGAGTTTCGCCTGAAAATCAGGAAAATATTGCCCGAAGTGCGTGAGGGGCGTTTTGCTGTTGAGATGGTTTTCACGGGCGAAACTCCTGACAATATGCGTACCGGCCAGACTTACTACACACGCCTGCAATTAGGCAGTCCCGAAGAAGCAGTTTTGTTGCCGCGCGGAAACTTTTTTCAGCAAACAGGTGGCCAATGGGTGTTTGTGCTTTCGCCTGATGGCAAATATGCTGAAAAACGACGGATAAAAATCGGTCGTCAAAATCCAAAATACTACGAACTGATCGAGGGTTTGATTCCCGGCGAAAAAGTGATCGTGTCGGGATATGAGATTTTTGGCAATAGTGAGCGGATTGTATTGAAGTAAAGCTAATTATAGCTAATGTGTGGTTGCATTTAGTGAGCATTAAAAAGAATAATTAAAATTAAAATTTGATAATCTAATAGTGAAATATAAAAAAACTAAAAATGATAAAAACGGAAAATTTAAGCAAGGTTTTTAGAACTGATGAAGTGGAAACGCTGGCATTGCGTAAGGTGAGTATCCACGTAAAAAAAGGTGAATTCGTGGCTGTGATGGGTCCATCGGGCTGCGGAAAATCAACGCTGCTCAATATTGTCGGGCTATTGGATAATCCCACCGAAGGCAATTATTCCTTTGCCGGAACGGATGTAACACATCTAAAAGAGAAAGACCGCACCCAGTTTCGAAAAGGCAATATTGGATTTGTCTTTCAGAGTTTTAACCTGATTGACGAGCTGAGTGTTTTCGACAATGTGGAGCTTCCGCTGATGTATCTAAAAATGAAAGCTTCTGAGCGCAAACAAAAAGTGAATGAAGTACTACAACGCATGAAAATTGGTCACCGTGCCAAGCATTTCCCACAGCAGCTTTCGGGCGGACAGCAGCAGCGCGTAGCCATTGCACGGGCGGTGGTGGCCAGTCCCAAACTTATTTTGGCCGATGAGCCAACAGGAAATCTCGATTCGAAAAACGGTATCGAAGTAATGAATTTGCTCACTGAACTCAATCAAACCGGAGCCACCATTATTATGGTTACGCACTCCGACCGCGATGCTGGTTATGCGCACCGTGTGATAAATCTGTTTGATGGTCAGGTGATTATGGAAAAAGCAGGAAATGTTTGATATTCAAAAATTCCTAATTCAAAAATTCAAGGATTGAATTTCGTGTTAACCTTTATTTGAATTTTTGAATCCTTGAATCCTTGAATCTTTGAATTTTAAATCTTTGAATAATATTTAAAATCATGTGGCTAAAAAATTTCAAATCGTTTACGCAGCATCTTTATCACAGCAAACTTTACACTGTGGTAACTGTTTTGGGCTTTACCATCTCGTTGAGCTTTGTAATCCTACTGAGCGTTTACATCAAAAATGAATTATCCGTAAACGATACGCAACCAAATAAAGACAGGATTTACCGTTTGATAAACGAAAATTATGCCGGCTTCGCGCCACCTATCGGCGAATGGCTGCAAGGGGAGTTTCCGGAAATAGAAAGTTTTACACGTATTTCTACAAACGGCGGGATATTGATCACCACTGATGATGTAAGGGTCAAGTTTAATTATTTGCTTGCCGACTCTACCTTCTTCAATATCTTTAATTTCGATCTTATCGAAGGTGAGAAAGAAACGGCACTGAAAACGCGTAACTCTGTGGTGCTGAGCCGCGAATTTGCCAACCGCATTTTTGGCTCGGACTCGCCCATGCACCAACTGATAAAAATTGATGGCGTCTCCTGTGTTGTAAATGGAGTGGTGGAAGATATTTCACAAAAATCCAACTTTAGATCCTGGGATGCTATCATCAACTTTAGGGCGCTAGCCGATTTCTGGCATTCGCCCGAACTATTGACCAGCTTCGGAAACAGCTCCTTTGGGCTTTATTTTCTTGCCAAACCCAACACCAACCTGCCCGCAAAAGCTCCGGAAGTATTGGAACTGTTTAAAAAAGATTTTTGGCTATATCAAGACGGCAGGACAAAAACAGTATCTTTTGAGCCACTCACCGACAGCTATTTTAGCCCGATATCCGGCAGTGGAATTGTGCAAAACAACAAAACCCTGATTTTAATTTTGTTTGCCATCGTAATCCTCATCCTGGTGCTGGCAATTGTCAATTATATCAACCTCACCATTGCCCAATCGGGGATTCGTGTCAAAGAAATTGCCATCAAAAAATTGCTGGGTAGCAGTCGGTCAAAACTGATGACACAACTCGTTGTCGAATCAATAATCATAAGCAGTGTGGCAATGTTATTGGCAATTTTGGGAGGCTTTTTGGCAGAGCCATTGCTTAATAGCGCATTGAATACACAAATCAGACTTGCTGATGTTTTTACAGCTGGAATAGTTTTTATTCTATTTGTTTTTATTGTCGCCGTAGGTTTTATTTCGGGCATCATCCCTGCATTCATCATCACCAGGTTGCGTGCCGTCGATGTTATAAAAGGAGGCTTTCGCCGGAAAAGCAAGATTTTATATTCAAAATTTCTTATCGCTTTTCAATTCACTGTCGTCATCGTGTTGGTTATTGCCACCATTATTATTGCGCAGCAAACTGCCTTTATGCGAAATCATGATTTAGGATTTAATCATGACAATATCGTGTGGTTGGTCAATAACCTTAAACGCGGCCAAACAGAAGGATTCAGAAATGTTATTGAGAAAATACCTGGTGTTAAAAGTGTTTCGTTCGTCAAGGGCAACCCCATTGATGGTGGCAACAACCAGTCGTTTATGTATGAAGACCAGCCTGTTAGTTTCCAGGAATTTGTTGTGGATAGCGCGTTTTTTGCGATGATGGAAATAAACATAACGCCCACCTCATCAGCCTATTCTAAGCAGGGCATCTGGTTGAATCAATATACGGTGGACAAACTGGGACTCGACCCGTTGCCTGTAAGTTTTAAATCAAACTATGGTGAGGAACCGATTTTGGGCATTACCAATAATTTTAATATAGAATCGCTGCACAAGGAGTTGGGCTTTTTGATCCTGCGACAATTGGGAAAAGATGAATATCCGTGGAGTATTCTTGTTCAGCTGCAGTCGGGAGATGTGATCGCAACCTTTGATCAGGTGAAAAAATCCTATCTGGAATATACTGGAGGAATGCCTTTCGACTCGGGATTTTTTGATGATGACATTCAAAGCTGGTACGATAGCGAAAAGCGCACCGCCTCCATCGTGAGTTATTTTGCCCTGCTTTCCATCGTGATTTCGATCATGGGAATTTTTGCTATGGCGGTATTTTACAATCAGCAAAAGATAAAAGAAATAGGGATACGCAAAGTGAATGGCGCCACGGTATATGAAATCGTTAAAATGTTGAATGTTGATTTTGTAAAATGGGTGGCTGTGGCTTTCGTTTTGGCCTGTCCTATTGCGTATTACGCCATGAATAAATGGTTGCAAAATTTCCCTTATAAAACCCAGATTCATTGGTGGGTTTTTGTGTTGGCCGGAATTTTCGCGCTCGTAATAGCTTTGATAACAGTAAGTTGGCAAACCTGGCGGGCCGCACGAAAGAATCCGGTGGAAGCACTGAGGTATGAATGAAAATTTATAAGTGAAAAATGAAGAATGAAAAGTGAAAAACAGAATAGTTTAAATTTAATAAATCCGTTCTCAAAGTCTGAAATTGGGTGTTAACCAATCTTTGAATTTTTGAATTTTGAATTTTTGAATAAAAAAAATGATTAAAATCCTTAAAAGCTTCAAGCGCAGCCCTATGCTGCTGTTTGTGAATCTGCCGGGACTGGCAATCGGGCTGGCAGCGTTTTTATTGCTGATGATTTATGTGGTTCATGAAACCAGTTTCGATAAGCACTTTCCCAATAAAGAAAGAGTTTATCGGCTTTACAATACGATTATTGAAGACAATTCATCGCAAACTTATCCAATTTGTTCCCGCAGAGCCTACACTGAAATTCCAGCTGAGATTCCTGAAATAGAAAAGGCCTGCCAGATATTTCAGGAATGGCAAATGATTTTCTCAAAAGGGGAGGCTCAATTCACTATTAAGAAAGTGCTGTATGTTGATCCTGAGTTTTTTGATGTTTTTGGGCTAGATTTGTTGCAAGGTGAAAAAACACAAGCTTTACAGGCTAGCCATCAGCTGGTTTTGGCAGAGTCGGTTGCGCAAACTATTTTCGGTGATAAACCTTGTCTGGGAGAAATTCTAAGTGTTAGGGGCGAAGATTATCAGATAACTGGTGTCATGGCAGATTTGCCAAAAACTACCCATTTCCAATTTGGTGCGCTAAGCAGCATAGAAACGCTCGATCCTGAACAGAATTTCGGTGGACTTGAAGTTTTTACATACTTCCTATTGGATCAAAATAGTAATCCTGAAATTGTCGGACATAAAATCGCTGAACGCAATAATAAAATAATTTCTGAAATATTTAATGCTGAAAATGTAACAATACGTTCGGGTATTGAGCCATTATCTGACTTGCATCTGCATACGAAGGCCGACTTTGATTTATCACCAAAGGGCAGCATGCGCCAAATTATTTTGGTGGCAGCACTGGCGGCTTTTATCTTGTTGATTGCCATCATCAATTTTATCAACCTCTATATTTTTCAAGGCGAAAAGCGGCTGCTGGAAATTGGAATCCGTAAATCGTATGGTGCTACACCAGCCAGTTTGCGCCGTATGTTTTACCTGGAAACTGCCCTCATTATTCTGCCGGCTTTTGGCTTGGCTTTGTTGCTTGCCCAAGCTGGAATCTCCTATTTCTCAAATCTGATGTGGGTTGATTTGAGTTTTCAGGATATTATTACTCCGGTAAATATTACCATTATGATTAGCTTTCTGGTGTTGCTGATTTTTTTGGCGGGTAGCTACCCGGCGCATTTTCTCTCCAGACTGCCGCTGATCGATGCGGTGCATGGAGGCATAAAGTCGGTTCATCGCAAAAAATGGCTGTCGGTTTCATCGGTTGTTGTGCAGTTTTTTATCAGTATTTTATTGATTGTGAGCCTTTTGATATTTTATGGACAGCTAACTTATATGAAAAATGTTCCTTTGGGTTTCAATCCCGAAAAGGTCGTTGGTATTAGCAATTTCAATGTGCCAATAGCTAGCAAAGCCGAAGCCATCAAGCAGGAATTGCAAAAATTCACTTTTGTGGAACAAGTTGGTTCAGGAAGTCATTATATGGGCGGCGGCGTAAGCGGACAAGGCGTTTACTTGTATGGACAATCGGAAGAGAAAAGCAAAAGCATTAACCAGTATCGCGTGCAGCCCGGCTTTTGCGAGGTGATGGAATTGCAGTTGGATGCAGGTCGTTTTTTTAGGGATACACCCGAAGATAAATCGGCTATCATCCTTAACCAAGCTGCCGTAAAAATGCTGGGAATCAATGATCCTGTGGGACAATCGCTAATCATGCATGGCGATGAACCCCTGAAAATTATTGGCGTGGTAAAAGATTTTTATTATAACGAAAATGCCGGACAAAAAATAGAACCACTTTGTATAACAGTCGATTCATATCAGGTGAATGTGATTTATCTGAAAATAACAGGCGAATTTTCGCAGGAAAGGCGCGAAGCCGTAGCAAAAGTATTTCACGATTTCTTGCCCGATTATCAATTTACCAGCCACCTACTCAAAAATGTTTTTGCTGGAAAATATGTAGCCGAAGAAAGGTTTTTTAGCATGGTGCTAAGTGGTGCAATCCTGGCGTTATTACTAAGTTTTATCGGCATGTATGCACTTTCAGGCTATAATGTGGAGCGGCGCACCAAAGAAATCGGTATCCGAAAAGTGCATGGCAGCACTACATTTCAGGTAGCTGCAAAATTATTGATAGATATTTTGATTTGGGTTGTAATTGCGATGATTCCCGCATTTTTGGTGGCTTATATTGCTATGCGGCAAGTGCTTGCAGACTTCGTGAATAAAGTCTCCCTATCGCCACTATATTTTCTCCTTGGCGGAATAATTGCCCTGACTATTGCAACATTGGCCATTTTGTATAAAACCATCGCGGCGGCCAACCAAAATCCGGTGGAAAGTTTAAGAGACGAATAATATTATCAACTATAATACTAAACTATACAACAGATGCTAATTCATCATATCAAGCTCGTTTTAAATGTTTTAAAACGTAATAAGCTTTATTCCTTATTGAGTATTTTGGGTTTTTCTGTTGGCTTTGCCATAAGTCTTATTATTGGATTACATATTTATGGCGAAACCACCATGGACACCTGGCTGCCAACTCATAATCGTATAGTTAGGGTTGTAGATTTTAAAGGCAATGAAAGTCGCCTTGATATGACGATGACGGAAGTTTTTAAAAACGACTTCCCACAGGTGGAACTGGCTTGTGCTATGGAACTTATCGATGGTTTTGATATTTCCGTGAAGGCAAATCAGCAATTTGCCTTGTCGAAAGGGATGATTACTACCACCGATGATTTTTTCAAGATTTTTCCGCTCAAAGTGATCCGGGCTAACGACACCAAACTTTTTCCCGGAATGCAGTCAATTGTAATAAGCCAATCGCTTGCCAACACGCTTTTTCAGGATGCTGATCCGTTGGGAAAACCGATTACTGTTTTGGATGATATAATCGGAGAGATAAGCGCCGTGGTGGAAGATTTCCCGAAAAATTCGAGTATTCAGGCGGATATTTTCACCAATGCCGAAAACGAAGATTTCAGGTTCAGCCAAAGCTGTTACGAGGGTAAATGCTGGAATCCTGCCGATCATTATTTACTGCTTAGGCCTGATACTGAACGTGCTTTGCTGCAAAATAACCTGGATAAAATTTTAGCCTCAGGGAATTACGAAATTGAATCCTTGAGCTATCAAAACTTGGATGAAATTTATCTCGGCCCAGCTTTTGAATACAGTTCAATGATGCGCGGCAACCGCGCTATGCTTCGGGTATTTGCAGGCCTGGGAGCATTGGTGCTGCTGCTTTCCATCATCAATTTTGTCAATTTTTATATCGCCATGCAATACGCGCGCCTCAAAATTATCAGCATCAAGAAAATCCACGGAGCGCAGTTTGGCCATCTGCTGATATATACTTTGGTAGAAGTTTCGATGAGTATTTTAATTGCGGTACTTTTGGCGTTGACTTTATTTCAGTTTATGCTGCCCACGGCGGGCTATTTATTGAATTATCGCTTGGATGCCGTGCTGCTTTTCACGCCTGAGTTTTTGTTGTTGATTTTGCTGGCGATTCTACTTATCATCCTCACTGTGAGTGCTTTCCCTGTGATTATGCTTGCACGGTTCAAATCCGTAAATGTACTATCTGGTTCAAAACTTCCGGCTATCAGACAAAGCGGTAGGAATTTAATGACAGCATTGCAATTCACCATTTCTATTGCCTTGATTATTTTAACTTTCTCGCTTTATAAGCAGATCGACTTTGTAAAACATACCGATTTGGGCTTTGAAAAAGAAAATCTGCTGCGCTTAAATTTTCCATACACTTTTCAGAAACAAGCGGTGCTGAGGCAGAAATTGATCCAGTTGTCGGATGTGGCCGCTTTTACCTTCAGCAGTGGTGTGCCGGGCAATGTACACCTGAGTTTGGGCGACGAAACCACCACCAAAACAATTTTCCTGGAAAGTATGCATGTGGATGATAATTTTTTGCAAACCCTGGCTATTCCTTTAAAAGCCGGACGGAATTTTCGCGCCGGCGAATCGGCTCCGGTTTGCATTATGAACCAGGAAGCTTACACACAATACGAATGGGAAAATTTGGAGAACAGACACTTTAACCAGGGCCGCGATGGCGGATACGAAGTAATTGGGATTACCGAAAATTTCTTTGTGGAATCGCTGCACCAAAAAATTAAACCTGTGGCGCTGCTTCTAACCACTGATAATGAGGGGGGCAATCTGCGCTATGCCACCATCCGGCTGCGGCCTGGAAATATTGGCCATCAAATGCAGGCACTCGAAAAGTTGTGGGCATTTTTTATGCCCGATGAGCCGATGAATTTCACCTTTTACGACCAGCAGTTCGATGCCATGTACCGCAATGACGAACGCTTAGGGCTGGCCATTGCCATAGCGGCTATTATCGCCATCATCCTCACTTTTATGGGAATTGTGGGCCAGGTTTTTCAAATGATATTGAACCGCACCAAAGAAATTGGAATCCGAAAAGTTAATGGTGCGCAGCTTTCCGATATCATCATTTTGTTCAATAAAGGCTTTATAAAACGGGTAGCTATTGCTTTTGTCGTTGCCAGTCCCATCGCGTTTTTCGTGATAAAACAATGGCTTCAAAACTTTGCCTACCAAGCAACAATCGACTGGTGGATTTTTGCGATTGCCGGACTTCTCACACTTTTCGGCGTGCTGCTCACGGTGAGTTTGCAAACATATTCTGCCGCCCGAAGAAACCCGGTGGAGAGTTTGCGGAATGAGTGAGGTGAGGTTTTATTGCAAAATAACAGAACTTTGTGAGCGGGATGGAGCTCCTACTGGGTGGGATGAAGCTCCAGCTTCGTCCCAATTTGTAGGATGAAGCTGGAGCTTCATCCCACCCAGACTTCAACCAAGCCAGAAGGCTTTCTCAGCTTTTTTGGTGTGTTGCTAACCGTTAGTTTTCAAACATTTAGTGCCGATCGAAGAAACCCAGTGGAGAGTTTGCGGAATGAGTGAGGTGAGGTTTTATTGCAAAATAACAGAACTTTGTGGGCGGGATGGAGCTCCTACTGGGTGGGATGAAGCTCCAGCTTCGTCCCAATTTGTAGGATGAAACTGGAGCTTCATCCCACCCAGACTTCAACCAACCCAGAAGGCTTTCTCAGCTTTTTTGGTGTGTTGCTAACCGTTAATTTTCAAACATTTAGTGCCGATCGAAGAAACCCAGTGGAGAGTTTGCGGAATGAGTGAGGTGAGGTTTTATTGCAAAATAACAGAACTTTGTGAGCGGGATGGAGCTCCTACTGGGTGGGATGAAGCTCCAGCTTCGTCCCAATTTGTAGGATGAAACTGGAACTTCATCCCACCCAGACTTCAACCAAGCCAGAAGGCCTCTTGATAAATCCTCACTTTCATCAATACCCAATTTCACTTATTTAACGTCTTTTGAAAAAAACCTGTAGCAGCAGCGTGTAGCCTGCAATATCCTGAACCCAATCAAAGGTGAATGCGACTAGATAAGTTATTGATTAATCAATTATTTTAAAAGGGTAAGAAAACTATAAAAATACGATAATTCACGTAGTAAATTTTGATTATCAGGAGAATACCTTTGTTAAGATTTACAAGACGTAAATGTCTGATGTAATGACTAACAACTTAATTATTACAATCATTAAAACCCAAAAAAATGAAAAAACCTCTACTAACTTTGATTTTATTAGCGCTAATGGGTAGCTCATTCGCGCAATGGACAACGCTTACTATTCCCAATATCTCAACGGATATTACAGTACTTACTGCTGTTATAGATACTGTTTATGCCGGTTTTGCCGGCGATGGGATACATAAAACCACCAACCTTGGAACTGATTGGAGCGATATCAGCTTCAACCTTGCCAATAAAAACATTAATACGATTAAAGTGGCAGGCTATCCTGTTATTTTTGTATCAACAGGTAATGGGGCATTTTTTACCCTTGATCAGCTATCCTATACTCCGGTGCTGAATTCAGGGCTTACGAACACAAATATTAGCCATTATTCGGTGGGAGGCGACCTTGATGAAAATGATTTTACGATAGGAACAAACGGTGGCGGCTTCTTCTATGGTCCTGAAATTGAAGGCCCCTGGACAGCTGCAAATAATGGGCTGAGCGGTGATGCGCTTTTTATCAACGATCTAGCAGGCTATAAAGACGAAATATCTACTTATATGCTTGGAACGGATGGTGGCGTTTTTTATTCCTCCGATGAATTCGCGAGCTGGACGCCTGGCAATACCGGTTTAAGCGGTGCTCAACTGCATGTTACCGGTGTTTTGTTATTAAATACTATTTCTTTTATCACCACTGAAGGTGGCGCATTTTACAGTATGGATTTTGGCGCTTCGTGGATAACATTATATGCAGATGTTAAATTTAATCAGCTGCTTCTATATTTTGATCCGGAAGGTGCTTTTGGTATATTTTTGTTTGGACAGGAAAACTATTACACTCCCGATCTTGAAAACTGGATGAATTTTCAGGCTCCGGGAGAAGTAATTAGTGCTGCAGCAACACGAGAGCAGCTGTTTGTTGCTACAAGTGAAACAAAATCCGGCGGAATAATGTATAGCCAGCCAATTAGCTGGATTATTACCGATATCGCTGAAAATATTACACAGCAGAAAAATGTAAATTTCATCCGGAATTATCCTAACCCATTTAACGAAGAATGTAGTATTTCATACCATATTACTAAGAAACAGCCTGTTGAAATAAGTCTGTTTGACTTATATGGTAGAAAGATTAAGACTTTAGAAAATGGCGTTCAAGAAGTTGGCGAACATACACTGAATATCAATGGAAATGATTTAGCTGCTGGAATCTACACCGTGGTACTAATCTCTGGAGATCAGAAAGAAACAACGAAAATAGTAAAGAGGTAATCAGTTGCTTTGATTTTAAAAAACTCCCTTCTTCAACTAGATAAAGGGAGTTTTTTTTATGTATATTATTGGTTTAAAGAGGCTTGATAGGAAGCGTGAAATTTTTTCGTTAATCAATAAGGAAAACTGGAGATGTAATTTGTTTATGGGAATTGTGAAATCGAGCTGTTGTTCTTTGGATAGATTCTACCTACTTTTTACACGAAAATACCAAATGAAAGCTGTGGCACTGTTTTAGCCGATGAATTTCACTTTCTACGACCAACAATTCGATGCTATGTACCGCAATGACAAGCGTCTGGGACTGTCTATTGCCATAGCGGCCTTTATCGCCATCATCCTCACTTTTATGGGAATTGTGGGCCAGATTTTTCAAATGATATTGAACCGCACCAAAGAAATTGGAATCCGCAAGGTAAACGGCGCACAGCTTTCCGATATCATCTCTATGTTCAACAAAGACTTTATAAGATGGGTAGCTATTGCTTTTGTCGTTGCCAGTCCCGCGGCTTTTTATGTGATAATTTTATGGCTTCAAAACTTCGGATACAAAACAAGTGTCGCGTGTTGGATTTTCGCAATAGCTGGATTTATTACACTTTTAGGAGTTCTGCTAACCGTTAGCTTACAAACCTATAGCGCCGCCCGACGAAATCCGGTGGAGAGTTTGCGGAATGAGTGAGGTGGTTTTTATTGCAAAACAAAAGAACTTTTATGGGCTGGATGGAGCTCCTACTGGGTGGGATGAAGCTCCAGCTTCGTCCCATTTTGTAGGATGAAATTGGAGCTTCATCCCACCCAGACTTCAACCAAGCCAGAAGGCCTTCTCACCTTTTTTGGTGTGTTGCTAACCGTTAGTTTTCAAACATTTAGTGTCGATCGAAGAAACCCGGTGGAGAGTTTACGGAATGAGTGAGGTGGTTTTTATTGCAAAACAAAAGAACTTTTATGGGCTGGATGAAGCTCTTTCTGGGTGGGATGAAGCTCCAGCTTCGTCCCAATTTGTAGGATGAAATTGGAGCTTCATCCCACCCAGACTTCAACCAAGCCAGAAGGCCTTCTCACCTTTTTTGGTGTGTTGCTAACCGTTAGTTTACAAACCTATAGCGCAGCCCGACGAAATCCGATGGAGGGGTTGATGAATGAGTGAGGTGGTCAGCTGAGTTTAGTTTTCTTTTTAATTCGCATCGGAAGTTCGCGAACTTGTGAAAAGGGAGTTTATTGAAAGATACAAGTATTTGCCAGCCGCCAAACTGTTTTTAAAGTGTGTGGATTAATGGAAATATTATTCTAAGTTTGTGGGGTAAATTAAAAACACGAAACCAGATGAGAAAACCGATGAGTTTATTGGTTAGTGATGCTCTCTGTAATGTGCCAGAGATATACGAAGTATTTCGTGTATATTCTTGTTGGCAGCAAGCAAAAACAGACACAACAGATGGATACAGATGATTTATCAAGAGAATCTTACGAAGGGATATTAATCCAAGCAGAGAAATTGACACATGATTTGACTTTGCATTTTGGAGTTTTGTCGGGTGATTGTCAAAATGAGACCGAATATCTTGATAAAGCCGAAAAATTGACCCGAGAAATAATGAAAGCGGAAGATTGGGAGATTGATGATTTATTTTGGGGTAATCCTCCAAAAAAAGAGGATTTGGAATTTACTTGCAAAAAAATATTAGAGAATATTCAGAAAGTTAAATCTATTCCGATTGAGAAACGTAAATTTGATTTTTAACCATCTCAGAGACTTTATGATAATATATTTAGTTGGAATAAGCTGTATTGGTAAAACAACCATTGGAAAACTATTAGCTGACAACATTGATTATTCTTTCTATGATTTGGATGAGGAAATACAGGATTATTATAAAAAACCAATTGAACGGATTCAGGATGAATGTTTAACAATGAACGGATATAGAGAAAAAGCCAGCGTAGTATTGGATAAGCTACTTTCAAAAAATATTGATTCCGTTATTTCAGGAACACCATCTGGATTGAAATTCTCATATCTGCAAGTGTATAAACGACATAAAGACAAAGAATTAATTTCTATATGTTTAAATGATTCCTTTGAGAACGTTTTGGATAGGTTAACCTTCTATGATAAAGACTCTAATCCAATAACAGATAAATTAGATGAATCGAAAAAAAAGAGATATTTAAAAGAGATTCGAGCAGATTATAATTTTTTCAAGGATTCCTACAAACGAGCAGATTTTCAGGTAAATATTGAAGGTGTGCGTTTAGATAAAATCCCTGAATTGATTCTAAAAAAGATAGGAATAAATGAACCAATGCCAGCTGCCAATAAATAGGACTCTAAGCGGTCGGCACGACCCAGCGCGGAGTCCATGTTGAACTACATCCCGCCTTAGTATGTGCTTAGAAAAGGGTTTGCTTGTTTAATGTGGCGTTTACCAAAGTTGGGTTACGTGGTTTTAGCCAGTTTTACTTTGTTTTTTACGGATGACTATTTTTCTCAAGGGCAAAATCCTTATGTTTTGGTTAGGTTTGGACAGTTTCCTCCCAGTCCCTCTTTTAGAGCGCTTTTTGGGTTGTGTTTTTACTTTAAGAAGGCTAGAAGGATTGAAGGCAAATGGCCTGCCGGCGACCTGATTCGGGGCAGCTCTTCTACAACTAACATCCTTCCCTTTTTACATTTAGGGCATTGTCCTGAGTCAAAACCGGTGAGTCTGATATTACCATGTCTCCAGGTGAGTACATTTCAATAACAGATATGCTAAAAGCAAAAGACGGTGATTTTTTTATTTCAGATTGGCTACGAAACCGAAACACCGTTGAATTTCTTGAATTTGGAATCCGTGAATAATCCTGATTTTAATTATGGCGAATTAGCCACAATTTAAAGTCAGGCTGGATTAAATAGCTGTAAAATTAGTGTTAAAGAAAGGTTTGAGAAAACAAAGGCTATTGCTTTTGTAGTTGCCAGTCCCGCAGCTTTTTACATAATAATTTTATGGCTTCAAAACTTCGGATACAAAACAAGTGTCGCGTGTTGGATTTTCGCAATAGCTGGACTTCTCACGCTTTTTGGTGCGCTGCTCACGGTGAGTTTGCAAACCTACAACGCCGCCCAAAGAAATCCGGTGGAGAGTTTGCGGAATGAGTGAGGTGGTTTTTATTGCAAAACAAAAGAACTTTTATGGGCTGGATGAAGCTCTTTCTGGGTGGGATGAAGCTCCAGCTTCGTCCCATTTTGTAGGATGAAATTGGAGCTTCATCCCACCCAGACTTCAACCAAGCCAGAAGGCCTTTTCACCTTTTTTGGTGTGTTGCTAACCGTTAGCTTACAAACCTACAACGCCGCCCAAAGAAATCCGGTGGAGAGTTTGCGGAATGAGTGA
>JALNZT010000013.1 GCA_023229135.1 Bacteroidales bacterium
TTTTCATCAAGGAAAAGCGAAATAATATCTTCAGCAAGACCTGCTAACTTTTTTATCAACGACAATTGTATTTTACGAACAAAAACTGTTAGCAAACTGATTATCTGATAATGGGTCAGGATATCTGCAAATTTAAAACATGTTATAATCCGGATTAAACATTATTGATTTTTCGGATTAAAAGACTTTTATCCATTACAAGGATTAATGATGTTGCCAATCAAAAAGCGTGCAGCATATCCAATACTATTCCTTGTAATTAATATATTATCAATGTGTTAAGTGTTTTTCAGCAGGGGCTAAATAAGCAAATGCTCTAAAGCCGGCTATTGAAATCCAATGAATCTTTATACTCACACTAATCCCGGTTAAGACATTTTACTCACACAACAAATAACAACGTTTCACAAACGCTTTCAAGGCATCCATCACAATAAGTGGTGATTCCAAAAAGCCCATATGGCCTACACCCTCAAGCATCAGTAGTTCGCCATGAGCCGGAAGGGCGGCCTGTGCCATAATTTTTATCAGCGGCATTCTGCTGTCACTTTTTCCCAGCACAAATAACACCGGCATTTTCAGCTTGGAAAGCAGTTCAAAATGGCTCTCGCGCTCACGCATGCCCGCCATGGCGGCTACCACTGCCTGTTTTTCCTGGCTTAGGGTAATATCAGTTATAAAACGCACTGCATCAGGCTTTTTCATTGCAAACTTTTCATCGAAAAGATTTTGGACAAAGTTCGTTAGGAAGGCTTTTTTATCGTCATGGATTTTCAGGATGGCCTGGTTGCGGTTTTCACGGCCTTGTGCGTCATCCGCTGAGGCTTGTGAATGAATAAGCACCAAACCTGCAAGTTTCTCAGCGTATTTATTTGCGAAAGCCATTCCCACATAGCCTCCCATCGAATGGCCTGCCAGCACACAATGGTTGATTTGTTCTGCCTCCAAAATAGCAGCCACCGCATCGGCCATCAAAGCCATGTCGTGACGTTCGGCAAGCATTTCTGATTTCCCCAGACCGGGCAAATCGGGCGCGATAACACAAAAAATTTCTGAAAGTGATACTATAAAATCTTTCCAAACCCTGCTGTCCATAGGGAATCCGTGCAAAAGCACTAAACATTTTCCGTCACCTTTTTTATGGTAAGCGATTTGTTTTTGCTGAAAAGTGATTGTCTTCATGTTGTAAAATAAATTTGAGATTTAGTAATGGTTCAAAACAAAAAGCACCGCCCTAATATTGCGGCGGTGCTTTTTTAAGTTTCTTGCCTAAGCAGCAGCCTGCCGGCTCTTTGCGAAATCAAAGCCGAACTATCCTTAAAACACGCCAGGAATTTTCAGCCATTCGCGCTGTTGTGCGGCAGTTTCTTCTACTTCTGCTACTGTTTTTGGTATTGGCTTACCCAAAACACGGTAACCATCTTCCGTCACAAGGATGTCATCTTCAATCCTGATGCCGCCAAAGTCTTTGTATTGCTCCACTTTATCGTAGTTTACATAATCTATAAACAGGCCTTCGCTCCTGAATTTGTCGATAAGTGCAGGGATAAAATAGATGCCCGGCTCGTCGGTGACCACAAATCCAGGTTTCAGTTCTTTGCCCAGGCGCAGATAAGCTGTCCCAAACTGGCTTGAGCGCTTGGTCTTTTCGTCATAGCCAACATAAGTTTCGCCCAGCCCTTCCAGATCATGCACATCCATGCCCAACATATGGCCCAATCCGTGCGGCATAAACAAGGCATGAGCTCCGGCAGCCACCGCTTCGTCCACATTGCCTTTCATCAGGCCTAAATCTTTTAAACCTTGCGCAATAATGCGGGCGGCCAGCAGGTGCATTTCGCGGTATTCCACGCCGGGGCGGATGGCAGCAATCGTATCCATATTGGCTTTCAGAACGATCTCGTAAATCTCTTTCTGACGGCTGCTAAATTTTCCACCCACAGGTGTTGTGCGTGTAATATCGCTCGAATAAAGGCTTCGGGTTTCTGTTCCGGCATCCACCACCATCATACGTCCGGCTTTAAGGGTGTTGTGGTGGTTGTGATTGTGCAGGGTTTGGCCGTCCATGCTCAAAATCACAGGGAACGAAACAGGGCCGCCATGTGCCAATGCAATGCCTTCTATGGTTCCTGCAATTTCCTGCTCCACAATGCCCGGCTTGGCCATCTTCATAGCGGTGGTGTGCATCAGCCAGGCGATATCAACGGCTTTTTCAATTTCGGAAACTTCCAAGGCCGACTTAATTTCTTTCAGCTTCACCACGGCTTTTATCAGTGGCAGGCTGGCTTTTGATCTTACTTCGTGCGCAGGCATGTTAAGCAGGCGACCTAATGCAATCATCATTGCGCCACGGTATGGAGGCAAAAAATGTATTGTTCGTCCGCTTTCGAGCGCCTTTCTGATATAGGAGTCGAGTTTATTAAAAGAGGAGATCTCGCTGATGCCCACCTGTGCGGCCAGGTCATTTACCGAGGGTTGCGGTCCCATCCAGATGATGTCATCGATTTCAACATCGTCACCAAATAGGATTTCTTTGCCACTCTCAAAATCTATCACACCGGCAAATCCCGGATGATTTAAGCCAAAGAAATACGAAAAATGGCTGTCTTGGCGATAATGGTAGGTGTTGGCCGGGTAGTTAAACGCGGCTTCGTGATTGGCCATAAACAGGGCGATTCCGCTTGATAGTTCTTTTTTTAAATTTTGACGCCTTTCGGCATAGACTTCTTTTTGAAACATAGTGTAGCTTATTATAGGATTGATAATTAATTTCTGCTCATAATTTGTTCTATTTCATCGGCCTCAATCGGAATATCGGCCATCAGATCAATAGGATCACTTTCAGTCACCAGGATATCATTTTCCAGCCTGATGCCAATGCGTTCTTCGCGGATGTATATTCCTGGCTCACAGGTGAGTACCATGCCGGCTTTTAACGGTTGATGCTTTAAGCCTACATCATGCACGTCAAGGCCGATATGATGCGCCACGCCGTGCATCAGGTATTTTTGATAATAAGGCGAGTCGGGATGTTGTTTTTCAACATCTTCGGCAGTAAAAAGACCCAACAGTATCATTTGCTGCTCCATCATTTCC
The DNA here is from genome assembly GCA_023229135.1 of Bacteroidales bacterium. GTDB lineage: Bacteria > Bacteroidota > Bacteroidia > Bacteroidales > F082 > UBA5536. The sequence goes on from JALNZT010000013.1 coordinate 3,097, forward strand.
CAGACGGCCTGGTTTATTTTGTCGATGGTATTGCCTGGCACATAAAGTGGTATGGCTTTTTTAAGTACCCGCAGAACAGCTTCATAGCAATCGCGCTGTCGCGGTGTAAAAGTTCCGTTAACCGGGATTGTACGGCTCATGTCAGCGGTGTAGTTGGCATATTCTGCACCAAAGTCGAACAACAACAGATCGCCTGCTTCTAACTGGCAGTCGTTGGAAGTATAATGCAACACGCAGCTGTTTATCCCGCTACCAATAATGGGTGCATAGCCATGCCCGTTAGCGCGGTTTATGGTAAATTCGTGATCAATTTCGGCTTGCACTTCGTATTCATACTTGCCGGCCCGCACGAAAGAAAGCGTGCGTTCAAAAGCTTTTTTAGTGATTTCGCATGCTTGTCGCAAAAGCAGCAGCTCTTCCTCAGATTTTATAACCCGCAAGCTTTCCAGCAGTGGTGCTGCCCGCAAAAAAGTATGCAGCGGATATTTTTCCTTTAGCTCCTTGGCAAAGCGTTGATGCGTATCTTCTACCTCCGACTGAAACTTGATATATTCATTGGTATTCAGGTAAACGGTATCTGCATAGTGCATCAACTCACGCAAAACAGTGTGCAATTGATCCGCCCGCCGGATTGTAGTGATACCGCTAATCTCGATAGCTTCCTGATTGCTAAGGATATGGCCTTCCCAAGTAGCTTTTACCGCATTATACGGTTCAATAAACAACACTTCTTTCAGCGCGGTTATCGGGCAGTCAGGAAATAGGATTAAGAAGGCGTTTTCATAATCAATCCCGCTGAGGTAAAAGAAATCAGACTGCTGGCGAAAGGGATAGAATTGATCGCCATTGCGGGGCATTTTTTCGGCAGCCCTGAAAATTGCCATGCTTTTTTGGGGAAGCAGGCCGGATAAGTTTTTCCTGTTAAGTATAAATAAATCAGGCGAAATGGTATGTTTGGGCATATCTGGCATTAAATTAGAATCCTTCTAAATAAACACAATCATAAAAATAGATATGTATAGATATAAATTAAATGAAATATATTTCTACATTTGTAACTCTTTAGCACAAAGATAATTTTTTATTAGAATTTGAGTAAATCTTTAAGTTCATTTGTTTCTAAACCAAACAAATCATTATGAGCAAATCATTATCGTATTCGTCAATTACCAAAAAAATTGTTTTGTCGCTGGCTGGATTATTCTTGATCAGCTTTTTGGTAGTACATCTTCTCATCAACATGCTAATATTGTTTGATGACAACAGAGAGTTATTCAACGCGGCGGCGCATTTTATGGCCACCAATCCCCTGATTCAGGTGTTTCAGTATGTGCTGTTTTTCGGCTTCATACTCCATATTGTATTGGGGTTGATAATACAAATTCAAAACTGGTTAGCGCGTCCGGTGCGCTACAACAGAAAAGGCTACAGCGAGCTATCTTATTTCTCGAAGTTTATGATTCATACAGGAGCCATTATTTTTATTTTTCTGATCATTCACTTCGCCAACTTTTTTGTGATTGCCAAATTCGGTCATATTGATCCGATTACTTATGACTCGGGCAACACATACGAAGACTTAGGTTTGCTGATAATAAAGCTCTTTGAAGATGGCATATATGTAATCTTTTACGTGATTTCTATTCTACTGCTTGGTTTCCACCTGGATCATGGCTTCCAGTCGGCATTCCAGTCGCTTGGCATTAATCACTCGCGCTACACGCCTTTTATTAAAACCTTTGGCACGCTGTTTTCTGCGGTCATCACACTTGGTTTTATATCAATTCCGCTGGTCATTTACTTCTTTTAAGCAAAAAACGATATGGACAAATTAGACGCAAAAATACCTCAGGGTCCACTTGCCGAAAAATGGACAAATTATAAAGCACATCAAAATTTAGTAAACCCTGCCAACAAGCGTAAGCTGGATATTATTGTTGTTGGAACCGGTCTTGCCGGTGCTTCAGCAGCTGCCAGCTTTGGCGAGCTGGGTTTTAATGTGAAAGCTTTTGGCATTCACGACAGCCCGCGCCGTGCGCATAGTATTGCTGCTCAGGGAGGTATCAATGCCGCCAAAAACTATCCCAATGATGGCGACAGTGTTTACCGTTTATTTTACGATACCATTAAAGGCGGCGACTATCGCGCGCGTGAAGCCAACGTTTATCGTCTGGCCGAAGTAAGCAATGCTATTATCGACCAATGTGTAGCTCAGGGTGTTCCATTTGCCCGCGAATATGGCGGACTGCTTGATAACCGTTCATTTGGAGGAGCGCAAGTTTCACGTACTTTTTATGCACGAGGCCAAACCGGCCAACAGCTTTTATTAGGTGCCTACAGCGCCCTTAGCAAAGAAATTGCCAAAGGCAGCGTCAAAATGATTACCCGTAGCGAAATGCTTGATTTGGTAGTTGTTGACGGACGTGCTCGGGGCATCATTACCAGAGATCTTATCACCGGGAAGATAGAACGCCACGCAGCACACGCTGTTGTGCTTGCCACAGGTGGCTACGGCAACGTTTTCTTCCTTTCAACCAATGCCATGACATCTAATGGCAGCGCAGCTTGGAAGGCCTATAAAAAAGGTGCCTTCTTCGGAAATCCTTCTTTCACTCAAATTCACCCTACCTGCATTCCGGTTCATGGCGACTTCCAAAGTAAGCTTACGTTGATGAGCGAAAGCCTTCGTAACGATGGTCGTATTTGGGTGCCGAAGTCAAAAGAAGATGCCGAAAAAATTCAAAAAGGCACACTAAACCCAACGGATTTGCCCGAAGAAAAGCGCGACTACTACCTTGAAAGACGCTATCCGGCTTTTGGAAACCTGGTGCCACGTGATGTGGCTTCCAGAGCTGCTAAAGAACGCTGCGATGCTGGTTATGGCGTGGGATCAACAGGTTTGGCAGTATATCTCGACTTCGAAGATGCCATCAAAAGACTGGGCAGACATGTGATAGAAGCTCGCTATGGCAACCTTTTCCAGATGTATGAAAAAATCGTAGATGAGAATCCTTACGAAACGCCTATGATGATTTATCCTGCGGTACATTATACGATGGGAGGAATCTGGGTGGATTACGAACTGCAATCTACTATTCCCGGACTTTTTGTTGCCGGTGAAGCCAACTTCTCTGATCACGGTGCAAACAGACTTGGTGCTTCTGCGCTTATGCAGGGGCTTTCCGATGGTTATTTTGTGTTACCTTATACGATACAAAACTACCTCGCCGATCAAATCAGCGTGGCACATGTAGGTACAGACTCACCGGAATTTGATGCTGCTGAAAAATCAGTGAAAGAAGTTATCGATAAGCTTTTAGCCGTTAAAGGAACGGATACTGTAGATACCTATCACCGCCGTTTAGGCATGATTATGTGGAATTTGGTGGGTATGGGACGTACAGGTGAAAAGCTGAAGAAAGCTATCGTAGAAATCCAGGAACTGCGTGCCTCCTTCTGGAAAAACGTGAAAATTCCCGGCAAAAATGAAATGGTTAATATGGAGCTTGAAAAAGCACTCAGAATGACCGATTATCTAGAGCTTGGTGAGCTGATGGCACGCGACGGCCTTTTGCGCGAAGAAAGTTGCGGTGGCCACTTTCGTGAAGAACACCAAACACCGGAAGGTGAAGCCATGCGTGACGATGAAAACTTTAGTTTTGTTGGGGCATGGGAATATACCGGCGAAAATAAAGAACCCAAACTCAACAAAGAACCGCTACATTTTGAGTTTGTCGAAGTAAAACAACGTAACTATAAATAAACTATTCATTATTCACTATAAAAACCTGAGAATATGGATTTAACATTGAAAATCTGGAGACAGCCTTCCACTGACGAGAAAGGCAAATTTGTCGATTACCAGGTTCAAGATATCTCAGCCGATGCTTCCTTCTTGGAAATGTTAGATGTACTTAATGAGCAATTGGTTGTTAATGACGAAGATCCTGTAGCTTTTGATCACGACTGCCGCGAAGGTATTTGTGGCGCCTGCAGCTTATATATTAATGGACGCCCGCACGGGCCTGACAAAGGAATAACTACCTGCCAGATGCATATGCGGCGATTTAAAGATGGCGAAACTATCGTAATTGAACCCTGGCGAGCCAAACCTTTTCCGGTAATCAAAGACCTGATGGTTGACCGCACTGCTTTTGATGAAATCATTCGGGCAGGAGGCTATATTTCTGTAGGAACAGGCGGAATGCCCGATGCCAATGCCATCCCAATTCCAAAACGCGATGCCGACATCGCCATGGATGCTGCTTCTTGTATTGGCTGTGGCGCCTGTGTTGCAGCATGTAAAAACGCCAGCGCTATGTTATTTGTCGCAGCAAAAGTGTCGCAGTTTGCCATGTTGCCACAGGGTAAAGTTGAAGCACGCGAAAGGGTGCAAAATATGGTATCTAAAATGGATGAGCTTGGCTTTGGGAACTGCTCAAATACCTATGCCTGCGAAGCTGAATGTCCGAAAGAGATTTCCGTGTCGCATATTGCTCGTATGAACAGAGAGTTTTTTAGCTCTAAGCTCATTAGCGAAAAGGAAAAATAAATCGTTTTCCCGGAGAATTTAAAAGCTGGAATATTCCGGCTTTTTTTATGTAATTTTTTGGCTGGCCTTATTCAAACAGATACAGGTTAATCCCAATCGCGAGGCTAAATATATCGGTAAAAGTTACCGTTTTAGATCGAAAATAATACGTAATGTACATCTCGTTGGTGGTGGTATTGGCATATAGCTCAATGGCTTTGATAAATCTCGTCTTTGAAAGCTCTCTTTTCAAGGCTATTCCCAAATCAAAATGAAGCCGGAAGGCATTGGGCGCGTAATAACCTTCGGGAAAGTTTTTAGGTAAGAGGCTAAAGGTACGGTCGCCATCGGCAATTTGCTTGCTTATCGCAAAACTCACCAAAGGCCTTAGCGTGTAGTTGCGGGGCAAATCAAAAGTATAAGGGAAGTAGGTAAGTCGCAAGACGATGTTGTGGATAGCACGACCGGTACGAAAGGCCGGTGAATAGCCATAAATTCCATCTAAGCAAAGGTTGCGAGCCGGATTGAGGTAGTAACCAGCTCCAATCGATCCGCTACCGATGTTTCCGGCCAACTGAAAATTGAGATAATCAGGTATTATACCTCTTTTTTTTCCAACGATGGAATCGTGTGCTAAGACTGATTGCGTTGTGAAAAACAAGATGATTATCAAACAACAATAGGGTAGTTTTTTCATCATTTTAAAAATTAACAGATTCAAAAACTACAGTATCTGCAAACACCTCAACAGCCCGGTAACTGCCTTTTTGTGGTGCGCCAATCACTAAATTTGGCGTGATTTTAAGGCCATTAGGTAAAGTGTCATTCGCATATTGATAAGCTTCGTGGTGATGGCCATGAATGGATAAAGTAACATTATTCTCACTCATCAGCAGGCTGTAAACAAAAAAATAGGAGAGAAAAAACTGATCGCTCCAGGGCGGGATATGCGCGATAACAAAAACGTGTCTAAATTCATTTCTGTTATGCAGTTCGTTTCTCAGCCACCCAAAGTCGGGTTCAACAAAATTTAACTCCCACACCACATTATTGAAAAAGATAAACTTACACTCCTTATAAACAAAGCTGTAATTTTCATCGCCAAACATCTCTGCGTAAATTGCCCGACCGTTAGCCAGCATATCATGGTTGCCAACAACCGTGAAATAGGGCATCTCCAACTCTTTCATAACATCCTGGAAGATGTCAAACTCTTTGATAAGGCCGCCGTCCGACATATCGCCACCGTGTAGCACGAAATCAAAATCGCTATCCGCGTTGATTTGGTCAACAGCGTCAGCCAATTCATCAAAAAACAAATGGCTGTCAGAAACCAAGGCAAACCGAAAAGGCTCAAACTGGGTATGGTCGCCGGCAGCAAATAAATTTTCCAGATTTTTCTCTGTAGTATTCCGCCTATCCGGTGAAACATAAGCAGAATAAAGCGAAAACTCCAGTAACTTATCACACGAATTCAACGATAATAGCAGTAAAAATAGCAGCACGAATTTATTACGCATAGCTTCAATAGCTTTTCACACAAGGTAATTAAATAGGTTTATTTGAGACAGCACAAAATAACAACAATTTTACTTGCAATAAAAAGGGGATTAAGCGGTATTTCAGCAGGCTCGGGTCTTAACTTTTTACAGAAATTTCAACCGCCCTTCAACAATGCAAGCATTTATCTGTTTCTACTTATGGATTCAGTCTCATGGCCTACAGGATTGATGATACCAAAAAACTGCTTTAGATAAATGCTACTCAAAAATATAAAATATAACGACAAAGCCCTTAAAAAGGAAATTGATGCTTTAGTGGGGCCGGCTTTTTCCTGGCGCGAGCGGTTCAGGATGAAAGGGATTCGTTCACCAAAGTTTAAGCTGGTGCGGGCAAGTGTGTCCATCGAAGCCTTGCTGGCTGTTGATAATCGTCGCTGGTTATGTACTATTGAGCTGCGGCCTTCGGGCATTATTTTAACTTTTCGGTCCTGCCTCAAAACTTATGGCTGGATAGCGCCGTACCGTAGTTTGTCTATCTTCAAAAACGAAGATTACCTCAGCTTTTACTCCAATCAATATCTTGTGAAAGTGGTGTGGGACACCCAATCTATTGCTGCCAATAAGTTTTTAATGAAGCTCTTAAAGCTCAAAGCACAGTCTTCGGAGTCAGAGGCCATGCCGCGTTAATTTCCGGGTTGAAGCGAAGTCATCAAGCTTCTTTTTCCAAAATATTACGCTAAAAATTTTTCCCAAAACTAGGTTTGCACGTTTTGAAGTCAGAAAATTGATGTTTGCAAAGCAATTTTAATTGCGAAGCCAAAACCTACCTATAAAGCTATCCTAAAACCACTCCGGTTAGGATATTTCGTGTAAATTTGACCCCAAAAGCATTTACCAATGCAGTTTTCACAAGTTATTGGCCAGCAGGCACTCAAGCAAAGTCTCATTCAATCGGTTCGCAACAATCGCGTGAGCCATGCCCAGCTATTTTTGGGTAAGGCAGGTTCTGGCAGCCTGGCTCTAGCGCTCGCTTATGCACAATATATCAATTGTAAGCAGCGTACCGAGCATGATAGTTGCGGCACTTGCCCGTCCTGCATCAAGATCAATAAACTTACCCATCCCGATCTGCATTTTATCTTTCCGACAACACTTACAAAAAAAGTAAAAAAAGACCCTGAATCGGCTTTGTTTATGGAAAGTTGGAGGGCTTTTGTTCAGGAAAAGAATGCTTACGGTAATTTACAATCCTGGTACGAATACCTGGATGTGGAAAACAAACAAGGCACTATTTTTAGCCGCGATGCCGCTGCTATTATGCGTAGCCTCAGCTTTAAAGCCTATGAAGCTGAGTACAAAGTGATGGTCATTTGGATGGCCGAGAAACTAAATGTGCAAGCAGCAAATAAACTGCTTAAACTGCTGGAAGAACCACCTGAAAAAACGCTCTTTTTGCTGCTGGCCGAGCAACAGGATCAGATGTTAGCCACCGTTCTATCGCGCACTTATAGGGTTAAAGTGCCAAAAATTTCAGATCAGGAATTAAGCTATGCACTGACAGAAAAGCACAACTGCCGCGAAGCCGATGCGCGTGATGCGGTGATGATGGCTGATGGAGACTGGTCGTTGGCCGAGTATTTCTTCAAAAATGCCGATGAAGAAAAATACAACTTTCAAATATTTCAGCAATGGATGCGTTTGTGCTTTAAAGTGGCTGTAGCTGAGCTGATTGAATTTGTGGATACGCTTAAGCCGCTAGGCCGTGAGAAGCAAAAAACATTGCTTGCTTATGGTTTGCAGGTGTTCAGAAATTCACTGCTTGTAAATAATCAACTCCTTGATATGGTGAGGCTTCCAGCGGAAGAAAAAACCTTTAACCAGAATTTCGCACCCTTTGTGAATCCCGCTAACCTTTTGCAGATGAGTCAATTGATGGAGGAGGGAATCAAGCAAATTGAACGCAATGGATATGCACCACTGATTTTTATGGACATCAGCTTTAAAATGAGTAAGCTGCTGAAGCAGAAATGAAATGACACCCTGGCCATAAAACCGGCACTTAAATCAAAAGAAATTCTGAAAAAAAATCAAGCTGAAAGCCTGCAAGTTTATGTTTTATAATAACAGAAGTAATTCACTGGCAGTGTATAAAACAACAAATTAGTTCTCCCTGATTTTATCTTATCTTTGCTTTTTAAATTAAAAAATTCGCTCAAACTCTATATATATTCCTTATGAATGATGAACAACAGGCAAAAATAGCTTCCACTTTTATACCAAGAGGATGCTGTCGCGCCCCACGCATATATAATCCCAAGGATCAAATATTTCGGCACAGTTGCTGCAAACTGGATGAGTTTAACTGGCTCAAAGAATACAAAGATTCGCCAAATGAAGCAGGTTTGCGTGCCGCCGAAGTTCGGTTTAAAAATGGCAGAAAAGATTTTTTTTCTTACACCAATGAGCTCGAGCTTAAAGAAGGTGAAATAATTGCTGTGGAGGCTGCAGCCGGTCACGATATTGGCATCGTAACACTTGTGGGTGAAATTGTTAACCTACAAATGAAACGCAAAAAAGTGCAGGAATCGCTCGAAACACTCAAAAAAATATACCGTCACGCAAAACTTTCTGATATTGAAAAATGGGTGAGTGCGATAGAACTTGAAGAAAATGCCTTGTTCAGAAGCCGCGAGGTCGTGCTTGACCTGAGCCTTAATATGAAAATGAATGATGTTGAATACCAGGGAGATAAAACAAAAGCAATTTTCTATTATACCGCAGAAGACCGGGTTGACTTCCGGGAACTGATAAAAAGGCTGGCCGAGGAATTTCATATCCGTATTGAGATGCGGCAGATTGGAATGCGTCAAGAAGCTGCCAAGCTTGGTGGTATTGGTTCCTGCGGACGAGAGTTGTGCTGCTCCAGCTGGATGGCCGATTTTCACTCGGTGAGTACCAATGTGGCACGTTTACAGCAACTTTCACCCAATCCGCAAAAGCTTGCAGGCCAATGTGGTAAACTCAAATGCTGCCTCAATTACGAATACGAAGCATACTTGGATGCACTCAAATCATTTCCTGATGACAGAACAATACTCAAAACTAAAAAAGGCGATGCTTTTCACCAAAAAAGTGATATTTTTAAAGGCCTGATGTGGTATGCCTATAGCAACGACCGCAACAATTTGATGGCGATACCGATTGATAAGGTGAAGGAAATTGCAGCCAATAACAAAAAAGGTAAACTCCCCGAAAAATTAGAAGATTTTGCTTTCTCGAAAGAGCAAAATATTGAAGAGGAATACGGAAACGATAACAATGAAATGCGGTTTTCTAACTATGAGTAATTTTCTATTAGAACGATCAATCGCCTAAAAACATGCAAAAAAATCTCCTTAATGTCATTTTTGGCAGCCTGTCTGTTTTAATACTCGCGCTAATTTTGAGCAGCTGCAACCAGCAAGTTGTGATTGACGAAAATCTATCTATCCCCCAAGATGGTTGGGATTTCAACCAAAAAGCAGCATTTGAAGTTGATATAACAGACACCGTTGGACTTTATGCTTTTTATATAAACATCAGACAACAAGAAACTTACCGCTATAGTAATTTGTATATATTTCTGCATACCACCTTTCCAAACGGCACGCTTACGCACGATACTATTGAGTGTGTTTTGGCCCGTGATGATGGACGATGGCTTGGTAAATCTTCAGGAAGCTTAATCTCTAATCAGATACTTTTAAACCCTTCGTTACGTTTTCCAATAATGGGGAAATACCATTTTGAGATAGAACAGGCCATGCGCGAACGCTGGCTTCAAGGCATTGAGGATATTGGCATTCGTATTGAAAAGCAAAATTAAGAAAAGGTGAACGATCAAAAAGAAACAAAAAATCAAGCCCAAAAAGGATCGGGCTGGTTTAATTTTGTGTTTAAGCTGTGGCTATTATTTTTTATTGGCTTAGCGGCTATATTACTCCTGTTTTATGGCATTACCAACGAATGGTTTGGCCAGATGCCGAGTTTTCAAGAGCTCGAAAATCCAGAAACCAATCAGGCCTCACAAATTTATTCAGCCGATGCAGAACTTTTGGGTTCTTATTACATTGAAAACCGCTCTAACGTCCATTTTAGGGAGCTTTCGCCCGATCTTGTAAACGCACTTTTGGCCATTGAAGATATCAGGTTTACGGAGCATTCGGGCATTGACGAACGTGCATTGCTGCGCGTAGCTTGGGGAGTGGTTACCGGCAATAGCAAGGGCGGTGGAAGCACCTTAACGCAGCAACTGGCAAAAAACCTCTTTCCTAGAGGTGAAAACCTTAGCACCCTGCAGCTTGTTGTGCGTAAACTTCAAGAATGGGTTACGGCCACAAAGCTCGAACGCAATTATTCCAAAGAGGAAATATTAGCGATGTATCTCAATACCGTACCTTTTGGAAGCCAGTCGTTTGGAATAAAATCAGCTTCACAAACCTTTTTCAATAAATTGCCTGAATCATTATTGCTGGAAGAAGCTGCCTTGATGGCAGGTGTGGTAAATGCGCCTACACGTTACAGCCCGTCCCGCAATCCCGAAAATGCCTTAAGGCGTAGAAATCTTGTGCTGCAGAAAATGGCCGATTACAACTTTATTACCCGCGAGGTATATGACTCGGTAAGTGCTCTTCCGATTGATATGTCAAACTATGGCATACTGGATCATAACAGCGGTCAGGCCACTTATTTCAGGGAGTTTTTACGCGGCGAGCTACACGACTGGGCTGCAAATCACTACAAAGCAGATGGCACTCCTTATAATATTTACAAAGATGGTTTGCGTATTTATACAACAATCAATTCGCGCATGCAGCGCTATGCAGAAGAAGCTGTGCGACAACATCTTGGCTCAGATTTACAGCCGGCCTTTTTCAAGCATTGGGAAGGTTATACCCATGCGCCTTTTGTTTTTTCAGGGAGTGATGTAGGCCAAGAGGTAGATAAAATTATGAAACAGGCTGTCCGGCGTTCAGATCGCTACCGCTCGTTGCGCAATGCAGGCGAAAGCCCCGAGGCTATTAGCAAATCATTCCGTACGCCGGTTCGTATGCATGTCTTTTCTTGGAACGGCCCTATCGATACGGTGATGACACCCATGGATTCTATCCGTTATTACAAATATTTTTTACAAGCCAGCATCATGTCGGTTGATGCCCACACCGGTTTCGTGCGCGCTTATGTGGGCGGCAACGATTACCGCTACTTCAAATACGACCACGTAACCCAAGCCCGACGTCAGGTTGGTTCAACCTTTAAACCGTTTTTATATGCACTTGCCATGCAGGAAGGCGACTATTCTCCTTGCTTCAAAGTGCCGAATATTCAATATAGCGTGCAGCTTTTCGACGGCACATTTTGGTCGCCACGCAACTCATCGAATGATAGAATCGGTGAAGAAGTTACCCTGAGATGGGCCTTGGCAAACTCCAACAACTGGATTTCGGCCTACCTGATAAAGCGCTTTTCGCCTCAAGCCTTGATACAGCTGGTGCGTAAAATGGGCATAAATTCACCCATTGACCCGGTGCCGGCCATAGCACTTGGCACGCCTGATCTCAGCCTATACGAAATGGTGGGCGCAATGAATACTTTTGCCAACCAGGGCGTATATATCAAACCTGCTTTTATCACACGTATCGAAGACAAAAACGGCAATGTGATTGAACGTTTTGTACCAGAGCGAACAGAGGTTCTGGACGAAGTTTCGGCCTATAAAATGATTGAACTGATGAAAGGCGTTGTAGAATCTGGAACAGGAATCCGTTTGCGCTTCAAATATGGTTACAACAATCCAATCGCAGGCAAAACAGGCACTACACAGAATCAAAGCGATGGCTGGTTTATGGGTGTTACACCTGATTTAACAACGGGTGTGTGGGTTGGCGCCGAAGATCGGAGCGTGCATTTTCGGACTATAAAATTAGGACAAGGTGCAAATATGGCACTGCCAATCTGGGCTTTATATATGCAAAAAGTGTATGACGATCCGGCATTGAATATCAGCAAAGAGGATTTTAAAAAGCCACTGGGCGATATTGCAATTGAGTTTGACTGCGACAAATACGATGCTGAGCAGGCGCTCAGGAGGCGCAATCAGCAACAACAATATAAAGACGATTTTTAAGGCGTCAGCTTGCGAATTTTCATATCGTCGAAAAAGACGGTATCAGTGGTTTTGTTCCAAAGATATACGCGACATTTTTGATTGGCGGCCGCGCGGGGTATGCTTAGCTGAAACTGGATTTTTCGCCAGCCGGCACTGTCCGCCTCCGCTGAGCCCTCATCTTGTTCGTAAAGAACTTCCGGGTCTGGAGCGGCAAAAACCAGTGCACCTCTTGAATCTACAGGCTTTTTCCAGACGCTAAGCTCATAAATTTCATGCTCTTTTACCCAAAATTCGATGTTTGCTGCAAAGCGATTTTCGCCTGAAAGCATCACCGAATGCTCACCGCTTCTGGATTCATAATCCACCTGAAGCTCAGCGTTGATAAATGCGTAATGCTTGTCGGGCGACAAAAAATCTTGACTATACGGACTTATGTTTTCAAAACTTGTAAACGCTTCCTGATAAACCTTCTGGTAAATAGGCGGAATAATAACGTATTTACCTTCCACCAAAGAATCGTAATTCATTGGTTCAAGCAATTCATGAAATTTCGTGTCATTTTTTATCCTGAATAGTGTATGCCAATATGCCGCTTTCGACATGGCGGCGTAATGAATACTGCCGTATTTGTATTTGGCGGTTTGAAAGAGATTGAAACTACACAAAACAAACAAAACAAAGCCTAAAACACCAAAAGCAAGCCTGGATCTTTGCTGCGTAAAAAACAGGAAAGCCGCCAGCGGGATAGCCATCAATCCATAGGAATCAATCATTGGGCGCGCACTAAAACTACCGCCATAACTCCAGTCCCACCACGAAAAAATCACGTAAAGATTCACTACCACAAATACCAAAATCGGTAACCAAAAAGCCTTAAACTGTTTGCGCAGCATAAAAATACCTGCTAAAGCAAAAACCATCACTGGCGTATAAATCAGCCAGCCTTTGCGATAACTAAAAAGTCCGCACCAGATTTGTGGCTTATCAAAGAAAAAACCTTCTTTCCCATACGAATAAAAAATCCAGTGGCCGGTATTGATTTTCCAGAAAAGCAATTGTGGGACTACGACCAGAAAACCAAAGAGCGTGATGATCAATAGCAACTTCCACTGCCCGAAAAGTTTACTTATTTGATGCTTAAAGTTTTGGTAGTCATACAGTAAGAAAAACAAAACAAGAAGGGCATTGGTAGGTCGGATAAGTGTAATTAAGCCAATTGCCAATCCGATAAGTATCGAATTTTTCAGCTTGGGCTTTTCGTGCCAGCGGATTGTTAACGTGATAAAAAAAATGAAAAGACTAAAGTTAAAAGCGTGCGACATAGCGGCTTCCAAAGTGGTGTAAAAGAATAGGTTAGTACCCAATCCAATGACTAAAATTACTAAGGCGGCAAGTTTATCACTAACTAATTTTAGCAATATTTTGCGCAAAACAAACAGAGCCGCCAGCACATAAAACAAGGCAGCAAACTGCAAAAAGAACATATATGGCAGCGAGTAACCATTCATTTCGACACCTGAAATCCAAGCGTATAAATGTCCCAAAAGAAAAAATGGTAAGTATAAAAACGCCAAACCCATCGTCATTTTCTGGTAGTGGCCGCCTTCGGGAGTTTTTGAGTTTGCAATTCTTACTTTAAAAAAATCCGGGTCATCATCCAAAAACCTGAACTTCAGGTCGCCATGGATAATTACCGCAGGCAGGTAACTGTAGTAGCTGGTTACATCGTGAATTACCAATCCGCGATCTGTTTTCCAGCGGTTGTTGTTAAAGATGGTAGTAATTATAACGACGGCAAACACAAAAATGGCCATGTGTGCATAACCATAACGACCTAAAACACTTAGAAAATTATAAAAACGCTTTTTAATATTTTTCATACTGGAATTAAACCACAAAGATGGAAAAAATACCTAAAACCTATACTTACAGTGACTTTAACTCCTCATTTATTTTTATTGTAATTTAGCCTCAAAATTAATTGGTATGACACGTTCGATATTGTTCTTCTTGGTTTTGTTTAGCACGACATTTGTATTGGGTCAAAACTTTGATGAACTCAACGAAAAGCTTACAAACCAACGTTTTGAGACAGTGCGTACTTTGCTCGATTACCGTTTTAAAGGCGGAAGTGGCGAGTTTGAGCGGGTTTTTTTTAAGCATGTTAATTACACCGAAGCTGCCCGAAAAAATTGCGTGGTGGGAACAGTTGTTGTTACATTTACAGTGAGCTGCGACAACGAAATCAGCGAATTAAAACTCCGGAACCCAATGCATTATGGCCTTAATGAAGAAATTCAGAAGTTCATTGAAGCTACAGAAGGTATGTGGAATACTTGTCAGGATGAAAAATATACACGTTTTGAAGTGCCAATGCTTTTTACCCTTAAAGGTACCGAAACCAATGCCAGAGGCTTTATCACACTGGTAGGTGAAAATCCGGGTTTTTTATGTCGAAGCGACAGTTATTTTATGGAGCGCTTTGAAAAATATAGCCGAAAAGGCAAAAGTAAGAAAGCCCTCGATATGCTGGATCAATTGATGCGGCGCGATCCTTATAACAACAGTTTTTATGAATTGAAAAGTGAACTTCTTAGTGGTGAAGCCAAATAGCGCATGATAGAATTTTTGAATCAGCTTGATACCAGTTTGTTCTTGTTTTTGAATGGCCTTCATAGTGGATGGCTCGACCCTGTGATGATTTTTGTCAGCGGAAAACTCACCTGGATTCCGTTTTATTTGGTTCTGCTTGTTTTAATTGTCAGACAATACCGATGGCAATCCTTATTAATTTTATTGTTTATTGCCGTGCTTATCAGCCTTTCTGATCAGCTCTCAGTGCGTGCTTTCAAGTTCGTTTTCGAGCGGCCACGGCCTTGTCACGAGCCTGTTTTGCAGCCTCTAATTCATTTAGCTAAAGGAAGTTGTGGCGGAGCTTTTGGATTTGTTTCTTCACATGCAGCTAACAGTTTTGCCCTAGCCGGGTTTAGCTGGTTTTTGCTCCGGCCGGTATTTCCTAAAATTGGCTTTGTGCTTTTCCCGTGGGCTGCGATAGTTTCTTACAGCAGAATTTATCTGGGCGTACATTACCCCGGCGACATCTTGGTAGGTGCTATTTTAGGTTTAATCATCGCTTGGGTAGTTTGGAAAATATATGGCTTAACATGCGGAGCGCGAAGTGCTTGCTAAAAAATAGTATTGCTAATCTATAAAAGTAATTGAAACGGAGGCATTGCGGCCGATGCCACAAAGCGAGGAAGCTTTGCCCTGATTGATAGCTATTTCGAGCATGCCGTGTGATCCGAAAATTGCTACTAGATCGGCAGTTCCCACATCCATGTAGCCAGAATGTATTTTGCGCAGGCGATAACCGCTGGAATAAATTTCAAAACTGCGACCACGTTTCATCTCGCGGAATAGCTTTTCGGAAATGTTGGTAATCAAATTTTCATAGCTATCTACATAAACCACCATTCCAGTGATGGAGTTGGCAGTGGTTGTAGGCTGAAATAAAATCCTTCGGTTACAGTTCTCAACGGCTTCACCAAGAGATTCTAAAGGCGTTCCTTTAATAATTTGAACCGCAACTTTTACAAAACGATCGCGTGAGCTGAAGGTAAAAAAATCCGAATCCTGTGGGATGTCAATTTCTATGATAGCTTCAATTTGTTCTGGCTCAAACATCATCGAAAAAATACCATTGTCGGCACCTATAAAATACTGGCCGGCAACCTGCACAATCAAATGGGGACTCTCTACTGATTCCTCGCTGTTGAGACCTATGATATGAGCCGTCCCTCTTGGAAAACTCTGGTAACAATTGCGAATCGTAAAGGCGGCACCTTCCACGTCAAAAGCTTGTATATGATGCGAAATATCCACAATATTTACATCGGGAAGCTGCGAAAATAGCGTGCCTTTCACTGCTGCGAGATAGTAATCAGATGTTCCCCAATCGCTTGTTAACGTGATTATTGACATGTCTTGACGTTTCATTGAAAAGAATCTTGTTTCAGAAAAACAAGATGGTGTTTTCGTTTATTTCTAGTTTTGCAAATATATTCAAAAGCTATACAAGGATAATGAAACGGCATAATTAATCTTGAATTAGTTTCACAGAATAACAATGCCGTTGATAAGCTATCTGTTAGTGTGTTATTGCCTGCTTTTCGAAGTCCGTTTTTTTTATAAACCTTTTCTTGAATATCTTTGCAGCTTTAACCTACAACTTCAAGGCGCAAAAGCCCACTATGAGTGAAAAAATAATTCAAATTGAAAATGTCAGCCCGATGGATCTTTACGGGCCATCGGATAAATACCTGGATCAGGTAAAATCTTTTTTTCCCAAACTGCGCATCGTTGCCCGTGGCGATTTCGTGAAAGCTATTGGTAATCCAGAAGAAATAGCCTTTTTCGTCAATCGTTTTGAGCTGTTAATGGTTCATTTAGAGCGTTTTGGAAACATTAATACTGACATTATCGAGCAGCTTATGCATGGTGATTCAGATCAACAAACCACCGGAAAAATTACAGATGGCGATGTGTTGGTGCACGGCAGATCGGGCATGCTTATTAAAGCCATCACCGCCAACCAGAAGCGGATGGTTTCGTCGAGTGAGAAAAACGACCTGATTTTTGCTATCGGCCCTGCCGGAACCGGGAAAACCTATACCGCAGTAGCGCTAGCCGTGCGGGCACTTAAAAGTAAAATGGTGAAACGCATCATCCTCACCCGACCAGCCGTGGAAGCGGGCGAAAATCTGGGTTTCTTGCCAGGAGATATGAGAGACAAGCTCGATCCATATATGCAGCCGCTTTATGACGCTTTGCGCGATATGCTGCCTACTCAAAAACTGCTCAGTTACCTTGAAGATGGAACCATAGAAGTGGCGCCACTGGCTTTTATGCGTGGCCGAACCCTCGATCACGCTTTCGTAATCCTGGATGAAGCACAGAACGCGACAAACAGTCAGCTGAAAATGTTCCTAACCCGCATGGGGAAATCATCAAAATTTATTGTGACCGGTGATGTAACACAGATTGACCTGCCCGACCGACAGCCATCAGGTTTGTTGCAAGCAGTGTCAATACTTAATGATGTTTCCGGGATAGATTTTATCATGCTCGACGAAAAAGATGTGGTGAGGCATAAACTTGTCACCAAAATAATTCTTGCTTATCAGCAGCCCGAAAAAGAAAATCCAAAAAAAGCGCTTTCACTTAAAAAATCAGAAAATTCACCAAACTAAGCTTATTCAATATGGAAAACCCGCTTTTGAAAACCCAGTTTAATTTTCCTGGTCAGACAAATTTCTATCAGGGAAAAGTAAGAGATGTTTACACCATCGGAAATCAGTTTTTGGTAATGATAGCATCTGATCGAATTTCGGCTTTTGATGTGGTTTTGCCACGGGCAATACCATATAAGGGTCAGGTATTGAATCAGATAGCGGTATATTTTCTGGATGCCACGAGCACTATTGTCCCCAATTGGAAACGCGCCTCGCCTGATCCTGTAGTAACCATCGGGCGTTTATGCAAGCCTTTCCCCGTCGAAATGATTGTGCGCAGTTACCTCAGCGGAAGCGCTTGGCGCACCTATAAAAAAGGTGAGCGTAAGATTTGCGGGGTATCAGTTCCTGATGGTTTGCGCGAGCATCAAAAACTGTCACAGCCAATCATCACGCCAACCACCAAAGCTACCGAAGGCCATGACGAAGATATCAGCCGCGAAGAAATACTCAGCCAGGGCATCGTCACAGAAGCAGACTACATTATCCTGGAAGATTATTCACTGAAATTGTTTGCCAAAGGAACAGAAATGGCAGCCAAACAAGGCTTGATTTTGGTGGATACTAAGTATGAATTTGGTAAGGCCGGCGATGAAATCCTGTTAATTGATGAGATTCACACACCCGATTCTTCCCGCTATTTTATGGCCGATGAGTATGCCGAACGTTTTGAAAAAGGTGTTAGCCAAAAACAATTATCGAAAGAGTTTGTGCGTGAATGGCTGATGGATAATGGTTTTCAGGGATTGGAAGGCCAAGAGGTTCCGGAGATGACCGCAGATTTTATAGCGCAGGTTTCGGCGCGTTATATCGAGTTGTTCGAGAAGGTTACCGGACAAAAATTCGTACCGGCTTCACGGGAAAATCCTGCTGCACGTATTGAAAAAAATGTGTTGCAGTTTTTGAACAAAACCCTTTAATGGGTTGCTTTTTTAATTTTGTAAAGTCTTCAAATTTTCTGAACTTTTTGTGCTATATACTGTTCTGTAGGCACGAAAATAGACTATGTACGTACTAAAAACTAAATGCCTGATTCAGGCTCCTATCGAGGAAGTTTGGGACTTCTTCAGCGCACCACAAAATCTGCAAAAAATAACGCCAAAAGCGATGGGTTTTGAAATCCTTAGCGGAGGCGAAGGTAAAATGTATCCCGGACAAATTATCTCTTACAAAGTGAGGCCAATTGCAGGCATACCAACACTTTGGGTAACGGAAATTTCATATGTGGAGGATTTCTTGTTTTTTGTTGACGAGCAACGTATTGGCCCCTACACAATGTGGCATCATGAACACCATTTTAAGCAGACTGATAAAGGCGTGGAAATGACAGATATTGTCAGCTATCAGCTTCCATTTAGAATTTTAGGACGGTTCGTGCACTGGCTTTTTGTGAAGAAAAAGGTCGAAGGAATTTTCAAGTACCGCGAATCGGTTATACCGCAGTTTTTTTAAACTGGGTTAGTTGGTATTTTGTTGTCCTTGCTGAAAAAAGTGATAACAAAAGTTTTGGCTGTATTTTTTTACTGATTTTCTGCGGTATCCATAATTAAGGTTACCGGGCCGTCGTTGACCAAAGTGAGCTGCATATCGGCACCAAATTCGCCGGTTTTTACAGCGCAAGCTGAGAGCTCTTCCAGCATTTTAACAAAATAATTGTACAGCGGAATCGCTTGTTCGGGTCGCGCAGCACGTATAAACGAAGGGCGATTGCCTTTTTTCGCGTTGCCGTGAAGGGTAAATTGGCTCACTACCAAAAACGAGCCACCAATGGTGTTGATGTCCAAATTCATCTGTCCGGCCTCATCAGAAAAAATCCTTAGCTTCGACAATTTGGTGCAAAGCCAGTCAGCATCGGCTTTTTCGTCAGCACTTTCAATGCCAAGCAGCACCAACATTCCTTTTTCTATTTCGGCTTTCATTAGGCCATTAATTTCAACTTTTGCCTGGCTAACTCTTTGAATTACAACACGCATGCTTTGATTTTTGTGAGGGTTTTTCAATAATAAACTTTATCAGGAAAGTTATAAAGTTGGTCAAAATTACTTTTTCTATATTTAATGATCATCTGATTAAGCAAACAATCACTGGTTTTATTATAACACTCCTAATAATCAGCTAAAATAGTCTTTTGTAAAATGATTTTGTTATTCATTTTCTCAGAAACAGCCTTGATTAAGTCGAAATTGAACCTTCCTCAAAGCCGGAAAATGCTTAATTTCGCTGTAAATTATCGGCGCAAAGCCATATAAAATCCATAATTGCTACTCCTATGATTCGTCTCAGCGTAAATATCAATAAGATAGCCACTTTGCGCAATGCGCGTGGTGGACAGGTTCCCGATGTTCAAAAAGTTGCTGTCGATTGCCAACAGTTTGGTGCAGACGGAATTACGGTGCATCCACGACCCGATCAACGACATATTACTTACAAAGATGTTGCCTTGCTCAGACCGCTGGTTAACACAGAATTCAATATCGAAGGCAATCCTACACCTGACTTTATTGATTTGGTGATAAAAAACAAGCCCGAACAAGTAACTTTAGTGCCTGACGATCCAGGCCAGCTCACCTCGGATCATGGATGGGACACCGTAAAACACCGTGATTTTTTGAAGAAGATTATCCGGCAGTTTCACGAGGCCGGTATTCGCACCTCCATCTTTGTAGATGCTGATATAGAGATGGTTAAACATGCACAAGATACAGATACCGATCGTATTGAGCTTTATACCGAGGCTTATGCCCGTAATTATTTGCAAAACCGCGAAAAAGCCATTACAGCTTTTGTGGCGGCAGCCGAAGCTGCCAAACAATGTGGACTTGGAATCAATGCCGGACACGACCTGGACTTGGACAACCTGGCTTATTTCGCCCAGAATGTTCCCGACTTATTGGAAGTTTCAATTGGCCATGCACTAATTTCTGACGCACTTTATTTGGGGCTCGAAAATACTATTCAGCTGTATCGCCGCCAACTCATCATCTGATGGAAAGTATTAACATCAAGCCAATTGGCGTAATTCGTGCCCAGTATAGCGATAGCAAAAGCACGCCAATTCAACCGTTTTTCGCCAAAGGAAGTTTGCTTTCTGTAGCAACACTCAACGAGGAATTTATTGACGGGCTGGATGGCTTGGAACAATTTACGCATATTATTTTGCTGTATTGGCTACACAAATCGAGAGCTCCGAAGCTGCGTCAAAAACCTTTTTTAGATGAGAAAGAATACGGTGTTTTTGCCATTCGCAGTCCGCACCGGCCTAATCCGATCGGTATGTCGGTGGTTGAGTTAGTAAAGATAGAAGAAAACCGAGTTTACTTTTATCAGGCTGATATGCTGGATAATAGCCCGTTGCTTGATATCAAACCTTTTGTGCCGGATTTTGATAATCGGCCTAATGCCGGAATGGGCTGGCTGGCCGGAAAAGTGAAGGGAAAGCTATAGAAAGTTTTGCGTATTTGAGAAGTGTCTTAAAAACAAAATGGCAATTTGTTTGTACTAATAGCTGCTAAACAAGCTGGTTTACCTGGCTAATGTCAAAACGTTTATTCACAAATTTTGCCAACCAATATGCAAGTAGAAGTTATTCCTATTAGCTCAATTAATCGTAAAAGAGCAGAAACGCTTTTTCTGATTTTGGCAGCACTTTTTGTAACGGCCTTGGTGACAAGCAACCTTATCTTTCAAAAGTTTTTTTTCTGGAATCCGCTCGGGCTCTATCATTTTGAGATAAGTGTGGGTGTGATTGCCTATCCCATCACTTTTTTAATAACAGATATTATCTCGGAGGTTTTTGGACAGAGACGTGCACAAATGGTTGTTGTAGCAGGCATATTTGCCAGCTTTTTTGCGTTGATAATTGTCATTATTTCTGATGTGGCACCTGCAACTTCTTGGTCGCCGCTCACCGATCAGGAGTTTAACAAGGCCTTCAGCTATACCTATCTTGCTGTAGCAGCCTCCTTAGCTGCTTACCTTTTCGCACAGTTTTTGGATGTGCAGGTGTTTCATTTCTGGAAACGTCTAACCAAAGGCAAACACCTTTGGCTGCGTAATAATTTCTCAACCTTTACAAGTCAGTTTGTTGATACGTTTACAGTGCTTTTTCTGCTGAGCAGCTTTCAGGTGTTGGAGTGGGATTTATTTGGTAAGTTGTTGATTAATGGTTACTTGTTCAAGGCTCTTTTTGCGCTGATAGATACGCCTTTTGTCTATTTGGGAGTGTATGGCTTGCGCAACTATTTCGGGCTAAAAGGCGATGGTGCCGAGCTAAATCTGGATGGGTAAAACTGGTAATTAGCTTACCTTTGTAGCTTGAAAAATGAAAAAGATGGAACTGTACTTCAGACGTTATGGCGATAAAAATGCCCAACCGCTTATAATTCTACATGGACTTTTTGGACTTTCGGATAACTGGGTAACTTTCGGCAAACGTATTGCTGATGAGGGCTTTGACGTAATAATCCCTGATCAGCGTAACCATGGACAATCACCACATTCTGATACTTTCAACTACCTGGCAATGACTGATGATTTGCTTGAACTGATTGAAAACATTGGAGTTGAGAAGCCAATCCTATTGGGTCACAGCATGGGCGGAAAAGTAGCCATGCGCCTCGCCATCGAACATCCGGAGATTGTAAGAAGGTTGCTGGTGGTTGACATCAGTCTGAAAGCTTATGGCGATCGGCCGTATCACCGTGCTATTGTTGAAGCCATGCAGTCGATGGAGCTCGACAAAGTGAGCAGCCGCACTGAAGCTGAGGAACAGTTGGCCGAAAAAGTGAGTTCGGAACGAATCCGGCAGTTTTTGCTCAAAAACTTGCATTGGAAAGACAAGCAAACGCTGGAATGGCGCATCAATCTGGATGGAATTGCTGCTAACCTAAGTCAGATGTTCGACGCCATAAAAACCGCTGAGGTGTTTACCAAGCCTACGCTTTTTATACGTGGTGGTGCTTCGGATTATATCCTTCCGGAAGATTATCCGCAAATCAGGCACAACTTCCCCCGTGCCGAGATTATCACCATTGAAGGCGCCTCACACTGGGTCCACGCCGAAGCACCGGAGCAATTTTATCAGCTTGCATCGGGTTTTTTGACCGGGAAACCGGATTGGTATAAGGGGTAGGGGAGACTGAGTATCGGTTAAGTCGATTTCTCGTAAAAAACAACACCGATTCGATCAATATGGGCTATCAAATCCTGATTTTCAATTTTATGGAAAAGCGAGAGGTCGATTTTGTAGGGTAAGAGCAGCTCGTCTAAATCATTTTCAATGCTGAAAAGCGTACTCAAATCCAGCAATTCACCTACTAAACTCAAGTCAATATCAGAGTTATTTCGGAAATTACCTTTGGCGCGCGAACCATAAAGTAAAGCCTTATCTATAGCATCGTATTTAGAAAACACGCTTTGTATCTTCTCAATAGCTGTGTCTTTTAATCCGTACATTATTCTTGGTTAAATAGCCGTTTTTGCTCCCCACTTCTTATGCTTTCCATCACCTTCTGGAAATCTAAAAAAGTTGTAAAGTACTCATTTATAATCTTTAAGTAAATCTCCTGAGCGGTTTCTTCGTTGTAAATATGTGATGTTTTGACGCGGCTTTTTATCATATCCATCCAGCAATCGCCGTTTGTGATTAAATCTGATGCAAATGCATATCTAATAGCATCTCGTGAACCTCTAATTTCTGAATTACCCTGAAATAGCGCATAATCTTTCATCAAATTCCAGGCTATCTCAAAAGTGTATTCAAAACGTTGAATCAGTCCTTCTTTTACCATCTCTTCCAGCACATTTTTAGTGTTTTCCAGTTCAGATTCAATTTCCTGTTCAGCAAAATCTTCCTTCAATAAGGTAACGGCTTCAGTGAGTTTCTTCAAAGCTTTGTTAAAACTTGAAAATCGCTGTTCCCATCTTATGTCTTTTTCAGGAGTCATAGGCGTATTTTTGATCGAGATTTATAAACACCGAACTTTATGCTGAATAAATTATAAATTTTCAAAAAGCCGGAATCTGGTTCGACATGTAAAGGTATAAATTAAAAGCGGTCGCTGGTGAATAAATATACTTTAGGTTGGGTTATGCATAGTTAATATACAGTGAATCAAGGTCTTCTACCCCTCTAATTCCGCCTGTTGCTTTTTGTGTATGCGGTCTGAAACCAAAATGCTGAGCTCGTAAAGCCCCATCAAAGGGATACAAACTAAGATCTGACTAAATACATCCGGTGGCGTGATAATGGCCGAAACAGCTAACAAAATCACCAGTGTGTATTTGCGGTTCTTGCGCATAAAGCTGGGCGTTATTAAGCCTATTTTAGTCAAGAAATAAATTAAAATGGGTAGCTCAAATACCAGCCCAACCGCAAAAATCACCGAAATAACAGTGCTAATATAGGATTGTAGTGAAATTTGATTGGCAACAGTATCGCTTACTTGATAGGTTCCTAAAAAGTTGATGGTCAGTGGTACAATCAAAAAATAGCTAAATAGCACGCCAAGAAAAAACAATAACGAACTTATAAAAACCGCTCCGCCGGAATATTTAGCTTCGTCCTTGTGAAGTGCTGGCCGGATAAAACGCCAAAACTCATTCAAAACAAAGGGGAAAGCCACAATTAAACCCGTGATAAACGAAATATACATATGGGTCAAAAACTGTCCGGACATATTGATGTTAATGATTTGTAGGTTCAGCTGATCCATGCAAATCGCATCAAGATGCAAAAATTCGCCTACTTTGCAGAGCATCCTGTTGGTAAAAAAATCTGCCTTACTGGGCGAAAGTATTAGGTAATCGAAAACGAATTTGCGGTTTAAAAAGGCGACAATTGAAAGCACCAAAATGGCCATAACACTGCGCATTATATGCCAACGCAATTCCTCTAAATGATCCCAAAATGACATTTCGTTTTCTTCCGAATCCTGCTTCTTTTTTGCCATATCATCATGTTGTTTCAGCGCGCTAAATTACGAAATATGACTGGCATGTTGATTCAACACAAAAAACAATGATAAAAAGCCTAAAAATCAAAGTCGCATCGGTTTGAAAAGCTTCGATTATTTCTGCAAATTGCTGTAATATAGAATATTTCTAAATAGAGAAAGTTTTGTTATTTTTGTTCAAAATTAGTTTACTAGTGAAAAAATTCAACTACATCATAATTGGAGCTGGAATTGCTGGATTTAAAGCCGCCGAAGCCATACGTCAGCACGATGACGAAAGTAGCTTATTGTTGATAAATGGCGAGGAGCACAAGCCGTACAAGAGAACCAAAATTAATAAACGACTTCTGGAGGGTATTGATGTTGAGCAGCTTGTGCTTGCCAATGCAGAATTTTACGAGAACCGCCAAATTACCCTGATGCAGGATGTAGTGACAAACATCAACCTGAACAGCAAAACCCTGCTGACCGAAAGAAAGCGAAAATTTGCGTGGGACAAACTCATCATCACCACAGGTTCGCACAGCCGACAACCGGTTTTAAAAGGAAATGGGAAACGAGATGTACATTTTTTGCGCAAAGCAGAGGATGTGGAAGAGTTGTTACGCGATCTGAAATCAACTGAAAAAATTATTGTAGGAGGCGGCGGTGTGCAAGGCATCGAAATAGTAGATCAACTGCTAAAACTCGGTAAGCAGGTCACCTTGGTTCATAATGGAATGCAGCTGATGAATCGTCAGCTCGATCGCCTTATGGCAAGCAGGGTTCAGCAGCTTATGGAACAGCGCGGCGTGAGCATAATCTGTAACGAAAACATAATGGGAATCAGTAAAACGAGTAACGATAAATTCCTGGTAAAAATTGGTGACATTATTCAGCAAATTGCTGATATGGTGGTTTTTAATGTCGGAAGCCAACCAAATATCGACTTGGCAAAGGCTGCTGGTTTATCCACAAATCGCGGAATACTCGTCAATGAATTTCTGCAAAGCTCACACCCCGACGTTTTCGCGGCAGGTGATGTAGCCGAGCATCCCGGCGGATATATCAGTGGATTGTGGCATGCTGCCGAACATCAGGGAGTTGTCGTAGGGAATAATGTGGCCGGCAGAAAAACTAAGTACGATCAAAAGGCTTTTCGACTAAAAATGGAGGTTTTCGATCAGTATTTCTTTTCAATGAATATCCCGGATAATCCTGAAAAAGCTGACAGTATTCTCCTAGAAAAAGACAGTAAATATTTGAGATTTTTCTTTTTGAACAACCATCTTAACGGCATGTTGATGATGAACGACAAAGAAAATGCGAAAAAATATGAGCAGGCCGTCCGCGAGAAATGGGACAAAAATAAAGTGACATCTACATTCGGAACTTGAAAAACAAAATGAATATTACGAACCAAACCAACAGCTTTGAAAAACTTGTCGTTAATAAATTTAATCTTTTCAACAGCCTTTTTCTGAGCCTGCCTTTTGACAAAATAGGTAAAACCGGTATGATGCTTCCTCAGCTTCAGGAGCAGTGTATCAACGGACTCGAAAACAGCCTGCAACCTACAGAAATTCTGGAGCGTTTTTTTAAGAGTCAAAGCAACTTGCACGACACTGCCGACCAAATTGATTTTCTATTCAGGGTGATTCAATATGTTGAGCGGCAGGTTGTTTTATTCGATAGTATCGAAGATGCAGCTTTTAAAACCACTCAAAAGGACGGTAATAAATTGTCGTTGAACGATTTTATCCACCTGCTCGAAAGCAAGAGAAGACAAGCTGAAATACCGCAAAAATTGGCAGGCTTTAGTGCCCGTATTGTTTTCACCGCGCACCCAACCCAGTTTTACCCACCGGCAATCCTCGAAATTATTCAACAACTGCGCGATCATGTCAATGACAACGACTTGATGAAAGTTGATTTGGCGTTGCAACAACTTGGCATGACGTCTTTTGGCAATCAACAAAAGCCGACGCCTTTTGATGAAGCCAAAAATATTATTTACTACCTGCGAAACGTATATTACGATGCACTTGGCGATTTTTATGCTGACCTAAAAAAGCAGTTTCAAAACCAGAATTTTAATAACCCCGAAATTGTGAAACTAGGTTTTTGGCCCGGTGGCGACCGCGATGGCAACCCCTATGTGACCGCAAAAGTGAGTATGCAGGTGGCTGACGAGCTGCGTATGACTTTGATGAAATGTTATTACAAAGACCTGGTAGACTTGTCGAAAAAGTTGAGTTTCAGAGGTGTAGAAGAAATTATAAACCAATTAAGAACAGCGATTTACCCTACGCTGTTTCATGCCGATCGGTGCCTTACTTTCGAGGAAATTGTCACTCCTTTAGAAAAAGCAAAACAGGTAGTTGCTGAAAAATATAACAACCTTTACAGCGATAAAATTGATTTATTGATAGATAAAGTGACTATTTTTAGGACACATTTCGCAACGCTCGACATCCGGCAGAATCACGAAGTACACCGACAAACCGTTGAAGCTGTGCTTAAAAATAATAGGCTGATCAACGAAAGTATATCGGAGCTTACTGACGTAAAGCTGGTGCAAATACTTACAGAAGAGCAGCTTAGCATTGATCCGGCTGGTTACGATGCCGAAATTATCAACGATACCATCGCATCCATAAAACAGGTTGAAGCGATACAACGCAAAAATGGAGAAGAGGGCTGCAACCGTTATATCATCAGCAATTCCGAAGACGAATATTCGATACTTTTTGTCTTTGGCTTGTTGCGTTGGGTTATTACTGACAAGCAAGCAATCTCCATCGATATTGTTCCCTTATTTGAATCTATGGATGGCATGGAAAATGCACCGCAAATTATGCAGCGTTTGTTTGACAATACCGTTTACAAAAAACATCTACAAAGCCGCAAAAGCAAGCAAACCTTGATGTTGGGTTTTAGCGATGGCACCAAAGATGGTGGTTATCTGAAAGCCAATTGGTCGATTTATAAAACCAAAGAAGCACTTACGGCAGTATGTGAAAAAAACGGCATAAGTCCGCTGTTTTTTGATGGCCGTGGTGGTCCGCCGGCGCGTGGAGGTGGGAAAACGCATCAGTTTTATGCCTCGCAAAGTGATAAAATTGCCAACAACGAGATTCAGCTTACCATTCAAGGTCAAACCATTTCGAGCCGCTTTGCCACACCCGAACATTTTAAGTACAATATTGAACAACTGCTCACTGCGGCACTTTCGCACCAAATAAATGGACGGGAAAACGTGATACACCCGAGCTTACGAAAAACGATTGAAAGGCTTTCAGCGATTAGCTTTGAGAAGTATGTGGCGCTGAAAAATCACCCCCTGTTTATGTCGTATCTCGAGAATAAAAGCACGCTCAGGTTCTATAGCAAAGCGAATATTGGCAGCCGGCCAGCCAAGCGCGGACAGGAGGAAAAATTGAAATTGTCTGATCTGCGTGCTATTTCTTTCGTGGGTTCATGGAGCCAGTTGAAGCAAAATGTCCCTGGTTATTTTGGCATTGGAACGGCTTTAAATCAATTGAAAGAGGAGGGACGCCTTGATGAATTAAGGTTACTATTTCAAAATGCACCTTTTTTTAGAATCCTGATTTTGAATGCGATGATGTCACTTTCTAAATCTAACTTCAAGCTGACCGCTTATATGGCAAAAGAAGAGGAATATCAGGAGTTTTGGCATATTTTAAATAATGAATACGAACTCTCTAAAAAAATGCTGCTACTAATTTCCGGCTATGAAAGCTTGATGGAAGAAGAACCCGTTACAAAAAAGAGCATCATGATACGTGAGCAAATTGTATTGCCTCTGCTTGTGATTCAGCAGTTTGCCCTGCAGATGATCGAAAAAAGCGACAGCAACAAAGCTGTTTATGAAAAAATGGTTACGCGATCGCTATATGGTAATATCAACGCAAGTCGCAACTCGGCTTGAGTAGGCTTTTTGGCAGTAACCTTAAACTGATTAAAGTCAAAAATATAGACCGAAAAATGTACCTTTGCGTTGTGAAATAAATATTATTTTTAACAAGTCTAAATAAGTATATCATGGCACTAACAAAAAGTAGTGTAATTGAAGTTTTAAAAGGTGTTATCTACTTTGCAAAAGGTGATAACATAGTGGATTTGGGCATGCTTGATGAGCTCACGGTTTCAGAAGACACGATTAAATTTCGTTTGGTTTTCCCAAAATTGGGTGAGCCGTCCGTTAATATTGTCACGAACTCCGCCACCAAAGCCTTGCGTGAAGCTTTTGGCGAGACTGTGAAAATTGAGATTACGCCTATTGCAGAAAAAGAAAAAGGTCGTGGCCCCTTGGCTGGCGTAAAACATATTATTGCTGTAGCCTCCGGCAAAGGTGGCGTTGGTAAATCAACGGTTGCAGCGAACCTTGCAATTGCACTTTCGAGAAGTGGCTCAAAGGTAGGCCTTGTTGATGCCGATATTTATGGCCCTTCGGTGCCTATCATGTTTGGAACTGAAAAAGAACAGCCGGGAGTTTTTGAAAAAGAAGGAAAACCGGTGATTGTCCCGATCGAAAAATTTGGCATAAAACTTTTGTCAATTGGTTATTTTGTTGACACCGACAAACCTCTTATCTGGCGTGGACCTATGGCTACCAGTGCTTTAAATCAATTGTTGAGCGATGCTGACTGGGGCGTTCTCGATTTCTTGGTAATCGACCTTCCACCAGGAACAGGTGATATTCAACTTACTCTGGCACAGTCTTATAGCGTTAATGGCGCCATCATCGTTACTACACCGCAAAAAGTAGCTTTTGCCGATGTGATCCGCGCTGCCAACATGTTTAAACAGGAAAAACTAACAATTCCTTTGTTGGGTCTGATAGAAAATATGGCATATTTCACACCTTCTGATATGCCCGAAAAGAAGTATATGATTTTTGGTAAAGGCCATGGCGAAGAATTTGCTAAAAAGCTTGACATTCCTTTGTTAGGCCAGATTCCGATAGATGAAAAAATTGCTTCCTCAGGCGATAGTGGAAACCCGATCGCACTTGACGAAAATTCGCTTATAGCCCAGGCTTTTGATAAAGTTGCCGCAGCTTTGAAAGCTAAATTCAATTAAAAAAAACTAAATAATCCTTGACATGACAGAACACAAAGAAGCACTCATCACGAAAGTGAAAAAAATTATCGAGCAGGTCAGGCCTTATCTTCAGCAAGATGGAGGTGATATCAATTTTGTCGAAATAACGGATGATATGGTTGTGAATGTTGAGTTGACAGGAGCCTGTGGCAGTTGTCCATACAGCACCATGACACTTAAAAACGGTGTAGAAAATACCATCCGCAAAGCCCTTCCGGAAATAAAATCTGTGGAAGCTATTAATATCTGATTTTAAATCAGGTATTTTGCTACAATAGGCATCTTGCGTCCCATCCCGAACGCCTTTGGCGAAACTCTCAGGATTGGTGGCGTTTGATGCCTTTTGTATTCATTTTGATTTACCAAACGCAAAACCCGTCTTACAGTTTTTTCGTCGAAACCCTCACCAATAATGGTCTCCGGGCCTTTGCGCTGCTCGATGTAAGCATATAAAATAGCGTCAAGAATGGCGTAATCAGGCAGGCTGTCGCTGTCTTTTTGGACAGGACGCAATTCCGCGGAAGGCGGTTTAACAATGGTGTTTTCTGGAATAATCTCCCTGTCTTTGTTGATATGACGCGCCAGCTCAAAAGCCTCTGTTTTATACACATCTCCCAACACTGAAATGCCGCCATTCATATCGCCGTATAAAGTGCCATAGCCAACCGCGGCCTCACTTTTATTGCTGGTATTGAGTAAGATATAGCCAAATTTATTGGAGATAGCCATCAAAAGCAGCCCCCTGGCACGGGCCTGAATATTTTCTTCGGTAACATCATCCGGCTTGCCAGAAAACAAGGGCTCTAATTGTGTTTTAAAGGATTTATAAAGTGGCTCGATGGCAATGGTTTCGTAAGGTGAACCTAGATTTTTGGCCAAATCCACTGCATCTTTGATGGAATGGTCTGAGCTGAACTGGGAAGGCATCAGCACGGCAAAAACATTTTCTGCACCCAAAGCCTCCGCTGCCAAAGCCATGGTAAGCGCTGAATCTAATCCGCCTGAAAGCCCTAATATAGCTTTTTTGAAGCCCAGCTTTTCAAAATAATTGCGTATCCCCATCACCAGAGCCTGGTGGATAAGCTCCATTTTTGAAGGCAATTCCAGAACGCTTTTTGGCTTTGAAAAATCAGTTTCTAAATTAAAGATAGTGAGGCCTTCTTTGAAGAAATCCATTCGTTTATGTACTTCAGCATTTTCGCTGATAACCA
The DNA here is from genome assembly GCA_023229135.1 of Bacteroidales bacterium. Classification (GTDB taxonomy): domain Bacteria; phylum Bacteroidota; class Bacteroidia; order Bacteroidales; family F082; genus UBA5536. The sequence goes on from JALNZT010000013.1 coordinate 33,839, forward strand.
TAGAGCCGCCATCAAAAAGCAGTTCTGTTTGCGCGCCAACGTGGTTTACATAAATCAACGGAATTTTATACTTACGCACATTATTTTGTAGCACTTCTTCCCGCACGGCAGCCTGCCGGTAATCGAATGGCGAGGCAGCGATATTCACGATAAAGTCTGGTTTTTCAAGGATCAGGCTTTCCATGGGCTGATTGAAATAAAGCGGATTTTCGCTTATATTCCACAAGTCTTCACAAATGGTGACAGCGACTTTTTTGCCTTTAAAACTCAGGCAATCAAATGCTTGCGCAGGCTCAAAATAGCGGTATTCATCAAAAACATCGTAATCGGGCAGCAGTGCTTTTCGAAAAATCTGTTGCTTGCCTTCATGCAAGAAAATGGCAGCATTGTAGAGCGCTTTGCCTTTTGAACCAGTATTTCGCACCGGCGCACCTAATATTACAGGGATGTCGAAGCAACTTTCTGCGATTTCGGCTATCGCCTGTTCTGTTCGTGTTATAAAATCATCAAACTCCAGAAAATCGCGTGGTGGATAACCACAAACGGCCATCTCTGCAAAAATGACCAAATCAGCATGTTGTTTAGCAGCATCTTGTGCAGTACGGATAATTTTTTGGGTATTGGCTTCAAAATTCCCGATATGGTAGTTCAGTTGTGCCAGCGCAATTTTCACGGTATAAATATTAAAAAAGTAAGCCGAGTTGAAGCTCGATAAAATTTGAGATGCCTTTTTGCTCAATGGAGCGATCCACGCTATTCTGGTCTTTCAGGATGTCAAAAAAATTATTATCGAAACGAATTCCTGCAACAATAAAAGTGGAGCCACCAAGCGGATATTCGACGCCTGCTCCCAAGATGAGCGATTCGCGTGTAAAGCGCACCGCATTGCTAACATCACTGCTTTTCGACTGCTGTTTTTTTCCATTGAAATAAAAATCATCTTCAGCTTTGGCGCCTACATTAAAACCAAGCCCAAAACCTATTTCAGCAAAAATTTTTATTCCATTGAATTCGTTGGTTTTCATCTTTAAAATTACAGGCAGCTGAATATATTTTAGCTTAAGCAAACGGTTTGTTTCACCTATCAACATTAGCCCCCCAACGTTTTGCTGATCGGGATAAGTGAAGGCGCCATTTGTGTAAATCACATTAAACCCGGTACTTATGGCGTAATTTTCCATCAGGAAAAACTCTCCGACAAAGCCCCAGTTAAAACCTGCTTTCAGCCCATCGCGTTTGTAACCTTCTGAATTAGGTTTGATCCAGCCCATCGAAGGTGCCACCTTAAAACCAAACTGAAAAGCTTTTTGTTGGGCAACAGCACTTCCAACTATCACGAAAACAAGTAATAATGTAAAGAGACTTCGCTTCATGAGATTTTGTTTTTATAGGTCGTAAAAATAGGAATTTTCGATAAGCCCAGCCACAGACAAGCGAATACTTATCAAGAGATGAATGTTAAAAGCACTTTAACTATCAAAATGAACTTGCTGTTTTTAGCGTTGTTTGTTAAAAAATAGTTGCGTTTTTCAATTGATTGGTTAATTTTGTCATAAAATAAACCCATAAAACAATGAAAAAAATTATCTTTTCTGCCTTGTTTGTATTGATGGTAAGTGCCTTAACAGCCCAGATTTCCCTCGGCCCAAAGATTGGTTATACGACCAACAAATTGTCCGTTGATAAAAGTACTGTTACTTCTGACCTTAAAAGCAGCTTTCTGTACGGTGCTTTTGTAAGGATTGGCAAGAAATGGTATGTGCAACCCGAAATTAACTTTTTCACTACAGGCGGTGTGTTTACATCACCCAGTTTGGATGGTGGTATCAATCCTGTAAATGAGGAAGTTGAACTAAAAACGATTCAGATTCCGCTTTATGTTGGCTTAACACTTGCTGATTTGAAGTTGGTGAAAATTAGGGCGCAAGCTGGCCCAACAGCCAATATTTATACGGACAAAAAGGTGAATCCGCTCTCAAGCTCCACTTATACTGCGATTAAGGAAACGGATATCAATGATATTCAGTGGGGATTTCAATTTGGAGCTGGTGTTGATGTGCTGATGTTCACCCTCGATGTACAGTATTATTTGGGACTTAACAATGTAATATCGGATATTGAAGTTGGTGGTCAACCAATCACTTTCGATTCTAAATCCAAGGGCTTTATGGTAACACTCGGCTGGAAGATCATTTAATGAATAAGTTTGAAATTTTTCTATTCAAAAACCGTTTCTTTGTGGAACGGTTTTTTTATGTCAATAACTAAAACTTAATTCTTAGAAACGCATGAACAGGCTGATATTTTTGATGGCGATTATTTTTTATATAGGCTTAAACGCTTGTAACACAGGATATAAAGCTAAACTTGATGTCAATATTTCTGACTCAAATATTAAATCTTTGAAAATCAAGCAATACGGCAAAGCACTTTTTGAGGCTGACACTGCCAATTTGCAGTCAGCTCTTAAAACGTTACAGCCACAGTTTCCACAGTTTTTATCTGCTGATTTGGATGATTCGGCCAATATTCAACAACTCTACGATTTTATTAGCGACACCTTTTTAATCGGTCTTAATAAATCAGTAAGGGAATTTTATCCAGATGTTACGCAAATTGAAAAAACGCTACTCCCAGTATATCAACGTTTTAACTATTATTATCCGGATATTCAGCTGGCTTCTTTGTTTACATATATTTCGGGTTTGAATCACGAAATGCCTATAATTGTTGGTGAGGGAGCAATCGTTATCGGGCTTGATTGTTATTTGGGTGCTGACTGCCGCAAATATGATTTGGCAGGCATTCCGAAATACAGATCACTCAGGATGAGTACGCCTTATCTTCCACGTGATTTTGCCGCTGCCATTTATGATGCTTATCTGCCGGCGCAGGAACGACCTGCTACAATTTTAGATGAAATGGTACATTCAGGCAAAAAACTTTTTTTTATAGAGGCCATGATACCGGCTGTTTCTGACGAAGTACTTCTGGGCTATACCAGCGAACAACTGGAATGGGTACGACAGCATGAAGGTGATATCTGGGCTTTTTTGGTGGGCGATAAACTACTCTATTCCAACGATTTTGATGTGTTTAAAAAGCTTTTCGCTGATGGGCCATTCTCCCGGGAGTTCGATCAAAAAGCACCGGCCCGGCTGGGCGAATTTATTGGTTTACAAATGATTAGAAGCTACGCCGAAAATCAGGATGACTTTTGCCTGAAGCGCCTGATTAAAAAACAGGATTCCCAGCAAATATTGATCGAAGCACGCTATAAACCGGCGAAATAACCTCTTGTAGTTTGTTACTGAAAGCTAATTGGTTTTCAGTTTATGTAGAAGCCCATGTATTTGGTTTGATAACCGTTTGTTTTCCTTATTTTTGTTGGGCTAAGTATCACCGAAATACTACTTTTTATGCTTGTAAAAACTTTTGGCAGCGCCTTATTTGGCATCGAATCCATACCAATCACAATAGAAGTTAATATTGGCAAAGGCATTCAGTTTTTTCTGGTTGGTCTGCCGGATAGTGCTGTAAAAGAAAGCCAGCAAAGGATAGAGGCTGCGCTCAGCAATGTAGGGCTGAAATACCCCAAACAGAAAATTGTGATAAATATGGCACCTGCCGACATCCGCAAAGAGGGCTCGGCTTATGATTTACCCATCGCTATTGGCATTTTGGCTGCTTCGGGTCAGGTAGATCACAGCCGTTTGGAAGAGTTTGTAATCATGGGTGAGCTTTCGCTCGATGGTGGACTAAAACCCGTGAAAGGTGCTTTGCCGTTCGCCATCAAAGCATTGGAAAAAGGATTTAAAGGTTTGATTATTCCAGAAGAAAATGCCGCTGAAGCCGCTGTGGTTGAACAGCTTGAGGTTTATGGTGCTAAAAATATTACCGATGTTGTAGGTTTTTTAAACGGAGAAGGGAATCTCACCGCTTTCAAAACTGATTTGTCGGACAGTTTCCTAAATAAGCGGGATCAATACGAGTATGATTTCTCTGATGTAAAAGGTCAGGAGAATATTAAAAGAGCACTGGAAATTGCTGCAGCAGGCGGCCACAACGTTATTTTAATCGGCCCTCCCGGAAGCGGAAAAACCATGCTGGCCAAACGTTTGCCTTCCATTTTGCCGCCCCTAAACCTGGAAGAAGCCCTCGAAACTACTAAAATACATTCCGTTTCTGGCTTATTGGGTCAGCGTACCGCGCTTGTCTCTAGACGTCCATTTCGCAGTCCACATCACACGATTAGCGACGCAGGCCTCGTTGGTGGCGGCACTTACCCACAACCCGGAGAAATCTCCCTGGCGCATAATGGTGTATTGTTTTTGGATGAGCTTCCCGAGTTTAAGCGTTCCGTGCTCGAGGTGATGCGACAGCCCATGGAAGCACGCGTTGTCACCATTTCCAGGGCGCGTATTTCTGTGGATTTTCCAGCCAGTTTTATGCTGATATCGGCCATGAATCCTTGTCCCTGTGGCTACTACAACCATCCCGATCAGCCATGCGTTTGTAGCCCGGGAATCGTTCAAAAATACCTCAATAAAATATCCGGACCGCTCATGGATCGCATTGATTTGCATGTGGAGGTGGTGCCGGTTGCCTTTAAAGAACTTACCGAAAAACGCCTGTCGGAACGCAGTGAGGTAATCCGTGAACGGGTGATTCGGGCCAGAAAGATTCAAGAAAAAAGATTCGAGAAAAACCCTTCCGTACATGCTAACGCACAGATGAGCAGCAAATTACTGCAACATTATTGTGTGATTGACGACGCGGGAAGAGCATTGTTGAAAAACGCCATGGAACGTTTAAGTCTTTCGGCAAGGGCCTACGACAGGATTTTAAATGTGTCGCGCACCATCGCTGACCTGGAGCAAAGCGAACATATTCTAACCGAACATTTGGCCGAAGCCATTAATTACCGCAGCCTCGACAGAGAAACCTGGGGCAGCTAATCTTAAAATATTTACGCATGATTAATTCTAATACCACACTTGCCGAGCTGCAAGCCTTGAATAAGAATACGTTGATGGAACAGCTTGGAATTGAATACCTTGAGCTTAAAGCAGGTTTTGTTAAAGCCCGTATGCCGGTCAATAATAAGACCAAACAGCCAATGGGTATTTTGCACGGAGGCAGCAGTATGGCCTTAGCAGAAACCTTGGGAAGCTTGGGTTCGGCCTTTATAGTTGGTCACGATCAAAGTGAGATTCGTGGTATGCACCTAACCGCCAGCCATATACGGGCTGTAACAGAAGGCTTTGTTATTGCAGATGCTGTAATTATTCACCAGGGAAGAAAAACACACGTCTGGAATATCGACATTAAAGATGAATCCGGAAATTTGGTTTCCACTTGCAGACTGACAAATTTTGTAGTGATATCCAAAAAAAAGGAGGAGTGAATCAGATCAAATTAGTAGATGTAATTAATCAATTGTTGAAAAGTAAAACCGCTTTTGTTGCTTTTCGACAGCCGCAAAACGATGAACCTCAGCTTTTTGCAGGAGGAGAATTCAGCTGCTTAGATTCGCTCGATATTGTTCCCGAGCATGGTTTCGTGTTTCATCCTTTTGATGCTGATAACGAAAAAATACGATTTTTAAAACCACAACAGATCAGCACAGGCTGGGAGCTACAGTTTGATTTTTCAACACTAAGTAGCCAGCAAAACAAAGTTTTTCAAGCCATCGTTGCGCCATATGTCGGCTCAAAAACCGAATATATCAGACAAGCTGCATCTTTGATTTCAAAGCTTAGAAGCGGGCATTTAAAAAAAGTAGTACTGTCACGTCTTATTGTGTACGAGCTGGGTGAAGTTGTTGACTGGGGTAGGAAATTTGAGCAATTATGTCAGAAATACCCTACTGCTTTTGTGTATGTTTTGAGTGATGGTCAAGGGCTTTTTTGGGCGGGTGCTACACCCGAAACACTCATTAGCGTAAACAATCAAAGGGCTTATACGATGGCGCTGGCCGGCACGCAAGCAGCCAAATTAAATCCGGAAGAAAAATATTTTTGGCAATCAAAAGAACGGGAAGAACAGCAGTATGTAACCGATTATATCGCCGGTATTTTGGTGGATTTGGGTGTCAAAAAGCTAACTATTTCGGAAACTACAACGCATCTCGCCGGAAAACTTGCACACCTGGTCAATCATATCGACTTTGAATTGCCGGCTCAATTTTCAGCCTTAAGCTTGGCGCAAAAATTCCATCCTACACCGGCAATTTGTGGTTTTCCCAAAGAAAAAGCATTTGAGCTGATTTTGGAAAAAGAGCAGCACAAGCGTTCTTTTTATAGTGGATTTTTAGGGATTATTCAGGAAAATAAAACTGCGGATTTCTATGTCAATTTACGCTGTGTGCAGGTCGTTGGCAACCAATTATATAGCTATGTTGGTGGTGGATTAACAGCTGATTCTAATCCGGAAAAGGAGTGGGCAGAAACCGTCCTGAAGTCGCAGACAATGCTATCGCTTTTTATAAAATAAATACTGACCTTTGCAGCATGAATGCGGATAAAGATAAATCTGGATTGCTTGCCTTGGCAAAGCTGATGAAAATTCGGGGCATCAAACATTTAATTGTTTCGCCCGGCTCGCGCAATGCTCCTGTTGTCAGCGTTTTTTGTGACGACCCCTTCTTTGAATGCCTGGTCATTGTTGACGAACGCAGCGCCGCCTTTTTTGCGCTGGGAATGGCCTTGAAGCTGCAAACACCTGTGGCTATTGTTTGCACATCGGGTTCCGCCGCACTGAATTATGCACCAGCAATTGCCGAAGCTTTTTACCAACGACTACCGCTTATCGTGCTTACTGCCGATCGGCCTGTGGAATGGATTGATCAGGGTGATGGCCAAACAATCAGGCAGAAAGAGGTGTTTCGCAACTATGTGAAAGCCAGCTTTGAACTGCCTGAAACTATTCGTTCAAAAGATGATCGCTGGTACAACGACCGGCTGATCTCTGAAGCACTAAATGCGGCGATGTATCCAAGTCCGGGGCCGGTGCATATCAATTTACCTTTCACCGAACCGCTCTATGGTTTTAGCTTGGAGATAGTAAATGAACCGAAAAATATTCAAACGGTCGAATTGGCAGAGACTTTAAAGCCAAAAACACGAACAGATTTACATCAAATCTGGCAGCAATCAGCACGGAAAATGATTCTTGTCGGACAGCAGTTTTCACAACATCAAACAGAAAAACAGCTTCATCAAATATCTGAATATGAAGATGTTATTATACTTACTGAGACTACTTCTAACCTGCACAATCCGGAATTTATAAATACCATTGACCGTTGCCTGGCTGTTATTGGCAAAGAAAGCGAAAACTTTGAACCTGATTTGTTGTTGACTTTTGGTGGTCATGTCGTTTCCAAAAGAATCAAAGCTTTTTTGCGCAATGCCAATATTAAAGCTCATTGGCATATTGATCCTGTAAACTGGCAAACCGATACTTACCAAAAGCTTACCTTGGGAATCCCGATGCTGGCTAAAGATTTTTTGGCGCAGTTTAGTCACGGGTTAAGCGGCCAAAAAAGCGATTATAAAAAGTTGTGGCAGGCTGTCGAAAATAAATCCGCTGAGATGCATCAGCAAATCATTGATAATGGGCCTTATAGCGATATAAAGGTGTTTGATACACTGATAAAAGAAATTCCGGAACACTACGAAATTCACCTCGCTAACAGTACGCCGGTGCGTTATGCACAGCTTTTCGACTATAAATTCCCGTATCAGTTCTTTTCAAACCGGGGCACAAGTGGTATTGATGGGTGTAGCTCAACGGCTGTAGGAGCCTGCTTTATAAGCCAAAAACCCAGCTTGTTGATAAGCGGCGATCTGGCCTTTTTCTACGACTCCAACGCCTTTTGGAACCCTTATGTTTCGCCCCTGCTGAAGGTTGTTGTCATCAATAACCAGGGTGGCGGCATTTTTCGCTTTATCGACGGACCCGCCAAAACCGGATTGCTCGAAACATATTTTGAAGCGCGGCATCAAACTACAGCCATGCATCTGGCCGAAACTTATCAGCTGAATTACTTCACCGCAGATTCTATCTCATCACTAATCAAAGTGTTGCCCGAGTTTTTTGCGGCACAAAACAAGGCGGCTCTGCTGGAAATTCACACGCCTCCTGAAGCAAGTTCTGAACAATTGCTGGCTTATTTCCGATGTATCGGAAGTGGCAAGCCGCTTTAAACGGTTTCATTTACTATTTTTGCGAAACATTCGGCTAACAAACAATTTGTTGACTGGCTTGTTTTTTGTAAAACACACTATTAAATGGAACAAAAAAGACATTGGAAAGCACTAAAAATGTATAAAGATATACGTTTTGAGATATGGAATCATATCGCGAAAATTACCATCAACCGTCCCGAAGTGCAAAATGCTTTCAGGCCAACCACCACTTTTGAGTTGGCTGAGGCGATGGATATTTGCCGCGAAAATCAGGATATTTACATCATTATCCTTACCGGCGAAGGCGACAAAGCCTTTTGCAGCGGCGGCGATCAGCAGGTTAAGGGCAAAGGTGGTTATATTGACGAGCAAGGTATTCCGCGCTTGAACGTATTGGATGTGCAGCGTAAAATACGCTCTATGCCCAAGCCAGTTATCGCGATGGTAAATGGTTGGGCTGTTGGTGGCGGCCATGTGTTGCACGTGATTTGCGATCTCACTATCGCCTCAGAAAATGCGCGGTTCGGACAAGTAGGACCCAAAGTAGGTAGCTTCGACGCCGGATTTGGTTCAAGCTATCTGGCAAGTATTGTTGGCCAGAAAAAAGCAAGAGAAATATGGTTTCTCAATCAGTTTTATTCTGCCAAAGAAGCACTTGAAATGGGTTTGGTAAATAAGGTAGTGTCGTTGGAAAGCTTAGAAGATACCACCGTGGAATGGTGCGAAATTATGATGAAACGCAGCCCGATGGCTTTGCGTATGATAAAGCTGGGGCTTAATGCTGAACTCGACGGACAGGCTGGGCTACAGGAGTTTGCCGGAAATGCCACTTTGCTTTATTACCTCACCGAAGAAGCACAGGAAGGCAAACATGCTTTTCTGGAAAAGCGCGATCCCGACTTCCATAAATATCCTAAATTCCCTTAGAAAACATGGTGAAACTCAGCTCCTGGATCAAAGCTGCACGATTACGAACCTTGCCGCTGGCGCTGGCAAGCATTGCCTTAGGTGGTTTTATTGCTGCGCCAAATCCCCATTTCAAACTCTCAGTAGTGCTGATGGCTGGTCTGACCACTCTACTGCTACAAATTCTTTCAAATTTTGCCAACGACTACGGTGATTTTAGCAAAGGAACGGACGATCACAAACGCATTGGCCCCAAACGTACGGTGCAAAGTGGAGAAATAACTGCTAAAGAAATGAAAATAGCCATGCTAATTACTTCTTTTTTGTCTCTGGTAAGTGGCTTGGTGCTTTTGTTTGGACTGGTGCAACTACCTTTTATTGAAACACTTGTGTTTATTTTTCTTGGATTGGCAGCCATTGTTGCAGCCATCAAATATACCACCGGGAAAAATCCATATGGCTATGCAGGACTGGGTGACCTTTTTGTTTTTGTGTTTTTCGGACTTGTAGGGGTTTGTGGCACTTATTTTTTAGCTACACAAGAATGGCATTCAGATGTGCTGTTGCCCGCTGCCGCGATGGGAATGTTAAGTGCAGGAGTGCTGAACCTCAATAATATAAGGGATTTCTCAAATGACAAAGAAAAGGGTAAAAAGACTATCGTGGTAAAGCTTGGTGTTGAATTTGCCATCGGATACCATTACTTGCTTGTTTTGCTGCCATTTTTATTTCTAGTGCTTTATAATATACTCGAAGTCAAAGGGATAGCAAGCTTTTTATTCCTGCTTTTATTGCCCTTGTTTTTAATTGATTTAAGCATCATCAGGAAGTTGAAAAATACCGCGGAGTTAGATCCCTTTTTGCGGAAACTGGCTCTGAAAACGCTTTTATTAACATTGGTTTATGGACTTGGATTTATATTTTAGTCATGCTCAAAGCCAATTTTCTGTATCGTCCGATGATCTTCAAGCGCCCTGCAGGCACTTCACGAGGCGTATTAAAAACCAAAGATTCCTGGTTTATTTTTATCAGAGATTCGGCGAAAGAGGATAAAGTTGGAATTGGCGAAGTGAGTACGATTACCAGTCTGAGCATTGATCCGCCGGATAAAATTGAAGCCGAATTGCAGTGGCTTTGCAACAATATTACCAATGCTAACGACTGGATTGAAGAACGTGGACAGCAGTTTCCGGCTATTCGATTTGGACTGGAAACCGCGCTGTTGGACTTGAAAAGTCCGAAAAGCCATATTTATAACGACACTTTATTTACGCAAGGTAAAAGCGGTATTCCCATCAACGGCTTGATATGGATGGGCAGTCAGGATTTTATGCAAACACAGGTTGAAGAAAAAATTGCAGCCGGATTTAATTGTATAAAAATAAAAGTGGGAGCGATTGATTTTGAACAAGAGTTGAAAATTCTGGCTGGGATTAGAGCGAAATTTAACGCGAAACAGATGGAGCTTCGGCTTGATGCAAATGGCGCGTTTACACCAAATGAAGCCATAAATAAACTTCAAAGATTGTCTGTTTACGACATTCATTCTATCGAACAGCCCATTAAGGCAGGCCAAACACAGGAAATGGCGTGGTTATGCGAAAATTGCCCGATTCCCATCGCACTTGATGAAGAATTGATTGGTGTTGAACCTGAGGATATTTCCTTATTATTGAAGGAAATAAATCCGCATTATGTGATACTGAAACCCAGTTTACTGGGCGGACTGGAAGCAGCTGATCGCTTTATTGTTGAGGCCGAAAAACTGGATATTAAATGGTGGGCTACTTCCGCGCTCGAATCAAATATCGGGCTAAACGCCATTGCGCAATGGGTTTTCAAAAAACAAAACCCACTTCCGCAAGGCCTTGGAACGGGACAGCTTTTTACCAACAATATTCAATCGCCGCTTGAGATAAAAAACGCGGCTCTTTTTTATGATCACAACCTTCATTGGGAAACCATAAGTCCTAAATAATGGCAAAAAAAAAGCTTGGATTTCGAGTTAATGGCAACAGTTTTTCCTTGGACCAACTCAATGAGTTGAAAGCCCAAAGAACTGATTTGCTCTGGCAGGAAACCTTCACTTTTTTGCAGGATTGGTTTGACTCAGGAGATACGATAATTCAGCAAAGCTCGGGCTCAACCGGTCCGCCAAAGCAAATTTTACTTTCAAAAAAAGCTATGTCAATCAGTGCCAAAATGACGGGAGATTTTTTTGGTTTTGACAGCACAAAAAAACTGTTTCTGTGCCTTTCGCCTAACTATATTGCCGGAAAAATGATGATCGTCCGCGCACTGGTTTGGGAGATGAATTTGATAATTGGCGACACGGCAGCCAATCCGCTTGCGGCCCTCGATCAGCAGATAGATTTTAGCGCGATGGTGCCTTTGCAGCTTTCGAAAATAATTGCAGAAACGCCGGAAAAACTTGATCTTTTCAGAACGATAATCATCGGCGGAAGCGCCATTGCCGATAGTCTTGAGCAACAATTGCAGCAGTTTGAAACCGCGTTTTTTCACACTTATGGCATGACGGAAACCATGAGCCATATCGCCTTGCGCAAAATTAATGGTGCTGACAAATCGGATTGGTTTACAGCTTTGCCTAATGTGGAAATTTCTGTTGATGACAGAAGATGTCTCCAGATTAATGTTGAAAAGTTAGGGATAAAAAACCTGATTACCAACGATATAGTCTCGGTAAACGAAGACGGGAAGTTCAAAATCATCGGGCGTGTTGATGATGTGATTATCAGCGCGGGTGCAAAAATCCATCCTTTGTTGATAGAGCAAAAGTTGCAAAAACATATTTCAAATCAACTGCTTTTGCTTGGAAAAAGAGACGAAGCCGCGGGAGAAATTGCTGTTTTGGTTATTGAAGGCAATTTTACGATCAAAGAGATTTACGATTTTTGGAAAAAACTTGCTTCAATATTGCCTGCTCAAGAAATGCCGAGACAGCTCCATTTTGTTGATCAAATTCCTTTGCTGGCAAGTGGAAAAGCAGACAGAAAGCTATTGAGAGAAATTGTTTGATTTGCTGCAAAGTGGGGTTCTTATAATTATTTGTTATTTTAGCCTACATACGACGGAGTGATGCAACATTAATTGTAACTATCTGCATCTATCATACGTCTTAATTGAAACTGTGAAACTTATAATATGAGAAGAAGAATATTTATTTTTCTATTTCTGCTTAGTGTAATCTATTTGTCAGGAAATGCACAAACAGACTCCATTACAATTTCTGGCATTGTTACTGATTTTAATGGTAATCCTGTGGATAGTGCTTTTGTAGAGTTAAAACAGTCAGATTTTCAAACTGCCTATGAAACATTAACCGATAATATGGGGCGATATAGTTTAAAAGTATTGAAAGGTAAATATCTTGCTTTGGCTTCTTTAAAATTGTCCGAATATCCAATTGGTGGGTCAATTTTGCCAAAAGACAAACAAAGATTAGAATTTTGGGCATGGAATGTTATAGCAGAAGAAGATTTAAATATAGATATCAAATACCATCGACTTGAGGTTTATGGAGTAAATGTTTTTAGAATTCAGGGAGCGACACCTGGCTTCTCAATTTATTGTAGGCCAATGAGTTTAACAAGAGGTTTTTCCGAACCTGATAAAGAATTGAATTTCATTGACCTTTGCCCACCACCAGAGGAACTTGACGTAAAAGTTAAAATAAATGAAGCCCCTGTAAATGTTAATTTGAAGCAAAAAGTTAAAGAATATGTTGTTAGTGGTGTCTGCTATGGATACTTGTTGCATGTTAATTTACCAATAGAGCAAACAAGTAGGAATTATGACATCTTTCATATTGAGATGACTGATTTAAAAAATGGAGATAAAGGAGAAGCTGTAAGCTTTAGAGAAAAAGATGATTATGAATAGCTTAGCAGTTCTTGTTTCCCAACGTCTAATAGCGCCAATCATGGAGGTGCATTACAAAAACTCTACACTGGAAATACAACCAAACACATTTCAAACCAAAAAATAGTATAACTTTGTATCCATGTAGATACAGGTTTTATGTATTTTATTCAGAAAACATCGGAATTTGATAAATGGCTTAAGAGCCTCAAAGACTTAAAAGCAAAGGCGAAAATTCTATTCAGAATTCAAAAAATCGAGAACGATGGCCACTTTGGGGATTGTAAGTCTGTTGGTGGCGGAATTAGAGAATTACGGATTGATTTTGCAAAAGGATATAGGGTTTATTTCGTAGAAAAAGACAAGAAAGTAATTATTTGATCATGGGCGGAGCTAAATCCACTCAACAAAATGGCATAAAAAAAGCAAAAGAAATTTGGAACACCTTAAAAAAGACGGAGAAATGACTACCTCAAAATTTGACATAGCGGATTATTTGGACAGCAAAGAAATGATTGCCGAGTATCTGAATACCGTTTTGGAAGAAGGCGACAATGCAGCTATAATAAATGCAATTGGACATATTGCAAAAGCTATAGGTATGACAAAAATAGCTGAAGAAACAGGACTGAGCAGACCGAGTCTATACAAAGCACTTTCTGACGGAGCCAAACCCCAATTTGCCACGATAATGAAAGTTTTGAAAGCGATTGGAGGACAAATTCAGGTAAATCCAGTCTCTATCTAAAAATAACGATATTGCAACACTGTATAAATGTATTGTGGGCAATTCAAAATTCACGGATGTATTATGATGTGATTATCAGTGTCAGCTCAAAAACACATCCTTTAAGAGTAGAGCAAATGTTACGGAAACATATTTCAAAAATTGATAAGTTGTCAATACATAACATTCAGAAAGTAAAGCTTTTATCAAGCGAATTAGCGTATGAAAGAGCTGTTTCCCTATATTTAAAACTCCGCATGTTGGTGAAAGAAGATGAATCATACCAACCTGTTCGAGCGCATCTTCGAGGATTGATAAAACGATATGAGCAAGACAATTGGACTAATGAAAGCTTAGTCGCTGACAATCAAGTAAAAGAGAGCGACCCGGCAGAGTCACTGGTTCAGGCAGAAAATGAATTTTATTTCACGAGAAAAGAATTGATTAAGGAAAAATTGAAAGAGAATGGGCTAAACCAAAATGATCTCGCTCAAATTTTGGGACATAGAAAAGGATATATGTCTGAATTGATTAATGGATTAAGACCATTCTCAAAAGAAGATATAGTAGTGATAAACCGACTTCTAAAAATAAAATTGGAAAATTTGATGCCAACTTTTATTAAACAAGATAGGGCTGAACACATAAAACGGACACTTAATACTTTGTCGAATAGTAAAATAAAACTCTCAAATGAGGGTTTTGATTTACAATTTGTCTAATTTAGACATCTAAATGCGTTTACTTGAAATTATAATTCGTTTATTTTCAAACCCCAAACCTCAACCAATATGAAAAATTTATCCCTTCTAATCATCAGCTTGTTGCTTATAACCACAGCAAGCTTCGCCCAACAGAAAGCCTATAAAGCCTCATTGACAGCGGATGGTCGTGTAACTACCGAGCAGGTAAATATTGATTTTGATCAGTATGTTGACGCGTCGAAAAGTTTCGATCAAATACCTGGTTTTCCGCTAAAGATGGAAGCCAGTCCCAACTTTAAAAACTTCCGTGGCGTTACACTGGCCGATATAAACCAGGATGGTTCAGATGAAATTCTGGTGGCTTCTAATAAAAAGTTGAACGTTTACAATGGTGATGGCAGTTTGCTGTGGCAAAAAAACCTCACCGGAACGGCTATTTACCCGCCTTCTGTTGCTGATATGGATGGAAACGGAACGATTGGCATTGTGTGTGTTACCGGAGGTGTACCAAACAACGGTCATGTTTATTACCTGGATGCCAATGGCAACGATATGCCGGGATGGCCTGTAAATTTTGAACTGCACTGGATTATTTGCGGGCCAGTTATTGCCGACCTAAACGGCGATAATCAATGTGAGATAATCGTGCAGACGCGTACTTCTAATAATTTACATGTGCTTAATCAGGACGGGACTCCTTTTGGCACAAATTGGCCGCAACTTTTGAATGGCACACCGGCTGTAACACCTTCTGTTGCTGATATTAACAATGATGGTGAAATGGATATCGTTACCGGAATTTCTGATGGTACGCTCTATGCCTTTGATGCGAATGGAAACGCCCTGTCTGGTTTCCCTGTGCCTACGGATAGCTATAAATTCTCGTATCAATCTCCTGTTTTAGCTGATTTGGATGCAGATGGATTTCTTTCGATCGTTGGTTCAACACATGGAGATGCACCAAAATATTATGCCAGAAATCATGATGGGAGCTACCGCGAAGGCTGGCCGGTGGATGTGCCGGGAAATTCATGGACTTATTCGCCTCCAACTGTTGTTGATTTGACCGGTAACCTGGATTACGGTATCTTTATGAGCCGGCCTACCGGAGAAGATGTAGCACCTATGTTATATGGTTTTGACGCTGGCGGCAATTTGTTGGAAAACTTTCCAATCGTTAAATCGGGTGGTCTCGAAGGTTTTATCAGCCTGGCAGATGTTGATGGTGATGGGCAGCAAGAGCTCTTGTTCGGTAGCAATTTAATGATCGAAGGTAAAGGTTTTGTTCATGCTTATAAAATGGATGGCTCCGGCGAGTTGGCTGGTTTTCCGTTACGTCCCGAAGGCTTTACCTTTATGAATGGCGCCAATCTGGGAGATATCAACGGTGATGGAATACTTGATTTAGTTGCACTCTCTTACGAACAAAATTTTTCGCCTGATGATTCTGTATATATTAATGCTTACAGCCTGGCTGTGAGCCTTGAAGATGCCAATTTACTTGCCGGAACCTACAAAGGAAGTAACGATCGCAAGGGATTTGTTGGTGCTGTTTCTGGAAGTCCTGCTATAGTCGTAAATCCGGAGGAAATTACCGAACTATGGGCTGGAAATCAGGTTTATTGCCAGGATTTAACGATTTCAAACCTTGGAGACGAAATACTTAGCTTCGAGATATCAATCACATACCTTCGTGAAGACTGGATTACAGTTTCTACTTCATCTGGAACAATAAATCCTGGAGAAAACACAGTCATTGAAGTTTGTATGGATGCCACCGATCTCTCACCCGGATTGTATCAGGGAACGCTGAAAATTGAAAGCAATGATCCCGATCAGCCTGAAATTATTGTTCCTGTCAATTTATCAGTTGTGCTTGGTGTGGACGATAAACAGCAGCCTACTTTTAAAATATATCCCAACCCGGCTTCTGATATACTTCAGGTGGAATTTGCAGGCAATACGAAACTAATTCGGTTGCTTAATTCTCAGGGTCAGGTTTTAAAAGAATATAATGTGTCAGGATTAAAACAAAAAATGATTGATTTATCTGAATTTGCTGACGGCCTGTATCAGCTTCAACTTACAAGAAATGATGGTTCCGTCGGGCAAAAATCAGTCGTGATCAATAAGCAGTAAACTTTGATCAAATAGGTTTGAGGAAGGTTTTGAACTTTTATTTTTTTGCTTTTTTCATCAATTAGTTCAGCGAAAGCTTCATTTCTTTAGCCCAATTGATAATTTGTGTGCTTTTTTCCGGCGTCATTTTGGCTTCACTGTGTAGCCATTGGTAGGGTTTGAGTGGCATTTCTTGATCTTCAAGTACTTCAATAATATCTTCTAACGCATCTTGCTGTTCTGAGATTTCAAGCAGTTTCCAATCGCTGAAGTTCAGGTGGCCTTTACCTTCTTTCACATGATTAGCAATAATCCACGAAACCGGTGCCACGCTGGCATACCATGGATAAGCAGTGTGGTTTGAATGACAATCGTAACAGGCCGATTGCACCATTGCTGAGATTTCTGTCGGCTGTCCTGTTTTGTGAAAGATATCATAGCGGCTGGGATTATTCTCGATATTTCGCTCAGGGCGAATGAATTGGATAGCAATAATAAGAACAATCAGAACAAGCAAAATTTTTTGTGTCCGACCCATAGTATTATGTATTTAGATTAACTGCTCAAAAGTACTGTTTTTTCTTAAAAACACCTTGCCGAAAAATACTTGTACAAAAGCGAACAATTGTGTCTGTATATCGAACACTTTGTTCGCTTGGTTGTTTATATAATGAAGGCCTAAGTGTTTTAAATGTAGTAAATTATATACATTGGCATGGTATTTGTAATAACTCTATTGAAAATGAACGTAAAAGAAAAAAATTAAAAAATTAAATACATGAAAGCAACAGTAATTATTATCTCAATTCTTTTTCAGTTGATGGCTTTTAATGCTTCATCTGCAAATGCTACTCAAGCTATAAATCCCTTTTTGATTCATACGGATTGCTATATCGACGACATTCCTTTTGATACGGAAAAGGTGGTGCAGGGTTATTATCATAGTGTTTTTTCTGCAAGAATTGTTGACGCCGCCGCTTATATTGACGATATTCCATTTAGCACTAAAGAGGTAGTTGCTGAAGTTAAAGCGGTTGAAGCAATGCAAGTGAATTTTGAGATGCAGGCCGAAGCCCAAATCGAGGATATTCCATTTGACACAGAAGAAATTGCTAATCAGGTCATTGAATCCGAAATTAATCAGATGCAATTTGACAGAATGAGCAAATAGAAAATGATAAGGTGATATTGGTTAGTGCTCAAAATCCTTGAGTAAAAAAAGCCCGGATTTTCCGGGCTTTTTTGTTGTCTTTGAGAAAAGATTTCGAAAACAGCTGATTAGTCAAGTGCCTTCATTAGCTGCCGAAGCTCCTCTGCTTTGTCATTATTGCCTGAGAGTACATAACTATCTGCCAAACCGTGGATCAGGCGTCCAATTATATTTTTATTGGAGCAGGGTTCGTAATATTTAGGCTGAGGATTCAATCTTAACTGCTTGACGTAGAGGTCTATTTCATTTTTAGTAAAGACTGCGCCTTTATTAAACGGGTTGAGGTAAAAAACCACGTCGTCGGCTGTCAGCGACTGCTTTTCCTCGTCGGTATAAGCCAGGATAAAATGTTTTGGCAGGTCGATGCCATAGATGGGAATACGCATGCTTTTGGCAATAATCAGGTAGAAAATGCCAAGTGAAAGTGGATTTCCTTTCTTGGATTCAAGCAGGTTTTTCAGGTAGAAATTCTCCGGCAGATGAATATTTGTTGTGTTTCCGCTGAAGCGATTGATATCGTAAAAAACATGATTCAGCACCTTTACTTTTTCAAGCGGCGTGAGGTCGTTATTAAGTTCGTGCCAGAGTTCCTGCACGATTCGACCCACTTCGCGTGTGATGGCATCTACGTCAAGATCAGGGTATTGAAAACGGGTAACAAGGATAAATCCACGAAGCAAATCTTCGTAACCAAATTGGCTCCAGTGTTGTAAGTCAGTGAAAAGTGTCTCCTGTTGAATTTGATGAATCAATTGTATCAGGCGCTGCTGGAGCTTGTCTTCCAAAGTAGATTCCCAGGCACTTTCCAGTGAGGGTATTGCATCAAGGCCATAAGACAGAATGCGCGAACGAATTTGTTCATAAAGTTGTTCGTCCGGTTCATCGGCCAGGCTAATCAATGCTTTTAGTTCTGCTGCGTCTTTCATAAAAGGGTTATTTATTCAATGATCAAACAAATACCTTGCCTAAAAAGTTTTATTTTGGTAACGCTTCTCGAAAGTGATTTTATTCGTAAAAGTGCATTTGTGTCATGTATTCGAAGGCTTTTGGCGGCATGAAATATGACAGGTTTTTTCCGCTTGCCACCGCACGCCGAATAAAGCTGGATGAAATCTCTATTTCCGGTGCTTCCACAAACTGTACCGACGGATGATTGGCAAATTCGCCACCGGAGAAGCCTTTACGTGGATAAACCAAGAAGCGATAGCTGTCTAATAATATTTTATAATTCTTCCATTTGTGAATACTTTCCAGGTTGTCCATACCGCAAATCACCGAAAATTCAATGGTGGGATTTTTTTCGCTCAGACGTGTCAGCGTATCAATGGTAAACGAGGGCTTGGGCATCCAAAACTCTATGTCGCTCACCCGAAACCGTGGATCATCGCCAATGGCTTTTTCCACCATATCGAAACGATGAAGCTCCTCGAGCAGCGATTTCTTTTCTTTTAAAGGATTTTGGGGTGAAACTACGAACCACAAGGTGTTCAAATCCGTAAACTCGATGATGTAATTGGCCAAAATAAGGTGTCCGTTATGGATGGGATTGAAGGAGCCAAAAAATAATCCAACACGTTGTTTTAGCATGATATTTAAGTGTTTAAAATTTAATGATAACTTTTCCTTCTGACATGGCTGAGATATAATTTCTCAGTCCTTTTGAAAGTTCAGAGAGTGTAACTTGCTGCTGAATTTTTGTGCTGATGCGACCTTCTAAAACCATGTTTTCCAAGGTTTCACGGGCTACCTCAAAGCTAATCGCATCATTTTCGGCTATCCAGTCGTTAAGATTAAAACCTGTAAACATCTTGTTTTCAAAGATTAAATCCAAAGGATTTAAACCTGAAATGGCTTTTCCGGATAGTCCGCCGTACAAAACCACCTCTGAATCTGGCGGCATAAGGTTGAAAATTTGTCCGCTCAGCGTACCGCCAACTGCATCAAAAGCTGTGGTAGCATTGAGTTGGTTTGCTGTTTCATGTAACTTGCTTTCAAAATCAGGATCATTTTCAATAAGTACGTTTTTTAATCTGCGCTCAAATAGCGCAGTAGCAGTTTTTTGTTTGCGCACGATAGCAATCACCTCCACGTTGTGAAAATTGGCAATTTCAAACAGAAAGTCGGCTACGCGTCCGCCGGCAGCATTGACAATAATAGCGGTGCTTTCGCGCTGTAGCGCAATTTCAAAAAGTCCCCAGGCAGTAAATGGATTAACAAAAAAAGTAGCAGCCTGTAGTGCTGACAATTTGTCGCTTACGGGCAGTACTTCATTGGTTTTAGCGTAGAAGTATTCCGCCCAAGTGCCGTCTTTATCTTGTTGCGAAAAGCAGCTCACCCGTTTATTTAGCCAGCGTTTGGTGTCTAAATCGCTGCCAACTTCTACCACAATTCCAGCACCTTCAAACCCGGGAACGCAAGGTGTTTGTTTTTTTACTCGGTAGTTGTCCTGCAGAAAAGCAATATCGGAGGGGTTAAATGGAGCCGCTTCCATTTTTACCAAAAGCTCATCCGGCTGTAGCTTACGCATGGGTTTCTCTGCTGTTTTAAGGGATAACATAGCCCTTACAATATTTTGATTGGGCTGTGGTAATATTGCAGCTTGATAGGTTTTTGTCTGTGTCACAAGGCTAAATTTTCTTTGTTTGTAATATTATCTACTGATGTTGTAGAGAAGTTTTATCTTATTTTAATTCCAGAAATTGTCTCACTACGGCTTCTAATTCGCGCTGTGCATTTTCGAGCTTGTCATTGATAATGACATAATCAAATTGGGGCGCAAAGGCTGTTTCATAGGCTGCTTTTTCAAGTCGTTTTTGGATACTTTCAGCATCGTCAGTGCCACGCTGATTCAGTCTTTGTGCTAATATTTCCAAAGAAGGAACCTGCACAAAAACTGCCAAAGCCTCAGCGCCATAAAACCTTTTAATATTAAGACCGCCCACCACATCCACATCGAAAATGACATGTAATCCGGCAGTGCGTTTTTGTTCAATCTGCGAAAGCAAAGTGCCGTAAAACACCCCTGGATAAACCTCTTCCCATTCTAAAAATGCACTTGCTTCTATCTTTTTCTGGAAGTTGGTGGCGGATAGAAAATAATAGTCTTTTCCATCAATTTCGCCTGTGCGCGGCGGTCTGCTGGTGGCTGATACCGAGAATGTTAGTTTGTCTATATTTTGCAAAAGGTGCTTTACAAGTGTGGTTTTTCCGGAACCCGAAGGCGCTGAAAATATTAGCAGCTTTCCTTTTGGCGTATTGGTTTGGCTCATAATATATTAAACAGTTGTTCTTTAATTTTTTCCAGTTCGTCTTTCATCTGAACTACCAGCCGTTGTAAGGCAGCGTGATTGGCTTTTGACCCCATCGTATTGATTTCGCGTCCGATTTCCTGTCCGATAAATCCAAGCTTTTTTCCGGCGTTATCTTCGTTTAAGGTTTGTAAAAAATAATTACAATGCTGCTTTAACCTTACTTTTTCTTCGGTGATATCAAATCTCTCCAGGTAATAAATCAGTTCCTGCTCAAGCCTGTTCTCATCATATTTAGTGTTGGCAGCCAAGTCATTAAGGTTACGCAGCAACCGTTGCTTCACGGTTTGCATACGTTCGTCCTCAAGAGGTTCAACTGCTGCCAGCAGCTTCATTATTTCGTCAATACGACCAACCAAATCAGCTTGCAACACTTTGCCTTCTTTTAGCCTGAATTGATCCAAATTCTCAATGCCATCCTGCAGACAGTTATTTGTTTTTTGGATAAGCTCGGTGTCAGGTGTTTCTTCTTCTACTGAAAAAATCCCCGGCATTTTTAGCAAATAGCCTGCGATATCTTGCGGTGGCTCAAAGTTTAAACTTTCTGAAAGCTGCTTGAGTTGTTTCAGATAATAGGCTGCCAGCGTGCCATCAATCACCGAGCCCTCCCTTTCCTGCGTATTGCTAATGGTGAGGCTAAGCTCTATTTTCCCCCTTTGAAGTTTGCCCGAAATAATATTGCGCCAATCGTATTCCAGGTGTCGCATCTCGGAAGGGAGCTTCATATTTAGGTCTAACTGTTTGCTGTTGAGTGCTTTTAGCTCTATCTGTATTTTCTTGGTTTCAAAAACAAAGGATGCTTTGCCAAAACCTGTCATCGATCGAATCATAAGAGTTCGTTTTGTGGCAAAGATAGCCATTTGATGCTTGCAATCAATCCTTTGAAACAGCAGCCGAAGGAAGATTAGATGCCGAAATGATAAAGCTTGTTTGTTATAAAAACATGGAATATTTCCTTTATTTACCCAATTTCTAACTAAGAATTTCCTTATTATTGCAAGCTAAAAGGAATGCGTCTTGAAAAAAGCTTTTTTCATTTTTCTTTCAATGTTCGTAATTGAAGCTGCTATTGCCGACGAGAAAATTAGTGCGATAGACAGCCTGTATGCCTTGTTGGATAGGCAAAAGGGTGATATTAAGCTGGAGACAATGATTTCTTTATCAGAAGCTTATCGGCTGGTTTCTTTTAATAAAAGCCTGAAAACCGGTGAAGCTGCCATTGAATATGCCGATGAAAAAGGTTTTCAAATTATGCGCGGAAAAATCTTGAAATCGCTTGGCATTACTGCTTATCAGAGCGGCGACTATGATTTGTCATTGGAGTATTATGAAAGAGCAATTTCTGCTTACAACCAGGTGGGTGATTCGGGTGGTGTTGCGGCAGTGTATAACAATATTGGACTTGTGCATAAAACATTGGGAGCCAATGATAAAGCACTTGAATATTACGTAAAAGCTACTGCCTTGCAACTTAAGCTTGGCCATGAACTTGCTGCAGCAAATACCGAAATCAATATTGCCGGTATTTATTTCCAAAATGGTCAGTTTGACCAGGCTTATGATGCCTATTATAAATCACAGTTGGAGTTTAAAAAGGCTGGTGACAGTATGAATTATGCTATCGCTACATACGGTATCGCTAATATATACTGGCAATGGGATCAGAACGATGAAGCACTTAATTTGCTCGATAAAGCCCTTGCTATTTACCAAAAACAGGAAGCTCTGCTGGATATGTCGCGTGCTTATTATACCAAGGGTTTAATTTATGCTTATGACAAAGGCGATTACCAGAAAGCTCTTGAGATGTTCAATTTTTCGTTGGATTTGCGCGAAAAAATCGGTAATCCGAAAGGCATAGCAAATGCGATTGTCAATATTGCCAATATCTGGATGGAACAGGAACGCTACAACGATGCATTTGAGTTATATAACCGTGGATTGCGCATACACACTACCATTGGACATATTGATGGTGTTTTAATGTCTTATTATTATATGGGTTTGGCCCACCAAAAGATGGGTAATTATGAGCAATCTAACGATTTCTTTGATCAATGTGAGGCAAAAGCTGTCGAATTTGACATCAGTCAGTATGATGATCTAATCACCGAGAGTCGGCTGAAAAACTATGCGGCTTTAGGTGATTTTGAAAATTTTCAAACACAGTTTGAACGTTTTTCTATTGCGAAAGATACCCTGGTAGAACGTTATCTGAGCTTGCAAACCCGTAAGGCCAAAAATAGTTTTGAAATAGACCAACTGATGGATGAACTTGCGCGTGTTTCGTTAATTAATAAAGAGCAGGCTAAGCGTATTCAGGTGTTTTATTATGGCACTTCAGCCTTGTTTACGCTGTTTTTTATTTTGCTATTGGTGTGGTTTTTTCAAAGAAATATCAAAAAACTACCTTTTAGGAAAGCTTTGAAATCACTGGGCGAAGAAAAGTCCTTTTCCGACTGAGTTTAGTTAAATTATTGACTGATTTATGGAATTAATGATGTATTTTTGAAAACTGTTGTGCCAACCTATACCAACAATTAGTTTTTATTATTTAATGTTAAAAGTTGCTATTATCGATGATGAGTTGAGTGCCCGGGAAGTCCTCATCAGTTTGCTTAAAAATCAGGGCGATAATATTACCGTTGTCGGAGAGGCGGACGGTGTGGATAGCGGTATTGCCCTTATTGAAAAGACTCAGCCGGATTTGGTTTTGCTGGATATTAATTTAAAGGATGGCAGCGGTTTCGACTTGCTGAAATCCTTGGATCAAATAAAGTTCAAATTAATTTTTATCACGGCATATGATCGCTTTGCCCTCAACGCTATCAAATTTAGTGCGCTGGATTATATCCTTAAACCAGTGAATCCTGTCGAACTCAAAGCTGCTATTGATTTGGCATTCAGTACCATTGAAATGGAAAATCTGAATATTAAACTGAATGCCTTTTTCAATAACTTTAAACACCTGGGACAGGGCGTCCGGAAAATTGTTCTCAACACGGCGAACAGCGTTTATTTGTTGAGTGTTCAGGATATAGTGCGCTGTCTGTCCAACGATCAGGAAACGCTTTTTTACCTTGCTAACAATAAACAAATCCTGGCATCGAAACCTTTGAAAGAGTATGCGGAATTATTGGCAGATTATAACTTTGTCAAAATTCACCACAGCCACTTGATAAATCTTGAGTTTGTTGAGCGCTTCGACAAAAAAAGTCAGTCAATGCTAATTCTTAAAGACAAGTCGATCGTTCCGGTTTCTGAGCGGTATAAAGATGCTTTACTTAAACGAATGAACAGCTATTAAATGGCCAAAAAAATGAGAGTTGTAAGCGAACCCTATCATTTATTTGCAGATCCTATTCGTTACTACAATTCCATGATTGACGATATTGAATCGGCTATTGATTATGTGTATGTTCAAACCTATAGATTTGGTAATGATGTGGTTGGGACACGCTTTAAAGATGCGTTGATCAAAAAAGCCAAGCAGGGAATTGAGGTAAAAGTACTGGTAGATTTTTGGGGAAGCTCACGTATCAACAACCAGTTTGCTACCGATATGCGTCAGGCCGGTATTGAGTTGCGATTTTTCGAAAAAATAAAATTTAATACCGATATTTTTACCAGAGGACATCGGCGAAATCACCGTAAACTGTTACTTATCGACGACGATATCAGTTATATAGGCTCCTCTAATCTCACTGAATATAACCTCAACTGGCGCGAGGCGATGCTGCGCCTAAAGGGAGGCATCACGCTGGCGTTTAAAAAGGTTTTTAAGCAGGATTTTAAAATCTATAATACATACGTTTTTGCCAAAAACAACTATTTGCGCATCATTCACTACCAAAAGTTTGAAATTATCCGCGATATGCCTTCCATTACCAAGCAGCGGATTATGCGCCGCTATATTGCTTTGATAAAGCTGGCCAAGAAATCTATCACAGTAGTGACGCCTTATTTTTTGCCGGGTTATTTATTACGCAAAGCTCTGATGGAAGCTGCTGAGCGAGGTCTGGATGTTAAAGTGATTATTCCACGCCAGTCTGATGTAGGCCTGGTAGATGTGTTACGTAACAAATATATGGGGCAATTGCATGAAAGCGGCATCAAGCTGCTGCTTTATGTGCCGCACAACCTGCATGCTAAACTGTTACTTATTGATGACAATCTCTTTAGCATAGGTTCATCCAATTTTGATTATCGCAGCTTTCGGTATATGCACGAAATTATTTTGTTAGGCGAAAACGCAACCATTATTCAGCAGTTTAGGCGTTTTATCGAGGCAACACTCGAAAGTACCGAACTGTTCGATTACGAACTATGGAAACGCCGTCCGCTGATTAGCAGGTTCTTCGAGTGGCTTTTAGTTCCTGCGCGCCATTTACTCTAATTTACAGCTTTCTAAGCGAATAATCTACCGGTTTATGTTTGGTAATCACAATTGTAATATTTACTTTTGTACGGGCTTATGTTATTAAAATAACAGTTAAAATAGTATTCAAATAACCTTATGTATTATGACCGAAAAAATTAGCTCTAAAAAAGCGATTGAATTAGAAGACAAGTATGGTGCTCATAATTATCATCCGCTACCTGTAGTATTATCCAAGGGCAGGGCTGCCCGTGTTTGGGATGCCGAAGGAAAAGAGTATTACGATTTTTTATCCGCATACTCAGCAGTAAATCAAGGGCATTGCCATCCGCATATTATCGGAGCTTTAGTAGATCAGGCGCAGACGCTGACACTTACATCACGTGCTTTTTTCAATGATGTTTTAGGTGTTTACGAAAAATTTATCACCTCTTTCTTTGGTTTCGACAAGGTGTTGCCAATGAATAGCGGTGCCGAAGGTGTTGAAACAGCACTAAAACTTTGCCGCAAATGGGCTTACGAAAAAAAAGGTGTTCCGGAAAATCAGGCTAAAATTATTGTTTGCGAAGGTAACTTCCATGGCCGCACCGTTACCATTGTAAGTATGTCAACGGATCCTGATGCACGCCGAAACTACGGGCCGTTTACACCTGGCTTTATCACCATCCCTTATAACGATATCCCAGCACTCGAGGAAGCTTTAAAAGATCCCCATGTTGCAGGCTTTTTGGTAGAACCTATCCAGGGGGAAGCCGGCGTTTTTGTTCCAGACGAAGGTTATTTAAAGAAAGCTTCTGAGCTTTGCCAAGCCAATAATGTGTTGTTTATTGCTGATGAGGTACAGACAGGAATTGCCCGTACCGGAAAGCTGATTGCCTGCGAACATGAAGGTGTTCGTCCTGAAATTTTGATTCTTGGAAAAGCACTTTCAGGCGGTGTTTATCCTGTTTCGGCAGTTCTTGCTGATGACGAAATTATGCTTACCATAAAACCGGGCGAACATGGATCTACATTTGGTGGAAACCCAATAGCAGCACGCGTTGCAGTGGCAGCACTTGAAGTGGTAAGAGACGAGAAATTAGCTGAAAGAGCCGAAAAGTTTGGTAAGATATTCCGCGATGAGATGCGTTCCATTAAAAGTGAGATGATTTCCGTAGTGAGAGGAAAAGGCTTGCTTAATGCGATTATTATTAAGCCAAAAAACGGCAAAACAGCTTGGGACGTTTGTATAAAAATGGCCGAGTTAGGTGTGCTTGCCAAACCTACTCATGGCGATATCATCCGTTTTGCGCCTCCTTTGGTAATCTCTGAAGACGAACTCCACGAAGCCATCGGACGTATCAAGGAAGCAATTCTTTCTTTTGACTAATCCAGATTCAATAGCAAAAAAAAAGACCGATTAATTAACCGGTCTTTTTTTTTGAATTATTTTGCTATAAAGCTGCTTTGTAATTTTTGCTTACCTCTTCCCAGTTAACCAGGTTCCAAAAGGCACCGATATAATCAGGACGTTTATTTTGATACTTCAGGTAATAAGCGTGTTCCCATACATCAAGACCGAGAATTGGTGTGCCGACACAATCAGCTACATCCATCAATGGATTGTCCTGATTAGGAGTGGAGCAGACTGCAAGGCTTTTATCTGATTTTACACAGATCCAGGCCCAGCCACTTCCGAAGCGGGTTGCTGCAGCAGCATTAAATTTTTCTTTCAGGGCATCGAATGAGCCAAAATGTTTGTCGATTGCAGCAGCCAAATCACCCGTTGGGGCACCACCACCCTTACCAGATAAAATCTTCCAGAAAAGGCTGTGGTTGTAATGACCGCCTCCATTGTTGCGAACGCCAACAGGATACTTGCTGATATTTTTCAGCAAATCCTCAAATGTCTTATCGGCCATCTCCGTGTCTTTTACGGCAGCCTGCAAATTGTTAAAATAAGCATTATGATGCTTTGTATAATGGATTTCCATTGTTCTGGCATCAATGTTTGGCTCTAAAGCATCATAACTGTAGGGTAATTCAGGAAATTTTAAATCTTTTACACTGGTTTTCATATTCGTAATTTTTATTGATTGAAATATTGCATTTTGGATATTTAGAAAACATCTAAATAGCCTATCATTTAGAACAATAAAAATTGGAAAATGTTCGCTTCAGTTTAGAATTCAATTAAAAGCTTCAGATTGAGCTGTCTGGGTGTAAGGTAGTTAGGTACGGCGTATGGCCTATTGTCGATGTCTTTGACCCAGATATAAGACACGGTATTGTTAACTTGTAACAGGTTAAACACTTCCAGGCTGAGCCACATATTTTTGATGTGGCTGAACATTGATTTTTTGCTTTTTTTGCTGTACTCACCAATCAGCTGTTTGCTAAAGCCAATATCAACACGACGATAATCTGGCATCCGTAGAGTTTGCTGATAGCGCTGTGTGTTTGGTGGCCCAAAGGGTAAACTTGTTCCGTAAAGCAGCCTGAGATGAACCCGAAAAGTTGGATAATTTGGGATGTAATCCTGAAAAAGAATGGAGAATTGAAGACGCTGGTCAGAAGGGCGGGGGATCATTCCCGGAAAAACTGTTACCGTGTCGGCAATGGTGCTGTTTTCTGAAAGTTGATTAATTCTATCACCGTCTGTATTAACAAAATACTGAAAGCTGTCGCCTTCAACATCTTCCGCGGTTTTGAGCAGTGAGACGCTGGCCCAGCTTTCAACACCTTTTACAAATTCGCCGTTCAGTTTAAGATCGATGCCTGTGGCATAACCCTGCGCAAGTTGGTCGGCGTAATATCGGATGCGTACATTATCCACTTCATAAGGGATGATGCGGTCTAAATATTTATAATAAATCTCTGAGGTAAATACGAATGGCCGGTTCCAGGCTTCAAAATGCAGGTCGCTTCCCAAGACGATCTGATAGGATTTTTGTGAACGGCTGTCGGCATAAAGCGATCCGTCAAATTTCCTGATTTCACGGTAAAAAGGCGATTGGTTATATACGCCTGCCGCCAGCCTGAAAATCATACGTTTTTCCCAGGCAGGTTTGTAGGTCAGGCTGGCCCGTGGACTAATCAATACTTCACTTGCATAGTCCCAATAATTAGCTCTGATACCTGCCGTTAAAGTGTATTCGGCTTCTTCACGATCAAAAAATGTCCAGGAATTTTGCACAAAAGCATTGGCATTGTACCACTGTAGTTTGTTGTGTGCTCGGGCCACCTGGTTCAGTACAAGCGAGGGCCTATCGAGGCTCTGACTGCCAATATTGTCTGTGGGACGGGGAAGCGTAAAGCCTGCCGAATCAATCATTTCCCATTCGTTCAGCCTGTCGTCAATATCCTGAATCTGAAAACGTGCACCCCATTTCAGCACCTGACGGTGTTTCACGAGAGTCCCTTTATGATCAATATTTAACACAAAGGCATCGAAGTAGTTACGGGCATGATTAAGATAGGTTCCCACACCTTGCACCTGTTTGACATTGCCAAATTGTTCGCTTCCAAGTGAATTGTCAAGAAGGCCAATCCAATATTGACCCTGGATATCGTATGTTTCTGTTTCCACGGTGCTGTAAGCCGAGGCAGTTAGTCGTAAATCCAGGCGATTAGTTGGCCGGTGAATCACTGAAATCGCTGTCATACCAGTGCTGTACTGATCAACTTCCTGCCCATCAAAGTAGACGTTTAAGCGATAGGCTTCCTGAAAAGTACCAAAATCAGTTTCTCTACTTTCGGGAATCAATGTGTATTTATTTCGTGAAAAATAACCCATTGCATTCAGTTCCCAGGCAGGATTGAGCTGATAGGTAAGAAAGCTTTGAATGTCGATAAAGTTAGGACGGTATGCGCCTTTGGTTTCTAAGGAGTTAAGTACGTATTGCGTAGTTTTGTATCGGGCGCCAATCAGATAGGTGAGTTTTTTGCTGCGGCCTTCAAGGTGCATATCAGCGCCGAGCAAACTCAAACTTACCGAACCCGCTGTTTCTTCAGGTTTTTTATAGGTAATATCTAATACCGACGACAGCTTATCGCCATATTCGGCTGCAAAACCACCGGCTGAGAAAGAGATGGATGAAACGAGTTTCGAGTTTAAAAAACTAAGACCTTCCTGTTGGCCTGAACGGATTAAAAACGGTCGATAGACTTCAATGCCATTAACATAAACCAGATTTTCGTCAAAATTTCCACCACGCACCGTGTATTGACTGCTCAATTCGTTGCTGGACGACACACCCGGAAGCGTTTTTATCAGGTCTTCTATACCACTTCCAACCGTTGGAAGCAAGGCAGCTTCGCGTGGGTTTAGGTTAGTCATATTGCTGTTATTGATGCGCTGATCTACAATCTCAGCTCCCGGAAGTGTTGTGGTAACGCTCATTAGCATCACATCGTATTCAAGTTGTTGACCGCTTGCCAGTCTTAACTCCCTGAATTGCTGTGTGTAGCCTATAAACGAAAAGCCTAGCTGCAGCAAGGTATCGGCGGGCAATAGGATGCTGTATCGCCCACGCGAATCAGTAGTGGTTCCACCAGAAAAGCCCGGAACCGCCACATTCACCAGCTCGAGGCTTGCGCCGCGTTCATCTGTCACTTTTCCATAAACTCGGGCCTGTTCCTGTGAAAACGTGAATAACGGTAAAAAAAGTAGAGGTAAAAGATACTTCAAAAATCCCATGCTCCTGATTATTGTCTTACTATAACTCACTTGCAGCTGATATATTTCGTGAGGAAACCTCGGCAACAAAAAAAAAGCTGCTGCGATCTAATCACAACAGCTTTGTATGCTTTTTTGAAGGAATTACTTACCTGCGAAAAAGATGACCTTGGTCACTGGCTTCAACCATCGCACTGTAAATTCCTTTTTTGTTGATAGTACGCAGGCCGGCAGCCGAAACTTTCAATGTAACCCACTCTTCCAACTCAGGGATATAAAATCTTTTCACATGCAAATTGGGCTCAAAAGTCCTTTTTGACTTCCTGTTGGAGTGTGAAACTTTATTTCCTGTGATAACTTTCTTTCCTGTTATTTGACAAATCTTTGACATGATGCTTAATGTTATAAGATGAAACCCCTTGAAATTGGGAGTGCAAAATAAGGCATAAATTTTTGATTACACAAACACAATTTCAAAAAATATCTACTTCGTGACTGTTGATCGGCTGCAAAGATAGTTAGAATAGCCATGAAATCTACAACACAACTATTTTTTGAGGCTAAAACTTCTTCTGAAAATATTTTAAGAACGATTTTTTACTGCGTTTGCCCACAACAATTTTTCGTTAAAGTCGATTTATCTTATTTTTAATCTGTCTAAATAATAAATTGTGTTATTTTTGCCCCATTAGTTTACAAATTAATTCACGAAACCCAACAAACGACATAATACTATGGTAATTGAAACGCAAAAAGTAGGCATTTTGAGCTACCAAATCAAAGTTGATCAGCCGGATGGCGAAATTTTGGAAACTGTTACTACCGATAATCCACGCACCATGCTGTTTGGCACCGGTCGCGTACTTGCAGGTTTTGAAAAACGACTGCTGGGATTAAAATCCGGCGATACTTTCGACTTCGTTATTGAACCGGATGAAGCCTTTGGCGATTTTCGCGAAGAGCTGTTGATGGAAGTTCCCAAGTCAGCTTTTGTTATCAACGGAGAACTTAAAGCCGAAACCCTGAAGATTGGCAGAACAGTACCTATGATGGATGGCGAAGGCAATCCCTTTGAAGGCCGCATCATTGAATTCGTTGACGATGCCGTAAGAATGGACTTCAACCATCCGCTGGCCGGCAAAACGCTGCGCACAAGCGGTGTGGTAATTAATGTGCGCGAAGCCACGGATGAAGAACTTAATCCTGCGCCATCAGGCTGTGGTTGTGGAACCCAGGATAGTAGCTGTTGTGGAGGTGGCGGACATGAACATAGTCACGATGAGCATGGTTGTGGTTGCGGCACTTCCGATGAAAGCTGCTGTAGCAGCTCGCCCGAGCTTCAGGAGCAAAGCACTGGAGGCTGCGGCTGCCACTAAGTAACTGACGTTAGTACAGGTGTACGCGTGTAAAAGGAATTCATGTATTCCTTTTACGCTCCTATACGTCAATCCCATTACTTACACCCTCTAATGAAAAAGGCCGGACTTTTGGTAGTCCGGCCTTTCTCGTCTGTTCATCCCGCACAAAAGTGCTACTTTTTAGATCCAATATTGCTGTGCCTTTTTTCTTCTATCAAAGGTGCATGTTTAATGGCATGAATCAAAGCCGCTACACCAAAAATTGCGAAGGACGAAATTACAATAATAGCGATCATAACAGCAAATTTTAGAACGTAATGCCAATTGATTTTCAATTAGCAGTGACAAATCTAAAAATGTTTTTTTAAAACGCAACCGGTTTAAATATTCCCTCTCCTATTTAGAATGATTATAAGTAGCAGAAAGGCTGTGAAAATAGAATAACACATTTCACGATCTTTATTATTAGCATATATTTGCTGATGGAATAAGCCATACAGGCTTTGACCATCTAAACAGCAAGCCTATGATTACTTCGCCTTCTGACTTACTCAACCGCAAATTTATTTTTAACGACACCTCTTTTAATAACCTGATGCGGAAGCGCATCTACCATGTGTTACTAATTTCGTCTGTGTATGACGCCTTTATTCTGGAAGAGGATGGCCGCATTGATGAACAGATTTTTGATGAATACGTATCTCTTAACCTGCGTTATCCTCCCAGCTTTATCCTCACCAGCAATCCCGAAGATGTTCTGGATATTATGAAAAATCAGAATATCGATCTGGTAATTGAGATGCTGAGTGCCGAGGAAAAGGAAACCTATAAGCTTGCCAGCCGTATTGAAGCAGATTATCCTGATGTGCCGATCGTGATTCTTACCCCATTTTCGCGCGAGCTTTCGCTAAAGATCGATCGGAATGAGTTGCG
The DNA here is from genome assembly GCA_023229135.1 of Bacteroidales bacterium. Taxonomy (GTDB): domain Bacteria; phylum Bacteroidota; class Bacteroidia; order Bacteroidales; family F082; genus UBA5536. The sequence continues at coordinate 66,212 of JALNZT010000013.1, forward strand.
TGGCATCGACTATGTTTTTAACTGGTTAGGCAATGCCGATATTTTGTTGGCCATCATCAAACTTATTGAGGATAAGATGAACGCCGATCACGACATTATTGAAGTTGGCGTGCAGTGTATTATTTTGGTTGAAGATTCGGTGAGGTTTTATAGCAGCTATTTGCCCAATATTTACAAAATTATTTTTAAGCAGTCGAAATCGTTTATGACCGAGGGCCTGAACGACCACCAAAAGATGCTGCGCATGCGGGGGCGTCCAAAAATTTTATTGGCAACAAACTATGAAGATGCCATAGACTTGTATAAAAAATACAAACGAAATATCCTGGGCATTATTTCTGATATTTCTTATACCCGCGATGGGAAAACCGATCCGCAGGCGGGAATCAGGCTTTGCAAAGTGGTGAAGAAAAACGACAAGTATATGCCGCTTTTGTTACAGTCGTCAGATGCTGAAAATGCCGAGATAGCCAAAGAAATAAAAGTCGGTTTTATCAATAAAAATTCCAAAACACTTTCGCGGGAGCTGCGCCGTTTTATCAAAGAATATTTTGCTTTTGGTGATTTTGTTTTCAAAGATCCGGACAACCATTTGGAGGTGATGCGGGCTGCTGATCTGAAAGCTCTTCAGGAAAAGATATTCCAGGTTCCCAACAAATCGCTGCAATACCACATTGAACGCGATCATTTGTCTAAATGGCTGCGTGCCAGGGCTTTGTTTCCGTTGGCAGATTTGTTTAAGCAATTTACGCCTCAAGATTTTTTAGATAGCGACGACACCAAACGCTTTGTGTTTGATGCAATTGCACATTTCAGGCTCAACAGGGCGCGGGGTGTAATTGCTGAGTTCAACCACGAAAGCTTTGACGAATACCTGTCGTTTACGCGAATCGGCCAGGGTTCTATTGGTGGAAAAGCACGTGGACTGGCTTTTCTCGACTCGCTTATCAAGCGCAATAATCTGAATGATAAATTTGAAGGTATAACCATTGGTATTCCAAGAACTGTAGTGCTTTGCACAGATATTTTTGACGATTTCATGGAAGAGAATAATCTCTATTCCATTGCCCTTTCCGAAGAAATATCTGATGATGAAATTCTGCATCATTTCATCGAAGCAAGGCTGCCTTTCCGTATCCAGGAGGACCTTTATACCCTGATCTCCGTAATTCGGAATCCAATTGCCGTTCGATCATCAAGTTTACTCGAAGATAGTCATTATCAGCCTTTTGCCGGAATTTATTCGACCTATATGATTCCGGTTGTCGAAAACGATGAGCGCACAATGATGCAGTTGTTAGGTAACGCCATCAAAAGTGTTTACGCTTCCGCGTTTTTTGCTGATAGCAAGGCCTATATGACAGCTACCAAGAACATGATCGATGAAGAAAAAATGGCTATTGTGCTGCAGGAAGTCTGTGGGAAAAAATACAATAGCCATTATTATCCGGCCTGCTCAGGTGTGGCGCGTTCTATCAACTTTTATCCTATTCCGCCCGAAAAACCCGAAGATGGAATAGCCAATATCGCCCTTGGCCTCGGAAAGCTGATTGTTGATGGTGGCCAAACGATCCGGTTCTCACCAAAATATCCAAATAAAGTGCTGCAAACCAGTCAGCCTGATATGGCTTTACGTGAAACACAAAAAGTATTTTATGCACTCAATTTAGATCCGGATAGCTTTCAGCCCACTACGGATGATGCCGCAAATCTCCTGGTGCTGAAAACCAGCCAGGCCGATGAGGATGGGATACTGAAACTGGTTTGTTCTACCTACGATTTCGAAAATCACCTCTTACGCGATGGCTATCACGAAGGTGGGAAAAAGTTGGTTACTTTTGCTAATATACTGAAATATAAAACCTTTCCACTGTCTGATATCTTGCAAGAAGTGTTAAGGGTAGGACAAATGGAAATGCGCAAGCCTATTGAGATAGAATTTGCTGTGGAGCTTAACAAGCCTAAAGATGCGATAAAGTTTTTCTATGTGTTGCAGATAAGGCCTGTGGTAAGTATGAATGAGTCGCTTGATATAGATATGGGAGCTGTGAAAGAGGAAGACTGTATAATTACAGCAGATCATACCCTAGGCAATGGTCTTATCATGGACTTGAAGGATTTTGTGTATGTTAAACCAGGAGCCTTTAATCCTGCCAAAACCCGCATTATTGCTGAGATTATTAGCAAGCTCAACAGCCGGTTGTTAAAAGAAGGGAAAAACTATATTCTGGTAGGTCCGGGGCGTTGGGGATCGAGCGATCCATGGTTGGGGATTCCTGTAAAATGGCCACAGATTTCGGCGGCACGGGTAATCATTGAGTCGGGGCTGGAGAACTATCGTATTGACCCCAGTCAGGGAACACACTTTTTCCAAAACCTCACTTCTTTTGGTGTAGGTTATTTTACCATCAATCCGTTTATCAATGAAGGCGCTTACGACCTAAGATTTTTGGATACTAAAGAAGCTTTTTACGAGGATGAATTTGTGCGCCATATTCGCTTTGAGGAAGATATGGAAGTAGTGATTGATGCCAGGAAGAACAGGGGGATGATCTTAAAGCCGGGGCGAAATGTACCCTTTCTTAATAAGAAAATTTAAGAAAAAAAACCTGAACTATTTTAGCAAATTAAAGTGCTGAAATAGTTCAGGTTATTTAGAAATAGCCTTACGCTCACCAATTATTATAGTGAATCTTTTCGGGCATCCAGGGATCGTTAGCGGCCTTCTTTTCGTCGGCATAGCCCAAAGCTACAAGCGCCACCGGAACAACGTTTTCAGGAATATTCAGCAGGACTTTAATGTCATTCATCCGCTGTTCGCGCGGATAAACGCCCAGCCAAACGCTGCCAATCCTGAGTGCTGTGGCAGCGAGTAACACATTTTGGGTTGCTGCTGCACAATCCAGTAAAAGGTATCCGATGTTAGGCTGCAGCAGGCTGTCGCCGCAAATCAGGAGTGCCGCCGGTGCCTGTTGAAGCATTTTGCCATAAGGATGAATCTCAGCAAGCTCATTGAGGCGTTCTCTTTGAGTGATTGCAACAAACTGCCAGGATTTGAGGTTGTTAGCCGAAGGTGCGGCCATAGCACACTGTAACAGCAAGCCGATTTCCTCATCCAGCAAGGGCTCATCTTTAAATTTACGAATACTTCTTCGCTGAAAAATTGTCTGTAACATCTCGTCTGACTTTAGGGTTTCATAAGTTTTTAAACACCTGGACAATAACGATTTAATGGATCATATTTTCCGGCGCCAAAATTCTTTCCAACTCTTCTTTGGATAGTAGTCCTTTTTGTAGCACCAATTCGTACACGCTGCTACCGGTTTTCAGGGCTTCCTTTGCAATCATATTTGAGGCCTCGTAGCCAATAAATGGATTTAGCGCGGTAACCAAACCGATGGAGTGTTGTACGTTATGCCGGCAATGGTCTTCGTTAGCGGTAATGCCTACAATACAACGGTTTGTAAGCACCTTCATACCGTTTTTGAGCATCTCGATCGACTCGAACAGACTTTGTACGATAACGGGTTCCATCACGTTGAGTTCCAGCTGGCCGGCTTCGGCAGCAAGCGAAACGGTGAGGTCGTTTCCAATTACTTTAAAAGCAATTTGGTTTACAACTTCCGGGATTACCGGATTTACCTTGCCGGGCATAATGGTTGAGCCGGGCTGCATAGGCGGCAGGTTAATCTCGTTGAGGCCTGCGCGTGGCCCTGAAGATAACAGACGAAGATCGTTAGAAGTTTTGGAAAGCTTGATCGCAAGGCGTTTCAGACTTGCCGAAAAAGTAACAAAATCGCTGGTGTCCTGGGTCGCTTCTATCAGGTTGCGTGCCAGTTTGATATCCATTCCTGTGGCAAGGCGCAGGTGTGGAATTACTTTTTCGCTGTATTTCGGGTCGGCATTGATCCCTGTGCCGATGGCTGTCCCACCCATGTTTACTTCCAAAAACAAGGCGGCAGAGCGGTTTAGCTGATGAACTTCTTCTTCCATAGTAACCGCAAAGGCTTCAAAAGTTTGGCCCAGCGTCATAGGCACAGCATCCTGTAACTGGGTGCGTCCCATTTTGATAACTTTAGCAAATTCACGTGCCTTTTGATGTAGAACTGTAATCATTTGTTGCAGCACGTCCACGAGTTTTTCATTGGCTTTTATCAAAGCAATTTTTATGGCTGTTGGGTAGGCGTCATTGGTGCTTTGCGACAGGTTGACGTGGTTATTAGGATGACAAAATTCATATTGTCCGCGTTCCTTTCCCATAATCTCGAGGGCACGGTTAGCAATCACTTCATTGGCGTTCATATTGGTAGAAGTTCCAGCTCCACCTTGTATCATATCTACCACAAATTGCGATATAAAGCGGTTGTTGATAATTTCTTCGCAGGCCTGAACGATAGCGTTAGCAACCTCTTCCGACAACAAATTCAGTTCGCGGTTAGCTTTAGCTGCGGCCATTTTTACCAGTGCCAGTGATTTCACTAAATCAGGAAAGAAGCTAAGCGTGATGCCGCTAATATTGAAGTTTTCGAGCGCACGAAGGGTTTGAATACCATAATAATATTCATAAGGTACCTCGCGATTGCCCAGCAGGTCATGCTCTTTTCTTGTTTTGCCCGATTCATATTGCGTACTGATGTTGAACGCTTTGTTGTTGGCATAGCGCATACGGCGCGAAACAACTCGCGTGATGTTCGACAAAATCACCATGGCGATAGGCCCTGAACTTTTGAAGACATCCCGAGAAAGTGTGAGCACAACACTCTCCTCCAGGGCGCGGGCAGAGGTGGAGTGCGGCGAATCCTCCATCAGCGAACCCTCACCCAAAAAGTCGTGATGACCAAAATAGGTGATGATCTGGTCTTCGCCAAATGCAGTTGTCTTGAACAACTCAATTTTACCACTTACAATCAAAAAAATCAATTCGCGGGCAGTATTTTGCTCGAATAATATTTCATTAGGCTTAATTCGTTCCTCAACTGTTTTTTCAGCGATAAACTCCAGCTCAGCCTCACTCAATCCTTTAAACAACTCAATGTGTTTTATCAGCAATACCTTGTCTTTCAGATTCATAGAATTTATTTTTAATTTGTTAATTATTTAACAAATGTACTACAATTAGCTGAAATCAACCAAGTTTGTAAGTAAAAGTTATTTTCTCTTAGGAAGCAAAACCTAGAACTTTTTAAGTTGAAAATTCGCTGATAATTATTTATCAATACATTTGCAGTCACAAAATAAACATCCAAAGTATGAAGCAAATTCCAATGGTTGACCTGGCGGGTCAATATCAAAAAATCAAACCCGAAGTTGATGCCGCAATAGCTGAGATTTTGACCAACACAAGTTTTATTAATGGCCCTGCGGTAAAGCAGTTTCAGCAAAACTTAGAAAAATACCTGAATGTGAAGCATGTGATACCTTGCGGTAACGGCACCGATGCCCTGCAGGTAGCCATGATGGCCCTCGACCTGAAGCCCGGTGATGAAGTAATAACCACATCTTTTACCTTTATTGCAACAGCCGAAGTTATTGCCCTGCTGCAACTTACGCCGGTTTTAGTTGATGTTGACAAAGACACCTTTAATATAGACCCCGAAGCTATTGAGAAAGCCATAACACCAAAAACCAAGGCCATAGTGCCCGTACATCTCTTTGGTCAATGTGCTGATATGGACGCTATTATGGATATTGCAAAACGCCATAAGTTGTATGTGATTGAAGATAACGCGCAAGCAATTGGTGCTGATTTTACTTCTGCTGATGGCACCGTAAAAAAGGCCGGAACGATTGGTGATATTGGCTGCACCTCGTTTTTCCCGAGCAAAAATCTGGGATGCTATGGCGATGGTGGTGCTATTTTCACGGACGATGACGCGCTAGCTAAAAAAATGCGTGTGATTGTAAATCATGGCATGGAAGTGCGTTATTATCACGATTCCATTGGTGTAAACTCCCGGCTGGATAGTATTCAGGCTGCGGTTTTGGATATCAAACTAAGGCATTTGGACGAATACGCGGAAGCACGACGCTATGCTGCAAACTATTATAACACAGCTTTTGCTGCCTGTAAAAAACTAAAAACGCCTGTTAAATCACCATTCACAACGCATGTGTTTCATCAATACACACTGGTTACCCATAATGTGGATCGTCAGAAACTGATGGAACACCTACAATCAAAAGGTATTTCCAGCGCTATTTATTATCCGGTTCCACTGCACCTGCAAAAGGCTTACGTGGATCCTCGCTATAATCAAGGCGATTTCCCGGTAACGGAAGCACTGTCGGAAACAGTCATTTCTTTGCCGATACATACCGAATTTGATGACGAGAGTCTGGCCTATGTAACGGATGCCGTGCTTGAATTTGTTGGCAAGGAGTGAAGTTTTTCTTTTAGCTTAAGTTGACCCCACACTGAAAAGTGTTTTTCTGCCACGAAGTGATGCAATGAGCTTGTCGAAGTGACACTAAATCACGAAGATAACATGAAAAGTTTTATGCTAATAATCAACACTTTGTGGCACTTAGAGTCTTAGAGGTATTTCTTAACTTTTCGGAGTGAGTTCAAAATTGGATTTTATCTTTAGGTTTTAGAATGCTGAGTTTAAAGAGATTATGATAAAAAGATACTGTGACGTAACAATTGCTTATGTAGAAAACAGATAAATCTTTATTGATTATTATTTTCTTTTGTAAGTATAATTATTAGATAATGAGAACAATCCAATTATACATACCTGAAAGCGTAAACCTAAAAGACTACGATTTATCAATGATAATTGCAGCTAAACTTTGTGAAGATGCCATATTTTCATCAGGACAAGCTGTGCAAATGGTTGGTTTATCTATGTGTGGTTTTATTGATATCATAGGAAAATATGATGTTTCCATTTTTAGCACATCAGTTTTTGACCTTCATGCAGGTATAGAAAATGTCTAAAGCTTTTTTTTAAAGAAGGATTAATCTGCTTTTAATTATTTCATTTTCTCCTCGCTGCAAACGCTCATTTTGCTAAGGTCTTTGTTGGCTTTGCCGGAAGCATCTATTGGCCTACAGCCTAAATAGACTATCTTTGTGCAAGCAAAATCTCAGCCCATGAAACTTATTGAAGTCAAAACAAGTAGGCATAAAAAAGCCTTTTTAGATGTAGCCCGAAAATTGTACAAAGATGACCCTGTGTGGGTTTGTCCGCTCGATTCTATGATTGAAGGCGTTTTTGATCCCGAAAAGAACTTTTTCTATCAGCAAGGCGAAGCCGTCCGCTGGATTTTAGAAGATGACAAAGGGGTGCTTATCGGTCGGGTGGCAGCCTTTATCAACCGCAAGAAGGCTTTTGGTTACGAACAACCCACAGGAGGCATGGGTTTTTTTGAATGTATTAATGATCAAAAGGCTGCTTTTATGCTTTTCGATCGCTGCCGTAGCTGGCTGAACGAAAAAGGCATGAAGGCCATGGACGGCCCGATAAATTTTGGAGAGAATGATAATTTCTGGGGTTTGTTGGTGGAGGGCTATACCCATCCCAGCTTTGGAATGCCTTACAACAAAACCTATTACGAAGGTTTTTTCAGGAATTATGGCTTTGAAGAATATTTTGAGCAGGTAACAAACCACCTCGACCTTACTGAGCCATTTCCTGAACGCTTCTGGAAAATTGCTGAATGGGTGCGTAAAAAACCGGGTTTTGAATGGCGGCACTTTGAATGGAAAAAGTCTGACCAATATATCCGCGACCTTAAAGAAGTTTATGACGAAGCCTGGCAAAATCACGATAATTTTACGCCATTAAGCCTGAGTACCATTATTGGCGAGATGGAACAAACACGCAGCTTTCTGGAGGAGGAATTTATCTGGTTTGTGTATCACGAAGGTGAGCCTGTCGGTTTTTTGGTTATGTTCCCAGATGTGAACCAATTGCTGAAACCGATGGAGGGTAAGATGGGGCTGGTCAACAAATTGCGTTTCATGTGGCTGAAAAAACAGAAAAAAATCAACAGGGCGCGCATCACGATTATGGGTGTTAAGACGCAGTTTCAGCGTTTTGGGTTGGAATCAGGGATTTTTTGGCAGATGAACGAGGTAATGAAAAAGCCCGAATTTCAGCATTACAAAGAAATAGAGCTGTCATGGGTAGGCGATTTTAATCCCAAGATGCAGTCCATACATAAGGCCGTGGGTGCTAAGTTTGGTAAACGGCACCGCACGTTCAGGCTGCTCTTTGATAAAAACGCCGACAGCCCTCAGCGACACAAAACGATATAAGCCGGCAAGTTCACACTTATGCCTATTTGGCGACAGGCATCATTATAATCCTAAAATCCAGGTAGCCACCGAGAAATAAATCAGCACGCCGCTGATATCAGCAAGTGAGGTAATCAGCGGAGCACTTGCCGTAGCAGGATCCAATCGCAGGCGGGTAAAAATAAACGGAAGCAGCAGACCAATCAGGCTGCCCGTTATCACGGTTAGTACCATGGTGACGGCAACAACGAAGATGATTTGCGGTGCGCGAAAACTGGCTATAAGTGCTGCACCCACGGCCATGGTCAAACCCAGCAGCAGTGAAACAAAAAACTCCTTCCCGAGCAGACGCAGCCAGTCTTTTATTTCAACATCACCGATGGCCAAAGCCCTGATCATGAGCGTAGCAGATTGCGCGCCTGCATTACCACTACTGGCAATGAGCAACGGCAGAAAAAACAGTAGAGAAACAAGTGCTGTTATAGCCGACTCGAAATGTGCGATGGCAGCGCCCGAAAACACATTCATAAAAACCAGTAAGGTGAGCCAAAAAATACGCATCCTGTAAAGGTATCCTACTCGTGCCTTTAGCGGGTTTACGACGGCATCCTGAAAAGAGCCAAACTTGTGAAAGTCTTCCGTAGTTTCTTCCTCGGCCACATCCATCATATCGTCAATCGTAACAATTCCAAGCAGCATTCCAGTGGTGTCAACTACCGGCAAAGCAACCCTGTCCTGATCCTGAAATACCCTGATGGCCATCTCCTGATCGTCGAACGCACTCAGGGCAACAAATCGGTTGTCGATAAGGTCGCCGATTTTTTGCTCAGGGTTGGCGAGAATAATCTCGCGGATACGAATATCATCGATCAGTTTCCACGCTTCGTTAACCACATAAATCACGTTTAGGGTTTCAGAATCCTGACCGTATTGGCGCACATGTTCCAGGGTTTGAGCTACCGTAAAATCAGGTCTTACAGCAACAAAATTCGGAGTCATCAGTCGCCCGATGCTATCTTCGGGATAGCCCAGCAGTTTGAGGGTGATTTTTCGGGCTTCCGGCGAAAGCAGTTGAATAAGCCTGTGACTGACTTCGCCCGGTAGCTCTTCAAAAAAAGCGGTGCGGTCGTCGGGATCTAAATCATTAAGCAGATTAGAGAGCTTGTAGGCATATTGTGCCAGGCCTTCAATAATTTGTTCCTGGCTGTCGTGCTCCAAATGCTGAAAAGTATTCTTGGCTAGCTCATTAGGCAGTAGCCGAAAAAGTATTACATCCTCTTCATTGTCAAGCTCCTCAATAAGTTCAGCAATGTCGATAGGTTCCAGTTCAATAAGTAGTTTGCGTAAACTCTTCCATTGTTTATTTTGGATGAGTGTCTGGAAATCTTGGATAATTTCAGTCATAATCACTCCTTGCTGTGTCAGCCACAAAAGGAGTTTAATAATCCCTTAGGGCTGCCTTATAAATTTAAAAATCGCGGATAAGGGTCTTCGTCCATTTTTATTGTTGATAATAATCGAGGGTGCAAAAGTAAGATTTATTTTTTGGGTTTGAAATGTAGCAAAGCGATATTTGGCAGGGCGTACGGTTTTGCTATGGAAAACGTTCATTATCAAAGTGCAAGGCGCCCCGCTGAGCATTTGCTTCGTGGAATTATCTTGCAGCATCTGCTGCTAACGCAATCGTCAGTCAGTTCAGTCAAGTCGGCTTCTCGGCTCCGCTCGAAGACCTTTGATGGTGAGCCGAGAACACCATTGTTAGCCAAAAACGCTAATCGTAATAACATTCAACACATCACAAATACTGGCGAAGACAATTATTTCATCCACAAAAAAAGCCCACCCTCAGGGGCAGGCATTTCTTTAAAAACATCTTTTTTTCACAACTTTAATCTCCTTGTGCGGCCAAAAACCTTTCGGCTTCCAAAGCAGCCATGCAGCCTGTGCCGGCAGCCGTTACAGCCTGCCTGAAGATTTTGTCCTGAACATCGCCGCAGGCAAAAATGCCCGGAATATTCGTGGCGGTGGAGTCGGGTTTAGTTTTGATATAACCTACTTCGTCCATATCCAGCACGCCGGTGAACAGTTCACTATTGGGTTTGTGGCCAATGGCTACAAAGAATCCTTCAACGTCGATGGTTTTTTCCTGGTGCGTTTTGTTGTTGATAAGCACTACGCCTTTCAAAGCTTTCACAAAGCCTTTTTCTTCACCAAAAAGCTCTTTGGTGTTATGGTTCCACAGTACCTCAATATTTGGTGTGTTGAGCACCCTTTTTTGCATCGCTTTGGAAGCACGCAGCTCGTCGCGGCGAACAATCAAATACACCTTACGGCAGAGCTTGGCGAGGTAGGTGGCCTCTTCGGCAGCAGTATCGCCACCACCAACAACGGCTACATCTTTACCTTTATAGAAAAAGCCATCGCAGGTAGCGCAGGCCGAAACCCCGCCGCCTTTAAAACGTTCTTCCGACTCCAGACCCAGATATTTAGCGGTGGCTCCTGTAGAGATGATGACAGTTTCGGCTAGCATCTCCTTGCCTTCGTCGTCCTTAACACGAAAAGGGCGGGCGGTGGTGTCCACCTCGGTGATCATGCCCCAGCGCGTTTCAGTGCCAAAGCGCTCGGCCTGTGTTTTCAACTCTTCCATCATTTCCGGACCTGTAATACCATGCGGATAGCCGGGAAAGTTCTCTACCTCAGTGGTGGTGGTCAATTGGCCTCCGGGCTGATTTCCCAGATACATTACAGGTTTTAAATCGGCACGTGCGGCATAAATTGCAGCGGTGTATCCGGCAGGACCCGATCCGATGATAAGGCATTCCATTTTTTCAGGCTGATTACTCATGTCTTGAATTTTTTATTTCTTTTTTATTTCAATTTGCGAAAATAGTGCCATTTCCGCAATCAGGAATTTTATTTGTGATTTTTCTGTCATTTTGGCCTAAAGCATGGTGATATTGATGCGATTTATCAAAGACTGATTTTTTGTCAGTATGAAAAGGGAATTGAAGACTAAATTTATTCTCAAGGTGTAATTCGATTTAGTGAGGTGGATTATTGTTAATTATGGTGTTGCGATGTATAATGTTTTGTTGAAGAGGGGCGTGTTTTTGTGTTCTTCTTTTTTCATATGTCAATTCATATGTCAAATGTTATTAATCTATTTGTATTCATTCTCTAACTCACATTTCGGAATAGACTCAGAGTTCACGAGTTGATTAGTTTTATTCTAGCAAAAACATCCGCACATCAGCACACCTGCCTGCTGACCGCAGGAAGGCAGGTCAGCATATCCGCAAATCAACACTTCAGCCCACAAACAAAAAAAAACCTTGCACAACTCCATCTATTGTATTAATTTTGCACCGCTTTTAGCAATCGGGGCGTGGTGCAGTTGGCTAGCATTCTTGCATGGGGTGCAAGCGGTCGCCCGTTCGAGTCGGGCCGCTCCGACAAAAATGCCTTCACCCTAAGTGAGGGCATTTTTAATATACAAAAGGTTAACGTGTTGCTAAATAGCTGATTCGAAACACAGATGAGTTTGATTATTCTGAGTGGTACGCGATAAAACATTTTTGGAAAAACGTCGACAATGTATAGTTGTTAAAATCTGCCACAAAAAAAAACCGCCCGGGAGGGCGGTCAAATTATGAAAAACAAACAAAACAAGTGATTCTCATATAACAAAACCTATGCCAGCTTAGTAGGGTGCTGTTTATCAATAATTTAAAAGGATTGGCACCTCATAAAAAATCTCAATAAGGGAATATTTGTCTTAATTTCGGAAAACAATTTTACCTCCAAAAATTAATTTGTGCGGTAAGTAGTCTTATCAAAGCAAAAGACAACCGAATAAGCATTCCACAGAAGCAAAATATAACACGCTTTAATTTCCAAATATGGGAATTCCTGGCTTAGAAAAAGCCTGTAAGCCACGGTTATCAACTTTTTTGTTGATTTGAAAGTTTTTTATGCTTAACTTTGTCGCTTATTAATCGACTTTGTGTGCATGTACATCACGCCTTGAAACTGAATTTATTTTCAGAAAGTTTTGCTCGTGTACTAAAGTCTTATTAAGTTTGTGCCTTAAAAATAAAATTAATTTTTGATAACATTAACTAAACCTTAATTTCTTATGAAAAAACTATTACTTCTTAGTTTGGCTTTGGGATTTGGCCTGATGGCTAATGCTCAAAGAACGTACAATTTAAAACAAGACGTGCGTGAGCATAAAGCCATTGAAAAAATGATGATTGGTATAGAGCCAGCGAAAGCCAGTTCTATTGTTTCTACACAGGAAACTGTAACACCTGTTGTTCCTCCGACCAAGGGTACCAATATTGTTAGCATTATCGATATTGGAACTTCTGCTAATGCTTATAGCTATGGTTATGGTGGAGGTCAAAAACAAATCCTTTGGGCTGTTCCTGAATTAGGTATTATAACCAATATTCACCGTATGGGTGGTGCCTTGGATCAGGGTGGATACTCAGGCGACTTAGGTTATGATATTTCTACCGATGGTGGACTGACCTGGACTAACATGGTTGAAATGTATGTTGCTGAAAACAATGCAGGTGGTGATTATTATACTGATGCTGCCCGCTATCCTTATCATGGTGTTTGGAATCCGGAAGGCAACACCGATATCAACAATGTATGGATGAGCTTTCATGCACCTAATCTTGACGGCTCAAACTCACCTGACAGTTGGGGTGGATACAGCTATGGTGCTGTAAATCTTGGAGATCCAACTATTAGAACAAAAAATCTGCAATCTTCACAACCTCCTGTTTATCAATATATTGCCGATGCTTCTACCATGACTAAACAAGGCGTAGCATGGGTTATTGATGTAAACCAGGATTGGTCAAGTGGCACCGTTCAATATCAGGGAAGCCTGATCATTAACAGAGGTGAATTTGACGATCAAGTCAATGACTTCGTTTTCGAACAGGAATTAATGGATGCACCTGTTGATGCTGCAACTACACGTCCTGCACATACACAAGTTGCCTTTAGTGAAGACGGACAAACTGGCTATATTACTTTTTTGGGTGATAACGGAACTGTAGATGTAATAAGCGGTGCCCCCAGTTACTACGTAATTGTTGCTAAAACTACTGATGGTGGAAATTCTTGGAGTGATTTTCAAGGCATTCAGCTTGCCGGCCCTAATGGCATTTCCGGAATCGTAGAAGGCTTGCTTACTGATGATCAGATTGCTGAGCTTTATGAAGCACCACTTCCTACTCGCGAGGAGATCCCCTATACAACTGCATTTGACCATAATATTACTGTTGATAACAATGGTAACCTTCATATTGGTGTTATAATTAGTGTTACTGGTTCAGATGATTATTCTATCGTCACAGCATCTGGTTTCCCTGCTGCTTATGATATTTATACTACTGACGGCGGCACAACCTGGTACGGTATTAAGCTTGGACACACCAATCAGTTCCGTGGAACATGGCCTGGTGATTACACTGAAGATAACCGTATTCAGATCACTGCTTCACCCGATCGTGAAACAATTTTCGTAAGTTGGTTAGATACAGACCTAGATGAAGCTGAAGGCAATGACCGCCCGAATATTTTCACCCGTGGTATTCGTCCGAATGCATGGGGAACTGCTGACCTCACCTGTGTAGATGGCGCAGATGCTCCTACCAACGTAACTCTCTTTTCAGAAGGTATGTGGAATGCTACTTTTGCTGCTGTTGCTCAAATGTCACTATTTGATGGCGTTAAATATACCATTCCAATGAGCTATCAGCCAGTTGGTGCTGGTATTGATCCAGGTTTAGCGGTACAATACAAATACATCACTGACTTTGGTTTTACCGATGCTGATTTCTGCATTGTAGGTACAGAAGAAATTGCTGCTACTTCGGCTATAGAAGTTGGTCAAAACTTTCCGAACCCATTCAGCAATGAAACCAACGTTCGCATCAGCCTCAGCAGCGGAAGCAATGTGAAAATGGAAGTTTATAATATTACCGGACAAAAAGTTATAGCCAAAGATTATGGGTATAAAACTGCCGGAAGCCATATCATGCAAATCAGTGCCGACGAACTTCCAACAGGTGTTTATTTCTACACTGTAGAAGCCGGAGCTACAAAAGTTACACGCAAAATGATTGTGCAATAAGTTTGCATTAATTAAATAGTTTAAAAGCCGCTTCATTTACATGAGGCGGTTTTTTTTGTTGCCGCACAACACTGCGCGATCCCTTCGCGTGAGCGCAAGTCCAATTCTTGAATCCTGACATGAGAAAATTGAGGTAAACCAAAAAACAGCAGTAAAACTTATTAACTACTGTTTGGCATCGCGCGATGGAATGGCAGCGGCAGCGGCATCTGCAACGCTTCGCGATTGAACCAGCCTATTGACCGCAGGAAGGCAGGTCTTTGAATTTTTGAACCTGCCTTCATGCGTTTTTTTTGTTTTTATTTGAAAAAAAGTATATTTGTAGCCGCTCTATTGAGTTGTATTTTGATTATTTACCAACTAAATTTTAAAAAAATGAGAAAAATTCTACTTTCTTTTGGAGTGCTATTGATTGCCGGAAGCAGTCTGATGGCACAAAGTGCTTTGCAAAAACAAAGCGAACGTTTAAGCAAAATTACTGCTGTACAACAGGACGTCTTGCGGGATTATCCAATGACTTTTGAAGGCGAGACAAATCCTTTTGTATCTAATATAAAAGCCCCGGATGTTGTAATTGGTGGCACACGCTACGATCTGCAGTCAAATGGAACGATGGCAAATAGAATCTATGTCTATCCTGATGGCACAATGGGTGCTACCTGGATTAAAGGAGAGGCTGATCCTAACTTTCCTGATCGTGGCACAGGTTACAACTATTTTGATGGTGCAGCCTGGGGGCCGGCGCCTACACAGCGTATAGATCCTGTGCGTACGGGCTGGCCAAGTTATGCAGCTTTTGGTGAAAATGGTGAAATTGTATGCGCCCATTCAGGCGGCGCTGCCGGCCTTGTATTTAGTTATCGCGAGAATAAAGGAACCGGCGACTGGAGCAATTTTTATCTGGTAGGTCCTGTTGGTCACGAAGATTTATTGTGGCCACGTATGGTTACCTCTGGTGAGTTTAATGATGTAATTCATGTCATTGCGCTTACTCCTCCTGTTGCTAATGATGGAAGTGTTTTTGAAGGCCTTGATGGTGCCCTGCTTTATAGCCGTTCATTTGACGGTGGTGAAACCTGGGATCCAAAAAATGTTGTGCTTGATGGTATTAGTGCCGACGAATTTCTTGGTTTTGGTGGTGATGAATATGCTTTTGCTGCTCCTGTAGGCGAAACCCTTGCCTTTGTTACCGCAGGTTCCATAACAGACGGCGTTGTCATGAAATCGGAAGACAATGGTGATACCTGGGAGCGCTTTACGTTCTACGAAGCACCTGATCCAAAATTTGATAACTCTTATCCATTGCCTCAACACGGGGGAACAGATGGCTATCATACTGTCGTTATTGATGATATGGGACGCGTGCATGTCGCCTCTGGTCGTATGTTGCACACCGGAGACGGAGGTGGAGGAGCCACGAGCTTCTATCCTTATTCCAATGGCTTGCTTTATTGGAACGAAACAATGCCTGCAATGGATAGTGCCGCAGTAGGTTTTGATATTTTGAATCCTTCTGCCGTTATGGATCCCATGTATTTATTGGCAGAAGTGCAAGATAACGATGCTGGTGATACGATTATTGGTGTAGTACATTATTATAATTCGCTTACATCTATGCCACAGCTCGTTTTTGATCACAATACCAAAATTATGTATGCATTCTACTCTGGTTTAGCACTTGGTTTCAACACCGAAGAGGCTAACTTTCGCCATATCTGGATGCGTTTTTCAGAAGATTACGGACAAACCTGGAGTGAATATACCGACCTTACAGGCGATGTATTCCATATCTTCAGTGAGTGTATTTATCCGTCTGCCGCTGCCAATGTGAACGATAAAGTGAATTTGATTTATCAGACAGATAATACACCCGGTATCAATCAACGCCAGGAGAATCACGGAGTCGTTGATAACAAAATGGTGCATCTGTCTATAGCTACCGTAGTTGGTATCAACGAAGCACCAGCTAATATTGTTGGTGTTGAGCAGATTAATCCTAACCCAGCCTCAAACACAGCCAATGTAATTGTGAATATCGACAAGCCATCAGTTGTTGAAATGAGTTTGGTAAATATGCTCGGACAAGTTGTTTATAGCAGCAGCATGAACCTGAGCTATGCCGGAACACACCAGCTTCGTTTAGATGTTAGCAACTATGATTCAGGCATTTACTTTGTGAAAATAAAAGCAGGCAACGATGTTGTAGCTAAAAAATTGATGATCGACTGAGTTTTATCATCTTATGCAAAAAAAAGGCTGCCCAAAAAGGTGGTCTTTTTTTATGTCTGGTGCAGAACAGTTGGTATGCTTAGATAGGGTCTGCTGAAAAACACTTAACATATTGATAATATATTAATTACAAGGAATAGTATTGGATATGCTGCAAGCTTTTTGATTGGCAACATCATAAATCCTTGTAGTGGATAAAAGTCTTTTAATCCGAAAAATCAATAATGTTTAATCCGGATTATAACATGTTTTAAATTTTAGTGTTGGTTAGCCTGTCGCACGCCATCTTCTTCGTTGTCTGCGACTCGAAGTATGCTAATACATCTTCGTCTTGTCGCCTCAAATCTGGCGAGCGACAGACTTTTTCAGTAGACTCTAGATAGGATCAGACATTCTGTCCCGGTAACAGATTTTCAGTTTGTGGTAGCTTTCATTCGTAAAATACAATTACCGCAGATAGCAAAAGTTCGCAGGTCTTGACTGACGAAATTTTTTTGTTCACAAATTAAAGGGATTACACGGATTTTTCATACGGTTTAGAGTTGGTATTAAATTAAATGGGTAGAGATGAAAGTTTAGGTTTATGCTGCTGAGATTTTAAGGAGCGGTTCACCATGATTCGACAAGCTCACCAAGAGTACTCACCAAGGGCGTTAGCTAACGATCATGATTTTTTTAATCGGGATTCCCCTAAATGCTATTTTTTTTAATGCGCGGTATTGTTGTTTACGATAGGTCAGAAGTTCAGAGCATGGGCTTGCAGTAGGAGAGTGAAAAACTTTTGTTTTCTAAAATCCACTTTATTTCTGCCTTAAACAGGACGGCTTCATTTATTTTTGTTTGAAAGAAAAAAAAGTATATTTGTAGTCTCTTGAGTGAGTTGTTTTTTGATTATTTACCAACTAAATTTTAAAAAAATGAGAAGAATTCTACTTTCTTTTGGAGTGCTATTGATTGCCGGGAGCAGTCTGATGGCGCAAAGTGCTTTACAAAAACAAAGCGCACGTTTAAGCAAAATTACTGCTGTAGAGCAGGAAGTGTTGCGGGAATACCCAATGACCTTTGAAGGCGAAACAAATCCTTTTGTATCTACCATCAAAGCACCGGATGTTGTAATTGGTGGCTCACGCTACGATTTACAGTCAAACTCAAGTATGGCAACCAGAATCTATGCCTATCCTGATGGTACGATTGGTGGCACCTGGACTAAAGGTGAAGCTGACCCTGGTTTTGCTGATCGCGGCACAGGTTATAACTATTACGATGGTACAGCCTGGGGGCCAGCACCCACCCAGCGCATAGAGCCTGTGCGTACGGGCTGGCCAAGTTATCAGCCGTATGGTGAGAATGGTGAAATTGTCTGTTCCCATACAGGTGGTGCTGCCGGTCTTGTGTTTAGCTGGCGCGAGAACAAAGGAACCGGTGATTGGAACAATTTCTACCTGGTAGGCCCTGTCGGACACGAAGATTTATTGTGGCCGCGTATGGTTACTTCCGGTGAGTTTAATGATGTGATTCATGTAATTGCACTTACTCCTCCGGTTGCTAACGATGGAAGTCTTTATGAAGGCCTTGATGGCGCCCTGCTTTATAGCCGTTCATTTGATGGTGGCGAAACCTGGGATCCAAAAAATGTTGTGCTTGATGGTATTAGTGCTGACGAATATCTTGGCCACAGAGGTGATGAATATGCCTGGGCTGCTCCAGTAGGCGAAACCCTTGCTTTTGTTACCGTGGGCTCTATTGCAGATGGTGCTGCAATGAAATCGGAAGATAATGGCGATACCTGGGAACGCTTAACTTTCTACGAATCACCTGACCCAAAATTTGATGGCACGTATGTAATGCCTCGTCACGGTGGAGTGGATAGCTATCTTGCTGCCGCAATTGATGATATGGGTCGCGTACACGTTGCATCTGGCCGCTGCTTGTATTCTTCAGACGGAACAGGCTCGACGAGCTTCTATCCTTATTCAAATGGAGTACTTTATTGGAACGAAACAATGCCTGCAATGGATACAGTTTCAGTTGGTGCTGATATTTTGAATCCTTCTGCTGTTATGGATCCCATGTATCTGTTAGCAGAAGTGCAGGACAATGCAGCCGGAGATAGTATTTTGGGTGTAGTACATTACCAGAGTGGGCTTACAACTATGGCGCAGCTTGTTTTTGATCACAACAGTAAAATCATGTATGCATTCTATTCCGGCATAACACTTGGGTTCAATACCGAAGAGGTTAACTTCCGCCATGTTTGGATGCGTTTTTCAGAAGACTACGGACAAACCTGGAGCGAATATACCGACCTTACCGGCGATGTATTCCATATCTTCAGCGAGTGTATTTATCCATCCGCAGCAGCCAAGGTGACTGATAAGGTACATGTGATTTATCAAAGTGATAATACGCCTGGTATCAATTCACGCCAAGAAGATCACGGAGTTGTTGATAATACTATCGTTCATCTCGCTATAAACACCGTAGTTGGTGTCAACGAAGCACCAGCTAATATTGTAGGCGTGCAGCAGATAAACCCCAACCCGGCCTCAACCACCGCCAATGTAATTGTAAATATCGACAAACCATCAGTTGTTGAAATGAGTTTGGTAAATATGCTCGGACAAGTTGTTTATAGCAGCAGCATGAACCTGAGTTATGCCGGAATACACCAACTACGTTTAGATGTTAGCGGCTACGATTCAGGCATTTACTTTGTGAAAGTAAAAGCAGGCAACGATGTTGTAGCTAAAAAATTGATGATCGACTAAGTCTTATCATCTTATACTAAAAAAAAAGGCTACCCAAAAGGGTAGCCTTTTTTTGTCTGGTGCAGAGCCGTTTATATGCTGCAATATTGCAGGCTTGTATTAATTGCGCAAATCCATTTATTTTCTAAAACCCGCTTTATTTCTGCATTAAACAGGATGGTATTTTTTGTGGTAGCTTGAAAAAGTGTATATTTGTAGGCTGAAATACAAAATTATTTTTTGATTATTTATTATTTAAATTTTTTATGCAGATGAGAAGAATTCTACTTTCTTTTGGAGTGCTATTGATTGCCGGAAGCGGCCTGATGGCGCAAAGTGCCTTGCAAAAGCAAAGCGAACGTTTAAGCAAAATTAGTGCTGTACAGCAAGAAGCAATGACGGAATATCCAATGACTTTTGAAGGCGAAACAAATCCTTTTGTTTCTACCATCAAAGCACCGGATGTTGTAATTGGTGGCACTCGCTACGATTTGCAGTCAAACTCAACGATGGCAAACAGAATCTACGCCTATCCTGATGGCACAATGGGTGCTACCTGGATCAAAGGTGAAGCTGATCCTGGCTTTGCTGATCGCGGAACGGGTTATAACTATTATGATGGTGCAGCTTGGGGTCCGGCGCCTACACAGCGCATAGATCCTGTGCGCTCAGGTTGGCCAAGTTATGCGCCTTATGGTGAAAATGGTGAAATTGTTTGTGCCCATACAGGTGGTACTGCCGGCCTTGTATTTAGCTGGCGCGAGAACAAAGGCACCGGTGACTGGAACAATTTCTATCTGGTAGGTCCTGTCGGACACGAAGATTTATTGTGGCCACGTATGGTTACTTCTGGTGAGTTTAATGATATAATTCATGTAATTGCTGTGGTTCCTGCTGTAGCTAACGATGGAAGTATATACGAAGGCCTTGATGGTGCCCTGCTTTATAGCCGTTCATTTGACGGTGGTGAAACTTGGGATCCTAAAAACGTGATACTTGATGGAATTAGTGCCGACGAATTTATTGGCTTTGGTGGTGATGAATATGCTTTTGCTGCACCTGTGGGTGAAACCATTGCGTTTGTTACCGGAGGTTCTATAACAGACGGTGTTGTTATGAAATCGGAAGACAATGGAGATACCTGGGAACGCTTAACTTTCTACGAATCACCTGATCCGAAATTTGATAACTCTTATGTAATGCCTCAACACGGTGGATCAGACGGCTATCACACTGCCGTTATTGATGATATGGGCCGCGTACACGTTGCATCTGGTCGCATGTTGCGTTCCGGAGACGGTGGAGGCGCAGGAACAAGCTTCTATCCTTATTCAAATGGAGTACTCTATTGGAATGAAACAATGCCTGCAATGGATAGTGCTTCTGTAGGGTTTGATATTTTAAATCCTTCTTTAGTAATGGATCCCATGTATTTGTTGGCAGAAGTACAAGATAATGCAGCTGGTGACAGCATTATTGGCGTAATTAATTATCAAGGTGGACTTACAACTATGCCACAGCTTGTTTTTGATCACAATAGCAGTATCATGTACGCTTTCTACGCTGGTTTGACACTTGGTTTTAATACCGAAGAAGCAAACTTCCGTCATATTTGGATGCGTTTTTCAGAAGATTACGGACAAACCTGGAGTGAATATACAGACCTTACCGGCGACGTATTCCATATCTTCAGTGAGTGTGTTTTCCCTTCTGCCGCAGCTAATGTAAGCGACAAAGTACACTTGATTTATCAAACTGATAATACACCGGGCCTTAATCAACGCTATGAAGATCACGGTGTTGTTGACAATACAATCGTTCATCTCGCTATAAACACCGTAGTTGGTGTCAACGAAGCACCAGCTAATATTGTTGGTGTTGAGCAGATTAATCCTAACCCAGCCTCAACCACAGCCAATGTAATCGTGAATATCGACAAGCCATCAGTTGTTGAAATGAGTTTGGTAAATATGCTCGGACAAGTTGTTTATAGCAGCAGCATGAACCTGAGCTATGCCGGAACACACCAGCTTCGTTTAGATGTTAGCAACTATGATTCAGGTATTTACTTTGTGAAAATACAAGCAGGCAATGATGTCGTAGCTAAAAAATTGATGATCGACTAAACCTCATCAGCTTATACTAATTAATAAAAGGCTGCCTTCTCAGGTGGCCTTTTTTTGTGACATATGGTCATCAATTTAAGGCTGCAATTACAGGATGTTGGTTTTGTAGTTTCCACTTAATTACTCGAAGCAAGTGGATTCATCATGAGGTGGAATCTGAACATACTTTAATATGGTTTAATTTTTTTCTTGTTCAAAAAAATGGCTAATTTTGCAACGCAAATCAGAATGATTTGTCTGCGCTGTGTGGAAAGATTTGATTGATTGCAACCACAGAAAAAAATGCTAAAACAAATTTTAGCCTGCCAATCACTTTTCCACGCGTGTAGTTACATTATTTTAAAATTTACGAATAATGGGATACTTATTCACCTCTGAATCTGTTTCCGAAGGACATCCGGATAAAGTTTCTGATCAAATTTCTGATGCTATCTTAGACGAAATGCTGCGTTTCGATGCCGAATCCAAAGTGGCTTGCGAAACGCTGGTTACAACGGGTTTAGTCGTTGTGGCGGGCGAAGTAAAAACAAAAGCCTATGTTGATGTACAGCATACCGTGCGTGAGGTTATCGATAAAATTGGGTATAACAAGGCCGAATACCAGTTTGATTCAAAATCCTGCGGGGTGCTTTCTGCTATTCACGAGCAATCACCTGATATTAACCAGGGTGTAGTGCGTACAAAAGCCGAAGATCAGGGTGCCGGCGATCAGGGAATGATGTTTGGTTTTGCGTGCAAGGAAACGGACGATTTTATGCCGTTAACTATTGATTTATCGCATATCCTGCTGCAAGAATTGGCTGCCATACGCCGCGAAGGCAAGAAAATGAAGTACCTGCGTCCCGATTCAAAATCCCAGGTTACTGTTGATTATGCCAATGACTGGAAACCTTTGCGCATAGATACCATCGTGGTTTCTACACAGCATGATGATTTTGACGCAGAAAAGGCAATGTTACAACAAATCGAAGATGATGTACGCAATATCCTCCTGCCCAGGGTAAAGAAAAAATTACCAGCACGTATTAAAAATCTTTTTAAGGATGACCTCAAGCTTTTCGTAAATCCTACAGGTAAGTTTGTAATTGGTGGCCCGCATGGCGACAGCGGTCTAACCGGACGTAAAATCATTGTAGATACTTACGGTGGTCGCGGTGCGCATGGCGGCGGTGCTTTCTCGGGCAAAGATGCTTCTAAAGTAGATCGCTCTGCGGCTTATGCTACACGTCATATCGCTAAAAACCTTGTTGCTGCCGGCATTGCCGACGAAGTGCTTGTTCAGGTAGCGTATGCAATTGGCGTTGCCGATCCTGTTGGTTTTTATATCAATACCCGTGAAACCGTTAAGGCAAAAGATGAAAATGGTGCGAAACTTACCGACGAACAAATTGCTGCTAAGGTGCGGCAACTATTTGATATGAGGCCTTTTGCCATCGTAAAAAGATTTGGATTAAAGAATCCTGTTTTCAGCGAAACGGCAGCTTATGGTCACTTCGGCAGAACGCCATTTAGCAAAGAAGTTGAAGTGTATTACCAGGATGAGCAAACCCATGATAAAACGATCGACGGAAAAGTGAAACACTTTAAAACCGTAGATTTCTTTGCCTGGGAAAAGTTGGATATGGTAGAACAACTTAAAGCGGTTTTTAACTGCTAAAAAAATAGAAACCCGCTTTTGTCATCAAAAGCGGGTTTCTTATAGCTTGGAATATGAATATCGAGGATATCAGAAATTATTGCATCGAAAAAATTTTTGTAACCGAAAGCATGCCTTTTGGCGATGATGTGCTGGTGTTTAAAGTAGCAGGAAAAATGTTTTTAGTGGTCAATCTCAGCGGGCCAACGCGCATCAGCATTAAAGCAAGTCCTGAAGAAGTTTTTGAAAGACTGGAAAAATATCCTGAAACCCAAGAGGCTTACCATTTCAATAAAAAACACTGGATTAGCGTGAAAATGGACGAAGCCGCCGACTTTAACCGCGTCTGCAGCTGGATTGATCGCTCCTATACACTTGTGCTTGAAGGTGTTTCGAAAAAAGTGAAACGCGATATCGGCCTAACTAATTAAGCCAGCTGTTTCTCAATTGCTTTTGCGAGATTAGCTTTTGATTTTAATCCTACCAAACGATCAACTGGCTCACCGTTTTTGAAAATTATTAGTGTAGGAATGCTTCTTACACCATATTTTGCGGCAGTCTGCTTTTGCTCATCCACATTCAGTTTTGCAATTTTAGCTTTCCCTTCAAACTGATCGGCCAGCTCACTCACCACCGGAGCAATCATTTTGCATGGACCACACCAGGCTGCCCAAAAATCTACCAGTGTAACACCGCTCGAGATTTGTTTTGCGAAATTGACGTCAGTAAGCTGAATCAATTTTTCACTTTCATTGGCCGGATCGTAATTTTTCAAGCTTTGATAACGGCGATAAGTGCTGTAAATCAAGTAAAAACTTAAAAGTATAAGAATTATCCAAATTGCTGTTGACATCTTTTTTTGTTTTAATTAGCCGGCAAAAATAGTCAATCTATCCATACCCTTAGTTTCGGGTTTTATGGATTTTCCAGCTGCTATAACCATTTGTTCTTTCTAAACATCAGCAGCATCCATCCTGCAATTATCAGCATTATTCCCCAGGTAATTGGATAACTATATTTGAAGGAAAGCTCAGGCATGTACTCGAAATTCATTCCGTAAACGCCGGCAATAAAAGTCAGTGGAATAAAAATAGTAGCGATAATCGTGAGCACTTGCATCACTTTATTCATTTTATGACTCAGCTCTGAAAGGTACATATCCTTGAGACCGGTATTTAGTTCGCGGTAGTTTTCGATAGTTTCATAAATCTGTAAAATATGATCGTGCACGTCGTTTAGGTATTTGAGCTGTTGCTTGTCGATTATAGGACTGTCAGATTTTATAATAGCGTTCAGCGATTCCCTAAGTGGGAAAACAGCTTTTTTCATAAACATCAGCTCTTTTCTGATATGTTGTATATTATCCAAAATTTGCTCATTTATATTTTGAAAAAGCGCTTCTTCCAAACGATCTATTTCTGTTGCAATATCCTCAATAGCAGAAAAATAGTGGTCAACAACAACATCTATCAGTGCATAAAAAAGATAGTCAGGGCCTTGAGTTCTAAACCTTCCGTTGGCTGATTCCAGCCGCTTGTCGAGCGAGTTAAACAGCGATAAGTGACTTTCGTGGAATGAAATCAGCAGGTTTTTCTTTAAGATAAAGCTTATTTGATCTGAGACAATATTTTTATCGGCATCAGTGCCCAGCGTTTTCATGGTCAGAAAAACGAAATCATCAGCTACAACGGCTTTCGGACGTTGGCCTGTGTTTAAAACATCTTCAAGAAGAAGGGGGTCTAGATCAAACTGTTTGCCTATGGATTCTATCAATGCAATGTCTTGTAAACCAACTATTTTGATCCAACTTGTTTGAGGAGTATCCAGGTAGTTTAATGCCTCTTTCAGCTTTATATCCTTCTTCTTGGTCAATATATGTTGGTCAAACTCCACCACATCAATCGTGGTTCTCTCCGTTTTAACCTTTCCAATATGAACCAGGCTTCCGGGTGGCAGCCCTGCTTTCTGCTTTGATCCGGGCTTTCCAAATTTATTGGCAGAGTGTTTGGTTTTACGTGCTTTCATAAATATCAAGGTGTTTTTATAAGAGAAAAAAATTCACTTTTGTGAGATATACAAATTTACAGGTTTTTTGAGTAAACTTAGCTAAAAGCAAAGGCTCTTTGGTTGACTTTGCGGCTGTTTTAACTGTGCTGCCAGAAAAGCTACGTGCTGACAATTTATTTATCCAGTTTGATATAGCTGCGCTTGCACTTGGTTTCTTGTACTATTAATAGTCTCGGGTCATAGATGTTAAACTAATTTTGCTACTTGAATTTGAGGTGGTTTTTGAAAATAAAAAAAGCTGGTTAGCATATGCCAACCAGCTTTCTCATCCTATCACTTGATTAAATTATTTTACGATATTCTGGAAATCAGGCTCATTGAAATATTTCATAAACTCACGATCCCATTTAGCGGTATTCTTATAGTTTTCGTCCTTTTGAATAGCTTTCATCAGGTTTGTATAAATCATACTGCTGTTGTCAGTGCGTGATCCGATAATTGCCAGGAGGTAGAATCTTTCAGCAGTTTCTGGAGCACAATTGAGGGTGTTTTGAGCAGCTGAATAATCTTTGTTAAGCAGCTGTGCTAAACCAAGATTGTAGTCGCATTTTTCACCACTCATCATTGAAGCAGCTTTGTCATATTTACCCTGATAGATATTTACGATTCCCATATTGTAATTTACATCGCCACCTAATGATTTGGCTTTGTTAAGGTTGGTTTCTGCTTTTGCAAAATCACGTTCCATGATGGCAACAACAGCAAGGTTGTTATAAACTTCTGCTGATTTGTCTGACATGGTATTGGCTTTTTCAAGCAGGCGTTTGGCTTCGGCAGTATTACCCATTTCTAACTCAACCGCAGAGGCATTTACTACAGCACGCAGGCATTTAGGATGCAATTTCATCGTGCTTGCATAAATAGCTTTTCTTGTATTTAAGTCTTCGGTAAGCGTTGCAGCATACAAAAGTTCGTTGAGTTTTAGTGAGGCAGGATCAGAAGTTGCCAAAGATGAAATTTCTGAATCAGGATGTTTAGGTTCAAAAGTATTTACATTAATGATAGCCCTACGCAATGGAGGAAGAATATCTTTCTCAATTTCAGGATAGATCAAAATCATATTTCTGATTTCCTGTTCGCGCTGGTCGGCACTTGATGAACGTACAACGTTGAGGATAGCGTTTTTGTCTTTGATGGATGAAGCTTCAACGGCATTCATAAATCCGTTCCAGTCAGGGCCATTGGCTGCTTCAACAAAGGTTATTTCGTCAGCTTTAGCGAAAGCTAATCCGGATTTATTTTTCTTAGCCAGTTTATTCAATTCTGACTTAGCATATTTAATAGCTGTGTTTGCACGTCTTCCGGATAAACCTTCATTGAAAGACTCTTCTCCTTCAGGTGATGCCCAGCCATCTATAGTGATGTCTTTGATGTCCCATCCTTTAACAATGTCGCTGTTCATAGCAGCAAGCGCATCTTTGCTGTCTTGCTTTTTGTTCATCGGAAGATTCCAATTGAGGTTTGCCAGATTTACTTGAAAGAATATATTGGCTGTTTGGGTTACAATGGTAACTTTTTCATACCCATGTGGCATAACGCTGTTTGCAAAGTTATCTTCAATGCGTTTTGAAGTGTAAATAACGCCATCAGCCAATTTGCGCTCGTCAATCATAACATATCCGGCATTTTCCATTACCGATTCGCGTGATGGATAAATCTCAGTTTGGTAGTTATAGATCAGCGGTGCAACTACGAGTTCGCTTACTTTCATGTTTTCATTGTAAGGAACTTTTGCAGTGTAAGTAAATGATCCGCCATTATTGTAGCTGATTAAAGTGCCGTTTCCGCTTACTGATTCTCCTTTAAAGTTGATAGGTTCAAAAGCAGTAGCACCACCTTCATACACCAAAACTGGTGTAAAATTCATCACAGCTTTTTTGTTGAAATATTTTGGAGGGAAGTTTCCTTTTATGGTAACCTCTACGCTATCACCTTTTTCTTCAAGAGTTTCAGGGATAACTTGCAGCTCAACTTTTCCAAAGTCTTTGGCCATGCTTTTAAGGCTTGCTCCTGCACCGAATTTAAAGCGGGCACCAATATTAAAATGTGAATAAACATCATTTTTCACTTCCATTGCACCTTTTATAACACCATCGGCATGGTCAGTGGTCATCCAGTTATAGCTATAGTCGCCATAAATATCCCATTTTTCACTCAGGTTAAAGTTTACGTCAAGTCCAGCAGGAACAACTAAATCAACATTTCTTTCGTTGATTCCGCCAGCTGTACCACCTGATTTAAGGCCTTTATAGCCATTGGTCATAAGCAAAGCGTCAGTAGTTAAGTCGTAGGTTTTTGACTTCCACTGTACCTGACCAACGCCAAGGTGTGCGCTAAAGCTAACAAGTCTGTCCTTGTAGCCGGCAAATAAATTGGAGAGGTTGATACCAACGTTAAGATTGCCGCCATAGTAGTCATTTTCAAAACGCATATCTCTTCCGAAAAGGGCATTTGGGACACTTGCTGTTGGAACTTGCTTGCGTTCACCTTGAAAAAAGCCTCTTTCAATTTTTCCATAAACGTTGAAAACTGGCGTAAACTGACGTCCAAAACCAAGGGCGCCGTTAAAATTGGTGTTGCTAAAGTCAGGCGCAACATTGTATTTGCTGATATCAGCATGTGACCAGGTTGGTCCAATTTCACCAAAAATGTGCCAGTATGGCGAGAAAGATGATCTATTGTTGGTCTTGCCTTCATCGGCGTTTTGGCCAAAAAAAGCTAAAGGCATGATTGCAAGAAGCGCAATCAATAATGCCTTAAAAGGTAAAAAATGGTTTTTCATAACGTTGATAGTTTAATAATTAATCAATTTAATAGGATTTTCAATTTAACACAATAAATATGCCATATAAAGTAACCAATATTACTGTTGGTATTAGTACAGAACTTTTTGCAAAAATAGCAATTTATTGTCTTTTAACAATATATTACTGCAATATTTTATGCAATGTACAACTGTTTACGAAAAAAAACAAATTTGGTTACAATATTGATTTCCAGCGTGAAAAAAAGTGCCAAAGAACAATACCGGTACAAACAGAAACATTGAGTGAGTGCTTGGTGCCTGCCTGAGGTATTTCAATAGCTAAATCACAATATGCCAGAGCCTTATCACTAACTCCATGCACCTCGTTGCCTATGATAAGAGCTATTTCATTGGATTCATAACTTAAATCATTTAATAGTATGCTGCTATTAGTTTGTTCAATACCATAGATGGCATATCCGGCTGATTTCAGATTTTTCAGAACATCCTCAATGTTTTCTGCATATTCCCAGTCCACACTTTCTGTAGCACCAAGCGCTGTTTTGTGGATTTCGCGGTGTGGAGGTGAGGCGGTTATTCCACATAAATAAATCTTACTTATCCGGAAAGCATCTGCACTGCGAAATGCAGCACCAATATTATGAAGCGACCTGATGTCGTCCAAAACCAGTACTATGGGCATCTTGTCTGATTCTCTGAATTCCTCAGCGCTAATTCTGTTAAGCTGTTCTAAACTTAGTTTTTTCAATGTTTTTGAGCAAATATAATGATTTAAGAAAAGCGGAATACTTCAGACGTGGGTTAATTTCTGTTTGATGTTGAAAAAAGTATCACAAAATGATAAAAGTAAAGATATTAGCTGCAGTTCATCTTTTGAGTTCTATCTTTGTGAATTCGATTATTGACGAAAACTGCAACAGATGGCTAATGGAAAAAAGAGTGTAGTAGAAACTCCTTTGATGAAGCAATATAATGCGATCAAGGCGAAATACCCTGATGCTTTACTGCTTTTCAGGGTGGGTGATTTTTATGAAACATTTGGCGAAGATGCTATCAAAGCGGCCAATATTTTAGGTATTGTGCTCACTCGAAGAGCCAATGGAGCTGCAAGTTATGTCGAATTGGCCGGCTTTCCGCATCACTCGCTCGATACTTATCTGCCTAAATTGGTGAAAGCAGGTCAGAAAGTGGCTATCTGTGATCAGCTTGAAGATCCAAAACTCGCGAAAACAATCGTTAAACGCGGTGTAACAGAGCTGGTTACGCCGGGTGTTTCCTACAACGATAATGTGCTGGAGCAAAAAGAGAATAATTTTTTGGCCGCCATACATCCCGACAAAGCTGCCACAGGCATCGCGTTTTTAGATATTTCAACAGGCGAGTTTTTTGTGGCTCAAGGTAATGAGGAATATGTGGATAAACTGCTGCAAAGCCTCCGCCCGAGCGAGGTGGTGGTGCAGCGCAACAAGCGGAAATCTTTTGTAGAGACCTATGGCGATCGCTTTTATTTAAGTGTTTTTGACGATTGGGTTTTCACTACCGATTTTGCGCTGGATGTGCTGACGCGTCATTTTAAAACCATTTCGCTGAAAGGCTTTGGCGTTGAGGGTTTTCCGGAAGGAATTATTGCCGCTGGAGCTGCCTTGCATTACCTGCTCGAAACGCATCACGATAAAATTGACCACGTTTCTAACCTGTCGCGCATTGACGAAGGACAATTTGTGTGGCTCGATAAGTTTACGTTGCGCAACCTCGAAATGATTGCGCCATTGCATCCTGATGCCAAAACACTGCTCGATATTCTGGATCGCACCGTTTCGCCCATGGGCAGCAGGTTGATGCGCCGCTGGATAGTTTTGCCGCTGAAAGACCAAAATCAGATAGCTGCCAGGTATGAGGTTATTGAGTTTTTACTTGAAAAACCAGAGCTTACACGTGAAATTTCTGAAGCAATCAGGCTCTCAGGTGATTTGGAAAGGTTGATTTCAAAAGTGTCGTTAAATAGGATCAACCCACGCGAACTCCTGCAGATTGCGAAAGCACTTGAACAGGTGAATCTTATCAAAGAAAAATGCCAAAACGCTGGAAATAGTGGTCTTGTTAAGTTATCGGAGCAATTTAATCCGTGCCAAACTATTGCCGGTCGTATCTTGAAGGAATTGATGGCCGAACCACCGGCCTTGCTTTCAAAAGGGAATATTATAGGTCCAAATGTGTCAGAAAAGCTCGACGAGCTGCGTGGATTGGCACGAACAGGTAAAGATTTTTTGCAGCAGCTGCAAAAGCGCGAAATGGAAAACACAGGTATTTCAAGCCTAAAAGTGGGCTATAACAATGTTTTTGGCTATTACTTAGAGGTTACCAATGTGCATAAAACTAAGGTGCCAACGGAATGGATTCGTAAACAGACTTTGACAGGATCGGAGCGTTATATCACCGAAGAATTAAAGGAGTATGAGCATAAAATCCTGGGTGCCGAAGATCAAATGCAACAAATCGAACTTCATCTGTATCAGCAACTGGTTACTGCCACGGCAGAATTCGTTGCGCCTGTGCAGCTCAACGCCAGTTTGTTAGCACGTTTAGATTGCCTGATAAGTTTTGCTGCAATCGCCAAAAAGCATAATTACACCAAGCCTACTTTAAATGATGGCTATGCGATTGACATTAAGACAGGACGACATCCTGTGATTGAGCAGCAACTGCCACCGGGCGAGTCCTATATTGCTAATGATGTTTACCTGGATCACAAAGGCCAACAAGTGATGATGATTACCGGGCCAAATATGTCAGGAAAGTCCGCGCTGTTGCGACAAACAGCCTTAATTGTGCTGATGGCGCAGATGGGAAGTTTTGTTCCTGCAGGACAGGCCGACATTGGTATTGTTGACAAAGTTTTTACCCGTGTAGGTGCCAGCGATAATATTTCATCGGGTGAATCGACTTTTATGGTAGAGATGAACGAAACGGCCAGCATTTTAAATAATATTTCTGGCAGGAGTCTTGTTTTGCTCGATGAAATTGGCCGGGGG
This sequence comes from Bacteroidales bacterium, assembly GCA_023229135.1. Taxonomy (GTDB): domain Bacteria; phylum Bacteroidota; class Bacteroidia; order Bacteroidales; family F082; genus UBA5536. The sequence continues at coordinate 97,212 of JALNZT010000013.1, forward strand.
ACAAGCACTTACGACGGAATTAGTATTGCCTGGGCTATCACTGAGTTTTTACACGACCATCCGTCTTATCGCGCCAAAGTGATGTTTGCAACGCATTATCATGAGCTTAATGAGATGGCGGCTTCTTTCCAGCGTATCCGCAATTACCATGTTTCTGTGAAAGAAATGGGAAATAAGATGGTGTTTTTGCGCAAGCTAAAAAAGGGTGGGAGTGCGCATAGTTTTGGAATTCATGTGGCAGCCATGGCCGGCATGCCGCGTAAAGTGATTGACAGGGCTAACAAATTGCTTGGGATGCTAGAACAAACACATGCCGGTGCTGCGCTTGAAAAGACATCAGCCAGGCTAAATGTCACCGATGATATGCAGCTAAGCTTTATTCAGCTGGATGATCCGCTGCTTTTACAAATAAAAGATGATATTTTAAATACCAATATCGACACTTTAACACCGGTAGAAGCCTTGCTTAAATTACACGAAATCAAAAAGCTGCTCGGTGGTAGCAAGTGAAAAATAAGCAGCTTTAATTTTTATAATGAAAAATATTTTTAAAAACTTGCTTAGAATCTGAAAACTTGTGTACATTTGCAACTCCAAAAATGCAATGCGGAAATAGCTCAGTTGGTAGAGCACGACCTTGCCAAGGTCGGGGTCGCGAGTTCGAGTCTCGTTTTCCGCTCTGAGTTAATCCCGATTAGTTTCGGGATTTTTTTTGAAAAGATGTGTTTGTCAGAAGCTGCCCGAGTGGTGGAATTGGTAGACACGAAGGACTTAAAATCCTTTGGCCATTGCGGCCGTGCCGGTTCGATTCCGGCCTCGGGTACATCTTTCATAAAAGCTGATAGTCAATTGATTGTTGGCTTTTTTTGTTATTTAGGCATAGGTATTTCTCTTCGTGGAAGGAAAATTTCACAAGCAATATATTTTATAAACAACCTGGTTATGGCACTTAAACAAACTATTTTCGATCATTTTAAGGAATATACAATTATCACCATTGGACTTTTAGCGATGGCCTTTGGCTGGACAGCATTTCTTATTCCCAACGACCTGCTCGGTGGCGGTGTGAGCGGTATTGCTACCTTAATATTTTGGTCAACAGGCCTTTCTACAGGTATAACAATTTTTGCTGTTAATGTTGTGCTCGTGCTGATTTCATTGCGCATATTGGGCTTTGGTTTTGGCGTGAAAACGATTTATTCAATTGTTGTGTTGTCGGTAGCTTTTTCGGTATTGCAAATGTATTTTACAGAGCCTTTAGTGGCGGATAAATTTCTTTCAGCGATAGTGGGTGCCATATTGGGAGGCGCCAGTATAGGTATTATTTTTACGCAAGGCGGAAGCACTGGTGGAACGGATATTATTGCCATGCTGGTGAATAAATACCGCAATATTAGTCCCGGAAAGATTATCCTTATTATTGATGTTTTTATTATCTCAAGCTCGTATATTATTCTTCAAAGCATTGAAACACTGGTTTATGGCTTTGTTGTGATGGGTGTGGCAAGTTATACCATAGATCTGGTGTTGACGGGTAACAAGCAATCGGTTCAGCTTTTTGTTTTTTCGGCCAAAGCCCAAGAAATTGCCGACCGCATTGGTAATGAAACAGGCCGTGGCGTTACTCTTATCAAAGGAAAAGGCTGGTATACAAAAACTGAAAACGATATTATTATGGTCATTGTGCGCAGAATGGAATCTCAGCAAATTTTCCGGATCGTGCGTGATGAAGACCCTGATGCCTTTGTTTCGCTCAATACGGTGATGGGTGTTTATGGCAAGGGCTTCGATTTAATTCGGTAGGGTTTATATCATTTAGGCTTTAGGTGTTTTTTGCTTACTGGAGAAAGAAACTTGCGCCACAATTACGCCTGCTAACATCAAAATACTACCAAAAATACCGACAGTACTGATATTTTCTGAAAGCAAAAGCCAGCCACCAAAAGCAGCAAAAACGGCTTCGAGGCTTAAAAGCAAAGCGGCATGATCAGCTCTAACTGTTCGCTGGCCGGTTAGTTGGAGTGTGTAACCAATTCCTACTGAGGCAATTCCGGCATAAAGCAAAGGCCACATCGCGGCCTGAATGCTATCCCAGTTGAAGGTTTCCTTCCACAGCAGGCCAATCCCCAGGCTTAGTAGGCCAACAAAAAAGTATTGCGAAATGGCCAACAATCGAAAATCATAGCCGGGACTCAAATACGATAATACAATAAGGTGTAAGGCCCAGAACACGGCGCTGATTAAAACCAGTAAATCGCCGGTTTGCATAGTAAATCCCGGATAAGCGGAAATAAAATACAAACCCACCGTAGCCAATGAAATACCGATCCAGGTTTGCGTTTCGGCTCTTTTTTTACTTGCCAAGGCAAAAACCGGCACAAAAATAATGTATAGACTGGTGATAAATCCTGCATTTCCGGCACTGGTGTAAAGGATGCCAAGCTGCTGAAATGAACTGGCAAAAAATAAAGGAAAACCCGCCAGAAGTCCCATCAGCAAGCCTTTCCGTAGAGGTGTTTTGCGTGTTATTGTTGGTTTAAATAAAAAAGCCAACGGAATCAAACTTACTGCTCCAATCAAAAAGCGTATGCCATTAAATGTGAGCGGTTGCATAAAATCCATGCCCTTGCTTTGGGCTACAAATGCAAAGCCCCAGATTACAGCAGCAGATAGTAGCAGGAAATGCCCTGAAGCTATTTTTGTTTTCATGCCTAAAAACTAATTGAGACGCAGTTTAGACCAGATCCCTTTAACCAGCCATAATGCAATCAAAGCTATTCCGCTTAAAATAACGGCATTTAATATATTGTCATATAAGAAGGAGCCTATTGCAAAAAGGGTGCTGTAAACGAAAAGCGTACCCCAAAGCATTCCCAATAATCCGGTTGGAACGTCCCATTTCAGGTCCTTTTCTTTTTCCAATAGGATGCCTTCGCTTGCTGCCTCGTCCACAACTTTTTTCCAGCCCGGGCCGCCCGGCCTGATAAGTTGATAGAAGGAGCGTAGAACGGCTTTGTCGGCAGGCGGTGTAAGGAAAGTTACGGTGAGCCATGCAACAGTAGTAATGCCAACTCCGGCCAAAATCTTAAAAGTCCCACTGAGGTCGAAGCCCCAAAAACGCTCGGCAATCAGAAAGCCTATCGCAACCGCGAAAGAAACTACCATACCGGTGAGCTCGGTAAAAGCGTTGATGCGCCACCAAAACCACCGTAAAATATAGATGAGGCCTGTGCCGGCGCCAATTTGCAACAAAATATGAAAAGCTTGCAAGGCGTTTTGCAGCACCAAAGCCAGCAGCACTGCGAAAAACATCAACAAAATAGTGGTAATTCTGCCTGCAATAACCTGCTGACGTTGCGTAGCATCAGGTTTTAAAAACCGGACAAAAAAGTCGTTTACAATATAAGATGATCCCCAGTTGAGCTGAGATGCCGTTGTTGACATGAAAGCGGCTATCAGCGAGGCAACTACCAAACCTAAAAACCCATGCGGAAGTAGCTTTAGCATGGCGGGATAGGCCAAATCGTGCTGCACATATTGTGGATCCATTTCAGGGAAGGCGGTTTGTAGTGAAGCGATATCCGGGAAAACAATCAACGATAGCAGTCCGACGATAATCCATGGCCAGGGACGCAGCGCATAATGGAAAAAATTAAAAAGCAAGGTAGCTGAGATGGCGTTTTTCTCATCTTTTGCGGCTAGCATACGCTGTGCAATATAGCCGCCACCGCCTGGTTCTGCACCCGGATACCACACGCTCCACCATTGCACAGCAAGTGGAATGACAAGGATGGAGACGAAAAGATCGGTGTTAGAAATGGCGGGAATTAAACTCAGCTTGGGCTGAACGGCCGGATGTGCGAAAAGCGTTGCCAGGTCGCCGGTTTGACTGTTTACCAAAATAATAGCAGCACCGATAGCACCTGCCATCGCTAAGCTAAACTGAAAGAAATCAGTATATAAAATACTTTTCAGACCGCCTAAAGCGCTGTAAAAAACCACAATAACGGCAGCAATAATCAAAGTTTGAGCCGGTGACCAACCCAGCATCACACCGCTAATTTTTATCAAAGCGATAGAAACCGAGGCAATTACCATCACATTGAAAAAAGCACCGAGATAAATGGCCCTGAACCCACGCAAAAAAGCTGCTGTTTTTCCGCTATAACGAATTTCGTAAAACTCCAGGTCAGTAAGTGCTTTCGAGCGGTTCCAGAGCTTGGCATAAACAAAAACTGTCAGCATGCCCGTAAGCAAAAAAGCCCACCAAATCCAGTTGCCCGCCACGCCATTTTGGCGTACGATGTCGGTAACAAGGTTGGGTGTATCGCACGAAAAGGTGGTGGCCACCATACTCACGCCGAGTAGCCACCAGGGCATATTTCGACCCGATAAAAAAAACTCATTATAACTTTTGCCAGCATTGCGCGAGGCCCATATACCAATGCCTATCAAAACGACAAAAAACAGTCCTACGATAGACCAATCTAATATGTCTAAATTCATTAATATGTGTTTTTAAAGGGAGTTTAGGTGTATTTGTTTCTCAATAAAATCGATGACAAGTTGTTGTTGTTCTGGTTCAAAATGTCTTAGTCTGGTAGCATGTGAGCCTCCGGATCTTAGCAATTTAATTGCATTGGTTTTTTCAGAAGGCATCACAGCTGTTGACGCCCAGGCATCATAAGCACCATAAATATAGATGATGTTATTGCCTTCTTTTTGTAGCCATTTATTTACTTTTTTGTTCAGCTTTTTATGGTATCTGGCTGCTGTGCCTTCAGGAAGTGCGTGGTTGAAATTGGGTTTTTTTACGCTATTTAACAAGTGTTTAAAAGGTTTGGTGTCATAGGTGTAAAAACCCATTTCGGTAAGTGCCTGATAAAAGAAAGACTGCATACTTTCGAGGCTTTGGTCCGCAAAAAAGTCGTAGCCGGCAGCCGAAATCCAGAAATTAAATAATTCTTTGGTACTGGCTGTCGTATCCGGAATTTCAGCGCATGGTGTTGGATACCATTGCCAGTATGCAAATCCGAGTTCCAGCACATTCAATTCAAAGGCTTTTTCTAAGCCGCCAACACGTTCAAAGCTGAGTGCTCGTTTAGCGGTTGAATCTTTGAAATGCTGCATATATAGATCTCTATTATCGAGTAGTTTATATTGAACATCATGTAACTTTTTTCGACATTGGGCATCGGCTACGGTATCTAAAAAATGCTGCACACGTTTATCAGCTACTGAAAAATTTAGCGGCGCCACGTAAGGAACGCTAACAGCCACATCATCCGGGTAAAAATAGCGGTAATAAATGGTGGTTTGTCCGCCTTTGCTGATGCCGGTAGAAATCCAGGCGGCAGGATATAGCTGTTTGAATAACTGGTTGATAGCGTGTAAATCCGCAGTAGCATTTTTCAGGTTTAAGGCTTCCCAGTTTTTGTTTGGAGGCATACTTTCACCAAAAAAACGGTGCTCAGCAATAAGAAGGTTGGCATCAAGGCGGGTAGAAAGTTCTTCGGTTAAGTTTGGGTATAAACCATACTCCGCACTATAGCCTTCGGTAACCAGCACAAGCGGTTTGTCGAAGCTGTTATGTCTTAAAATCAATCGCTGGTAAAAGTTTCCCAATGCTGAGTTTTGGTGGTCAACAGGCTGCGATAAATAGATGACCCAGGCACTTTCAAACTGTGTATTGTTGATTTTGAGCGGTGTAATACTATCTATGCCAATGCTTTGAAGTTTTTCGGGAAGGCTTTGTGCGTTGAGTGAAATGCAGCTTAAAACGGCAAGCCATAACAAGGAGAGGAGTAAAAAACGTTTCATGCAATATGCTTTTGGTTTTGGAGCTGCAAGTTAATTTTTTTATTCGTTTCGGCGGTCAAAAATAACGGAATAAAAAGAAGTAAAAAGGCCATCCGTTATCGGATGACCTTTTACCATTTAACCAATCTACCTATTAAGTTTTGGTTTTACAATGCAGCTTGATTCAACTATCTGTTGAGCAAAACTTTGCTGTTGTAATACTGATTTTGAGTATTCATTCTGATGATATACATGCCAGCCGGTAAATTTTGTGCTGGTGACCAGTTAATGCTGTGATTTCCTGTGCTGAATTGCTCGGAAGCAATCTGGTCAACCATTTGGCCGCTCAGGTTATACACTTCGATGTTGAGCTGTCCTGCTGTTTCGAGGCTAAAGTTAATTTGAGCCTGGTTGGTAACAGGGTTTGGCTGCACCGAACGAATGCCTTCCAATTTATTTTCAGACAATCCTACGTGCATTCCTGTCTCAAAATAAGTAGCGTTGATTTCTGTTGGGAATCCTGCTGCATTTTCTACAGGGTCTAAAGAAACCATATATGAAGTGTAAGAATCCATCAAGCCTTCAGGAGAAACGGTAATAACCGTTTTTTCATCATTGATTGTAGCTGTGAAAGGGAAAGCATCGCCTTCAACTTCTGTAAATGTAATCAGTGAAGCCACATTTTCGTTGGTGATTTCGGCACCGCCGACCATGCTAACAGCTTCTGACAAAGTAATGGTAACGTCAGCAAAAGTTTCTACACCTGTTGTTCCAGGCATTGGGTCAAACATAACGCCGGCAGGGAAACCTGCTGCTTCTTCTGAATAAGCAGCCTGGAAAATACCTTTGGTATTATTATCCTGCACGAAAATGGCTACCATCAAGTCGTCCATTTCTTCCACATGGGTAGTTGACATATCGTGGCTGTAGGTTAGAATAGTGCTTATTCCGGCTGGAAAGTCCATTGTAGTGCCACTGGCGTTGGGTAGCATTTTCATCATTACATGGTGAAATTCTGTTTCGCCGTTACTCGCTACGTTTCCGGTTGTAAGTCTTTCAATCACAACGATATGTACGGTAGCATCGAACAGATCAACATAAGGATGAATATCGGCTTCAACAGTAATTGTTGTGCCTTCGATGGTATGTAGTCCTTCAACGGCTACAAAAGCTGGATCTGCCATGCCATTATTAAAAGCATTGTTAACAGCTCCTGCACTTGTTGAAACGTTTTTGCCTTCAATAAACAACATTGGAACAGCATTAACGCCATAATAGGTGCGACGAACACCGCCTTCAGGCGTGTAGTATGGGTCACCAGCACCTGGCCAGCTCATCTGATATTTGATAAGGGTTATTTCTTCACCGTGTTGCTCTATAAATGGGTTCATCACACCATTATTAAAACCGGTGCAAGGTCCGCAGGTTGAGCTTGTGAAGCTTTCAAAAAATGGGCTACGTTGTAAACTTTGGGTAGCTATGCCAACAGTTTTACTAATCGTATCATTTTCAGGATTTGTATCAATACCACCGTTAACGTTAGATACCCAGATTTTGAAATTATAGTTGCCTGGGTCTAAGGCCAATTCTTGGTCAGCAGTAAAGTTGTAAGTTTGACTGGTAGCCAAATTTAAACCCGAATAAGAGGTTGTGTTCAGCTCGCCTCCATCTATAGTCCAGTTAACATCGAAGGAAGTAAGCGTTTCTAAACCTTCATTAGCAACTTTGCCAGAGACTGTTTGACTTCCAAAGAAGTAACTTGGCACAGCAACTGATTGCATAGCGGCGTCCAATTCTTCACGAACGAATAAAAAGATATTATCAATAAACCAGAGATCCATATTATAAAGATTTCCGCTGATAAAGATAGAAAACTGAAAGTCTGCTGCTGCAACACCTGAAAGCTCAACGACTTGAATTACTGGGCCAACGTTTCCTGTAGGTGTAACCTGCCAAGCAACTTCCCAGTCACTTCCGCCGGAACGCGTTGCAACACCAATAGCTACACCATTTGCATAATGATCGTAGAAATGACTAAAGTTTATGGTTACTGCGTCAACGCCGGTTAGGTCGATAACAGGAGATACAATCCTTGAAGTAGTGTTTTGATTGATGTAGCTAAACTTAGCTTCTGGAGCTTGTCCGCCAGCTTCTGAAGTGGTGCTGCGCGACCACTGATTCGGTAAGCCTTCAATTGTCCAACCATTTGGCGGGAAAGTTGTGCTACTGAAGTCTTCAGTAATAAAAGTTTGCGCAAAGCTGATTTGTGCAATGAGCAGCGCAATTAAGAAAGTAGATAATTTTTTCATAAACATTTGATTTTTAGATTGATTAATTGAGTTATGCGGATTTTAAAACATTAGTTTTATACTGGTTTTTCTCGCTGCTGACGAGTCTTTTTTGAAGCGACATACGCGCCCTGTTCAGCTGTGATTTTGATGTGTTTATAGATATGTGAAGCATTTGGCTGATTTCTTTGTGAGAATAGCCCTCTATGGTATTGAGGTTAAATACTTTGCGGTAACCATTTGGGAGATTGTCTACAAGCCTCATTATTTCGGCCTGTGCCAAATTGGAGAGTGCTTCTTGCTCGGTTACAACACCTTCAGGTAAATAAGTAAGTTCAGCTTCGTTTTGATAGATGCGTTTTTTCTTGTAAAAATTGAGCGCGGTAGTAATCATGATACGTCTGATCCAGCCTTCAAAGGAGCCATTAAACCGAAAATCTTTGAGATAGCGGAACACTTTGATAAAGCCTTCCTGCATAATATCTTCCGCATCGCAGCTGCTTTTAGCATATCTGCGGCAAACCAGCATCATGTGTGGCGCGAATGACTGATAGAGCTCGTTTTGAGCCTGACGGTCAT
>JALNZT010000084.1 GCA_023229135.1 Bacteroidales bacterium
GGGTGGCATTTCCAAAATCAGAGCTCACCTGCAGTTCAATCTGCTCAGGATATAAAGTTTCAGATTCAAGGCCAAAAGAAGCCAATTGTGTTCGGAAAATTTCAGCCGTCAGCTTTTCTCCAAAACTGAAAACCTGATCTTTCAGTCCGTCTGAATAATCGCCTATAAGACCGACTCCCCGGATAATTCCGGTCACCTGACAAACCAGTTCATCAAAAGATTCAGATGGACTTTTTCCCGTAATTTCAGTATAAAATGCATTTAGCTTTTCTGAAAAAAGAACGGTATCTGTCTGATTTGCCGAATAGAGCGAACTTTTGATGAATTCCATCATTTCGGGTATAGCCGAAACAACAACGAAACTTTTGCCGCTGCCTCTGTCTAAATGTGCTATTAAATTTTTCAGGGATGAGCCACGCCCTGCATGACTGCCACCCAATCGAATAATCTTATCCGACATATTGTTATCAATAAAAATGGTGAAACTTTGGTCGTTTGCTAAATTGTGAAATGTGTGTGCCTTCAATCAATGGCTGAACCACTGAGCGAAGGCTAAAGCATAGACATAGAAACCGGCGGCATCACGAATTCACCTTTTCCGGCTGTGGAGAGCCGAATTATTTGTGAAGTATGTAATGTTGATGAATTCATTTATATACCATTTTTTTGTATCCAGCAAATATAAATTGATTTTTGAAAAAATAAAATTTAATTGGAATGAGTTCAGATAAAAATAACATTTAATTTCCGAACAATTTCTCAAAATATTTGAAATCAGGAGTTAATTCAGTAAAAATTAAGTGAAAAAAGTCTTTTACTTTTTTGTTTTATGTAAAGCTCAATTAACTTTGCATGCCAAATTTTTTAAAAACACACCATGAGTTATAATTTACTGAAAGGGAAAAGGGGAATTGTGTTTGGTGCTTTGAACCCCGATTCAATAGCATGGAAAGTTGCCGAGCGGGCTCACGAAGAGGGAGCCAGTCTCACCTTGACGAACACTGCCGTTGCCATGCGGATGGGTGAAACCCGGAAACTGGCTGAAAAGCTTAACACAATTGCTATTTCTGCCGATGCAACCAATGTGGAGGACCTTAGCAATTTATTTTTAAAGTCAATGGAGTATCTTGGCGGGAAAATAGATTTCATTCTCCATTCCATCGGAATGTCGCCCAATGTGAGAAAGGAGAGACACTACAGCGATCTGGATTACAACTACCTGAATAAAACACTTGATATTTCGGCGGTGTCGTTTCATAAGGTTTTGCAAACTGCCCGTAAGCTTGATGCCATAAATGAATGGGGTTCGGTGGTGGCGCTTTCCTATGTTGCAGCACAACGCACCTTTTACGGATATAACGACATGGCCGATGCTAAAGCGCTGCTGGAATCCATAGCGCGCAGTTTTGGGTATATTTACGGACGCGAACGCAGGGTACGCATCAATACCATTTCGCAATCGCCAACCATCACAACTGCCGGAAGCGGAGTGAAAGGATTTGACCGCCTGCTTGATTTTGCCGAGCGCATGTCCCCGCTGGGAAATGCCACGGCTGAAGATTGTGCCGATTACTGTATCACCCTGTTTTCAGACCTCACCCGCCGCGTAACCATGCAAAACCTGTTTAATGACGGCGGATTCTCCAGCATGGGCATGAGCTTACTGGCTCTTCAGCAATACGAGAAAGGGCTGCATAAAGACTGCGATTGCGGCGAAGAGGAGAAGAAACATGAATTCGATTAATAAATGATGAAATATTTGATGCCGGCTACAAGAAGATAGTTCCTGCCTGAAAGCTATTATTTTTCACTATCAACCGACAAAAACTAAATTTTTGCCTATTTTATTTCTATACTTTTCACATTCAGGCATTTAGCATTTCGTTTTCAGTTTTTAAAAAACCTACCCCCCTCAAAAGAGGGACATTTGTGCGGTTGCGGGGCTTTTGTTGCGGCTTATCCTGCGTTTGGTGTATGCCCCCCTTATGTTACTACCCACATCAGGTCTAAATGGCTTATCAGATGTATCCGTATGAGTGCCGCTACAGTCGAAAATGCTTTTTTGCTTTTAGACAATACCCTGATTACATTGAGCAATAAGTGGGCTATGAGCGTACACCAAATCTGAGTTTTTATGCCATTCTCCGTGTCTGAATAAAAAAAATGTAGCTGAAAATTCTGTTTTATTTTTTTAAACGGATTTTACTTTAACAACACACAGATATTCAGCAACATAAGCTGATATTTTTTCGATTTTGTTGCTACAAATTTTTTTCTAAGTCTGTTTTCTTCATCTTAAAAAGTTTTAAAACCTGTCGCTGTAACTCGTTGAGTTCTGTAATTTTAATGCTTTCAACATTTCTTCCTAAATTTAATACTACCAGTTTAATATCCTTGAGTTCCTCCAATATGTCGAAAAACGACAGCTTGCTTTTTGTTTTTTTGTTCCATGATATCAGAAAAGGAAAAATTTTGTCTTCCATCTCTTTGACAATGGCGTAAGAGAACATGGAAAGCAAGACATGCCCGCGGGTTTGGGCTTCGTTGCGGTGATAGACCGGGCGTATCTGGATATTGTCGCTCTTGAAATCGCGGAACGCATGTTCAACATGTTGCAAATTTTTGTACTGCTGCCTGACCTCTGTTTTTTCCATTTGCCCTTTTTCAACGTTGGTGCACACAACATATTTCCCGGCAAGCTGTTTTGCCTGCTGGTACTTTTCTGCCTTTAAATCAACCACAAATGCATGGTTGCTTATTTCTGTAATTTCATAGTATTGCTTCATACCACGTTTCGAGAGTATCCTTTCGACGCGCAATTTGTAGTTGTCAAGTTTCTTTTCGCTAAAACTTGTAACTAATTTTTTGTTTTTATGCCCTTCGTTTAATTTTTGAATATTCTCGGTGTTCTGCCTGTGGCGTTTCTCCCACGATGCTTTTACTTCTGCTATCTCATCATCGGCAATCCCGCGCATAGTTTTCAGGTAAGTCAGCTCCTGCTCCTGGAGCGCCGCGTTGACCGACAGCACGTACCGTTCCCCTTCGTATTCCACTTCTGCCAGTTCGTTGCTGAACAGCTTTAACTGTATGATATCGTTATCCAACAGGTTTCTTATTTCCTGGTTGGTCAGCCCCGTTATGTAGTGAACCCCCTGCTTGTCTGCCTCATCCAGCCCTTCTAAATTATAGCGGATTTTCATCCCCCTGTCTCCCACAAAAATAACCTGGCTGGTATTAAATTCTTCCTTTATGCTTTTTATTTGCTCCAGTACGGTGGTGTAATCGCTGGTATTCCCTTCAAAAACCTCAACCTTTAAAGGGAACCCCCCGCTATCGGTAATTAACCCGATGTTGATTTGCATTTTCCCTTTCTTCTTGTCGCGGTTGTAGCCAAATTCGGCAAGCTCGTTTTGTGTACCTTCAAAATAGGTGCTGGTTATATCGTACAAATAGACTTCCTTGTGTTTGGCTTTATGGTATAAAAACCACTTGCGCTCTATTGTTTGCTGCACATTGCTGGCTTGTCCCAGCGCAGAGTACAGATGGTCAACCTTTATGTTTCTAATGTCAATTCCAAGTTGTGAGCAAATGTTTTTGTTGCGCCCAAGCCAGTTGTAGATGCCCAGTTTGCTGCCTCTTGTAATTATTTTTCCGATAACAATTGCTTTTAAGAGTGCAGCCTGCTGCGTGGGAAGTACTTTTTCGAGGGTTTGGCTAATCCGCAATTTATCCATAAGGTGTATCAACAGGTACGCCAACCCGAAGTCAATGGCGCTTTCTGCGATAATGTCTTTGGCTGCAGTCAATGCACCTTTGCCGTGTTTGAGCACATTCTCAATGGTCAGGACAAGTTCCTCCGGCATACGCGAGAGGTTTGCCTCGACTTTTGTCTTTATTTTCCCGTCCTGGCGGTACTTGGTACACAGCAGGGTGGAAGTGTACACCTTGCCGTTTTTACCTGTTGATTTATTCCTTTGCACATACATGCCGCAAAGATAATAATAGTTCCTACATTAAAGTAACATTTATGCAATCTAATCAATTAACTTATAAACAATTGATTGTTAATAAGAATTGCATATTAGTTGCTACAAATATCAAGAAATATGAAGCTTTTGGCTGATAGACAGAAAGTTGTGTAAGTAAAACCCGATCTAATCAATCTGTTTTTCTTTTGATGCTGCACCCCAAGGGTTTTGTTTCTGACACTGCAACCTTTTCTCCGGCAGCAACACTGGCAATAGCATTCTTTGCATGTGCCTGCTTTACCTCATCCGG
>JALNZT010000050.1 GCA_023229135.1 Bacteroidales bacterium
AGGTAGAGGGTAATCTTGTTACCCTTTTTGCGTTGTCTTAATGTTATTTTCATTGCTCATCAGTTAAAAAGATTATCAATTTCGGAACGTGGTATAATGGTTCTTCTGCCCAGCTTACCTGCTTTTATTTCTTCTCTTTGAATCATTCGTTGAATTGTCCATCTGCTTGCACCTAATAAAATGGCAGCTTCTTGAACGCTTAAAAACTCCTTATCTCTAAGATTGATAAAATTGCCTGTTTGAATTGGCAGGCTTTGCAGACTTTGCAAGTTTTCGGAATTTGCAGAAGTAACAGATTTGATTTGCTCCTTTAGAGTAGCTTGTACTTTTTCCTCTCTCTTGATTTGCTTGTAGTGTCGGGAATTACAAGTTTTCGAGCAATACCGTGTTGTTGTGGTTTGGGCAACAAATGCCTGACCACAATATTGACAGAATTTCGGAATTTTAATATTACTACTCATTTGGTGCTTATTAGTGCCTGATGTTGCTCGGTGGTGCTGTTTGGTGCATCATTTCACCAGTACCTTTCAATTTGTGCCTTTGGGCAACAAATTTGTTGTTTGAGCAACAACTGGGCAACAAAAATAAGCAATAAAGTGCAATTGGGCAACAAATAAGGGAAGAAAGTAAACCTATAAACCTAACAATAGTAGGTAGTTAGCAAACAAAAGAAGGGCAACTACTTTCCAATACAAAACTTGCTAAAAATCGAACCCAAAATCTCATCATTAGATATCTCACCAGTGATTGTTCCTAGATGATACAAAGCCGCCCGGATGTCTATTGTGGCCAGGTCGGTTGGTAGGTTCTGGGCGAAGCCTTGTTCGACAGCTTCCAGTGCTGTGAAAGCTTTTTGCAGCGCGTTATAATGGCGGGCGTTACTTACGATGGTGTCCTGGTTAAATGTCATCGCGTTGGCTACTTTGAGCAGGCTGTGGGTGATGAGGTTGATGTTCTCTTTGCGCTTGGCCGAGATGAAAACTGTTTCCAGCTCAACCATTTCAGGGAAGTGCGAGGGAGTTTCGGAAATCAGATCGGCCTTGTTGCCAATCAGTATAAAATGCTTGTTCTCGTCCTTGATGAAATCCCGAAACTCATGCAACATTTCCTCGGCTGAGTTATTATCCCAACTCATCAAATCGCAGACGTATAAGATCACACTTGCGTCCTTGATTTTGTTGTAGGTGCGTTCAATTCCCAAATTCTCTATCACGTCATCTGATTCGCGCAGACCGGCGGTGTCGATAAACCTAAAGGCATGACCTTCAATAATTATCGTGTCTTCAATGGTATCGCGTGTGGTACCCGGAATATCGCTAACGATGGCTTTTTCTTCGTTAAGAATGGCGTTGAGCAGGGTGCTTTTTCCCACGTTTGGCTTGCCAATTATAGCAACCGGGATACCGTTTTTGATGGCGTTTCCGGCCTGGAAGCTGTCCATCAGCTTGTTAATTTCCGCTTTCAACTCGCTTAAAAGCTCTATAAAACGCTTGCGGTCAGCAAACTCCACATCTTCTTCACCAAAATCCAGCTCTAGCTCAATCAGTGCTGCAAAATCAATCAGTTGTGTCCTGAGTTGTTTTATGCGATCCGAAAATCCACCTCGCATCTGCTTCACTGCCAGGCTATGTGCAGCTTTCGACTGGCTGGCAATCAGGTCGGCAACGGCTTCGGCCTGTGCCAAATCAAAACGTCCGTTTCTAAACGCCCGCATCGTAAACTCGCCTGCCTCGGCCAGTCGAGCGCCTTTGGACATCAACAGCTTGAGCAGTCGCTGCTGAATATATACCGAACCATGACAGCTTATTTCAATGGCATCCTCACCGGTGTAGGAATGTGGGCCTCGAAAAAATCCCAGTAGCACTTCGTCCACAAAACCTTCTTCGTCAAGTATTTGTCCAAAATAAAACTTGTGAGACTCCGCTTTTTCTATTGAAAAACCCGGCTTTGCTGCTTTAAAAATTTCGCCGGCGATAGCGTGGCTTTGATTTCCGCTTACTCGGATAAGCGCCACAGCACCCATTCCGGCAGCGGTTGCCAACGCACAAATCGTGTCATCATTTTGAAGGTCAATATACATAGCTAAAGCTTTAGTTAACAAAAGTACAAGAATTTCTCTATCCATTATTATAATACAAGCCCTGAATAATCAAGGCGAGTGCGGAAAAGCTTTTTGTTGATCATTTGATTTTATCTCTTAACCGATAATTTTACGAAATTTGCCACAAAAAACTTGAGACGTTATTTTATCCACTTGTCGTATAACGGTAGCAATTATCATGGTTGGCAAAGGCAAAACAATGCCCACAGCGTTCAGGCTGAGCTTGAAAAATGCTTGAGCCTAAAACTCAATAATTCTATTGATATTATGGGTTGCGGCCGCACAGATACCGGCGTTCATGCTCATAATTTTTATGCACATTTTGATCTTGAGACTAATTTGGATGTAGAAAAAACAGCCGTTTTAGTTGATGAACTCAACCGCTTCTTGCCCAAAGATATTGTGATTTACAAAATCTGGGAAGTACCTAACGAGGCACATGCGCGTTTTGATGCTACCGAAAGAACTTATCAGTACCAAATTCATCACCAGAAGAAAGTGTTTGGTAATGAATTGTCCTATTTTGTTTATACCAAGCCTGATCTGGATTCGATGAATGAAGCTGCTGCTATTTTATTGGATTACAGCGATTTTACCAGCTTTTCTAAATTGCATTCGCAAACTAAAACAAATCTCTGCGTTATTAAATCTGCATTTTGGACAGAACGTGACGAACAGCTTGTTTTCGAGATTACTGCTGATCGTTTTTTGCGCAATATGGTGCGAGCTATCGTTGGCTCGCTGCTGGAGGTAGGGCAGAGGCGTCGCAGTATAGAAAACTTTAAACAGCTTATTGAAGTCCGTGACAGGAAAGCTGCTGGCTTTTCTGTGCCGGCTCATGCCTTGTTTTTGAATGAAATCCGGTATCCGGAAGTGATTTTTAAAAAGTATTAAATTATTATCGTTCGCGGTTTTTATTTAGCAAGGCTTGTTTTAACTAATTCTGCTATTTTTGCCAACCAACAAAATCAGTAAACTGATTGTACAAATAATGATAGACACAGTAAACCTAAGAGCGTCGTTTGGAGAACAGATACATAGCTGGCATGCTACTGAAGTAGAATGGCTTAGATTAATAAATCATACCAGGCCAACTCAGTTGGACGGCTTTTTTCAGTTTATTAGCGATTCCGTTTCTTACCTGTCATGGGGCATTCCTATTATATTGATAATCATTGCTATAGCTCACAAACAAAACTTTTGGCAAATCAAAGCGGTTTATGTATTATTTTCGGTGGTGCTGGCTTCTTTATTGAGTTTTATTCTCAAACATATCATCGATCGCGTACGGCCTTTTGAGGCTTACGACTTTCTTGAAAAGCTTTCCGGCGGCGGCAGTCCGTCCTTTCCCTCCGGCCATACTACTGCGGCGGTTGCCCTTTCTGTTGGCTTAATTTTAGCCTATCCTAGATGGTACGTCATTCTACCGGTGATTTTGTGGGCCATACTGGCTGGTTACTCCAGGATGTCGCTTGGTGTTCATTATCCCAGTGATGTGCTGGCTGGAGCAGCATTAGGCATAGGTGCAGCCATAGTTTGCTATAAATTATGCACGGTCAGGCCAGATGAGGCAGCTTAAATTTTTAAAAGTTGATAATAACGGGCTCTGACGGCACTCAGCAAACCCATATCAATATTGTTTTTGTAAATTCTCACCAGATCATAAAGCTGGTTACCTGTGAATATACTGGCACGGGCAGCGTCAAAACATAAAAGGCTGGTATCGTATTTTACTTCTTGGGTTAATTTCTTAAACGCTTCCCATTCAATATTTTCAGGTATGAGAAAATAGCCGTGATGAGCTTGCCGTGCATCGAAATAAAAGCCTTCTTCAATCATTTCAAGGAAGAAAAATTTTTCGAGTGTGATTACAGCTTGTTCAAACTCGATACCTATTTTATGTTTTTTGAAATGTAAGCCGACATTTCTAAATTGCTCTTGCACAATACTTAACTGTCCATATTGTGGCAAATCACGCACCCGCAGCGCGGCCATAGCTGGATATCCCGGAATCTTAATTTGGGCCAAAACCGCATCAATAGGAATATTTGAGCTTTTACTCACTTTTAGAATCAGCCGCTGGGCTTCAATAAAGGTGATAGGATCTTTAAGCATAAGATAAAGATAACGAGGCTTTTCTACTTGGGGAAAGTCCATAAAATAGCCAAAAAAAGGGTTTCTGGATTCTAAAACACAGCTGTCTTTGATGATCAGGTCATTTTCGAGGCAGAACAGTGTTTCTTCTTTGGTCAGGGAGCCAATATACTCCTGAATTTCTCTATTTTCTCTCATTGGTTTTGTTTATTGATTTGTCCTATAAAAGTACAATATTATAGGTCAATGTCAAAGTAATCTGGATTTAATTTTTATCTCAAATCTTTTTTGAAGAAAAATAGCCTATAAAAAAACGCTGCAAGACCAGCATCTTGCAGCGCAATTTTATGTTAATGATAAGCCTTGAAAGCCTTCACCTAGAAGTTATAGACATTGTCATCAATTAATTTCTCAGCAATGCGACGACGCGCCTCTTTCAGATTCACGGCTTGCAGCTTACTCAGGTTAAACAAAGCTTGTTGCAGTTGATCAGCTTCCTTTTCGGGAGCAAACCCAAGCACAGCTTCGAGGCCGGCTTTATATATGATGTTGGCCACTTCGTGCATCAACACATCCAGAATATCACGGTAAAGCGGCAATTCACTGTTTTTAATGCTTTCAAGTTTTTTAATGCGTAGCATAGTGGATTCGGCTACATAAACCTGCATCAGCATATCCGAGAGGTTCATCAAAACTTCTCCTTCTTCGGCAATTTTTCTTCCAAAAGTGCTGGTAATAGGCGGGATGAGCATTAAAACAGCTTTTTTCAAATTACGAACTGCTGTTGCTTTTTCAGCAAAATAACCCGTTCCAACAGTTTCAATGACCTGCTCGGTGTCTTCAGCCATTTTCTTGGCTATATCAAAGAGTTCTGCTTCCGGCTTCGCACCCTTTTTTAATAGCGTGTCAACGGCCAATAGTCTGTTGATTTCGTTGGTGCCTTCAAAAATACGATTGATTCTGGAATCGCGGTAGGCGCGATCAACAGGCGTTTCGCTCGAAAAGCCCATTCCGCCATAAATCTGAACGGCTTCGTCAACCACATAATCCAAGGCTTCCGAGCCGTAAACTTTAAGCAAGGCACATTCAACGGCAAAATCAGCAACACCTTCAATATTGGCTTTGCCATGTTCTAAACCTTTGGCTTTCAATTCTTCAATATAATCCTGAATATCTTTGCTTGCCCTGTAAACAGCAGACTCTGTAGCGAAAGTCTTGATGACTTGTTGCGCCAATTTATGCTTGATGGCACCGAAATTAGCAATTGTTTTGCCAAATTGCTTGCGTTCGTTGGCGTAGTTTACGGAATATAAGATAGAACGTTTGGCTCCTCCCAAAACTGTGGCACCCAGCTTTATACGGCCTAAATGCAGAATATTTAAAGCGATTCTGAAGCCTTCGCCCCGTTTGCCAAGCATGTTTTCTACTGGAACTTTAACGTCGTTATAAAAAATCTGGCGTGTGGAAGAACCTTTGATACCCATTTTTCTCTCCTCGGGATTCATCGTCACGCCATCCCATGCGCGTTCCACAATAAATGCGCTGAGTACGCGATCGTTGTCCACCTTAGCGAAAACAGTCTGTACATCAGCGAATCCACCATTGGTGATCCACATTTTTTGTCCGTTGAGGATATAGTGCTTTCCATCTTCCGACAACACTGCTTTGGTGCGCCCTGAGTTGGCATCAGAACCTGCACCCGGCTCGGTGAGGCAATAGGCTGCCATCAATTCGCCGCTGGTGAGTTTAGGGATATATTGTGCTTTTTGTTCTTGGGTTCCATAATACAGAATCGGCAGCGTACCGATACCGGTATGTGCCATAATAGCCACGGAATAGGAGTGGGCTGCACCCAAAGCTTCGTTGGCACGCATTATCGACAAAAATGACTGCTCAAAGCCGCCATATTCCTCGGGAACAGAAAGCCCTAATAGTCCTAAGTCGCCGGCTTTTTTTAACAATGAAGCCATCAGACCATCTGTTTGCTTATCAATAGCATCCAGATTTGGAAATATCTCCGTCTCCAGAAAATCCTGACAAGTTGCAGTAATCATATTTGTCTCTTCATCAAACTCTTCAGGAATGAAAATAGCTTGCGCATCTACTTCTTTTACAAGAAATTCTCCGCCTCTCAGTGATTTTTTTGTGGTCATAGATTAAAGAATAAATTATTAGGTGCAAACTTAATCATTTAAGCTTTATTTGTGTTTAGTAGCTTGCATCACAAGGCTTATTTAAAATGATTCTATACGTTTCAGCAGCGATTTTGCAGGACGGAGATTCGAGGGATTTTATCTTAAAGTGACTGTTTATAAAACTTCAGATGTAATGTAAACACAAAAGAAGCCGCTTCATTGTTCAGAAACGGCTTCTTTTACACCTAAAAACTAAGATTCAACAATGCTATTTCTCAACAACGGCGACTTTGGCCGGTTTTTTTATTTTAACAATAACTTCTTTTTTCTTTTCGTCAAAATCGACTGTAATTACATCATTGGTTTTCAGTTTAGATTTGATGATTTCCTCGGCCAACAAGTCTTCAACATATTTCTGGATAGCACGTTTTAGCGGTCTTGCACCAAATTGTTCGTCCCAGCCTTTTTCTACAATAAAATCCTTGGCCTTGTCAGTAAGCTTGAGTTTATAACCCAAATCATCAATACGTTTATAAAGATGAACCAGCTCAATATCAATGATTTTATGAATGGCCTCGCGTTGTAGAGGATCAAAAATCACCACGTCGTCAATACGATTCAAGAACTCAGGCGCAAAGGATTTTTTAAGCGCATTTTCTATCACGCCTTGTGCGTAAGTAGCTTTAGTACCTTGTTTGGCAGCCGTGCTAAATCCAACACCCTGGCCGAAATCTTTAAGCTGTCGCGAGCCGATATTCGAGGTCATTATAATAATGGTGTTCTTGAAATCGACTTTTCTGCCCATACTATCGGTGAGCATACCATCGTCGAGCACCTGAAGCAACAGGTGAAACACATCGGGATGCGCTTTCTCAATTTCGTCGAGCAGCACGATGCTGTAAGGTTTGCGTCTCACTTTTTCGGTAAGCTGGCCACCTTCTTCGTAGCCTACATATCCGGGAGGCGCTCCAACCAGGCGTGATACCGCAAATTTTTCCATATATTCACTCATATCGATACGCACCAGCGCATCTTCAGAGTCGAAAAGGTATTTGGCAAGCACCTTTGCGAGGTATGTTTTCCCAACGCCTGTTGGACCTAAAAAGATAAAACTTCCGATGGGTTTGTTTGGGTCTTTAAGGCCTGCACGGTTTCTTCTGATGGCTTTCACCACTTTTTTGATAGCACTATTTTGACCAATTACCGAGCCCTCCATCTCCTCTTCCATATTTATCAGGCGGTCGCCTTCATTCTGGGAAATACGCTGCAACGGAATACCGGTCATCATCGCTACTACTTCGGCCACATTTTCTTCACTCACCTGTTCGCGGTGAATCTTTGATTCTTCTTCCCACTTAAGTTTGGCATGCTCGAGACTTTCTAACAAGCGGCGCTCGCTATCTCTGAACATCGCTGCTTCTTCAAACTTCTGAATTTGAATGGCTTGATTCTTCTTTAATCGAGTATCTTCAATCTGTGTTTCCAGATCGATAATTTCAACAGGAACATGGATGTTATTGATATGCACGCGCGCGCCGGCTTCGTCCAAAGCATCAATGGCCTTGTCTGGTAAAAAACGATCAGACATATACCTGTTTGTAAGCTTAACGCAGGCTTCAATAGCCTCATTATCATATTTCACAAGGTGATGATCTTCATAGCGTTCCTTGATATTATTCAGGATCTCAATGGTTTCATCAGCCGATGTGGGATCGACTAAAATTTTCTGAAAACGACGTTCTAAAGCACCATCTTTCTCAATGTATTGGCGGTATTCGTCAAGGGTTGTAGCACCGATACATTGCAGCTCACCACGGGCAAGAGCCGGCTTAAACATATTGCTGGCATCTAAGGATCCGCTGGCGTTTCCGGCGCCCACAATGGTATGAATCTCATCAATAAATAAGATGATATCCGGATTTTTTTCCAGCTCGTTAAGCACGGCTTTCATCCGTTCTTCAAACTGGCCACGGTATTTTGTGCCGGCAACCAAAGAAGCCAGATCGAGCATGATCAATCTTTTGTTAAAAAGCGCGCGGCTAACCTTACGCTGTGTGATTCGTAGCGCGAGTCCTTCAGCAATGGCTGATTTACCAACACCGGGCTCACCGATAAGGATAGGATTATTCTTTTTGCGGCGGCTCAGAATCTGTGCCACACGCTCCAGCTCGCGCTCGCGTCCTACAATAGGGTCGAGGCGATTTTCTTCGGCGGCACGTGTCAGGTCACGGCCAAAATTATCCAAAACCGGTGTTTTACTTTTCACTTCAGCCATTTTCTTAGCGCCACCCGTAGGTCTTACCTCACCCTCGTCTTGCGCTTCACCAGGAAATTCCGACCGCGGATTTTCTGATGGTGTAATTTTTTCTTCTCCTGTGTACATAAATGTCAATTCGTTTTTGTAAGTCATAAAATCAACCCCCTCACGTTCAAGATTTTGCGTAATAAGATTGTTCTTGTCTCGTAAAATTGCCAAAAGTAAATGCTCTGTTTTTATCAAATCACTTTTGTATTCTTTGGCAATAATATACGTAAATTTTAATGCCCGCTCGGTTTGTTTGATAAGCGGAATATTTGTCAGTACTTTGTCAGGTTTGTCAGTAGATTTGATCGCATCTTCGATGCGCCTGCGAAAAACCTCTAAGTCGATTCCGAAGTATTTCAGAATCTGCAGAGCCTTTCCTTCGCCATCGCGCACCATTCCCAGGAACAAATGTTCTAGTCCTATGTAGTTATTTCCCAGCCGTAAAGCTTCTTCATGACTGTAAGTCAGTATGTCGCGTACTCTGGGAGAAAATTTTGCATCCATATAATTTTTCCTTTTTTCTATCTGCGTAAATTAACCTTGTTATAAGATATTTGAAATAATCAACACCTAAACTTTAGCAGTATCAAAGGTAGAAACAATAATTAGTCCAACATTGTTCGGTCAAAGAAATTATTAACAAGCTTATGTTCAAACTTTGTTCAAAATCAATTTAATTCTTGACAATTCACAAGGCCTTTTTTTGTACTTTTGCCACCTTATTAACAAGGATAAGGCTTAATTAAGATTGAACTAAACATGGAAGAGGTTTTTGACGGTGGAAAAATAGTAAAAGTCAATATTGAGACCCAAATGAAATCAGCCTATATCGATTATTCGATGTCGGTAATTGTTTCAAGGGCTTTGCCTGATGTGCGTGATGGTTTAAAACCTGTACACAGGCGGGTACTTTTCGGCATGCTTGATTTGGGAGTTTTATCAAATAGATCGCATAAAAAATCAGCCAGGATTGTGGGTGAGGTGCTGGGTAAGTATCATCCGCACGGTGACACCTCAGTTTATGATGCTATGGTACGTATGGCGCAGGACTGGTCATTGCGCTATCCTTTGGTTGACGGGCAAGGAAACTACGGCTCCATTGATGGAGATAGCCCCGCAGCAATGCGTTATACAGAAGCACGTCTGCGTAAAATTGCCGAGGAGTTGTTGGCAGATATCGATAAGGAAACCGTAGATTTTCAGTTGAACTTTGATGACACACTGAAAGAACCTACAGTTTTGCCTGCTGCAATTCCCAATTTATTGATCAATGGTGCTAGCGGTATTGCCGTTGGTATGGCCACAAATATGCCGCCACATAACCTTTCAGAAGTTATTGACGGCACTATTGCCTATATCGACAACCGCGATATTACCATCGCTGAGTTGATGCAATACATTAAAGCACCCGATTTCCCAACAGGCGGAATCATTTATGGCTACGAAGGTGTAAAAGAGGCTTTTGAAACGGGTAGGGGACGCGTAATGATGCGTGGTGAAACCAATATTGAAGAACATAACGGACGAGAATGGATCATTGCCACCTCCGTTCCTTATCAAGTGAACAAAGCCGAGATGATTAAAAAGACGGCTGATCTCGTCAACGACAAAAAGTTAGATGGAATTTCTGACATTCGTGATGAATCAGATCGTAACGGGATGCGCATAGTTTACGAGTTAAAAAAAGATGCTGTTACTAACGTTGTGCTCAATAAGCTCTATCAGATGACAGCCTTACAATCTTCTTTCAGTGTAAATAATGTGGCGCTTGTAAAAGGCAGGCCGCGCTTGCTCAACCTGAAAGAACTGATTCATTATTATGTAGAACATCGCCACGAAGTAGTGGTGCGACGCACTGAGTATGAATTGAGAGAAGCTAAGAAAAGGGCACATATTCTGGAAGGACTGATTATCGCTCTCGACAATATCGACGCGGTGATCGAGCTGATTAAAGCTTCGAAAAATCCTGAAGAAGCAAGAAATGGCCTGATGTCTGAATTTAGTCTTACAGAAATTCAAGCCAAAGCGATACTCGAGATGAGATTGCAGCGCCTTACCGGTCTCGAAATCCAGAAAATTAAGGAGGAATTTGATGAAGTGATGAAACAAATTGCTTTCCTCGAAAATATTTTAAGCGACGAAGACCTGCGTTTTCAGATTATCAAGGATGAGTTGCGCCTTATCAAAGAAAAATATGGCGACAAATCGCGCTCAACAATTGTTTATTCCGCCGATGATTTCAGAATAGAAGATGTTATTCCTGATGAAGCTGTTGTGCTTACTATTTCACACATGGGTTATATCAAGCGTACCGCACTGTCAGAATACAGGGTGCAGAGTAGGGGAGGCCGTGGATCCAAAGGCTCCAACGCACGTGATGAGGATTTCATCGAACACTTGTTTATTGCTACGAATCATAATTATATGCTTTTCTTCACAGAAAAGGGTAAGTGTTTCTGGCTCAGGGTTTATGAAATCCCGGAAGGAACCAGAACCGGGAAAGGCAGAGCAATCCAAAACCTGATAAATATTGAAAAAGATGATCAGGTAAATGCCTTTATCAATATTAAAGACCTTAAAGATCAGGAATATATCGAAAATAACTTTATTATACTCAGCACCAAAATGGGTGTAATTAAGAAAACAAGTCTGGAAGCCTATTCACGCCCACGACAAAATGGTATCAACGCCATCACTATCCGCGAAGGCGACACCTTGCTTCAGGCGCGACTTACCAGCGGCACAAGCGAGGTGATTTTAGCGCTTAAATCAGGTCGTGCAATCCGCTTCAACGAATCCAAAGTGCGGCCAATGGGTAGAAATGCTTCAGGAGTACGTGGTATAAGACTGGCTTCGGAGACCGATGAAGTAATTGGCATGATCTGCATAAACGAGCCGGAAGTTACTGTATTGGTTGTTTCAGAAAAAGGATATGGTAAACGTTCAAATATCGACGATTACCGCGTTACGAACAGGGGAGGGAAAGGTGTGAAAACACTTAACGTCACCGAAAAAACGGGTAACTTAATTTCCATCAAAGACGTTACTGATAGCGATGACCTGATGATTATTAATAAATCCGGACTTACTATTCGTATTGCTGTTGCAAGCTTGCGCGTGATGGGCAGAGCCACTCAGGGTGTGCGACTTATCAATCTTAAAAACGAAGATGAGATTGCAGCTGTAGCTAAAGTTACCGCAGAAGATGAAGAGGCGATGGACGTAGAAACTTTGGATGAAAATGGTAATCCAATCGTTTCTGAATCTCTTGAAAAAGATGAGGAAACTCCAGAATCAACTGATAATCAATCTACAGATGAAGAAGAAGGAGCTCCTGAATCTGCTGATGATCAGTCAGATGACGAAGATGAGGAAACTCCTGAACCCACTAATTCTTAATTTTGGCACGAAGTTGGTATAACTTATTAGAAACTTTTAATTCGATTTTAATTAAACGGTTTTACAAACCCATCAAATAAAAATGAACATTATGAAAAAGCTCTTATTAATCCTGACTATGCTTGTGATTGCTTCTACAGGTATGGCTCAAAAATCTGAACGTACGAATGCGTTTATGTACAATAAAAACGTGCAATACGACAAGGCAAAAGAAGCAATCGACAAAGCTGTTGAACATCCCAAAACGATAGATGACGCAAAAACCTGGATGTACAGAGGGATTATTTATCTGAACCTAGTGTTTTCTGAAGATTACGCTACGCTTTCTGATGACCCACTACAGGAAAGCTTTACTTCTTTTAAAAAAGCAATCGAGCTTGATCCGGATGACAAACTAAAACGTGCTGATGATATTGATCCGCGCATTGAGGCAATTGGTCAGCAGTACTTTGCTTATGGCGTTGACGATTTTAATGCCAGTGAATACAGCAAAGCTGCAGTTAAGTTTAAGAAATCCTACGATGTTGCTGCCTATGCTAATAAGATAGACACACTTGCTTTGTTAAATGCAGCATTGGCTTCTGTAAGGGCTGAGGAGTATCAGCAATCACTTGATTACTATCAGGATTTACTCGAAATTGGTTTTAATGAATCCGATGTATATAAAAATATGGCATTAGCTTATAGAAATTTGGGTAATAGCGATGATATGTTTGCAACACTGAGAACCGGACGTGAAAAATATCCGGATGATGCAGGCTTGATGCTCGAAGAAATTAATGCTTATCTATCTATAGGACAGGGGGCTAAAGTGGTGGATGACTTAAAATTGCTGATAGAAAAGGATCCTACAAATTATTCCATTTTCTTTGTACTCGGAACTATTTATGGTGACGAAGCAAATGCGGAAATGTATGATTTAGAAAAAGCAGAAAATTATTACACCAAAACACTGGAAATCAATCCAGATTATTATGACGCAGTATACAACCTCGGTGCACTCTATATTAATGAGTCGAATAAATTGCAAGTAGCGGCTAATGAGTTACCATTGGATCAGACAGAAAAATATGATGAAATGACTGAAATAGCCAATGAAATTATCAAAAAGGCATTGCCACTTCTTGAAAAAGCTAACGAGCTACAGCCAGGAAATGAGGAAACTTTAAGCGTATTAAAATCAATTTATATCCGCTTTAATATGACTGAAAAGCTGAAAAGCTTGGAAGAATAAGCAATCAAAGCTTAAATTTTAAAAGGCCTTCAGGTGTGGAGGCCTTTTATATTAAATATGAAAGTTAACATAATATAAATTATGTTACAATAATAATACAATAAAAATTACGCATTTCAGCGTAATTTTTTTGTATAAGCATGTTTATATTAATCCTTCTTTTCCAGATCGGAAAATAACTTTTTGAATTTTTCTAACTTTGGAACGATCACAAACTGACAATAGCCCTGGCTTGGGTTCTTTTCGTAATAATTCTGATGATAGTCTTCCGCTTTGTAGAAAGCCTCAAAAGCAGAAATTTCTGTGATGATCGGCTTTTCCCAAATTTCCTGATCGTTCAGTAAGGCTTTTACTTTTTCTGCTATTTCTCGTTGATGCTCATTGTGATAAAATATCACCGAACGGTATTGCGTACCCACATCAGCACCTTGTCTGTTTAAAGTAGTTGGGTTGTGCGTTTTAAAAAACACTTCCAGTAATTGTTCCAGACTTACCATTTCAGGATTATATGCGATTTGTACTACCTCTGCGTGGCCAGTTAGCCCGGAAGTAACTTCTCTGTAGGTCGGATTGGCAATGCGGCCACCGGCATAACCGGATACAACAGATTCAACGCCATTTACCTGATCAAAGACGGCTTCGGTACACCAAAAACAGCCGCCGCCGAGTGTAATAGTTTCTGTAGTTTTATTTTGTGCCATAGTTGCTGTGTTAACGGTTATGATTAGGATTAGCAATGCGATTTTTGAAAAATTAATTTTCTGCATATTGTTTAGTGACTTATTCTATTTATCTATTAAACACCAATTATTAGAGATTTGTTTTAGTACACTTTCATGTTGATGCTTCAACTACATAAAATATTCTTCTTTTGATCAAATTCAGAAGAGTTAAAGAGGATTTTAAACGAAAAGTTTTCTGAAAACTTGGTCTTAGTATAATTATTTTTCTATTTTTGGCAGCTATAAACAATTTATCAACCAACAAAAAATGGACAAAACAACCATCAGTCCTACAATATAAAGAATCAATAATTTTAATTAAGGGAATATCTTTTTCAGTTCAGGCTCTTTCGCAGTCTATGATTAGGATGTAAATTCATAGTCTGCCCTACCCTAATAGGAATTATTTTTTTAAAATCATCTATTTTCCATCATAATTAATTCAATATCTGTATATTATAAATAATTATTCCATATACTCCGTTCAAATTTAAGACTCAATTATGAATATTAAACCACTATTTTTGCTATTTGTGCTCTGTTGCGCCACCATTTTTATTTCTTGTAAAAAAGATAAAAATAATACGGAAGAAAAAAACATGAAAGCTTCACTGCAAATTGTTGCAGACAGTGTTTATCAAGTATTTAACGAAAAATGGGATATTGACAAGGCAGGTGTTCTCATTTATGTTAACGGCTCTTCGGGAACATATATGGTTTCAAGTAATATTACTCCCGAGGCAAGTCCTGAATCCCATTTTAGGGTGGCAAGCATCAGCAAAACCTTTACTGCTGCGGCAATTATGCTTTTGCAACAAGAGGGTAAATTAAATATTGACGATTCTATTGTGAAATATTTACCCAACACAGCCGCCTACGATATTCCCTACAGAAATGAAATTACCATTAAACAACTGATACAACATCGGGCTGGTGTTTTTGACGTCACGAATAATAATATCCCGGAAACTATTGATGCACCTTATGCAGGGATCAAATATGAAGACTACATTCGACAACAGGATAATTTACATACTTTCACTTTTGAAGAATTGGTAGGTTTAAACGCTCAGCATCAGATAAGTACCGCCGTTCCAGATGTTGGTTTCAATTATTCAAACACAGGCTATAATTTATTAGGCAAAATAATTGAAGAAGTGTCTGGTCTTAGTTATAGCGAATTTATAAGCCAAAGATTTACGCAGCCTTTAGGTCTGACAGATACTTACAGCGTTTGGCAGGGAAGCGATATAACAATGAGAACTCCTTTTATAGATTCATACCTGTATATCAAAGGATTAGAAGCTATACCTACCGCTGAGGACAATATGTCGGTCCATGTCACTGAAGGAGATATTGTCTCGACGCCAAAAGACATAACTACCTGGATGCGTTTACTATTAACGGGGGAATCTGGAGTAAATGCAGCAAACGTTGACTTAATGAAGGAAATGTTGCCTGCAGATGGCAACCATGGCGTTTACGGCTTAGGCTTGGTTTATGAAGAAGGGCTTGGCTATGGCCATAATGGCGCACATCTAAGCTACGTCTCTACCTTAAGGTATAACCCGGAAAATGGAATCACTGTTTTGGCTTCAGCAAATTTTATCAGAATTGATACAACTGAGACTGGAATGCAGAGTTTTCTTGAGCTCGGATTTGGCATTAGGGATGCTTGTTACTCGGCAGTAGATGCTTACAAGAAATAGTCAATTTCTGGGCTTTCTTATTGCACTCTAACTGCTGAAATATGCTTACTTTTGCATTCTTTCAGCCGAAAAATACTGCATATAATTAACAATAAATAGCATCATGAGCATTGAAATTACAGGAAAAGTTGTTCAATTAGGACAACGTCAAACCGGGCAAAGTGCAAAAGGCACTTGGGTTAAACAAGAATTAATTATTGAAACTGAAGATCAGTTCCCTAAAAAAGTTTGTCTGCAATGTTGGGGTGATAAAGCTGATGAAGCAGCTGCTTTTACAAATGGTGAGCGCATTAAGGCAAGTATAAATATTGAGTCGCGCGAATACAATGGTCGCTGGTACACCGATGTGAAACCCTGGCGTTTTGAACGTGATGGCGCAGCAAAAAATGCTGTTAACCAAGGTGATAGTTTGCCGCCGCCAAATTACGAAGAGCCAACACCGGACAGCGAAGAAGGCGATCTTCCTTTCTAAATTAAACGTTAAACAAGATTGAAAAGCAGAACTGCTGCACTTATTGCAGCCTTTAGTGCTAACCTAATTTACGGGATTAACTACGTGGTTGCCAAAGGTATCATGCCAGATTACCTGCAACCACGTGCGATTATTTTTGTTAGAGTGATTGTCGCTGCCTTGCTTTTTTGGCTTATCACACCTTTTGTTGCCGCCGAAAAAGTCAGTAAAAAACACCTGTTTCAAATAGCTGTTGCTGCACTTTTCGGATTAGCTGCCAATCAAATCTTATTTTTTGAAGGCCTGAATCTTACCACACCCATCAACGCGAGTATAATTATGGTCGGTGCACCTATTGCAGTGCTGGTTTTTTCGCAATGGATCAACAAAGAACGCATCACTAAAACAAAAGTTTTAGGAATCGCCTTAGGAAGCTTTGGCGCTGCTTATCTGATTTTGGGTAGCGGCGAAATCAGCTTTAGTAAAGATACTTTTCTAGGTAATGTTCTCATATTGCTAAATGCCTCAACCTATGCATTATACTTAGTGTTAATTAAACCTATAATGCAACACTACAAAGCCATAACGGTGATGCGTTGGATATTTCTGTTTGGTACCATTTTTATTCTTCCGTTTACACTAATGCCTGCTTTAGAAGCAAATTGGTCAGAAATCCCATTTAACATTTGGCTATCAGTATTTTACGTGATATTCTTTACGACCTTTTTAGCTTACCTGCTTAATAACTACTCGCTAAAAACCATACATCCGTCCACAAATAGCGCATTTATTTACCTACAACCTGTTTTTTCAAGTATCTTGGCTTTAAGTTTCAAAAAAGACACCCTTGAAATCCAAGAGGTTGTGGCAGCATTATTTATCTTTGCAGGAGTTTATTTTGTAGGCAGGAAAAGTCAACTCCAGTTTTTCACCACAAAACTTACACAGGAAAAATGATTCTGAAAAGAGGTATATCAGCTTATATAGCAGGAGCATCGGGACTTACCGGCGGAATGCTTTTGCAACTTCTACTTAACAATTCGACTTTTAGTTCGGTAGTGGCTTTGCTGCGTAGTCCCCTACCCTTTTCTCATCCTAAATTAGTCCAGAAAATCATTGACTTTGACCAGCTTCAATCAGTTGATTTTGAGGGTGGTGATTTCTTTTTTTGCTGTTTGGGAACTACGATAAAAAAGGCCGGCTCTCAAGAGAAATTTCAAAAAGTTGATTTGAATTATGTTGAAATGTTGGCGAAATTCAGCGCAGAAGCCGGCTTTTCAACTTTCGCTGTTATTTCGAGTGTTGGAGCCAACAAAAATTCTAGAAATTTTTATCAGCGTACCAAAGGATTGATGGAAGAAGCCATCTCAAAATACGACTTTGAAAAAACATTGATTTTTAGACCTTCACTAATTCTGGGACCACGTAAAGAATTTCGTTTTGGAGAGGCTTTTGCTGCTTCCATGATGAAAGTTTTCAACCCGCTCATGGTAGGTGGTCTAAAGCAATTCAAGGCCATTCAAGCCTCAGAAATTGCTCGTAATATGTTGGAAATGAGTCTGGTAAAAAAGCCCGGAACTTATAACATCACAAACCGTGATATGCACCAAAAAAGAACAAACCATGAAAAATAGTAATACCTTCTCTTTGCTGAAAAATCTTAAAGCCGACCGCTTTTTTTTGATGGCCGGCCCTTGCGTGATAGAAAACGAAGAAACGCCGTTTTTGATAGCTGAAAAAGTATCTAAAATCTGCACTGAGCTTGATATTCCTTATATTTTTAAAGGTTCATACCGCAAGGCAAACCGTTCCAGGATAGATTCCTTTACTGGGATTGGCGACGAAAAAGCACTTATAATTCTTAAAAGTGTTGGAAAACAGTTTAATATTCCGGTAGTTACAGATATCCATACCGCTGAGGAAGCTGCGATGGCCGCCGAATATGTGGATGTGTTGCAAATTCCGGCCTTTTTATGCCGCCAAACGGATTTGCTGATTGCAGCTGCCAAGACAGGGAAGACGGTGAATATCAAAAAAGGCCAGTTTTTATCAGGCGAATCCATGAAGTTCGCGGTGGATAAAGTCATGCAATCGGGTAACGATCAGGTTTTCCTGACCGAACGTGGCAATATGTATGGCTACCAGGATATGGTGGTAGATTATAGGAATATTTACGCCATGAAAAAATTACAAATTCCTGTTATAATGGATGTTACACACTCATTGCAGCAACCGAATCAATCGGGAGGCGTTACCGGAGGTCAGCCTGAACTGATTGGATTAATTGCCAAAGCAGCCATAGCAGTAGGCGCAGATGGCATCTTTATGGAAACGCATCCGAATCCTGCTGAAGCAAAATCTGACGGTGCCAATATGCTTCACCTCGATCGCGCAGAAGAATTGCTACATCAATTGGTGAAAATCAGAGAATCAATAAGTTAATCTCGTTTTAGCTGAATAACTTGGCCGGTTTCAGGATCAAACCTGAGCTTGGAACGATTGAGTGGTGCAACTGCAATAGCACCCATTTGGCTGACAGGAATTCTAACATGATCCAGCAATTTTCCTTGGTAAACAACCCTGATTTCAACGGTTTCAGGCACTCTGTAGAGCATACTGTTTATAACCGTGATAGATTCCAGTGTGCTTTCTTCAACAGCAGGAATATTTTGGGTGTTGCCAGCCGGAATTAACTCAACTTGCAAGGGAACGCCTTTGGTTCCGCTATATATTACACCGGATTCTTCAGCAAAACGGGCAATCGTCTTTATTCCATTGTCGTTTTTTTGTGGTGTAAAATAGACAGTGTGTTCTTCAATGATGCTGTGTTCATGTCCTAAAAACAGGCTTAGGTAAGCTTCCTCCAACTGCTGAAGTTGTTTATCCATATAAATCAATGTGTTACCATAATTTATTTCCTGATAGCCACTGATCAGGTTAAATCGGCTTTGCCGGATAGTTTGAATGTAGTCAGCTGCTGACCTCGCTTTTTGTTCAGGGCTGCGATCAACCCAAGCCGCCTGCAAAACCGGCCGTTTGATAATAGTCGTATCTATCGTGATATTACGAATAATCGTGTCGATACGGCGATACAGATTGCTTTCAGCATAATAGGAAAATTCTTTTTGATCTGGGCTGTTAACTAAATGCTTTACAAGTTTAACAGACTCATTATCATGGTTTTGAATCTCATCACCCGCTCCCAGAAGAATCCCATTTCCAAGTTGTGAAAATGTCATACTCACAGCATCTTTTGTGGCACGCTCATCTAAACGCACAAAAAACACGGCTTTGTTATCGGGTTCAGCGGAAGTACTGAGCACAGCATCCAGGATGTCATAGGATTCAAAATCTGATTTTATAACATCTGAGACACCCAGCATCCTTTCAGCAAAACCACTGTAAGGACCGCTGATGTGTGTTGTTTTTCTGACTATAAAATCTATTTTCAGAACGGTTTGTGGTAAGGCATAAAAGAACCCGTCCTGCTGTCCTGGAATGCCATTTTTTGCATGACTTACTGTTATCTGAGAAAAAGCTGTTGAACTTATTAATAGACAGCTAATTAACAAGTTTAAAACTATGAAGCTTGAATTAAAAGTATTTCTTTTCATAAATAGGATTTTTTCAGAATATACAAAAATACAGTATTTACTGATTGGTTTTCAAACTGCTTTGGTTTCGTTGATCGAGAAAAGGGAAACGAAAACGTTTCCCTTTTCAGTATATCTATTTGATAAACAACAACTCACGGTATTTTGGTAAAGGCCAAAGCGAGTCATCAATCAGCATTTCGAGCTTATCAACATGGTAGCGAATTTTCTCAAAATAAGGTTTTACCTGATAGCAATAACTGTGGGCTTTTTGATCAAACTGATCCAATAGGTTGGCTATTTTTCGCTCATTGGTCATTTCTTCCACGTATTGGCGAATCATGGAAATATGCTCAGAAATTTCCTTGATGTTTTGCACTTGATTTCTACTCAGCTTCACATAGGTTTTATGATCCAGCACATCTTTGAGGCCTCTTGCATTCTCAATCAAGGTGTTTTGATATTTGATCGCGGTCGGGATAATGTGATTGATTGAAAGATCGCCTATCAGGCGCGATTCAATTTGCACTTTACTAATATAGTTGTCAAGCTTGATTTCGTAACGCGCTTCTAATTCTCGCTTATTAAGCACCTGATTGCGTTCAAAAAGTGCAATAACCGGTGCTGTTAGATAAGCTTTGATGGCGTCAGGTGTATTCGGCGTGTTTGAAAGTCTTCGTTTTTTAGCTTCCTTTTTCCATTCATCACCATAGCTATTGCCTTCAAAACGAATGGCTTTGGAGCTTTTTATATATTTCTTAATGATTTTAAAAACAGCATCTTCGGTCTTTATCCCCTTTTCCATCAGCTGTTGGACATCATCGTAGAATTGATTCAACTGATCGGCCACTATAGTATTGAGAATGAACATCGGCTTTGCAGCATTGTCATGCGAGCCAACAGCCCTGAATTCAAATTTATTACCTGTAAAAGCGAAGGGACTGGTACGATTACGGTCTGTGTTATCTAACAGGATTTCAGGGATTTTTGGGATGTTACTTAAAACTCCTTTTGCACCGCCATTATTGATATTTTCAGGCGATGGCATATTTTCAATTTCATCGAGGGTGCGGGTAAGTTGTTCGCCAATAAATGCCGAAATTATCGCAGGAGGTGCTTCATGTGCTCCGAGGCGCAGATCGTTACTGGCAGATGCTACGCTGGCCCGCACCAATGTTTCGTGGGTGTGCAAGGCTTTAAGGATGTTGGCGAGCATGGTGACAAATCGTAGGTTATCAAGTGGAGTTTTACCTGGGGTTAATAGGTTTACACCGGTATTGGTAGCCAGCGACCAGTTGTTGTGCTTTCCGCTTCCGTTAACAAGTGCATAAGGCTTTTCGTGCAGTAAAACTTTGAAATAGTGTTTACGCGAAACAGTATCTAACAAATGCATTAGCAGCTGATTATGATCTACTGCCACATTCACTTCCTCATACACAGGGGCGCATTCAAACTGGCTGGGTGCCACCTCATTATGTCTGGTTTTTAAGGGAATTCCAAGTTTATGTGATTCTATTTCCAGGTCGCGCATAAAAGCCCTTGCGCGACTGTGGATTGTGCCAAAATAATGATCGCTAAGCTGCTGATCTTTAGCTGATGCGTGTCCGAAAACTGTTTTGCCGGCCAACACTAAATCAGGTCGTGCAGCGAAAAGTGCTGAGTCAACCAGAAAATATTCCTGTTCCCAACCCAAGGTTGGATAAACTTTGGTAATGGCTTTGTCAAATAAGCGGCAAACTTTTACGCTTGCCTTATCAATGGCATCGTTAGAGCGTAGCAACGGCGTTTTATAGTCGAGCGATTCACCAGTGTAGGAAACAAAAATTGTAGGAATACAAAGTGTGCTTTCCATGATAAAAGCCGGAGAGCTGGGATCCCAGGCTGTGTAGCCGCGTGCCTCAAAAGTGTTGCGCAAGCCACCGCTGGGGAAAGAAGAGGCATCAGGTTCCTGCTGAATCAGCTCATTGCTTTGAAATTCTTCCAGGGCTTTTCCGCCTTCGGCGGGATTTATAAATGCATCATGTTTTTCGGCCGTGGAGCCCGTTAAGGGGTGAAACCAGTGTGTATAATGAGTTGCTCCTTTACTCATCGCCCAGGATTTCATGGCAGATGCGACCTGGTCAGCTACTTTACGTTCAATCTTTGTGCCTTTATCTATAGCCATCTCCACGCTTTTAAAGGCTTCCTTGGTAAGGTATTCACGCATAACGCCCTGGTTAAAAACCATAGAACCGAAATAATCTGAGATTTTGTTAGACGGATAGTTCACCGGAATTACCTGACGGTCAAAAGTTTCTGAGAGGGCTGTAAATCTGAAATTTTTCATTTTATTTATTATAAGTTGGTTGTGTTAAAAGTTGGTTTGAATTAGCGATCGTTTTCTAATTGACCATAATCCAATATACGTGAGCAGGCCATTCAATATAAGTAACTCAAAACCAAAGTTATATCCATTGAACAGTAAATTGCTGTTTGTATCTATAAAATAAGTTGCAACAGGAGCTGCCAGGGCTATTAACGGCACGTAGCGGTCTTTGATTTCATTTTTAGTAAATAAACCAAAAGCAAACAAACCGAGCAGCGGACCGTAAGTGTATCCTGCGATCGTGAATAAGCGTGAAATAACCGCTTGATTATTGATTTCACGAAAGACTACAATGATAATCAGGATGACAGTTGTAACGCCAAAATGTATGAGATAACGCTGCAAATTAGACTGATTCAGACCTTTATTTTGTTTCTTTTCTGATCCTAAAAAATCAACGCTAATTGAGGTAGAGAGTGCAGTAATGGCGCTGTCGGCACTGGAATAGGCTGCCGCAATAAGTCCGATAAAAAACACCATGCCGGCTACCAATCCAAAGTGGTTGATGGCCAACTCGGGAAAGAGGTTATCTGTAAGCTCGGGAATGACAATGCCAAAATGGTTGGCGTAAACAAATAAGGTCGCACCCAGGAAAAGAAACAGCAGGTTGGCCGGCACAAGCATCAGGCTGAGGCTTGTCATGTTCTTTTGAGCATCTTTTATATTGCGACAACTCAGGTTTTTTTGCATCATATCCTGGTCGAGACCGGTCATCACAATGGTGATAAACATGCCGCTAAAAAACTGTTTAAGGTAAAACTTATCGTGCCTCCAGTCAGCGATAATAATTTTTGAGTAGCCTTCTTTCTTCACCACACCAATCATTTCTGACAGGTTGAGATCCATTTTGTTAAGGACAATTATCAGCGTTACAACCAATGAGATAAGCATAAAAGTGGTCTGCAGCATATCTGTCCAAACGATGGTTTTTATACCGCCTTTATACGAATAAAGCGTGATGAGCAGCATAAAAAGAGCGACCGTAACCCAAAACGGTATGTGGTAATGGTCAAAGATAAAAAGCTGTAAAACGTTGACCACCAAAAACATCCTGAAAGATGCGCCTATCAATCTGGAAACAATAAAATAAAAGGAGCCGGTTTTATAAGCATAAAATCCAAACCGTCGATCCAAGTAGGTATAAATTGAGGTGAGATTGAGGCGGTAATAAAGTGGAAGCAAAACCAGCGAAATCACGGCATAGCCGAACAGATAGCCAAACACCACCATCATATATGAAAACTGAGAGCTGCCTACCCAGCCGGGAATCGAGATAAAGGTTACACCTGAAAGCGAGGCGCCAACCATACCATAAGCCACTACAGGCCAGGGAGATTGTTTGTTGCCCAGGTAATAACTATCACTATTTGCTTTGCGCGAGGTGATAAATGAAATCACCAGAAGCAAAGCAGTATAAGCTAAAAAAATCGCGAGTATCAGTTCGGGGCGCATCAGCCAACGGTTATTTTTTGAATAAATAGTGCAAAATCTAATAAGCTATCAAATTGCATATCAGGTATTAAGCTACATTTTTCATCTCCTATGAGAATGGTTTTCATTCCGGCATTTTTTCCAAACTGAATATCCGATTCGGTATCGCCGAGCATGATAGATTTTTCAAAGTCAATCTCCGGAAATGCCTGCTGTGCCTGCTGTGCCATTATGGTGGTAGGTTTTCTGCAATTTTTTTTGTCAGATTTCAAATCTGTACAACAAAAAACAGCGTCAATTCTACCGTTATTTCTTTTTATCTCCTGTAGCATCCATTGGTGAATTTCGTCGAGGGCAATTTTCGACATCAGCCCCTTCCCCACTCCCTGTTGGTTTGTAACCACAACTATCCGTAAAAAAAGTTTGTCGAAAACATCTAATGCCTCAAAAACTCCCGGCAGAAACTCAAAGTCTTCAATGCGCTTCACATAATCATTGAATGGCCTTTTATTGATCACGCCATCGCGGTCCAGAAATAAACTCCAGTCGCCAGCACGGATATTTTCAGGATAAATCGTCATTATTTTTGAGGGAAAATACGTTTTTCAATAAACTCGCACAGGATGTGTCCGAGCAAGATGTGCGCCTCCTGAATACGCGGTGTATCGATCGACGGAATGTCGAGAAGCACATCTGCAAATTCTTTAAGTTTTCCGCCGCCTTTACCAGTGAATGCAATGGTTGTCATGTCCAGTTCTTTAGCTTTTTTAAAAGCTTCAAGCACGTTTGCCGAATTGCCGGAGGTACTCAAGCCAATCAGCACATCCGATTTTTTGCCGGCAGCTTCTACCATGCGACTATAGATTTGATTATAGCTGTAATCATTAGCCACCGCTGTGAGGTAGCTGGTATTTACGTGCAAAGCCTCGGCATAAAGTGGCGGGCGATCGTAATAATAGCGTCCGGAAAGCTCAGCGGCAAGGTGTTGGGCATCAGCAGCGCTGCCTCCGTTTCCACAAAACAAAATTTTCCCCTCTTGCTGCAAACAACTCACGCACTGATCAATAGCCAACTCAAGTTGTTGTAATAGCAATGGCTCCAGAAGAATTTGCTGCTTGGTTTGGATAGAGGCCTCAATAATTTGCGGGATGGTCATGCTGATAATTTTGTGCAAAAATAACATTTTTAAAATGGCAGCCATCAGCGGTAAGTTGCGTAAGAGTAAAAAAAGTTAACAAGCTTAATTCCAATCAGTAGATTTTCCTGTTTTTGAAACAATGGAAATAAAAAAAGATTTTAAATCGATTGCGGGATTTTATGCAGTCATTTGGATTTGCGTACATCAAACCTAGCTGTTTTCAGGTTTTGTGCAGCAAAAACAAGCTTTTAGGGTACAGAAATAAGGTTAAAATTGCTTATGTACTTGAATTTCTATCTAACTTTTAGCTATTAATAAGGTTAAAAAACACAGGTTAAATCACTGAAATTAAATAATATAGAATATTTTTTTGTTTCATTGTGATTTTTCTTTTCCTGATG
>JALNZT010000085.1 GCA_023229135.1 Bacteroidales bacterium
AACCCATACAAGTAAACTATCTGTGCCTTTTTTTCGCTTTCTGTAAAGGTCAGTTCTTTTTTAAACCGCTTTATTTTCGGTTCAGATACGGGGCTATATGTGTATGCAGGGCAACCCAAAGTTTTTTGTTTGCGATAGGTCGCAAAGTTACCGATATTTTTTATATGACGGGCATAAAAAAAGGGCTTTTTAAGCCCTGATTTTGATTGAGTAAAGCGAAGCGGGTTTATATCAAGTGGGTGTAAATCTGTGTGCTGTCTAAGCTGCTATGCCCTAAAAAACGCCCTATTTGCTCTATGCTCATTCCGTTTTGCAGCAAGTGGGTTGCTATGCTATGGCGCAAGATATGAAGCGTTAAGCGTTTGGTTTTTATGCTCTCTGTGGTGCATACGGCTTGCAGGTCTTGCAAGCTGTTGTTTAGCTTGCCTGTGGTGTGTATAAAGAGCCGTTTATGTGGCAGCTTTTGCAAGTGCCTAAAGTTGTAAATGTAATGTTCAAGGGCTTTGTAAACGCCCCCGTTCATTGGCACTATTCTATCCTTGTAGTTTTTGCCCTGTTTTACAAAAACGGTTTTCTTTTCAAAGTCTATATCATCAAGGGTAAGCCCGTAACCTTCGGAACGCCTTAACCCGCAACCGTAATAAAGCGCAAAGATTAGTTTTAACTGCTCTTGTTTGGTTTCTTTGAGTGTGTAGGGTAAATGGTGGTAAAGGTTTTCAATGTGGCTTTGCAGTTCCTTTATTTCGACTTGTGTAAAGGGTTGTATGTTGTTTACTCTTTCTCGGTTGTCTATGGTCATTCTAAAGTTTGTGGGCGTGGGTGCTTGGTTCATTCCCATTTGGTGCAGGAACTCTAAGAGCTTATCAACGGCAGTATAATAATCGTTGAGCGTGGAAGCACTTAATAAATGCCCTTTCCTGCGTTTGTTTGGTCGGGTTTGCAGGTGTTCAAAGTATTGTTCAATGTGCTTTTGTGTAATGGCTGTAATGTGGTGTATTTGCTTGCTCTCTATCCATTCAAAAAAATCGTGCAGGTGGTTGGGATAGTTGTAAACTACTTTTTCAGAGAAGCCCAAAGTTTGCAGCCAAACGGCATATTCAGCCCTTATTTTGGTGTAGTTTTCGTTTATCATTTCTGTAAATAATTGGCTGCCGTCCTACGGCTAAAAAGGGTTGTATTTGCTTATATCGTCCGTCAGGGTTTCCATTTCGTTGGGTAAATAATTTTCGGTGCTGCTTATGTATCTATGCCCTGCGTAATGCTGCGCTTTGCGTAAGCCGTAAGTTTTGAGCCAGTAAGTAATGACGGAAGCCCGCACCTGTTTGAAGTTTACAAAGTTCTTATCAATGCTTTTTAGTTGGCTTGTAAAAGGTTTAAAAACGTGCATTAGTGTTGCGCTCTCGGTATCTCTTTTACTAAATTCAGGCATTGGCAAAAACAGTTTGTTGCTGTCTGCGGTGTGGTATTCTAAAAGCTGCGGGCGCAAAGTATTTATGTAGTGCATCAGTAGCCCTATTTGTTCGGCTTTGAGTGGTAAAGTTCTTTCATTGCTCTTTTTGCTGCCTTGTATTTTTAGGGTTGCTTTTGTCAGGTCTATATCTTGCAAAAGGATTGTATCTATTTCTTTTGTGGTTGTTCCCTGATTGATTAAAATGCTTAGTATGGCTGCGTTTCGCTCTTTGCTTAGTGCTGATTGTTTGCGCTGATTTTTCGGGATATGGTTATCATCAAAGGTTTTTACAAAAAGCGTGTAATAAGTATCAAAAAGGGTTTCCAGTTCTTCGGGCGTGTAGATTTTATACAAGTGGCGTTTATGCGTTCCCCTGATTTTTATGAGTGTGGCGGGGTTGTTTGCAACCTGTTCATTTTTCAGCAAAAAAGTAAAGTAATGATTGATTGCAATAAGGTGGTTTCTTCGGGTTATGTTTTCATAGCCCTTTTTATTTTGCAAGTATTGCAGGTATTTTAAAACGTCTTTTTTTTCAACCTGTGCAGCTTCTTTTTTGCTGTATGCAAAAAACTTGCTTGCATAATCGGTGTAATGGTTGATTGAACTTTGTGCAAGGTTCTTGCTTTGCAGGTATGCGGTAAAATTTTCCATAGTTCTACTTTTCGTTTTTAATGTCGTCCTACTGTTTTTCCCTTATCTGTCAAGGGGTTCAGGGTTGGACACGGGGTTTTGGCTAACTGTCTTACTGTTGCTCGTAAGGCGGTAATAATATTGGCGGTTTCTCCATTCACGGGTTAATCTTCCTTGTTCCCAAAGGGTTTTTAAGTGCCTTGCTTCGGTGGTTTGGCTTCTGCCTGTAATGGCTGTAAAATCGCTTGCTAAGTATTCCCGCCCTTGCTCTTTGGCTTCCAGTTCCAAAATCAGTTTTAAGGTGTATTCTTCTTTTTCGTTTATCCGTATGCGCTTGTAATGCTTATCAAAAAAGGCGGGTTTTTCTTCTTGCTCTTTGCTTGGTTCAGCTTCGGGATTTTCCGTTTCCTGTTCGGGTTCTTTTATCGGTTCTGTTTCGCTTATCGGTTCAGGTTCGGGCATTGGTTCAGCTTGCAGTTTTTCCGCTTTGCTTTCGGTTTGTTTTTGCTCTTTGTTGTATTCGTTCCAAACGGCTTTTAAAGTGGCTGCAATGGATTGTTCTATTTTGTTTTGTGTATCGCTTTGATTGCCGAAGCCAGAGAGTTTGTAAATAAATCCTTCACGGTGTTTGTTTCCGCCCGCTACCTGTATGTAAGAAAATAGTTTTAGTTCCTGTAAATAGCGGTTTAATGTTCTTGGGTGTATCGGCTTTGCTTTGCGTAGGTCAAGGGCTGTAAATTGGTTGGTTTTGGCTTCGGTTAAATACTTGCTTAACCAGTTGTAAAATCCCCGTGCGCTTGTGCTTAGTTCGTCCGCTCTGCGGAACAGATTATTTTTAAGAAGTTTAAAAGCCAGTTCAATATCCTGCGGGTGTGTTTTTACAAAAACTTCGCCCGTTTCTGTGTCTGCTATTTGCTCCCGTTGATACTGAAAAAAGTAGGTAATTACTTCAATAAAATTGAGCAATAGCAAAAACGATTTTCTTGGATAGGCTACTTCTTCGGGTAAATTTATGAGTGTTGCAAAAGGGTTGATTATACTAACATTTTGAAGCGTTGCAATAACTGATTTTAAAAGCTGTTGCGCTGCTTTTACTTCTTCGGTTTTTATTTGTCCTGCTTTGCACCTTTTTTGATATTCCATTACTAAAATATCTTGGTTGTGTGTGTGGTTCAGGTGCAAGCACAAAAACGGTAAACTGATTTCTTCAAAGTTTTTTTCACTATAAGCACAAGCCAACAAACAAAGATTTGCAACTACTTCAAAGGTTGTGGAATGTAACATTCCGTCTTTGTCTTTTGTGGCTCTTGTGTTTACTAATCTGCCTTGTGTTTGCAGCGTTGCCAACGGTTGCAGCATTTGGGTTGTCCATTCTAAATCTTCAATAAAAAGGGCTTTGCCGTTTATTTGGTGGCTGTCAAAATAGTAAAGTGCGTTTGCTGATATTTTGGTGTGGAAGCTGTAAGCATTTTGGGGCATACATTCAGAGAGTTTTTGCAGAATGTAGCTTTTGCCAATGCCTGATTTTGCCAAACAGATAACTGAAAAAGGATTGTTGAACTTGTAAGAAGCAAGGGCAAGGAATAAAATAACTGCGTTTTCATCTTCGCCTAAAATGCCCGTTGTATTTAGGTTTTCAATGAGTGATTTTAAAAGATTTTTGCCCTTTAAAAATTGGATTGCTTTTTTCTTTTCTTCTTCGCTCGGCTCAAAGTCGGGTTCTTTCTGCTGCGGATATTTTAGCCGTTCCAGTTTGTAGCTTTCAAGCTGTGTAATGAGTGAATGAACGGACTTTGATACTTCTAATAATTGCAGTTGCCATTTATCGCAAAGGGTGCGGATTAGTTTATCCGTTTGCGGGTCGTTGTATAAATCAAGTGTTGAGCGTAAAGGCGGGTAATTTTGGTAAGTAATGCGTAATGTGCAAATCATTCTTTCAATTTGCTGCACGTCCACACCGCCCAACATATCAACGGTAAAAATGCCGTCCGAATAGGTAATAAATCGGCTGTTATGTATCTGTAAATTTTTCATTTGGATTATCGTTTTTCGTGATACTCAAACCCAAATTAACGAAGCTGAAAGGGAATAGAACGAATATAATTATGAACACTAACAGAGAGCGAAAACCCCCGTCCCGCCTGTTTTTCAGGGGATTTTGGCGGGCT
>JALNZT010000001.1 GCA_023229135.1 Bacteroidales bacterium
CAGCTACGCCTTTATCATAAAAAATATTATCGTCATCAGCCAGCGATCTCACAAATTCGAGAAGTTTTTGTTTGGGATTTTTAATTAGCGACACAAGTATATCTGCCACAACGATGGCGCCTGCATTGATCAACGGATTTCGGGGTATGCCTTGCTCTATTTCTAATTGAATCAGCGAGTTAAAAGCCGATCCTGAAGGTTCGCGCCCGATGCGATTCCAAATTTCGGATCCTATATTATTAAAGGCCAAAATGAAAGTGAAAACCTTTGAAATGCTTTGTATAGAGAACGGAATCCGATGATCGCCTATATTAAAAAGTTCGTTTTTGCAGGTTTTTACGCTGATTGCAAAACGGTTGGCAGGCACATCCGCCAAGGCTGGAATGTAGGAAGCTACTTTGCCTCTTGCCGCTAAATCTTTGGTTTCCAGATAAAGCCGTTCAATAAGTTGCTGATAATCCATTACTGATTTTGTTTTGGTAAACAGGGCAAAGGTCTGATAAAAAAGCAAACCGGCTCAATTCTTTGAGCTTTTAATGAAGTTTTAAAATCCATTAAAACTTTTTTTAAGACTATAAGTTTGCCTTAGCCGATCATAAAGCTGTTCAGCTTCCTTATAATCAAGGGTTTGTTGTCCATCAGAGGCAGCTTTTTCCGGGCATTGATGTACCTCCACTATCACGCCATCTGCACCCGCCATTACTGCTGCAAGTGCCATGGGTTCAATATAATTACGCAAGCCAACACCGTGCGAAGGGTCCACCACAACCGGCAGATGTGATTTCTCTTTAAGGATAGGCACTGCATTCAAGTCCAGTGTGTTACGATAGGCTTTTTCAAAAGTACGGATGCCTCTTTCACAAAGGATTATTTTCTCGTTGCCATTGGAATAAACGTATTCAGCGGCCTGTAGTAGCTCATCTATGCTTCCTGAGAAGCCTCTTTTTAGCATTACCACTTTGTCAACCTCGCCAAGTGCATCAAGCAGATTGAAGTTTTGGGCATTGCGCGTTCCAACCTGAAAGATATCTACATAATCCATCATTTCTTCAATCTGATCTGCTTGCATCACTTCTGTGATTACCTTGATGCCATTGGCTTTGCAGTGTGCTGAGAAGATTTTTAATCCTTCAATTCCTGCTCCTCGGAATGCATATGGGGAAGTCCGTGGTTTAAAAACACCTCCACGCATTATCCTGATTTTGTTTGTATTAAGGTGTGAGATGGTGCTGGTAATCTGAGCCTCATTTTCTATGGCACAGGGCCCTGCCATAATGCTTAAATTATTTCGTCCAATTTTAACACCGTCGCCCAGATCTATTTCGGTATCTTGAACACGCCATTTTTTCGACACTAATTTGTAGGCATCCGAAACGCGGTGAATATCCCGAATACCTTTCAGCTGGCCAATTTTTCTGATGTCAAATTCAGCTGAACCTACCGCTACAAGGTATTGTCCAAACTGTGTTTTTACTTTATTCAACTGATATCCTAAACTGTTTACACGCTGCTCAATGTGTAGAATATCTGCGTTTTGTATTGTGTTTTCCAGTTGTATAATCATTTTTGAAAAGTGTTTTTTAAAGTTTCAAAAAAAAGTCATTCACGCCAAGATCATCCTTGCGCTCATCCAATTGCCTGATAAAGGCACTGCCAATAATGGCTCCTTTTGCAAATTGTTGCACCTGAGTGACTTGCTTCATATTGCTAATGCCAAACCCAATCATTAGTGGTTGTTTTAGCTGCAATGCTTTTAAACGCGTAAAAAAAGCTTCGTGACTTTCTGTAAAAGCTGTTGTATTGCCCGTTGTCGTAGCTGAGGAAACCGCGTAAATAAAGGATTTGCTCAACTTATCGATATAACGGATGCGTGCGTCAGTGC
Organism: Bacteroidales bacterium; assembly: GCA_023229135.1. Lineage (GTDB taxonomy): Bacteria > Bacteroidota > Bacteroidia > Bacteroidales > F082 > UBA5536. The sequence goes on from JALNZT010000001.1 coordinate 1,883, forward strand.
TTTGCGGGCTAACCAAAAAAATCAGTGGGATGTCATATTTTTCAAAGCTTTTTTTGTAGTTTTTTTCATAAACCTCCGGTGGAAGATCGGGTAGGATGAGCGCATCAATAGCACAGCGCTTACTGTTTTCCAGAAAGCTATCGAGGCCAAATTGCAATACTGTATTAAAGTAACCCATCAAAACAATGGGCTTGTCGGTCTGCTTTCTGGCACCTTTGAGCTGTTCGAAAAGTAGTTTTGTATTCATGCCATTTTGAAGTGCTTTGGTGCTACTTTGTTGAATTACAATACCATCGGCCAGCGGATCAGAAAATGGTATACCAATTTCAATGATATCAACCGCTTGCTTATCAAACAATTGAACTATTTTTTCTGTAGATGACAATTGCGGATATCCGGCAGTAAAATATATTGCCAGCAAGGCTTTGTCAGCATTGAGGGTTTGTTGCAGTCTTTTAGGCATGGCTAAAATGGTTTTTATAGGTTTCAAGGTCTTTATCGCCTCTTCCCGAGAGGTTTATCACAACTATTTCTTCTTTTTTTAGTTTCAATTTGGCCAGTGCTGCAAAAGCATGAGCCGATTCCAGCGCCGGAATAATTCCCTCGAGTCTACTGAGCTCAAAGGCAGCATCCATTGCTTCTTGATCAGTAGCGTGTAAGTATTTCGCCCTGCCACTTTCAAAAAGATGCGCATGCAAAGGGCCGATACCGGGATAATCTAATCCAGCAGAAATAGAATGTGGCTCAATAACTTGTCCGTCAGCGGTTTGCATCAATGGAATCATGCACCCATGCAAAATACCTTTTGAGCCGAGATGCAGTGTAGCTGCCGATTTCCCGCTTTCTATACCCATTCCGGAAGCTTCCACACCAATCAGTTCTACTTTTTTGTTTTCGATAAAATGAAAGAAAGCACCTGCCGCATTACTTCCGCCGCCCACGCATGCAATAACTTTATCGGGTGCTTCTCGATCAAAATTTTGTTGGATCTGTTGTTTAATCTCTTGACTGATGATGGCTTGTAATTGAGCAACTAAATCGGGATAAGGATGCGGCCCGATGGCGCTACCTATAATATAATAGGTGTCGATGGGATTACTGATCCAATCGCGTATCGCTTCGTTGGTGGCATCTTTGAGCGTTTGACTTCCGCTTTTGGATGGTCTTACTTCCGCTCCCAGCATTTGCATTCGTAGTACGTTGGGAAGCTGTCTTTGCATATCCTTTGCGCCCATATAAATCACGCATTCAAGCTGCATCAGTGCGCAAACAGTAGCAGTGGCAACGCCGTGCTGGCCGGCACCGGTTTCGGCAATGATACGTTTTTTACCCAAGCGTTGCGCCAAAAGGATTTGACCAACCGTATTGTTGATTTTGTGTGCACCGGTATGTGTGAGGTCTTCGCGTTTTAAAAGGATTTTTGCGTCATATTTTTTTGACAGATTAACGGCTTCATAAAGTGGTGTTGGTCGGCCCACATAATCGCGAAGCAGCTTTTGAAATTGCTTTTGAAATCCATTTTCGGAAAGGATTTGTTGATAGTTTTCTCTAAGTTCTAACAGCTTGTGCTGTAGCATTTCGGGCACAAAAGCACCACCAAAGTTTCCGTAAAAACCATCACTGTCAGGACGATTGTCAGGCTGGCATATTGTAGTGTAATTCATCTAAAAATTGTTTTAAGTTTGCTATATTTTTATGACCCGGATTTATTTCAAAGCGACTGTTTAAATCGATGCCTGCCAAAGCAGGATAATGCAGTGCACTGATTACTTTTGCATGTTCAGGAGAAATTCCTCCACTGAGGAAAAACTTTGTTTTGCCGCTGTAATTTTTCAGCCATTTCCAGTCAAATTGTTGTCCGCTTCCACCACCTCTTTGGCTGAACGTATCAAAAAGCAGAAAATCAACTATTTCCTGAAAGCACATGGCTTTATCAAAGTCAGAGGCATTGCCGATGGCAATATTTTTTATCAGCTTAAAGCCAAGACTTTTATATTCAATACAGTTTTCAACAGATTCATTACCATGTAATTGAAGCCATTGAATAGCGTTTCTTTTTGCCAATGCGATAAGTTTTTCAGCAGCCATATCACGCGTTACCAAAACTTTTTCAGCTTTGGTTGTGGTTGACAACAACTTTTCATCCGTTAGATTTCGGGGTGAATCCGCATGAAAAATAAATCCCAAAAAATCGATTTCCAACTGGTCTGTGGCGCGCATATTTTCCGAAGAACCCATACCACAAACCTTTATCAATAGGTTTTTTGCTTCAGGCATGACTTTCGATAGTTTGATTTTCCAGGCTTTTGACTGCTTTAATAAATTTTCTGCAAGCTTTTTCCGGTCGTGATTCCAGCATGAAATGCTCGCCAATCAGGAAACCCTGGTAGCCTGCCTCTTTGAGCTGCACGATCGTTTCGGGGTTTTTCAGGCCGCTTTCAGCCACTTTCACCATCGCTTTTGGTAATTTTTCGGCCAGTTTAAATGCTGTTTCTAACCGTGTTTCCATCTGTTGGAGGTTGCGGTTATTTACACCGGCTAAAAACTGTTCGTCGGTGCCTTTCTCCAACTCTTTTTCAGTATGTATTTCGAGCAGAACTTCCATGCCGAGCGAAGTAGCCAACTTGCCAAAACGCTTTATTTCTGAGGCGTTCAGCGCAGAAGCTATCAACAAAATGGCATCAGCACCAATGGATTTGGCTTCAATAATCTGGTATTCGTCGATGATAAAATCCTTGCGCAATATCGGACAGAAATTATACTTACGAGCAATCATCAAGTCTTGGTTTTTTCCACTAAAAAATGTCTCGTCCGTAAGCACCGAAAGGGCAGAAGCACCCGCCTGCATATAGCCTATGGTGGTGCGTTCCACATCCGCGTATGGATTTATTTCGCCTTTGGAAGGTGATCTCCGCTTGAATTCTGCTATAATACCCGAAAGTTCCGGCCGACAAAGGTATTTTTTTAGGGACAGCGGAGGCGTCTCGAAGTAGATGCTTTTTTCAAGTAACTTAATCGGGTATAGGCTTTTGCGTTCTTGTAACTCTTCGCGTTTAGCTGCTGTTATTTGGTCTAAAATTGGGTTCATGCGTTTAATTCAAGTAGGTTTTTAAAAGTGTTTAGTGCGTTTTTGCTTTGCAGCGATTCACGGGCGCGTAAAACAGTGTCGGGTAAGCTTTCCTGATGGTAGTGTTGTAGAGCGAGTGCTGCATTGGCAATCACAGTATTTTCCTGGGCTTGTGTGCCTTTCCCCTCAAGGATTTTTAAAAATAAATTCGCTGCCTCGCTGATGCTTTTCCCCCCTTCAATGGCTGAAACATGATTTTCAGGAAGGCCAAAGTCTGTAGCTGAAAACAACTGCTCGTGTTGGGTTTTTAGCACCCTGGTGTCAGCGGTAAGCGTACATTCGTCGTGGCCATCAATGCTGTGAATGATGCTTGCTTCCTGCCTTTTGGCCTGAAAAACGTATTGATATTTGCGTGCCGTTTCCAGATTAAAAACGCCAGTAAGCTGATATTTCGGTCTGGCCGGATTCACCAAAGGTCCCAGCATATTGAAGAAGGTTTTCACGCCGAGCGCGGCCCTTACTGGCGCAACAGATTTCATGGCCGGATGGAAAAGTGGTGCATGCAGAAAACATAAACCAGCCTGATCTACTTGCTTTTGCAGGATTTCCTGTTGCTTCGTAAACCGATATCCCAGGGCCTCCAGCACATTAGAAGAGCCACTTACTGAGGAAACGCCGTAATTGCCATGTTTGATAACTTTATGGCCTGTGCCTGCTACCACAAAGGCAGTGATTGTGGAAATATTAAAGGTGTTCTTGCCGTCACCCCCAGTGCCGCATAAGTCAATAGCCGGCGCTGATTCCAGCTTTATTGGCAGGCTTAGTTCCAGTAACGCATCACGAAAGCCACTAAGTTCTTCAACAGTGGGTGGCCGCATAATGAAAGCCGTCATAAAAGCAGCGATTTGTGGTTCATTGTATTGCCCTGCGGCGATGCGTGTCAGTACATCACGGGCTTGCTCGTAGCTTAAATGCTGATATTGAAATAGTTGTTCTAAAATACTTTTCATGTTATGCTTTTGTTTTTTTAGAAGAAGAAGTTGTTTTTAACCAGTTTTGAATAATTTTTTCTCCATCGGGAGTTAAAATTGATTCAGGATGAAACTGCACGGCTGAGAGGTCGAATTGCTTGTGTTGAATAGCCATGATTTGCTGTTGCTCATCCACGGCGATGATTTCCAGACACGCAGGAAGTGTTGAGCTGTCGGCCACCCAGGAATGATAACGCCCGGCCATAAATGGTGAAGGCAAACCGTCTAACAAACTACTGCTTTTGATGATATTGACAGCTGTTGCAAGTCCATGAACGACTTTTGGGAGGTTTTGCAGCTTGCCGCCATATGCTTCCACAATGGCCTGAAGTCCCAGGCAAACTCCAAGGATGCTTTTTTCTTCGGCATAACGCTCTATTAGTGGCATCAAAATCCCTGATTCAGCGGGTAATCCAGGTCCTGGAGATAAAAGTATTTTATCAAATTTAGCCACTTCATCCAGGCTTATTTTGTCGTTGCGAAACACCTCGATTTGCGCCTGACTATTTTCGCGCAGCAGCTGTACCAGGTTGAAGGTGAAGGAGTCGTAATTGTCTAAAACGAGTATTTTCATGGAATTATGTGTTGATTTTTTTATTTTCTGATTGTTCTATAGCCTGCATCAATGCTGCCAGTTTGTTATTCACCTCTTGTAGCTCGTTTTCTGCACTTGAGGCCACAACAATTCCGGCACCGGCCTGAAAACTCAGCACATTGTTTTTGCTCAAAAAGCTACGAATCAGGATAGCCAGGTTGATGGTACCGTTTAGGCCGATAAAACCTACGGCGCCGCCATAAATCCCTCGTTTTGAGCTTTCGTATTTGTCAATAAGTTGCATGGCTTTATGTTTTGGTGCACCGCTCAAAGTGCCGGCAGGAAAGGTGTCAGCAACCACATCTAGGGCGTGTTTGCCTTTACGTAATTGCCCACTTACCTCCGAAACCAGGTGAATCACATGGCTGAAATACTGCACTTCTTTCAGCTTTTCTACTTGCACATTATCACAACTGCGGTTCAAGTCGTTGCGCGCCAGGTCAACAAGCATAGCATGTTCAGCATTTTCTTTTGGATCGTTGAGTAGCTTTTGTGCCAGCTCGCGGTCGGCAGCATCGGCTCCGCTGCGGCGGTATGTGCCGGCAATAGGGTTGAGGCTGGCCTTGTTATTGGAAATTTTGAGCTGACTTTCTGGCGAGGAGCCAAAAATTCTATGCTTACCGAAATCAAAATAGAAGCCGTAGGGCGATGGATTTATTGAGCGAAGGCGGCGATAAACCTGAAAGTCGTCACCCTGATAATTGATCTGAAAACGCCGCGAAAGTACTAACTGAAAGACATCGCCGTGCTGACAATGATGACGGGCTTTTTCAACCATCTCCATAAACTGCTGATCTGTAAGGTTTGAGCGCAAAAGTCCTTGCGTTTGAAAAGGGTAGGGTGCGTAATTGCTTATTTGTAAGCGATTTACTAAGGTTTGGAGTTGTGAATTTTCGCCTTCGGGAATGAACTCGCTCAGTTGCATGGTGTCGTTAAACTGATTTATTTTGATCACGAAACGAAAAAATGAGAAATGCATGGCAGACAGCTCGCAACTGCTGTCTGTTGGGTTTTGAAGTGAAACATCTTCCAAAAATTCCACTGTATCGTAAGCTAAATAGCCAAAAAGGCCATCAGTACTTTGCGTATCAGAGATTTCAAAACTGTTTATATAGGCTTTGAAATGGGGTAAAAATTCCTGGTTATTCTGAATCTCTATTTTTTTCTGTTCCGTCAAGTCTTTAATCAGTAATGAATTACCCTGGAGGCTAATGCTGCTCAAAGGACTCAGGCAAATAAAGCTGCTGCTATTCTGTGCGGCTTGGTAGTCAGAGCTCTCGAGTAGTAATGCACCGGGGTATTCATCCCTTAGTTGTAGGTATAATCCCACTGCGGTGTGCAGATCGGCCAAGCTGTGGTGGCGTTTTATTGTCAATTTCATGGGTTACGACTAGTTTTTTTATAATTTGTTAAAAACAAAAAAAGGCCTGCCGTGAACGACAGACCTTTAATTTCTTTTGTGTACAAATACAAGTAGGGTCATATCATTTCATCAGCATTTTGCTTAATGAATGACGCCACCAAAATTGATTTACTTGTTGTACCATGCCGCAAAAATAGAATTATTTTCATTCAGAACAAGCATTTTGATTTTTTTATGTCTTTGTGTGTTGACATGACGTCAAATAAAACTTTTTCAGAGGAGATATGCTAGTGATCCGCCAAACCAATCAGAAGGAAAAGACAAATATCTCTCTCCCCAAAAAACTAATTTCAAAAACACCCACTCACTATAGCCTATGTTTGCCACGTAAGTTTAGGATTTTTTTTTTATTCTGCGGAAGAAGATCATAGTGCTTAACCACGCAAAGACAGCTGATTAAGTAGTTATAACCTACTTATTTTAAAACGATTGCGAAAAAATTATTTAGATTGTTTCTAATATACCCTCCTTAGATTTAATATTCTTGGTTTTGTTTGGTAAAATAAACCGAAAAGCCGTAATTTTGCCTTGTTAGGAAATTAACAATGTTATTAAGTAACAGGCATAATTTATATAAATCATTTAAAAAGCCAAACGATGAATTTAGAAAAAATCATGAATGACCTGGAAAAAAAACACCCAGGTGAAAAAGAGTATTTGCAAGCAGTACGTGAAGTATTGGAATCATTGGAAGAAGTTCTGGAACAAAATCCACAATTTGAAGCCCTTGGTATAATCGAGCGCATTGTTGAGCCAGATCGTATTCTCACTTTCAAGATTCCATGGGTTGATGATAACGGAAAAGTACAGGTTAACTTAGGTTATCGCGTTCAGTTTAACAACGCCATTGGACCTTACAAAGGTGGCATGCGTTTCCACCCTAGTGTGAACCTTAGTATCCTGAAGTTTTTAGGTTTTGAACAAACCTTCAAAAATGGTCTCACCACTTTGCCTATGGGCGGTGGAAAAGGTGGATCTGATTTTGATGGAAAAGGTAAATCAGATGGTGAGATTATGCGTTTCTGCCAGTCTTTGATGCTGGAATTGTGGCATATGATAGGACCTGAGATTGACGTTCCAGCAGGTGATATTGGCGTTGGAGGCCGTGAAATTGGCTATATGTATGGCATGTATCGCAAGCTGGCTCAGGAGAATACCGGTGTATTCACTGGCAAAGGACGCACATGGGGCGGAAGCCTTATTCGTCCAGAGGCGACCGGTTTTGGTGCTATTTATTTTATTGAAGAAATGCTAAAAGTTAAAGGAACTGACCTTAAAGGCAAAACTGTAGCTCTTTCCGGCTTTGGCAACGTGGCATGGGGTGCTGCTTTGAAAGCAACCGAACTTGGTGCTAAAGTTGTTACCATTTCAGGTCCTGATGGATACATTTATGACGCGGACGGTATTTCAGGTGAAAAAATAGATTATTTGTTAGAATTGCGTGCATCAAACCAGGATATTGTTGCTCCTTATGCACTCCAATTTCCATCAGCAAAATTCTTCCCCGGAAAAACTCCATGGGAAGTAAAATGCGATATAGCTTGTCCTTGCGCTACCCAAAACGAGTTAAATGACGAAGATGCAAAACATTTAGTTGAAAATGGAACTATGCTCGTTGCCGAAGTTTCAAACATGGGATGCAAACCTGAGGCTGTTGAGATATTTCAGAAACATAAATTATTATTTGGCCCTGGAAAAGCTGTCAATGCTGGCGGTGTAGCTACTTCAGGCCTTGAAATGTCGCAGAACTCGATGAAGTATAGCTGGACACGTGAAGAGGTAGATGCTAAACTGCACCAAATTATGAAAGATATTCATGAGCAGTGCGTTATCAATGGCAAACAAGATGCTGATTACATCAACTACGTAAGAGGTGCTAACATTGCAGGATTCATGAAAGTAGCTAACGCTATGATGGATCAGGGCGTTGTTTAATGGCACGCTTTTTAATCAAGAGAAGGTCTAAACCAAATATTCCCTGGCCGTTGCATTTGCAGCGGCCTTTTTTTTGTGCTGTGAAATAAAAGACCTATCTGAAAAAGCGCTGTGTGAAAGAGGAAATAATATAGCTTCTGCCTGACATATAAAAATGCGTTGAGACTTCTGATTTATAGCCGGTTAAACATACTTTTATTCTGCTATTAAACAATAAAGAACATTTTTCACTGGCTTTTTAAATGACGAACTAGCAGAAAAAAGTAACTTATAGGCCTAAAACAGTAAACAGAAAGTGAGCCAATCGACAGTAGATTTAGAGACAAATAATCCAATTTAACCCAAAAGGCTGAAGCAGATGGATAAAAAAGAAACCATACAATTATTTGAAGATAAGCAGGTGCGGACTGTTTGGGATGAAAAAGAGGAAAAGTGGTTTTTCTCCATCATTGATGCTATTGAAATTCTAACCGACAGTCCAAGACCAAGGAAATATTGGAACGCATTAAAAACAAAACTTAAAGCAGAAGGAAGTGAACTGTCCCATAGATTGGGACGTTTGAAAATGCTTGCTGACGATGGCAAAATGCGTATGACCGATGTAGCCGATACCGAGCAATTGTTCCGTCTTATTCAATCTATCCCATCGCCTAAGGCAGAGCCTTTTAAACTATGGCTGGCACAAGTAGCCAACGAACGTTTAGACGAAATGCAAGATCCTGAACTAAGTATTTACAGAGCCTTAAAGCAGTATCCAAAATTGGGCTATTCGGAAAAGTAGAAAAATCAACGCCTCAAAAGTTTAGAAATACGTAAAGAACTCACCAATGAATGGAATAATAGAAGTTTGGAAGAAGGGTAGCAATTTGCAACACTTACGGTTAAATTTACCAAAGACTGGACGGTCAAAACCACCAAAGAATACAAAGTTTTCAAAGGTTTGAAAAAGGAAAACCTGCGTGACAATATGACCAATACCGAGCTGATATTGAGTATGTTGGCAGAAGCTTCTACCAAAGATATTTCGATAGCAATGCAGCCTAATGATTTTGAGGAAAGTAAAAAAGTTGCCCGTCAAGGTGGCCATGTTGCCAATGTAGCACGAAAAGAATTGGAATAAAAAACAGGAAAAAAAGTAGTTAGTCAGCTGAACGCTAAAAAAGTATTGCGAAGTAAGGACTCAACTAAAGAATTGGATAATGAGTAAATGGATTAGTTGGCTAATAATCAATATGATAAAATGGATGAAAAAGTGGTTTGTGCAACTTTTGCATACACCACCCAACATGGTGCTATTGAAGGCAAAACCCAGGAAAAAGAGGTCAAATATTAAAACCTAGCTGCCATTGAGGCGGTGGGCTACCGGGTAAATGCCGATTGGCTAATTTAAAAAACCGAAACAAACAAACAATAAAGGCAGTCTAGACGGATTTGAGATTTTACTTCCGCTTTTAATTGTAAATTTGCCCACTTCAAAAAAGCTATTTTTAAACCATGAATTTTTTAAATCCAAACATGCTGTACGGACTTTTTGCACTGGCGATTCCTATCGTGGTGCATCTGTTTAATTTCCGGCGGCATAAGTTGGTTTATTTTAGCGATACCTCGCTGCTGCAAAACCTAAAACAGGAAACCGCACGTACGAACAGACTTAAGCATCTGCTGGTTTTATTGCTGCGATTGCTGGCTATCACGGCTTTGGTTTTGGCTTTTGCACGCCCTTATTTTCCTGATGAAACACTTTTACAGCAGCCCGAAAACGAAATCGTGCTGCTTTACATAGATAATTCGGTGAGCATGCAAATGGCTGGTGCTGAGGGTGCTTTGCTGGATGATGCCCGAAAAGCTGCGCTTGAAATCATTGATTTCTACGGCCCTGAGAAACGTTTTGCCTTGCTCAGTAACAACTTTTCTCCTCGTCAGGAACGCCCCATGAACCGCGACGAAGCAAGGCAACAGCTCTCTTTTATTTCGGCAGATGCACCGCCGGTTCAAGCCAGTGAAATTCTGGAAAGAGCAAAAAGTATTGCCTCCAAATTCAATCAGGAGAAAAGCAGTTTGTTTCTGCTTTCTGATTTCCAAAAATCGGCCTTTGATGACTTAAAACCTACTACAGACAGCAGCCTGATGCTTTATCTGTTGCCGTTCAGCGCGACAACCAAAGCCAATGTTTACATTGATACCGCTTGGTTAGAAAGTCCTGTGGTACAGGTTGATATGCCGATCACATTGAATGTCAGGCTTAAGAATGAAGCCGACGAAACCTTAAAAGGACTGGCACTTAGGCTCGAATCTGAAAACAAAACGCTGGCCGTTGCCAATGCCGATATCGAAGCCTGGAGCGAGCGTTTGTTACAACTCAGCTTTGTTCCCGAAAATAGCGGAAATTTCATGGCACAGCTCAGTATTTCTGATTATCCTATCGTTTTCGACGACACCTATTATATCAACCTCAAAGTGGCTTCGCGCATCAAAGTACTGGAGCTGTTTGAGGAAAACCCCAACGAATCTCTATCCTTGCTTTTTAGGGAAGACACCCTTTTTAACCTTGATCAGCGCAATATTTTTCAGTTTGATATTCAGTCGCTTTCACAGTATAACCTGGTTGTTGCGCCTTATTCAATCGCTTTGAGCGACGGATTAGAAGCTGCTTTACTGGATTATGCAGAATCAGGTGGCGCTTTGTTATTACAAGCGCCACAGCAACAAAAGCCGGCAACAGAAAGCCTAAGTCGGGAGCTGCAAATATCAATCAGTCTGCTTACTGACACGGCATCAACACGTATTAACAGTATGATGACAGCACATCCCTTTTTTGAGGATGTGTTTTCTAAAGTACCCGAAAATGCTGACTTACCGAAAGTAAATCGGCACTACAATTTGCACAGCAATGCTTCAGCTGCTGTGCTGATTCAGTTGCTAAATGGTAATTCCTTTTTAACTTTTCAGGAAGTAGGACAGGGATCTATTTTCCATTTGGCTGCTAACATGGACGAACAATGGTCGGGACTTACAACGAGTAATCTTTTTGCACCTTTGGTAATCCGAATGGCCTTTTGGGGTGATACACGAAATCGTTTGGCTTATGAAATCGGCCTGGACAGACTGGTTTTACTTAAATTTGAGCAACTAAATTCGGATGCGGTTTTAACCGTGAAGGCCTTGGATAGAGCCTTTACCTTTATTCCCGGTCTGGAAAACCGCGGACAGCAGTTGTTGCTGGATATGGCTGATCAGCTTCCACAGCCTGGCTTCTATGGCATTTACAGTGCTGACAGCCTCGTAAGCCTAATGGCTTGGAACGAAAGCCGCAAGGAATCTGTGATGCGATTTTTTACAGAAGATGAAGTCAAAACGCTGTTCAGTGAAAAAGGTTTCGGTCTTGTAAAAACACTGAACGCAAGTCGATCGACAAGTTTTGGTAGCTTATCTGCTGAATTGCAGAAAGCTAACACCTGGTGGTGGTTTATTCTGGCGGCGCTCTTGTTCTTATTGGCAGAATCTGTAATTTTACGCCTTTGGAAAAGTTATTCTACAAAACAAAAAAATACATAGCAACATTTGAAAAGAGAAGCAGGAAAGGACAGTAAGTAAAAGATGAGTGAATTGGATGATTTAACGCCTCAGAGGGGCGGAAAAGAGAATTCAGATGGAAGCGAAATTCAGCGCACTATACAGCTCTCCGGTATGTACGAAAGCTGGTTTTTGGATTATGCCTCTTATGTGATTTTGGAGCGTGCCGTGCCGGATATCAACGATGGCTTAAAGCCTGTTCAGCGGCGCATTATGCACGCCATGAAAAATCTTGACGACGGTCGCTACAACAAAGTGGCGAATATTATCGGTCATACCATGCAATATCATCCGCATGGCGATGCTTCTATCGGCGATGCCCTGGTGCAGCTTGGACAGAAGGAATTGATGATAGATATGCAAGGAAACTGGGGAAACACCCTCACCGGAGATAGTGCTGCCGCAGCACGTTATATCGAAGCACGACTGACAAAATTTGCCAGTGAAGTGGTTTTCAATGCAAAAACTACCGACTGGAAATTGTCCTACGACGGACGTAACAAAGAACCTGTTGATTTGCCCATAAAATTCCCGCTTTTACTAGCACAGGGCGTGGAAGGGATTGCAGTAGGGCTGGCTTCTAAAATTTTGCCGCACAACTTTAACGAGCTGATAGACGCCTCAATAAAATGCCTAAAAAATGAAGAGTTTGAGTTGCTACCCGACTTTCTGACAGGTGGACTGGCAGATTGCTCCAGATACAATGAAGGCCTGCGTGGAGGTAAAGTGAGACTGCGGGCAAAAATTAGTCAGATTGATCGTAAAACGCTGGTGATAAATGAAATACCTTTCGCAACTACTACCAGCAGTTTGATTGATAGTATTATCGCAGCCAATGATAAAGGCAAGATAAAAGTCAAAAAAATTGACGATAATACTGCCGAAAAAGTTGAAATAGTAATTAACCTGGCTTCGGGTGTTTCGCCTGATCAAACCATTGATGCCCTTTATGCTTTTACCCAGTGTGAGGTGTCTATTTCGCCCAACTCCTGCCTGATTGTTGATGGAAAACCGGCTTTCTGGAGTGTACATAAAATACTGGAATACAACACCAATCGCACACTCGAACTGCTTAGGCAGGAATTGCAGATCAGATTAGAGGAACTTGAAAACGACTGGCATCATTCTTCTCTGGAGAAGATATTTATTGAAAATCGTATTTACCGAGATATCGAGCAGTCGGAAACCTGGGATGAGGTGATTATGGCCATCGACGAGGGCCTTAAGCCTTTTGTTGAAAATTTGCGTGCGCCAGTAACTACTGACGATATCGCACGTTTGACAGAAATTAAAATCAAGCGTATCTCCAAATACAATACTTTCAAGGCTGACGAACATATCCGACTGGTAGAGGAGGAGATGCAAGAAGTGAACAACCACCTTGAACATATGGTGGATTACACCATCAATTTCTTCCGTCAGATCAAAAAGAAATATGGTGCAGGCCGCGAACGCAAAACCGAACTCCGCAGCTTTGATACCATTGAAGCCGCTGCTGTTGCCGCGAACAACGAAAAGTTGTACGTAAATCGCGTGGAAGGTTTTGCCGGAACATCGCTCAAAAAAGATGAATTCGTTTGTGATTGCAGCGACCTGGATGACATCATTGTATTTCGCGAAAACGGTACTTTTATCGTTACAAAAGTAACATCCAAAAGTTTCGTTGGTGAAAACATTATCCATATCGATGTTTTTAGAAAAAACGACGAACGTACTATTTATAACCTGGTTTATCGCGATGGCAAAAAAGGACCCTGGCTCATCAAACGTTTTGCTGTGCTTGGTGTTACGCGTGATAAGGAATACGACCTAACCGCCGGTAAACCAGATTCTAAGGTGATTTATTTTACTGTCAACCCCAATGGCGAGGCCGAAACAATAAAGGTGCTCTTGCGTCCAAAACCTAAATTAAAAAAGACCTCTTTTGAGTTTGATTTTGCTGATTTGGCTATCAAAAACCGCAATGCCAAAGGGAATATCCTCACCAAACATGCCGTAAAACAAATCACACAGCGTGATGAGGGAGTGAGCACCTTGGGCGCGCGCGATATATGGTATGACGAAAGTATCAAACGACTCAACAGCGACGAGCGCGGCAGGTACCTGGGAGCCTTTTCCGGTGATGATAAGCTGTTTCAACTATTTGAAAACGGAGAGTTTAAGCTTAGCGGCTATGAGCTTTCGACGCATTTTGATGAGGACCTGAAGCTGCTGCGAAAGTTTGATCCCGATGAAGTTCTTTCAACCGTTTATGTGGAAGGCGAAACACAAAAAATTTATGTGAAACGCTTTCAGATCGAGAACGATATCGCTCTTAATAAACGTTACAGCAGCATTGGTGATCATCCCGAATCTGTCTTCAAACAGTTAGTTTTAGATGCGTATCCGATGTTAAAGCTTGCATTTGAGGAAAATAGTAAAGGTGTAAAACCGGAAGATGAGGAGCTGTCAGTAGCCGATTTTATTGGCGTGAAAAGCTACAAAGCCAAAGGAAAACGCCTCTCGAACAAGGAAGTCGTAAAACTGACTTTTCTTGAACCACTTACGCCGCCTGTAGAAGAAGCTGATGCGGAAAATTTAGGAGATGCTGAAACGGAAATTGAAACTCAGGAAGCAGAAAGTGAGGCAAGTAAAAAAGAAATTCTTTCAGAAGAAACGGATAAACCAGCCGAAGAAAACAAGGAGATGAAGCCCAAAAAAGCCAATGATACGCCTAAAAAACCCCTCGATCCACCAAAACAGATGGAGTTTGAGTTTTAGGGTAACTATACCTGTCTTTGAACACAAAAAAGCCGAATCATTTTTAAGTGATTCGGCTTTTTGATAGTCCGTATTCTTTATTTTAACCACTGGTCCAGCCAGTTGAAAAACCTTCTTTGCCATAAAATACCATTCTGAGGTTTCAAAACCCAGTGGTTTTCATCGGGGAAGTATAAATATTCAGCCGGAATACCTTGAAGCACTGCGGCGTTAAAAGCTTGCATGCCTTGCGAAGCTACTATCCGATAATCCAGTTCGCTATGCACAACCATGATTGGCGTGTTCCAGTTTTGCACAAATTTATGCGGTGAATTGGCATAGGACCATTTTACGACCGGGTTATCTTTGTCCCAAAACGGCCCGCCCAAATCCCAGTTTACAAACCACATTTCTTCGGTTTCAAGGTATTGCGCTTCCAGATTAAACATGCCATCGTGGGCGATAAACGCCTTAAAGCGGTTGTTGTGATGGCCAGCCAACCAAAAGATTGAAAAACCGCCATAGCTTGCACCAACTGCGCCCAGGCGATCTTCATCAACAAAGGGTTCTTTGGCCAGCGCGTCAATAGCCGACAGGTAGTCGCGCATATTTTGGCCGCCGTAGTCGCCACTGATTTGTTCATTCCATTCCTGACCAAAACCAGGTAAGCCGCGCCGGTTGGGTGCTACAATAATATAATCGTTAGCAGCCATCATCTGGAAATTCCAGCGATACGACCAAAACTGACTTACGGTGCTTTGTGGCCCGCCCTGGCAATATAGTATGGTGGGATATTTTTTGGTAGGATCGAAATCAGGTGGATAGATAACCCAGGTAAGCATTTCTTTGCCATCTGAGGTTTTAATCCAGCGCTCCTCAGTAGCTCCCATATTTAGTTGATCGAGGATATTTTTATTGATAAAACTAACTTGAACTTGCTGACCTGATGCTTCATCTACGCTGTAAATCTCGATAGGCATCGACATCGACATGCGGGTGGCAATAAGGTTATCGCCAGCGGGATAAACAGCAGTATAACTATGCTTTCCTGTTGTAAGTTTCGTGATTTTACCATCTGCTAAATGCAAGCTGTAAAGCTGATCTAAAGCATGGTAGTTACTTGTGAAATAGATTTTTGAGCCATCATCCGACCAAGCCAGTCCGCTTACATTTTGATCAAAATCTGAAGTAAGATCTGATATTTTACCAGTGGCCATATCACGTATCATCAGCCTGATTTTATCAGCCTCATAACCATCGCGCTCCATGCTTTCCCAAGCCATTTTGCTACCATCGGGAGAAAAAACTGCGGCTAAATCATAGCCCATCATACCTTCGGTGAGATTTTTAGTGATGCCGCTTTCCAAATCGTATTGAAAAATATCAGCATTGGTAGAGGTCGCATAAGCTTTGCCTTCTTTTTTACGACTTGAATAAACGATGCTTTTGCTGTCGGGCGACCAATTTATTTGCTCCGCGCCGCCAAAGGGGCGAAGTGGAGATTCCCAAGGCTCATTTTTCATGATGTCGATGGGATTTTTCAGGCTTACGCCATTATATTCTGCGACGAATACATGACTATAGGTATCTACCCATTGATCCCAATGCCGATACATTAGGTCGTGGTTAATGCGTCCGCTAGCAAGCGGCAGATCGGGGTAAATATCACTGGTTGATTGTTTTAGCTTAACCTGTGAGGTAAATAAAACTTTCTTTTGGTCGGGAGCGTATTCAAAACAGTCGAGTCCGCCTGCAAAATCAGAAACTTTTACTCTTCCTGTACCATCGGGATTCATTTCCCAAAGCTGCATGCTACCACTTTCGGAAGATAAAAAACCGATCTTTTTCCCATCGGGCCGCCAGCGTGGATTGTATTCTCCCTGAGGTGTATGGGTGATTTGTTTCTGATTTCCTGTGGATAGATTCAGCACATATAAGCCCGTATTACCTTTGTTTTGCTCAATACTATAGTAAGTTACACTGAAAAGTACTTTGGTCTTGTCAGGCGAAACGGCTACCTCGCCTATACGTCCCAAGGCCCATAACACTTCCGCATTGAGGCGGTCAGATTCCAGTTTAATTTCCTTTTCGCCAATGGTTTCGCTCATTGGTTTTTTGTTTTCGTTCATCTGCATATCGCAGCCTGTGTGGAATAGCAAAAAACTAAGCATAAATAAGTATAAACAAGCTTTCTTCATGGGTATAGATTTTAAAATTGGCTATAAAATTACGAGAATTTTAGGCGCGAAGGCTGTATTTGGTTGTAAAGTTTCATTTAACTAATTTTCTACAGCAGAATTGGATGGCAGTTTACATCATTTTAGATAGGAATGGTCTTTTATGATTTTCTAATTCAACGTTTTGAAGTCCTGTTGGACGTTCAAAAGTCAGCCGAAGCCTCTTGATTAGCCCGGGCCTTTAGGCCGATGGTTTATGCATCGCATGGCGAATTGGGCTTTAGCCCATGACTCTTCGATTGATAAATTCCAATTGACGTTTTAATGTCCTGTCTTAAAGTCAATAAAACTTGCTTCAACTTTTCACCTTCCCAATCCTTCCACCACTCCATGTCTTCCCCCATCACTCCAATCCCTAGTCATTCCCGCAAAAAAACCATGAAAAATGAAGGCTAAGCCTTATTCCGAAACTTCAAAAACCCGTGGAAATCCTGAAAGGAAAAACTTATTCTGATTTTCGGATTGTAACCAGCTATTATTTGGCTTGCCATCCAATATAAAATAACCTTGAATACTTCCCATAAAGCCATTTGTAAACCAATTTCCGTCCTTCGGATCCTGACTGTTTGGTATCCAAGCTACTATGTATTTCTTATTTGAGTTTTCATGGGTAAACTGATAGGCAACTAGCTCATCGGATTCGATAAGTACGGCAGAAAAGTAATAATCACCCAAAATTTCAAGTGCGTCTTTAAAAGCGAAATACGAAGCTTTTGGTTCAAAATTATGCGTAGCAGAAAGTGTTAAACCAGCGCGACTATGCAGGTGTGAATCCGTGGCTTCGTTGGCGTAGAAATACCAATACGCCCTTTCGGCGCCTTGCCGCAGTAAATAAAAAGTTGCGCGCAAACCCCAAGCCGCCTGCTGCGCCTCGCTTACGCATTCGCTGTGGAGACAGGGCTCTTGAGCGTTATTTCCATCGTAGCCAAACTCGGTAACCCAAACAGCTTTCTCTTTGGCGTTTTCATTTCTATAACGGATAGTATTCCTGATTCCATGAATTTCCGAACGCGGATCTTCCGGTGGCACACTAATTCTATATCCCTTACTATCAATAGTATGTGAATAAAAATGGACGTTGAGTTTATCTACTTTTTTTAACATTTCTGTGGAGACAAAATCGGGAAGAAAATTTTGCTGATCATTAAAAGCGCTCGATTTATAACTGTTTTGGAATGCTGCCGGTAAGATTTTCGCTTTAGAGCTATTGGCTTTGAGACCACTTGCCATATTTTCGCCAAGGATTCGATAGAACTCCGGTGGATAATCCCAGGGCTCATTACCAACTTCAACGGCTTCAGCAAGATTTTTTTGTCCAAGAAATCGACCTAATTCTGCTCCTATATTATAGGCATTCTCTGCCGGATTTGTCCAAAGGCTGACAGGAATGTTTTCATTTTTGAACATTAAAGTAGTGGTGATATCAAATCCTTTTTGTTTTAAAAAACCATATTCCCTTTCCCAATTTAGCCACCAGTTTGCCGCAGTGCCTTGTCCAAGAAGCATTTGGTTGTAATTAGCAGAGATGCCGGGCGCTTTGATATCCCAAAGCAGGTTGTGATAAATCCGAAGTTTCTTAAAAGTATTTTGGTATTGTTGCCAGCCCTTTCCGTTCTGAATCTGGTCGCTGTAAACATGCTGCCCCCAGCCCCAAACCATGTTTAAACCCAAACGCTGATTCAGCGGTTGTTTTATAACCGTGAAATCAGCAGGCGGACCATACGGACCAAATTCATCAAAAAGTTTGAGTTCCCACAAGGCAGCCTTGCCATATTCCTGCCAGCCCAAAATATAATTTACTCGCACAAAACGCGTGTTTATAGGTTTTTCCAGAACCGTTGGCAATAACTGAATGGCTTCAGCATTTAGCTCGTTAACTGTTTTCCATTCGTTGCCATTATTAGAAAACTGGAGGTTTATTGCCTGAATATTTCCTTCGTTAAAATGCCGGCTATAGCATTGGCCAATGCGTTTTTGAGTGCCTAAATCTATAGTAAAGTTAACTTCTGGTGGTGTAGATAATGCAGCCAGTTCGAAAAGTTGAAAAGAGCTGGCTGCGCTTACAGAAATGCTTTCAATGGCGATCGGCTTGTTTGGTGTAATGGCCTTTAGCTGGTAGGAGTCTTCACGCTTTAAATCAATGCTTTGCATGCTTTTATCTGCGTAAGTAATCCGTAATTTCAAATTGTTTTCTATGGCTGCTTTTATAGAAATATAGTGTAGAAGCAAAGGTCTTTTAAGTTGAATTGAAAAAGTTGCTTTTGTGCGATCAGCTGCTGTTTTTATTAAAACCGCAGTATTCAAATCACCATCAAAGATTTTATTTATTTCAGAAATAGGTCTGTTTGGCGCGGTGTTGATAAACACATTCATCGTTTGATCTGCGATGTATTTATCGGGCAGCGGATTTTCTGATTCCCAATAGGTATGTAGCTTGCCGTCAATAGCAAAATGCGGGTTGTTGCCTTTGGGTTCTGTAATTATGGCTTGTTTGGTGTAAGAGTCAATCAACCCATTTTTTTCAACGGTTTGACTGTGGCTAAAGCTTGAAATCAACAGAAAAATAAAAGTTAACTTACTCATTTGCTATTTTTAAGTTTGACAAAGCTATGCAATAATCAGTTTGAAGGATGATTTCGGGAATTATCAAAAATAGAAGGGCATAAAAAAAGGTTGCCTTTTGATGGACAACCTTCGTAGTAGCGAGACCGAGAATTGAACTCGGGACCTCCGGGTTATGAATCCGACGCTCTAACCAACTGAGCTACCTCGCCGTGTTTTTAGAGGTGCAAAAGTACAAAATCTTTGAAGTTCAGCAAGGGTTTGGAAAAACTTTTTGGCAGAATGCCTGAAAACGCTCAAAACCATACTTATGCAATTAACTGAATGTGCAAAGAACCTAGGAGTTAACTGCTATTTTGGGATCAATTGATAAAGATTTAACAGTAAATAAAAATATTTAAGACTTTTTCACACTTTTTCCGGTTAAAAACTTTAATTTTGTGGACTATAATCGAGTTTACACACAAAAAAACTTCAGTCATGAGAAAGTTCGTATTTCTATTAGGCATTTTATTTGCCTTCACAACTATTTCAGCACAACAAGATACCGACAAAAAGCCGGTGAACGGGCCGGAGATTACCTTTGATGAAACCGTCTATGAATATGGTGAGATAACACTTCATGGTGATGGAACCCATGAATTTGAGTTCACCAATACGGGTAATGAGCCATTGATCCTATCACGTCCACGTTCTTCCTGCGGTTGCACAGTTCCTACTTGGCCTAAACAACCGATTTTACCCGGTGAAAAAGAGAAAATAAAAGTTACTTACAACACCAACAGAGCTGGTGCATTTAATAAATCCGTAACGATTATGTCTAATGCCAGTAGTAACAGCACTGTTGTATTGCGTATCAAAGGCACGGTAGTAAATGAGCCCGAAGAAGCTTTGCCTTCTAAACAGGCTGAAAATACGGGTGCACCAATAAATAAGTAAAGCTTCAAGCTTGTTTTTAGAAATATTCCCCGGTTGTTTGACCGGGTTTTTTTTATTAAATAAAAACCAGATTATATGCCTAAAATCTCCATTAAAGGTAGGCAAATGCCAGAATCGCCTATCAGAAAATTAGTTCCGTATGCCGAAGCGGCTAAAAAACGCGGAATGAAGGTTTTTCACCTCAATATCGGCCAGCCTGATATTCATACGCCTGAGGTAGCTCTTCAAGCCGTTCGCAATTTCGATCTTAAAGTGGTTGAATACAGCCACTCTGCCGGAATGCTTTCGTATCGTGAAAAACTCGCGAAATATTATGAAAAGCATGACATCCATATCACCGCAGAGGAAATTATCATTGGAGCAGGTGCTTCCGAAGCTTTGCTTTTTGCTTTCCAATCTATTATGGATCCGGGTGATGAAGTAATTATTCCCGAACCATTTTATGCCAATTACAATGGCTTTGCTACCAATGCCGGCATTAATGTGAAGCCTATTTTTTCATCCATTGAAACTGGTTTTGCACTACCGCCTATCGCTGATTTTGAAAAAGTCATTGGCCCAAAAACGAAAGCAATTTTGGTGTGTAACCCCAACAATCCAACTGGATATCTTTACAATAAGGAGGAGTTAGAAACCCTGAGACAGTTGGTTATCAAACATGATCTCTACCTGATTGCCGACGAGGTTTATCGCGAGTTTTGCTATGATGGCTATGAGCATTTTTCATGCATGCACCTCGAAGGAATTGATGATAATGTTATTCTGATTGACTCAGTATCAAAACGCTATAGCGCTTGTGGCATGCGGGTTGGCTGCATGATTTCTAAAAATAAAGAGGTGATGGCTACCGCATTAAAGTTTGCGCAAGCCCGCCTCAGCCCACCAACGTTCGGACAAGTAGCCGCAGAAGCTGCGATTGGAACACCTGATAGTTATTTTGTGGAAGTTGTAGAAGAGTACTTAAACCGTAGGAATACGGTTGTTGAAGCAATTAACAAAATAAAAGGAGCTTATTGTCCCACACCAAAAGGTGCTTTTTATGTAGTAGCTAAACTGCCCATCGATGATTCTGATAAGTTTTGCAGATGGCTGCTCGAAGATTTCAACTTCGAAGGCCAAACTGTGATGATGGCACCTGCCAGCGGATTTTATTCAACGCCAGGACGCGGAAAAGACGAGGTTAGAATTAGCTATGTACTTAAAGTAGAAGATCTTAAACAGTCAATGAAGGTGTTGGAAGAAGCATTGAAAGTATATCCCGGAAAAACGGTATAGTTTTTTTTACAAAGGCTATTTAAAATCAGGATAAAGTAAATATTTTATCCTGATTTTTTTATATAGTTCCAGTTCGGCTGCCCAGCTTGCTCTGATTTCTTCAGCACTTAATCCGGCTTCAATTTGCTTGCGAAGTGTTGAGTTTCCGGCCAGTTTATCAAAGTAATTGTTGAAGAACTTGGTTTTTTCAGGAAAATTTTGATAAGCCTCAATAATCCATTCTAGGTTTAAGCGGTAAGGGTGTTGTTCATTAAAATTGTCAGCGAAAGGCCTCAGGTCTTTGCCAAAACACAATTCGCCCTCAAGCTTGGGTTTTGAAGCGCCGGTAGTTTTTTTAGGAGTAAAAGAAAAAGAAAAGCCTGACAAAGCAGGATGGCCAAAAACTTGAAAAGGAAAATCAGTCCCTCTGCCAATGCTGATTGCTGTTCCTTCGAAAAAGCAAAGTGACGGATATAAAAGTACCGCTTGATAGTTTGGTAGGTTAGGTGAGGGTTTCACAGCAAGCTCGGCAATAGAGAGCCTGTCGTAATGGCCCATTTTGATCACTTCCAGCTCACATTTTAAACCATCGACAAGCCATTTTTCGCCATTTACCATCAAGGCGTATTCGCCAATGGTTAACCCATAAACTACCGGTACTTTGTGCAAACCAACAAAAGAAGTAAAGCCGTTTTCCAAAACTGGGCCGTCTACATAAAATCCGTTTGGGTTTGGCCGGTCGAGTACAATTACTTGGATTTCTTCCCGGGCGCAGGATTCCATAACATACGAAAGCGTAGAAATATAGGTGTAGAAACGTGTGCCAACATCCTGGAGATCAAATAACACCACATCTACATCTTTTAAATCATCTTTTGTCGGCATTTTATGATTGCCATAAAGTGAGATAATCGGTAATCCGGTTTTTTGGTCCTTGGAATCATCAATTAATGCTCCGGCATCCTGGTCGCCGCGGAAGCCATGTTCTGGTGTAAATATTTTAACAATGTTTATGTTGCTGCTAATCAAGGTGTCAACAAGATGTGTGTTGCCGATTAGACTTGATTGGTTGGCGACTAAAGCTATGTTTTTCCCGCTCAGTCTGTCTAAATAGAACGGTATTCTTTGAGCCGCTGAAATAGTAGTTCCTGCTGGTTTTAAAACCAGTTTTCGTTGTGCTTTTGCGGTCGAGAAGCCACAGCTTGTCAAAAGTAGGACGATTAAAACGAAGTTTATGCGCATGGCAAGCTATCTATGTTTATTTTTGTCAAATTAACGAAATAAAATGAGGCCGGAAGCATTTATCGCATCAAAAATATTTTCACTTTCTCCCGACAAGGTTTCCACGCTGGTGATGCGTATTACTTTGCTGAGTGTTACCATCGGTGTGGCTGTAATGCTTATTTCGCTGGCCATTGTCATTGGTTTTAAAAATCAAATCAGAGATAAGGTAATTGGTTTTGTGGCACCCATCCAAATTGAAAGTTTAGACCATAATGAATCTTTGCAGCAGTCAGCAATTTCGATAGACAGTGTATTGATCAGCAGTATTCTACAGATTGATGGTGTTAAAAGCATTCAGGCCGTGGCCGAAAAAGCCGGTATCATTAAAACGGAAGATCAAATTCAAGGCGTTGTGCTTAAAGGCGTAGAAGCAGCTTATAACTGGTCTTATTTTCAGTCCAAAATTATTGATGGAAGGCTGCCTGATTTACAAAATGATGAACGTTCCTTAGAAGTGCTTATCTCCAAAAGTCTTTCGGACAAACTTATGCTGAAAATAGGTGATCCTTTACGCATGTGGTTTGTGAGCGGCAACGAAAAAGCCCGCGGACGAAAATTTGTAGTTTCAGGAATTTATGAAACAGGTTTGGTCGAATTTGATGATCGCTATGTTTTTGGCGATCTAAATCAAATAAGACGGCTAAACAACTGGAATCCAAATGAAGCAGGGAGTTTAGAAGTGTTGCTGCATCAAAACGAATCAGCTACCGCTATCAATGAGTCCGTTTATTTTAGTTTGCCCGTCAACCTTACTTCTTATACTGCCATTTCATCCTATCCACATATCTTTGACTGGCTTAACTTACAGGATATGAACGTGATAATTATAATTACCCTGATGGTTATGGTTTCCGGAATCACTGTTGTTAGCTTGCTGTTGATGATGGTTATCGAACGCACTTCAATGATTGGTATTTTAAAAGCCTTGGGTGCGTCAAACGCAATGATTCGACGTTTGTTTTTGATTCATTCTGTTAAGTTGCTGATGTATGGCTTGTTGGCTGGGAATTTTTTAGGGATCGGCTTCGCAATATTTCAACAGCAAACGGGTTTTTTTAAGTTGCCTGCCGAATCATACTACCTTTCAACGGTACCCATTGATTTACAACTGAGTAGTGTTTTGTTGGTGAATTTAGGTGCTGGAATGATTTGGTTTTTGATGCTGCTGATACCTTCATTTATAATAAATGGCATTAAGCCGGCCAGTGCAATAAAATTTTCTTAAAATAATGTGGCGTTATTGCAATAAAAACTTTACTTTCATTGCGTCAAATTTAGAATATTTTGAAGAATGAAAAATAATGAAATTGTTATATTGCCACTCAAAGGTTTAGGAAATCTTAGTTTTGGACAAACGATAGATCAGATTACACAGGAGCTTGGCGAAGCAGATGAGCTGGAACAGCTTGAAGAGCCCGACTTTGAATCGGTAGTGCTGAATTATCATTCCGACCAGTTTTCTTTATTTTTTGAAGGTTTAGGGATATCACATCTGGCTTATATCCAAACACAAAATAAGGATGCAATGCTTTATGGCGCTGAAGTTTTTAAATTAAGCAAAAAAGAGATTGTCGCTTTAATGGCCAACAATGGATTTACAAAGACGGATTCTGATAAGGAAGAAGGGGAGGAGCGGCTGACTTTTGAGGAGGCAATGGTTGATTTCTTCTTTGAAAAAGAAAAGCTTATTGCAATAAATTGGGGTGTACTCTTAGATCCTGAGGGTAATATTGAAGCGCTTTAAGCTCATGCTTTTGACCGTGGATGAAAACTCATAATGGTATCTCGCAGGTATTCTCTGTCAAGATGTGTGTATATTTCAGTGGTAGAAACACTTGCATGACCAAGCATTTGCTGTACAGCAATTAAATCTGCGCCACCTTCGAGCAGATGTGTGGCAAAACTATGTCTGAAAGTGTGTGGGCTTACATTCTTGGTGATTTCGGCTTTTTCAGCAGTTTGTTTTACAATCTTGAAAACAAGATGTCGGCTGATTTTTTTTCCATTTCTATTCAAGAAAAGCAGGTCTTTATTAGCCATCACAACGCCTTGCAACGACCTGATTTCATCTGTATAAATCCGAATAGACTTTAGGGTGGGCTTGCCCACCGGAACCAGTCGTTCTTTATCTCCTTTTCCTCTTATCCTCAAAAATCCGTCTTTTCGATATATCTGACTGACCTTTAGGTTTATAAGTTCAGAAACACGTAATCCGCAGGCATACAAGAGCTCAATCATTGTTTTGTTACGCCGGCCAATTGGTTCGCTGAGGTCGATTGTATCCAGCATCTTTTTAATCTCTTCATAAGTAAGCACTTCCGGAAGTTTGCGGCTGGTTTCGGGATTTGTAATAAGCCTGGCGGGATTACTTTCCATCAGAGATTCCTCTTGCATGAAACGAAAAAAAGAGCGGATTCCTGAAAGAATTCGGGTTTGAGATGATGCACGCAGTCCCAGTTCAAAAAGATAGTCTAAAAACTGCTCAATTTCTTTATGTGTAACCTGATCGAAGCTCAATTCTAGTTCACGCATCTCTATGAATTGGTTAAAAAGCATAATATCATGAACATAAGCTTCAACGCTATTTTCAGATAGCGAAAGCTCAAGCTTTAAATACTCGCGAAAAGCTTTGATCAAATCAATCCTAAAACTCATTCGTTACAGTTTATGTTAAAAAAAATCCCGACCAAAGCCGGGATTCTCATGCTATTTAGTGCTATAATAGCAACGCTTTGGTGATGCTATTAAGTCTTCGTCTTTCAGTTTTTTAAGGAACTTATCGACTTCCTTTTTCTCGAGTTGAGCCAAGTCGGCTATCTCACCAGATTTCAGCGGTTTTCCAGCTGCTTTCATGGTGGTGAGAATGAGTTCTTTTGTTTCCATAAGTGGCTCTTTAATCTTCGAGACCGTGCACCACCAAGCCTGAACGTAATTTAGGTTCAAACCAGGTAGTTTTTGGCGGCATAATATTGCCTGAATCAGCGATATTTATCAACTGCTTCATGCTTACCGGGAAGAGTGCGAAAGCTACTTCCATCTCGCCACTGTCAACACGTTTGCTCAGTTCTTCCAAGCCCCTTATTCCACCTACAAAATCAATGCGGTTTGAGCGTCTGAGATCTTTGATATCCAACAGTGGTTCGAGTACTTCATTGGTAAGAATTGTGACATCCAAAACGCCGATAGGATCGTTGTCATTATAAAACCCTTCGCGTGCATGTAAAGCATACCATTCTCCACCTAAATACATAGAGAAAACATGTAGGCTTTCGGGTTTGTAAATAGCTTTTCCTTTATTTTTTATAACAAAAGCTTTTTCCAGCTTTTGCAGGAATTCAGCTTTGCTCATGCCGTTTAAATCCTTTACAACCCGGTTGTAATCAATAATAGTGAGCTGGTCATCCGGGAAGTGAACAGCCAGGAAGAAGTTATATTCTTCGTCACCTTTATGGTTTGGGTTATTATTCTTTTTTTCATTACCTACCAAGGCAGCAGCAGCAGTACGATGGTGGCCATCAGCAACATAAGTAGCAGGAAGCTCTGCGAATAAAGCAATTAATTTTTCAATAATAGCTTTTTCGCTAATTACCCAAAAATGATGTCCAAAACCGTCGTCAGCCGTAAAATCATAAGTAGCTTTATTGTTGGCAACAAAGTCAGCTATGATAGCATCAATTTCTTTTTTAGCTGGATACGAAAAGAAAACAGGTTCCATATTGGCGTTGGTGGCACGCACATGTTTCATGCGGTCTTCTTCCTTATCTGGTCTGGTTAGCTCATGCTTTTTGATCACATTGTTCATATAGTCTTCAACGCCTGCGCAACCCACAAGACCATACTGGGTTTTGCCATTCATAGTTTGTGCATAGATATAAAGGTATTCCGCCTCATCCTGCACCAACCATCCTTTTTTACGAAACTCCGCCAAGTTAGAAGTAGCTTTCTGATAAACCTCTTCACTGTATAGGTCTGTGCCTTCAGCCAGGTCAATTTCTGGTTTTATGATATGCAACAAGCTATGTGGATTATTTGCTGCTTCTTCGCGTGCCTCTTCCGAGTTTAAAACGTCGTATGGACGCGATGCCAGTGCTTTTACAATCTCGGTGGGTGGACGCCATCCTTTAAAAGCTTTTAGTATTGCCATAGTTTTCTGATTAAATATTAATAATTGTTGTTAAAATTCTTTGAGGGATAAACATCTTCTTCAGCTTCTTCCTGATGGGTGTTTTTTTGCAGCGATGTGATAAGTGCTCCCAACATTTTCGTCATTTCCATGAGCTGATTTCGAGATTCATCTTCGGCTTTGTCTGAAATTATATTTTCCCGATGCAACAAACTGGTATAAACCAAACATGCACGTATAGCGCTTTTGGATTGTTTCAGGTGCGATACAAATTGCGCCTTATTACGGGCAGATCCTTCTGCAATATTGAGTGCTATTTCTTGGGCGCTTTTATTAAAACCCTGTGCCAAACCAGCGTTTTCGAGAAGCACATAATCGTTTAAAGCAGCTTTTACCCAAAGCACGTAATCCAATGCTTTGTGATAAATACGCAGGTCTTCAAATCGAAAAAATGTAGGTGGTTTTGTGTTTTGTTGGTTCATGATGAGTAGGTATAGGAGTGGGAGGTATTCCCGAAGTGGTTCTTCACGTGGCCACTTCGGGATGTACCTTTTTTATACAATCTATTAGTTTACTTTTAGTTTACTTTGAAGCTGGTATCTCCCTTCTCGATGAAAGCGATAATTTGATTCGCGGCAGCAATACCGGCATTTATATTCGCTTCGGAAGTTTGAGCACCCATTTTTTTAGGTGTGAAGAAAACCTGCGCTCCCATCTCTTTCAATTCAGCCGCATTATCCGGGGCAATGTCAGAAACATATTTGAAGTCTTTTCTCTCGCTAAGCATTTGTTTCAGGCCGGCTTCGTCAATAACCTCTTTGCGAGCTGTGTTTACCAGCATGGCGTTAGCAGGCATTTTAGACAGCAAGGCGTAGTTGATCGATTTCTTGTTTCTGTCGTAGGCCGGGATATTTAATGAAAGAAAATTACTCTGGCTGTAGAGGGCTTCAACAGTATCAACCACTTCAACACCGTCTTTCCTAATGTCGTCGGGGTTTTTAGAGGGTGCGTAAGTTACCGCTTTCATGCCAAAGCCTTTGGCGATCCTGGCCACGTTTTTGCTCACATGTCCATAGCCATGAATACCGATTGTTTTATCTTTTAACTCCGTTCCGGAACTACCGTTGAATTGATTTCTGGCTACATAAACCATCATTCCAAGTGCCAACTCTGCAACAGCATTGCTGTTTTGTCCGGGAGTGTTCATTACTACCACGCCTTTAGCCGTGGCGGCCTCTAAATCTACGTTATCATATCCTGCACCGGCACGAACAATGATTTTCAGTTTTTCGGCACTGTCTATTACAGCTTTGTTGGCTTTGTCGCTTCTAATGATAATAGCGTCAGCATCTTTTGCTGCATCAACAAAATCCTGATGTTCAGTATATTTTTCAAGAAATACGGCTTGATAACCTGCTGCTTCAATAATTCCTTTTATTTTGTCAGCCGCCACCTTAGCAAAAGGTTTATCTGTGGCAATCAATACTTTTGTCATAACATTAAGTTTTTTGTTTGTATAAAAAGTAACTCAGGTTGAGATGTTCAGAGCTACTGAAATTACTAACTTGTTAAAAAAGTTTTGGCTGCATTAATGGTAAGATGCAGCCAAAACAGTTAAAATATTAAAATATTAAGCTTGTTTCTCGAATTCCTGCATCACCTCAATAAATGCTTTCACACTTTCGATTGGCATTGCATTGTAGATGGATGCTCTGAAACCACCTGCATCGCGGTGACCTTTTATCCCTATCATGCCTTTAGCAGTTGCAAAATCGATGAACGCTTTTTCTTTGTCTTCAAAACCATCATTCATTACAAAGCAAACGTTCATACGTGAGCGATCTTTGGGATTTGGAACATTGCTCTTAAACATTTTGTTGCGGTCAATCTCCTTATAAAGGATCTCAGCTTTTTCTATGTTGAGTTTTTCCATAACAGCCAATCCGCCTTTTTCTTTCAGCCATTTTAATGTCTGTAATGCAGCAAAAATAGGTACTACAGGGGGTGTGTTGAACATCGACTCTTTATCGATATGGGTTTTATAGTTCAACATGCTCGGTATCTGGCGCTCTACTTTACCAAGAATATCATTCTTTATGATTACGAAAGTAACACCGGCAGGAGCCAGATTTTTCTGCGCACCGCCATAAATCACAGCGTATTTTTTAACATCGATAGGACGGCTGAAAATATCTGATGACATATCGGCTATCAATGGCACTGGAGAATCCAAGTCTTCCAAGATTTCTGTTCCGTAAATCGTGTTGTTGGTAGTGATGTGGAAATAGTCTACATCGGTAGGAATTTTATAATCCCTGGGGATATAACTGAAATTTTTGTCTTCTGAGCTGGCTACTACATTAACTTCGCCAAACATTTTAGCTTCTTTGATAGCTTTTTTCGACCATACGCCCGTGTTTAGATAGGCGGCTTTTTTGTTGAAAAGGTTGAAAGGAATCATAGCAAATTGTAGACTGGCTCCACCACCAAGGAATAAGACTGAGTAGTCTTCAGGGATGTTTAGCAACTCTCTGAACAAGGTTTGTGCTTCCTCTACTACTGCGATAAACTGCTTGCTGCGGTGAGAAATTTCCATAAGCGATAGTCCCATATCTGCAAATTCATGAATGGCTTTTGCAGTGTTGTCAATGGTGTACTGCGGCAGGATGGATGGACCTGCGTAAAAATTATGCTTTTTCATAGTTTAAAGTATAAAATGTTTGTTCTGGTTTTAATTACGTCAGACGGAGCAAAGATAGAATATTTGCGCGTACTGTGAAATAATTAACCGTAATATTTCTGTATTTTCGCAATCGTTTTAAAATTGATATTCAGATGATTCTCTTAACAAAAAGATTTGACGCCTTTGAACGGCTTGGAAGGCTTTTGAATACTGAGGAAAAGTATTTTACACGCAACGAAAAAAAGGCGGTTTTAGCTTTTGAAAAAGCCAAACAAAAAGCCATGGCAAAAAATGCCTGGTTCACTGCCGACAATATTGACTTGATGGTAAAAAATATTACTGACATGATTTCGCCAGTCCAGCTCAAACAATATGCGGATGCTTATACAGTAGAAAGTGTAAAAACACCCAAAACCGTCGCGGTCATCATGGCTGGAAATATTCCATTGGTAGGTTTTCACGATTTCTTTGTCGTTTTAGCTACCGGACACAAGTTTTTAGGAAAACTTTCAAGTGACGATTTATATTTGTTGCCCGCCCTAGCAGCCATACTCATCGCTATTGAGCCGGAATTCAAAGACTCTATCGCGTTTTCAGAAGGAATAATTTCCAATTTTGATGCGGTAATTGCTACCGGAAGCAACAATACAGCGCGCTATTTCAACTATTATTTTAGTAAATATCCTCACTTAATAAGGGCCAACAGAAATGGGGTTGCTGTTATTGATGGCGCCGAAACAGCTGAAGAGCTGCAACAGCTTGGGCTGGATGTTTTTTCCTTCTTTGGCTTGGGATGTCGCAATATTTCTACGCTATTTGTGCCTGATGGATACGACTTTACGCCCATGTTTGAAGCCTTTGAAGTGTTTAATGGTTTGAAAAATCACAGCAAATATTTCAACAATTACGAATACAACAAAGCTATTTGGCTGGTAAATGGCGAAAAGCACTTCGATACCGGATTTATGTTGCTAAAAAAGGCCACTGAATTTAGTTCGCCTGTTTCTGTTTTGCACTTTCAGACCTGTAGTGACCCTAAAATACTTCAAAAACTGCTGGAAGAGAACGCAAACAAAATTCAGTGTGTTGTATCGCGCCAAGCCGCTTGGGCTGGGTCTTATGCTTTCGGTAAAGCCCAGTCACCAGGCATTTTAGATTATGCAGACAGCATTGACAGCACAAAATTTTTGCTGGAATTGCCAGACTGATTGTCTTATTGTTTCACTAAAAAAGGCTTAAATAAAAAATAATCCTAAAAACTTTGGGATATTTGATTGAAAGATACTAATTTTGCAGCCCTTAAATAAAAGCCAAAAGTAGCGATGAAAAAAGAGATTCACCCAAAAAACTATCGTTTAGTAGTTTTTAAAGATATGTCGAATGATTATAGTTTTATATCACGTTCGACCATTAACACCAAAGAAAATATTGTTTGGGAAGACGGTAACGAATATCCGCTTGTAAAGCTTGAGATTTCACACACTTCTCACCCATTCTATACCGGGAAAATGAAACTTGTTGATACCGCCGGACGCGTAGACAAGTTCAAGAACAGGTATAAAACCCATTATGATCAAAAAGTTAAATAGGCTTATTGGTTCAAAATAAAGCCCTTATCTATTCAGGTGAGGGCTTTTTTTATTAATCAGATTTTTTTTGCAAAGGCCGTTTCAAAATCACTTTTTTATTTATATTTGTAATGTACTTTAATACGTTAATCAATTATGAATTACATCCTGTTTGACAGCACTCACCGCAATAATCTTCTACCTTTAACCTTTACACGCCCTGTTGCTGATCTGCGCATTGGAATACTTACCATTCGTGAAAAATGGGAGTTTATGCTTGGAGAAAAAACCTCAACCCTCACCGAACCTTATTTATCTGAAAAATTTCCGCTTGTAAAAGCTGAGTCAAATATTCTTATCAATGGCTCAGTTTGTCCGAACAAGGAATTGGTGCAGGATATTGTTTCACTCAAACCCGGTCAAACCCTGGTTAGAGACGAGACAATTATTGCCATGGCGCTTACTGCAGAAACGCTGGAAACTTTTGATGGAGAAGCCGGCGACGATATTCAAACGATCTCAGTCGATAACGATTATGTTAAAATTGACAACACCTGGGATTTGTTTAAATATAACGACAGAGTGCTGCGCGAAGATTTTGAGATGATAACCAAAGGCAGAAAATCACAACCGCTAAGCAAAACCAACAGCCTTATAAACCCAAAGGATGTTTTCGTGGAAGAAGGCGCAGTTATCGAATATTCAATTTTAAATGCTTCAACCGGCCCTATATATATAGGTAAGGATGCTGAAATCATGGAAGGAGCTAAAATCAGAGGTCCGTTGGCGCTGTGCAATAATTCTGTACTGAAAATGGATGCTAAAATCTATGGTGCAACTACAATCGGTCCTCATTCAAAAGTTGGTGGAGAAGTAAATAATTCTGTTTTATTGGGCTACTCAAACAAGGCTCATGATGGATTTTTAGGTCATTCAGTCATAGGAGAATGGTGTAATTTGGGTGCTGATACCAATACTTCCAATTTAAAAAATACCTATGAAGAGGTAAAACTATGGTGCTATTCTGAAGATGCTTTTGTGCAAACTGGTTTACAATTTTGTGGTTTAGTTATGGGCGACCATTCCAAATCAGGCATCAACACCATGTTTAATACCGGTACGGTTGTGGGCGTTAATGCCAATATATATGGATCCGGCTTCCAACGTAATTTCGTGCCCTCGTTTTCCTGGGGAGGAACACACGGATTTTCTGATTTCGACCTCAAAAAGGCCATCAAAATTGCTACGGCTGTATTTAAAAGAAGAGGTTTTGAGTTTGATCGCATTGAACAAAACATCCTAAAAGAAATTTACAGCCTCACCCACAAAAACCGGCGTGCATAAACTGTAGCTGCATTGGCACATTTATTGACCAGTTTCCTATTAAACCACGTTATTAAACATTGGTGGCTGTGTTTTTCAGCGACTTAAAACATTTGCAACAAATAGTTTGTTTGTACGAAAGTGATAAAGCCTGAATGTTTGACATGATGCGCCAAAATGTCCGAAATATATATGAAGAATTTATTTAGCAGTGATGTCTTTCACTTTTCTGACCTAATGGATCCTGATGCAGAATTTATTCCCTTGCTCTCACCCGAGGATGAGGAACAAATGAATGCCGAAGAGATTCCTGAGGAGCTGGCTATTTTACCCCTGAGAAATGCAGTTTTGTTTCCAGGAGTGGTGATTCCTATTACAGTGGGCCGCGATAAATCAATAAAATTGGTAAAAGATGCCTACAGAAATGAACGTGTTATTGGTGTTGTTTCTCAGAAAGATCCAAATATTGAAGACCCTGCCTTTGAAGATTTGAACGCCGTTGGCACTGTGGCCCATATCTTGAAAACCCTTCAAATGCCTGATGGCAACACAACGGTTATTATCCAAGGCAAAAAACGCTTTCACCTGCGTGAAATGATACAGAGCGATCCTTATATCAGAGCCCGGGTTTCTTCTTTTGAGAAAGAACTTGTGCTGCCGGATGATAAGAATTTCCATGCACTGATGCAGTCGCTAAAGGATTTGTCATTGCAAATAATTCAGAAATCACCACATATCCCGTCAGAGGCATCTTTTGCAATCAAGAATATTGAAAGCCCCTCTTTTCTGGTAAATTTTGTTTCGAGCAACCTCAATATCAAAATGATGGAGAAGCAAAAATTACTCGAAATTTCTGATATGGTATTGCGTGCAAAAGCTGTGTTGGGTGCGCTTACCAAAGAATTACAACTCTTGGATTTGAAAAACCAAATCCAAAGCAAGGTGAAAACTGATTTAGATAAGCAACAACGTGATTACTTCTTGAATCAGCAGCTTAAAACTATTCAGGAAGAACTTGGAGGAACACCCAACGACCTTGATATAAAGGAGTTAAAAGCCAAAGCTCTAAAAAAGAAGTGGACTAATCAGGTGAAGTCGGTTTTTGAACGCGAACTCACAAAGCTGCAACGCATGAACCCACAGGCAGCAGAATATGGCATTCAGCATAATTACCTCGATTATCTTGTTGACCTGCCCTGGGAAGAGTTTACAACAGATAATCTCGACCTGAATCATGCTCAAAAAGTACTTGATAATGACCACTTTGGCCTCGACAAGGTGAAAGATAGAATTATCGAATACCTGGCAGTCCTGAAGATAAAACAGGACATGAAGTCACCCATTTTATGCCTTATTGGCCCGCCCGGAGTGGGCAAAACATCGCTTGGGAAATCAATCGCGTCAGCACTCAACCGCAAATACGTCAGGATGTCACTGGGTGGTTTGCGCGATGAATCAGAACTGCGCGGCCATCGTAAAACATATATTGGCGCCATGCCGGGGCGTATCATTCAAAATTTACGCAAAGTAAAAGCAAGCAATCCTGTTTTTGTGCTTGATGAGATTGACAAAGTGAGCGGCAACACCATCAGTGGTGATCCGCAAGCTGCGCTGCTTGAAGTACTTGACCCGGAGCAAAACACTACTTTCTATGATAATTTCCTTGAGATGGACTACGATTTGTCACGGGTGATGTTTATCGCAACAGCCAATACCGTCAGCAATATTCATCCGGCATTGCGCGATCGTATGGAAATTATCGACTTGAATGGCTATCTGATTGAAGAAAAAATTGAGATTGCTAAAAGACATTTGATTCCTAAGCAAATGCGGGATCACGGTCTAAAAGCCCGCCAGGTGATTTTTCCTAAGAAAATTATTGAACAAATCATCGACCTTTATACTCGTGAGGCCGGTGTGCGTACGCTTGAGCGTCAGGTTGCCCGCCTTATTCGAAATAAAGCGAAAAGCATTGCCATGGAAGAGCCTTATGAGCATAAAGTAAGTGCTGACGACTTGGAAAAAGTGTTAGGCGTTGGTCGTTTTCAGCGCGAGAAAGTTATGCAGCATGATGTTCCGGGTGTGGCTACAGGCCTGGCCTGGACACCCGTTGGAGGTGAGATTTTATTTATCGAAGTGAGCCTCAGTAAAGGAAAAGGCAACCTCAAACTTACCGGTAATTTGGGCGACGTGATGAAAGAGTCTGCCATAATTGCTTTTGAGTTTTTAAAAGCACATGCTGCACAGTTTGATATCAATACGGATGTGTTTGAGCAGTGGAATGTGCACATACACGTGCCGGAAGGAGCAACCCCAAAAGATGGACCATCAGCCGGTATTACGATGCTTACAGCGCTAACTTCCGCATTTACACAACGAAAATTGAAAGCGCGTCTGGCAATGACTGGCGAAATAACATTGCGTGGAAAGCTTTTGCCTGTAGGCGGTATCAAGGAAAAGATTTTGGCGGCTAAGCGCTCCAATGTCAATGAAATTATCCTATCCGTTGAAAACAAAAAGGATTTTATTGATATAAAAGAAGAGTATGTGAAAGGCCTGGAGTTTCACTTTTTAGAAAACATGACCGATGTGCTCGAACTGGCCTTGCTAAAGGAGAAAGTGAAGAATCCACTGAATTTTGAAGTTAAGGTCTGAACATTTTAGCAAGATTATTGTCATTAAGTCAGCGTTACATCTTAACAACATGCTTCTAAAGCTGAATATTTACAGCACATTATGTCAAAAAATATACTAATCATTCATGGGCATCCCGTGAATGATACGTTTATAGATCAACTACACCATGCCTATACTGAAGCTGCTAAAAAGCAGTCAGCGTCCGTAAGGCAACTGGTGCTTAGGGAAAAAAGTTTTAATATCAATTTCACGGAAGGATATCGTGGCAACCAAGCTTTGGAAAATGATTTGCTTGATGCACAGGAAGCCATTAGCTGGGCTGATCACCTGGTTTTCTTTTATCCCAATTGGTGGGGCACTTACCCGGCATTGCTCAAAGGTTTTATTGACCGCACCTTCCTACCCGGATTTGCGTTTAAGTATAAAAATGGAAGAACCGATCCTGAACGGCTTTTGGTTGGCAAAACCGCCCGCCTGGTGGTAACGATGGATTCACCAAAATGGTACTATTATTTGGTACAGAAAGCACCTGGTCATCACGCTATGCGCCATGGCTTGCTTCATTTTTGCGGCATAAAACCTGTGCGGATTACCACGCTTGGATTAACACGTAAAGCGGATGAAAAGCAACGTAAAAAGTGGATACAGCAGATGGAGAAGTTGGGTGCAAAAATGATTTGATCCCCACAGATTTTTACCCCTGCGTTTAAGCGTTTATCTTTGTCCCCAAATTGAAACCTATGGAGCAAGCTTTAAAAATTGCTTTTGCTAAACTTGCCGGGCTTTTCGCTTTAATACTGATTGTTGTTTCCTGTAATTCATCGACTTCTGATGAAAGCGAAAAGTCTATTTTCAGGTACAATGAAGCGGTTAGTTTATCCAGCCTCGATCCCGCTTATGCCAAGGATTTACCGCATATCTGGGTGTGTAATCAGCTTTTTAACGGCTTGGTTGATCTGGATGATAAACTGCAGATTGTGCCTGCCATTGCTAAGTCCTGGGAAATTTCGGAAAATGGCCTTGTCTATACTTTTCAGCTCAGAAATGACGTCTATTTTCACGAATCGCCTGCCTTTCCGCAGAAAACCAGAACAGTAAATGCAGCTGATGTGGTGTATAGCTTCAACCGTATTTTAAACCCAACGCTGGCTTCTCCCGGAGGCTGGATTTTTAATTATGTAGCGAAATCAGAAACAGGTTATGCTTTTAAAGCATTGAACGACAGTGTTTTTGAAATAAAGTTGAAACAGACCTTTCCGCCTTTTTTAGGGATGTTGAGTATGCCTTATGCTGCAATTGTGCCGCATGAAGCGACAGCTTATTACGGAAAAGACTTCAGGAAAAATCCGGTGGGTACAGGGCCTTTTCATTTTCAGCTTTGGAAAGAACAGGTAAAGCTGGTGATGCGCAAAAACGAAAACTACTTTGAACACTTTGATGGAAAACGTTTACCCTATATTGACGCCGTTTCTGTGAGTTTTTTGGCCGACAAGCAAATTGCTTTTATGGAATTTGTGAAGGGAAATCTCGATTTTATGTCGGGCATTGATTCCCGATATAAAGATGAATTATTGACCAGAAACGGTCGCCTGCGCGAAAAATACCGTGATAAAATCTATTTGCTTCGTCAGCCCTTTTTAAATACGGAATATGCCGGATTTTATATTGATAACACTTTAACGGCCTTGGATGCCGAACAGCAGCGGGCATTGCGTCAGTTGGTAAATTACAGTATTGACCGGGAAAAGATGCTGCGTTTTTTACGCAATGGCATTGGGAAACCTGCTCATTCAGGGATGATTCCTTTTGGCTTGCCCGGCTTTGATACGCTGGAACAAATTGGCTATAAATATGACAAACAAAAAGCCAATGAATTGCTTAGGAAACATAAGTTGGCCGGAACAAAAATAACCCTCAGTACCACTGCTGATTACACAGATTTAGGGAAATATATCCAGTCGGCTTTAACGGATATAGGGTTGGATGCAAGCATGGAAATATTGCCGGCAGCAAGCATGCGACAGTTCAGAGCCAATGGAAGCCTACCTTTTTTCAGGGCTTCGTGGGTGGCCGATTATCCAGATGCGGAGAATTATCTTTCCTTATTCTATAGCCTGAATGCAGCTCCCCAAGGCCCGAATTACACCCATTTTAACAATCCGGAATTTGACCGGCTTTATGAAAAAGCGATGCAGGAAATCGATGATCGTAAACGACAAACGCTTTATCGTCAGTTAGATAGTTTGGTGATGGTAGATGCTCCGGTAGTTGTACTTTTTTATGATGAAGTGCTCCGTTTTGTGCAAAATAAGGTGCAGAATCTGGGCAGCAATCCCATCAATATGCTGAACTTAAAGCAGGTAATCATTAAAAATGAAGATTGAAAGTTCTGTTGCCAGGAATCATAAGAATACCCACGAAAGAATATTTATTTTAAATAAGTCTGTTAGCATAAGGCTTATACGGTACTTTTTTTGTACTTTTGCACCCAATTTCTGAAGTGAATATTATGATCAATATAACATTACCTGATAATACTGTTCGGCAGCATGAGGCTGGTATTACCGCGATGGACATTGCTAAAAACATTAGCGAAGGTTTGGCGCGTAATGTAGTTTCTGCAGAAGTGAATGGTGAAATTTGGGATGCCAACCGCCCGATCACTGAAGATGCCTCAATAAAGCTGCTTACTTGGAAAGACGAAGGCGGAAAGGCAACGGTCTGGCATTCATCGGCTCACCTGATGGCCGAAGCTATTGAACAATTGTATCCGGGAGTGAAGTTTGGCATTGGTCCTGACATTGAGAATGGATTTTATTACGATATTGATACCGGAGATATCACCTTAACAGAAGCCGATCTGGCAGCCATAGAAAATCGAATGATTGAGCTGGCTCGTGAAAAACAGGAGTTTAAGCGGGTAGATATCTCCAAAGCAGATGCACTGAAATATTTTACCGAAAAAGGAGATGAATACAAGATTGAGCTAATTAATGATCTCGCTGACGGTGAAATAACATTATACAAAAGTGGTACTTTCACGGATTTGTGCCGCGGACCGCATGTGCCTGATACAAGTATTATAAAAGCTGTAAAGCTACTTAATATAGCCGGTGCATACTGGCGCGGTGATGAAAAACGCAAGCAGCTTACACGTATTTACGGAATTACTTTCCCTAAGAAAAAAGAACTTGATGAGTATCTTTTGATGCTCGAAGAAGCAAAAAAGCGCGATCACCGTAAGCTGGGAAAAGAACTTGAGTTATTTACTTTTTCGCAGAAAGTAGGATCGGGTTTACCTTTATGGCTTCCAAAAGGCGCTCAATTGCGCGAAAGATTAGAGCAATATCTCAAACAGGTTCAAAAAGAGGCCGGTTATTTACCTGTAATTACACCGCATATTGGTAATGTAAATCTTTATAAAACTTCTGGCCATTTCGATAAATACGGGGCGGATTCTTTTCACCCAATTACCACACCGGTAGAAGGGGAGGAGTTTTTTCTGAAGCCGATGAATTGCCCTCACCATTGTGAGATATATAATGCTAAGCCACATTCATACAAGGAATTACCGATTAGGTATGCGGAGTTTGGAACCGTTTATCGTTACGAACAAAGTGGTGAGCTACATGGCTTGACACGCGTTCGCGGTTTCACCCAGGATGACGCACATATCTTCTGCACGCCTGATCAAATTAAAGATGAGTTTAAAGCAGTGATAAAAATTATCATGCGCATCTTTAAAGCCTTGGATTTTAATGAGTTTATCACACAGATATCTTTGCGTGATCCTAAAAATCCCGAAAAGTATATCGGTTCAGACGAAAACTGGGAAAAAGCCGAACGCGCCATCATTGAAGTTGCTGAAGAAGAGGGGCTTGAAGCTGTTACCGTCTTGGGAGAGGCCGCATTCTACGGGCCTAAAATGGACTTTATGGTAAAGGATGCGATTGGCAGAAAATGGCAGTTAGGAACTATTCAGGTAGATTATAATTTACCGGAACGTTTTGATTTAACTTATACTGGCTCAGACAATGAAAAGCATCGTCCGGTTATGATTCACCGTGCACCGTTTGGTTCGCTCGAACGTTTTGTAGCTGTTTTAGTAGAACATTGCGCCGGAAACTTCCCGTTATGGTTAAGCCCGGAGCAGGCTATCGTACTGCCTATCAGTGAAAAGTATCAGAATTATGCAGAAAAAGTTTTGCAGTTCCTAAATAATTCCGATATTCGCGGCCTCATTGACGACAGAAGTGAGAAAATTAGCCGTAAAATTCGTGATGCCGAAGTAAAAAAGCTTCCTTATATGCTGATCGTGGGAGAGAAGGAAGAGGCTGAAAATCAAGTTTCTGTACGCAAACATGGTGAGGGTGATCTGGGATCATTCAGTTTGGAAGATTTCGTAACGCTAATAACCAAAGAAGTATCACGACTTCAGGGTTTTGACGCTTAAAAAAGAGTTAAATAAATATTAATTAATATAGGAGATATACACTATAGCACAGTTTAGAGGAAGAAAACCACGTGTCTTTCAAAAAAAGGAAGACCCACACCGGATTAATGATCGCATCAGTGCGCCCATGGTGAGGGTAGTAGGTGAGAATGTTGAGAATGGAATTTTTCAATTGCGTGAAGCATTAACATTAGCCCGCGAGGTAGGCTTAGATTTGGTGGAAATTTCACCAACAGCTAATCCGCCGGTTTGTAAAGTGATGGATTACAAGAAATTCCTTTTTGAACAAAAGAAAAAACAGAAAGAAATCAAGGCAAAGTCGGCCAAGATTGTGGTAAAAGAAATCAGGCTTGGTCCCAACACGGATGAACATGATTTCCAGTTTAAACTTAAACATGCTATAAAGTTTCTGGAAGAAGGCGCCAAAGTTAAAGTTGACGTGTTTTTCAGAGGTCGTTCCATTGTTTACAAAGATCAAGGCGAGCTTGTTTTACTAAAATTTGCACAAGAAGTGGAAGAATACGGTAAAGTTGAGCAGCTGCCAAAACTTGAAGGTAAACGTATGATCATGATGATCGCTCCGAAAAAATAAGGATTTAATTATCAACATAAATACAGTTCAATTAATGCCTAAGATGAAAACAAAATCCGGCGCAAAAAAGCGGTTCAAGTTAACCGGCACCGGTAAAATTAAAAGAAAGCATGCTTACAAAAGTCACATTCTGACAAAGAAATCGACCAAACGTAAGCGTAATCTGACTTATTCTGGTCTCGTTCACAAAGCTGACGAGAAGAATATCAGAGAAATGCTTAACTAATTAGTTCAAATTATTGTTAAACTTTGTCATAGCATCAAAGTTTCCTGGTTAAAAGGAGCGCTATGGTGAAAAATCATTTAAAATGCCAAGATCAGTCAATACGGTTGCTTCAAGAGCAAGACGTAAAAAAGTTCTCAAAAAGACAAAAGGACAGTTCGGACGAAGGAAAAACGTTTGGACAGTAGCCAAAAATTCCTATGAAAAAGGACAACAGTATGCCTACAGAGACAGGCGAAACAAGAAACGTTCGTTCAGAGCACTCTGGATCATGCGTATCAATGCTGCTGTGCGTGAGTATGGAATGTCGTACAGCGTTTTCATGGGGAAAATGCATGAAAATAATATAGAATTAAGCAGAAAAGTTCTGGCCGATTTGGCCCTGAACAACCCTGAAGCATTCAAAGTTATTGTTGATAAAGTAAAGGAGTAGAAATACACTTAAATAATTCAACAACAGTATATTAGGTCGGAAGAAATTTCGGCCTTTTTTTATATCAACAAATTGAAAAGTCCGAATGATCTTCTGACTTTAATCCCAATGACTTTTGAACATACAACGCGAAAGCTGTTGTTATAAATTGAGAACTTCTGACTTATCGTAAAGCATATAATGTCGCGGATTATAACGAAAGTAGAACA
Organism: Bacteroidales bacterium; assembly: GCA_023229135.1. Classification (GTDB taxonomy): domain Bacteria; phylum Bacteroidota; class Bacteroidia; order Bacteroidales; family F082; genus UBA5536. The sequence continues at coordinate 42,766 of JALNZT010000001.1, forward strand.
TAAGTTTCTCGCAGGACAAAAAACACCATCGTTAGTTAATAGCTTGGTTGAGTACCTGTTCGAATCTTCGAGTCATTGAAACTTTCAACTTTTGCACTCTACGACACTTGTTTTTTACGAACGAAAACGGCTAACAAGCTGACTATCTGTTGATGGCACAGGAGTTCAGAAATTGTACTTCTCAATTTTTCGATTTAGCGATTGCCAGCTGATATTCAGCAGTTTAGCCGCTTGAGATTTATTGTTTTTACACTGTTTCATGGCTTTTTGAATCGTTTCTTTTTCTAATTCTTCCAGGTCGAAAGTTTCAGAGCTCGGCTCGCCAAGGTTTTTAATAAAAGATTTTGATAATGGAATATCATTTGCCGAAATCAACCCATCCTCGCTTAGGATAACGGCTCTTTCCAGTATATTCCTTAGCTCACGAATATTTCCGGGGAAATCATAGCTGTTTAGCTTTTCTTGTGCACTTTCGCTCATCATCACAACCTTTTTATTTAATTTAGAGCTTAGGCTGGCTAAAAAGTGATCTACGAGAAGCGGGATATCCTCTTTGCGTTCTTTAAGCGGTGGCAGTTGAATTACAAAAGTACTTAACCTGTGGTACAAGTCGCTTCTGAATTTCTTTTCGGTTGCCATTTTCTCAAGGTCCTGATTGGAGGCAGCAATCACCCGCACATCAAAAGCGATTTTCTGATGCGAGCCTACTCGACTCACTTTTCGTTCTTCCAGGGCACGCAATAGTTTGGCCTGCTGACCTATAGGCATGTCGCCAATCTCATCTAAAAATAAAGTGCCTCCGTGAGCTATTTCAAACCAGCCCGAACGGTCGTCAACAGCACCGGTAAAGCTGCCTTTTTTATGACCAAAAAACTCACTCTCAAATAAGGAATCTGTTATAGCTGAACAGTTTACAGAATGAAAAAGTGCGTCTTTGCGACCAGATAAAAGGTGAATACCATGCGCTACCAATTCTTTTCCGGTGCCGCTTTCGCCCAATACAAGCACTGAGGTGTTTTCGGATTCGGCAACCTTTTCCATCGAGTTGATGATTTCTTTTATCACCTCACTTTTGCCAATCATTGGCGCTCCTGCTGCTTCGTATAAACGCTTGGTCAGCAACGAAATACTCTTGTTATAATTGAGGAGCTGTCGCGATAGGCTGATGAAGCGTTCGGTGCGGTGTATGGCGTGCTCGATATCAGCCAGTCGAAAAGGTTTTTGAAAATAGTCGTTGGCACCTTGCCGCATTGCTTCGATCACGCTTTTCATATCGCCATGACCAGAAATCATGATGACCTCGGTTTTTGGCCAGTTTTCTTTGATCCTTTGCAGCACCTCAAGACCGCTCATCTGTGGCAGCTTTATGTCAACGATAGCGATGTCTATCTTGTATTTTTCAAGTTGTTCAAATGCTTCTGAAGGATCAGCTGCTTTATAAACTAAAAAGTTTTTTCGGCTCAAAAATTCCTCTAATTCATCGCGCAGGCGGTGTTCGTCATCTAATACCAGTATTGAAATTTGTTCCATCAGCTATTTAATTTTTGAGGCAATAATATACGCATTTTAGTGTATTCATTTTCAACGCTTTCAGCCCTTATTTCTCCTCGCATATCTTTGATAATACCATAAGAAATGGAAAGCCCCAGGCCTGTTCCTTCCTGTGCGGATTTGGTAGTGAAAAACGGATCGAAAATTTGATTCAGAATAGCACTTTTAATACCTGTTCCATTATCAATAATATCTATGTAAATCATATTATCTACCAGCCCTGACTGTACCTTAATCTGCTTAATAAACTGTGAATGCGTATTTTTAGCCTTTTTTTCTACTGCAAACTTGGCATTGCTCAGCAGGTTAAGCAGCACCTGTTCAAGTTGGAAAGCATCTGCGTAGGCATATACAAAGCTATTGTCAATGGCAATTTCAAGATCGATATTATGGTCAAGATATAGTCGGTTAACGAAAGCCAGTGTGTTATTAATCACCTGACCTAAATTTACTTCCTGATGGTGTTTTGGGTCATCGCGCGAAAACTCACGCACATGCTGAATGATTTTTCTGATACGCTGAATATCTTCGAAGATCAGTTCAATTTTTTGATTGAGGTATTCAGCACTCAAAGCATCATTTTCTTGCTGATACTGAATATTATCCAGGCTAAATGATATGCCGCCGAGGGGTTGATTAATTTCGTGTGCAATGCCGGCAGCAAGCTCTCCCAAAGATTCTAACCGGGATTTTTGCATAAGCAAGTGTTGTTGTTTTTCACGCTTGCTCAATTCCTCTTCTACTCTTTCTTCAAGGTTGTGATTGAGTTGACGGAGCTCTTCTTCATAGATTTTACGGGTATGTATATCCGTCATAAAAGTTAAAATAGATGCTTTGTCATCCCATTTAATAAGATTTGATTTTAATTCAACCCATTTTGCCTTACCACTCTTGTCAACTATTTGTATATCATAAGTTCCTGTATTGTCAAGCCCCTGAAGTCGCTCGTAATGATTGTTATGAACTATTTCTTTGAAGTCGGGATGGATAAAATCTGTCAACGGTTTATTTATCACCTGTTTTGGATAATAGCCTGTGAGGTCAAAGGTTTTTGGATTAATAAACTGAATTTCCCCTTGAAAGGTGAGCAATATGGCATCATTAGAATTTTCAAATATTGAACGGTACTTTTCCTCACTGTCGCGTAACATGTCTTCGGCATATCGTCTCTCAACAATTTCTAATTCAAGATCTTTGGTGCGTTCGCTTACACGTGATTCAAGCTCTGAGTTCAATTGCAGCAATTGCATTTCGGTGCGTGATCGCTGTATAGCAGAACCTAAAATATTTGCCGCTGCCAAAATTGTATTGCCTTCAACAGCAGACCAGTTACGCTCATATATGCAATCATCGAGACCAATAAACCCAAACCACTCGTTGTCAATAAAAATTGGGACGACCATGATCGAGATAATATGCTGTTTTTCTAACACAGGACGTTCTTTTGCCGGGAAATTTTTTATGTGACCAAAGATCAAATCTCGTTTCGAAAGCACTTCAACCCAGCGATGGTGAGAGCCATTTGATAGTTTAAAGTTATGCAGCTCAGCATTCGTAATTTGTTCGTTTATGCCGTCCTGAACCCATTCCTGTACCTGTTTTGTGTATATTTCACCATTTATAGTACTGTTTTCAAAAATATAAACCCTGCTCACCCGGGTGGCAATGCCTATTTTGCATAAAACAATTTTTACAGTTTCAGCATTATAGCCTCCCCGGAGCAGCTCTTCTGCGGCATCGCTTACGGCCTGTAATATTGCTTCGTTTCTCCTTAGCGATTCCTCTGCCTGTTTGCGTCTGATTTCTTCCTCGAGCATGCTCTTTCTGAGCAAAATATCGTTTGCCTGATCGTTAATTACACTAAAAAGCTTGTTGTTGTCGATAGGTTTTAGTAAAAAACTCTTAACACCATTTTCGATAGCACGGATATAATAATGTGATTCGCTATAAGCAGACATAATCACAATTCGAGCGTCAGGATCAATTCGTTTGATTTTCTTAACCATATCAAGCCCGTTTAAAATGGGCATTTTGATATCGGTTAATACCAAGTCAGGTTTTAGCTGTTGGTACTTCTCGAAGCCATCCAGTCCGTTTTCGGCAAAATCAAGCGATCTGAAACGATCAGCCAATATTTTGCTGTAAATGGTTCTCAACACTTTCTCATCCTCGACACAAAGCACTGAAATATCCCAAAATTGATTCATTATTCTGATTTGGTTTAAGGAACGAATTTAGTGATATTTTTTCACTCCTGCGCAGATAGAAATTAGGAGGTGATTTTCATAAGGCGGGATGGGGCACGACCACTTGCTGCTATAAGCGCAATAGGGGTTGTAGGCCTTGTTGAAATCCAAAATAAGTTGTGTGCTTTCAGGTATTTCAATATCCAGGTAACGTCCTCCGCCATAGCTGATTTTTCCGTTTGTTCTATCCTTAAAAGGCACGAATAGACCTTTATAAGCCGGATTTATTTCTAACATATCCAAATTTTGAAAAGCGGTTAAAGTTACCGCAGTGTCTCCTTTTGAAAAACTTATAGTGCCATATTTTCGATACATGGGTTTCCGTTCGGTTGTTGTAGCCATCTGAAATGGGGCAGCAGAAGTGTCAACAACAAAACGGGCTTCAAAACGGTAATTAATATCGGGAGCAAAATAATCAAGACTTCTAAAATCATCAAGCAAGCTGTCCGGCAAGGGTGTTGTTTCTGCTTTTTTAAAATAGCGATCATTCTCAAAACGTTCTGCCTGAATGTCATCAATATAATAACCATCAGCTATCCATTGCTTTACCTCGTCGGGATTGGCACTGAAGAATAATTTTGCATAAAACCAGGAAATCAGTTCGCTCACAACAATCCGAAAGCCACGACTACTTTTATACCATTTTTGAGCTTCAAAAGTGGGATCGGTCGAGAGAATTACACCTTTTAAACGCTTTCCAAAAACATTTTCAAACATCAAAGCAGAGCGGCGAGCATGTGCTCCCATAGTAAATAAATCAAAGTTATCAGAATGAATACCAAAGTCTTGCCATTTTAAATCGAGGGCAATGGCAGTAGCATAAGTGCGGTCGCGCAAAATGGTAGAAGGAATATGAACCGTATAAATGGAATCGGTGAAGTGCATTTCTTTCATGCTTCGTGCCGAGGCATCAGCCATATTTGAATAGGGAGAGGAGTAGGTCCATTGCGAAATAGGTACGCCGGTAAGAATCATATAATCGTAATTATTTGATTTATAATGCGCTATAGCTTCCTGCAAACCATTGTCCGGAAGCCATCCTTCAACAACAAGAACCCGTGAAGCTGCGGGTTTTTCATAAGCCAGAAAGCTGTAGATATTTTTAAATAAAAGTAAAAAAAGTGCAGCTAATAAACCCAAAATCAGCAGCCAACCCAAAAGGCTTGGTACAAGTAAGTTTTTGCGTTTGAAAAGACTTATAGCCATAAGTTGTAATTTGAAGCGGCAAGATAGTTATTTTTGCAGCAAAAACAGATGACATCTTATCAACATATTCGACAAGATTATGGCAAACATGCCTTGAATGAATCGGCTGTGCCGCAAAATCCAATTGCACTTTTTAAAAATTGGTTTGACAAGGCGTTGAATAGCACTATATTAGATGCTAATGCAATGGTATTGAGCACGGTAAATAATCATAAACCTTCCTCTCGTATTGTACTGCTAAAGGATATTGAGGCTGAAAAATTTGTGTTTTTCACCAACTATAATAGTCGTAAAGGCCATGAACTTGTCGAAAATAAAAATGCCTCTATGCTGTTTTTCTGGCCTGAACTGGAACAACAAATAAGAATAGAAGGCACGATTGAACGGGTTAGCGAAGCCTATTCCGATGCTTATTTTCTGAGTCGGCCACGCGGCAGTCAGGCCGGTGCTATTGCTTCACATCAAAGTGAAATATTGCTTGACAAAGCAAAATTAATTCAAGATATGGAATTGCTTATGCAAACCAATGAACCCTTACAAAGACCCGCTCACTGGGGTGGTTATCAATTGACAGCCAGTTATTTTGAGTTTTGGCAGGGCGGCGCAAACCGGCTTCACGATCGGATTGCTTATACCCAAGAAGCACTAACTTGGAAAATCGAACGCCTGTATCCTTAACTGATTAGCCTTCAAGTGGTTTTATGTCAATTTGAGTTGCGTTTTGCTGCTTTGCTTCGCCATTCTTTTCGTTGGCCATTTTGTTCAGTTCGTCCACAAAATGCTGAATTTCAGTGTCATCAAAGTTTTTTTCCTTGGCTGCTTCTTCCAGCGTTCCCCAGATAGGTTCGCCGCAGGCAATGCAACGGATGCCTTGTTCCATCAGGTATTTTACCGAAAATGGGTAGGAATTTACCAGCTCTTCAATTTCAATTTGTTTTGTAATCATGTTTGTAATTTTTCTTGCTAATCAACAAGAAGTTGTTTCACAGAAATACACTAAGAATCACAGCGTTACACAATAAATCTTAGTAGTTTCTTGTTTTAGCATATCCTAAAAATAGCTCTAAAAAACGCTGTTTAAGCCTGATGCTGAGGTCTTAATAAATCATTAACGGTTTTCACCGGATTAAAAGTAATGATGGGTGTCTCGACAAAAACGGTGATCCAATCAGCCATGGCACCGTTCCATAAGCCGGGCAACTCTAATGCTTTCAGCTCTTTTCCATCTTTAGATTTTATGGAAATAAAGCCTGTTTGTGGATCTACAAAGTCAGGTAGTTTGAATTTATTTCCTTTGAAATCATACAGTCCGCAAACCAAATCTACTGGGTTAAAATGGGTGGATTTCTCAAGGATTGCACGCTGTTTTTTATCCTTTAAATCTATTTGAGACGATTCGACAATTTGAAGAGAACGACTTCCATTTTCGTCTTCAACCCAAAAAGGTCCGCCGCCGGGTTCGCCTTCATTTTTCACCATGCCACATACGCGCATCGGGCGGTTTAGCCTATTGTATAAAAAATCAATTTTTTCTATCTCGCTAAAGCCTTCATACGCATCAGTGAGGTCAATCATTAGTTTATTTTTTGCGAAATCCGCAATTTCTGCAAGTTCTTCTTCTTCGAGGTCGCCCATATCCAACCACTCAAGATGCTGAAAACAAGTATCTTGAAGTTCCATCAACAAGCCGCCAATGGCTTTTTTGTAGCGATAGGTTTCTTCGCGCAAAGCATCTGGAACGATATTGTCAATATTTTTCACAAAAACAATCTCCTCTTTGAGGTCGTTCAGGTTTTCAATCAAAGCACCATGTCCGCCGGGCCTGAAAAGTAAACTGTTGTCGGTATTTCTGAAAGGATTGTTTTCTAAGTCAACAGCAAGGGTATCTGTGGAAGGTTTTTGCTCCGAATAAGTGATAGTGAATTTTACTTTATAGAGATTTTCGTAGGTCTCTTTCACTTTGTTTATTGCTGCCTTAAAGCTGCGTTTGTGTTCTGGCGAAATGGTAAAATGTACGTTGGCGTTGCCGTCATGATCGGAAGAATACACCGCAGCTTCCACCAAATGCTCTTCCAGTGCTAGTCTGCTTCCCGTTTCGTAACGGTGAAACTTCAAGAGGGCTTTTGGTTTATTGCCATATCCCAAGCCGGTATCTAACAATAAAAATTCGAGAATCCTGACGTAATCGCCTTTTGAAAGTAATGTATCTATATCTAAGTCAGCACTTTTAATAATATCTTTAAGGTCGTCATAAAAAGCAAATTTATCCAGGTTCGCAAAAAAGTTAGACACGCTATTGAAATCATCACTTTCTGCAAGTGCTGAGGCGGGCACTTCTTTACCTTTATAAGTTTCAATAAATTCAAAAAGTTGTTTAAACATCCGGCTGGCAGCTCCTGACGAAGGCACGAATTTCAGGATTGAATAGGCAGACCGGTTATCGTTGTAATAGTTGATTAAATATTCTAAGTCGCTTTCACTGAGGCGAAAAATACCATCAGAAGCTGTTGCGGCTGCCACCAAATTAATATAAGGGAAGCCGGTTTTAAATTGATCAACCTGTTTCGCAAGTTGTTCTTCCAAAATTCCTTTCGCCGCAATGGCTTTTTGATCGCTTACGCTTGAAAAAGTATTCATAATTATCATATTTAACTTCAAAATTAGTAATTAAAGCTTGAATCCCAATTTAAAAAGTGGTAATTTTTGAAGTTTAGGATATGAACAGCTTAAAAAACAGGCAGAAATTATGCGTTGCTTCTGTTTTAATTTTTCATCCTAAACAGTAAGGTTCTGATTAGGATAGGCTTAGTGTAGCTAATTAGTTTTTAGTTAGGACTACCATTATTTATCAGATGAAGCTTGCACAGAAAAGATAATTTATTGTACTTTTGCCAAACTTTTAGCCCAGGTGGCGGAATTGGTAGACGCGCATGGTTGAGGGCCATGTACCGGTTACGGTGTGCAAGTTCGATTCTTGTTCTGGGCACTGGTTTTTTGAAAGGTGTAATCGCCCAAGTGGCGGAATTGGTAGACGCGCTACATTCAGGGTGTAGTGAGCGAACGCTCGTGAAGGTTCGAGTCCTTTCTTGGGCACTTTTCAAATAGATTAAAGGGCTGATAAACTTAGTTTTATCAGCCCTTTTTTTGGTTTAATTACAGGCCTTCTTTCTACTTTATATCCCATCCTGAACATCGTCCTGAATTCTTCAAGAAATGAATGGATAAGTGGCAGTGGTAATTTATCCGTAATATGTTGATTTATAAACATATTCAATATAATAATGGCACCTGAATATTGTCCTTATGCACCAAAAAACTGAAATACAAGACACACTACTGCTTGTTTTGGAAATGAGTGGCCTTGATTAAAATCACGCCTAATAAAGGATGTTTCGTTAATCTGAAGAACTATTCTTCATCGCTGCCACCGCTGAATGCCCACATAGCAATACCTGCAACTGTAATTAAACTACCAACAAAGACGGCTAGGTTCACATTGCGTTGTACTTTTCTTGCTTTGCTAAGTTGCTTAGCACCAATGCCTCTATCTTCAATTAATCTTTCTAACTTATTAATTCTTCCTTCGAATTCTTGTTTAATATCCATGGTCTTATTTTTTGTGTTTGACACAAATATAAGTAATCAGGCACAAAAATCAAAATAAAGCGTATGTTTTTCTATCCCAAATTTATTGTATTTGCGCTTGCCACCATCACTTTGGAACGGCTTCATAGCGGTGGCTCGTTCGAATTGCAAATGTGTATGGCTTTTAGTGTTAGCTTTATTCATTCATTTTCTTATAGACTTTTTTCATCATTAATTCTTTTACTAAGTCACCAAACACTTTGTCTTCGAGTATTTTCTCAAAGATTTCCTGATTTTGGTCCATTCTGTCAATTAGTTTTGTGATGAACAAGTCTTCAAAGGCATATTTAAACGTGTCAATCTTATTTACTTTTGCTTGTGTTTGCAGTATTTCATCTTCCATTAATTCAGCTTCAATTTGCTCAAAGAACAATTTGTCAGCCTCTTCAAATTCAGTTCCGAAGCGGTCATTTAAAACATTGATAATTTCAGAAAGCAAAGCTTCTTCATCTTTTGCTCTTTTTAAACCGGCTTCTGTTGTTCCGCTTAATTCACCTGTTTCTCCTTTCAACAAATCAATTGAACCTTCTTTGATTTTTTGTAAACGATAGTACTCCAAAGCCACTTCATCGTCTAAATGCAAACTTTCAGAAAGTTCCCGCTTTGGTAATCTCGTTTGTAAAAGTTTCGCATAAGCATAAAACCTTTCAAAATCAGGGTCAACAAATGGCATAATTTGAGCCAGGAAAGCATAAAGATTAGTCCAGGTACGTAGTCCTTTTTTAAACTCGTCTTGCTTTTCTTCTTCCTTTATTTCCTTAAATCTGTCAACAGCTGGGTCGGTAAATGAATACAGATATTTTTGTTGTTTTGGATTATTCAATTTCGTTTCAGGATTGAAATAAACATTTGCAAATGCTTCAATCTCAGCTAACCAATAAACTTGAAATTCATCCAATCTTGCTTTTAAGTCATACAAATGATTGATGTCTGTTTCTTCTGTAACCGTTGTGATTTCATAATAGGGTTGAAACGATGCAAAAATGGTTTCTCTGTCATTTACAAAGTCTAAAACGAATGTATCTTCTTTTCCTGCACAAGTCCTGTTTAATCGCGATAGTGTTTGAACAGCCTTTACTCCAGAGAGTTTTTTATCCACATACATTGTATGCAAAAGAGGTTGGTCAAAACCTGTTTGATATTTGTCGGCTACAATTAAAATCTTGTATTCATCCTTGTCAAAAATATCAGGTAATTCCTTTTCGCTGTACCCCGTCATTTGAGGTTCAGAAACGCCATCAGGCGCGTTATCATCTATTACTTTACCCGAAAATGCCACAAGTATTTTAATATCGTCTTGATAGCCTTTTTCTTTTATGTATTTATTAAATTCTTCATAATAGCGTTTGGCGTGTAATCTTGAACCACAAACCAACATTGCTTTGGCTTTTCCTCCAATTTTTTTAGAAACAATTTGTTTGAAATGCTCAATTATAATTTCTGTTTTTTGAGCCAAATTATGCGGATGCAACGAAACAAATTTGCCAATTGCTTTTGCCGCTTTCTTTTTATTCAAATTAGGGTCGTCTTCAATGGCTTTTGTCAGCTTGAAATAAAGCTCATAAGTAGTGTAATTTTGTAAAACATCTAATATAAATCCTTCTTCAATGGCTTGACGCATTGAATACAAATGAAAAGGTTGTGGTTTGCTTTCGGCATCTTTATGTCCAAAAACCTGCAATGTTTTATACTTTGGTGTTGCGGTAAATGCAAAAAATGAAATATTACTTTGCTGACCTCTTGCCTGTGCAGAACGCTCTATCTGTTCCCTTACAAAATCATCTCCTGTGTAATCGTCTGTTGTGTCTTCGGTGGTTGCTTCTTCTAAGGATTTTGCCGCTAATACCTCTTTCATTTTTTTACTGGCTTCGCCACCTTGAGAACTGTGAGCTTCGTCAATAATTATCGCATAATTTCTATCGGGCAACTTGCCAACTTTGTCAACTACAAACGGAAATTTCTGTAAAGTGGTAATTATGATATTTGTACCATAACCCAAAGCACTTGCTAATTGACTACTGTCTTTATCAATTCGTTGAACAACGCCTGTTTTATGTTCAAATTGATAAATGGTATTTTGTAATTGTTGGTCGAGTACTTTTCTATCGGTAACTACAATTACCGAATCAAAAATCCGATTGTCTTGTGCGTTATGCAAACTTGAAAGCCTGTAAGCCAACCAGGCAATGGAATTACTTTTGCCCGAACCTGCCGAATGTTGAATTAAGTAGTTTGTACCTGCTTCTACTTCGAGTACATTATTGCTGATTTTACGAACTGAATCTAATTGGTGATATCGTGGAAATATTAATTTTTCTTTCTTGTAAATTTTGCCGTTAGATTCATATTCTTCCGTTTCCAAATGCAAGAAACGTTGCAAAATTTCCATCCAACTATCTTTTTGCAAGATGTATTCCCACAAATAAGCTGTTCTGTAACCATTTTCGTTTTGTGGATTGCCTTTTCCGCCTGCCTGTCCGGCAGACAGGTTGTTGGATCCTTTATTAAATGGCAACCAATAAGTTTTGCTGCCAGCTAATTTTGTGCACATAAATACTTCATCTTGGTCAACAGCAAAATGGACGAGAGCTCTTTTCTTGAAAGCAAATAGCAACTCTTTATTATCTCTGGTGGTGCTGTATTGTTTTAAGGCATTGCCAACATCCTGACCTGTAAACTGATTTTTGAGTTCTAAAGTAGCTACAGGAATGCCGTTTACTGCCAAAACAACGTCAACCGAATTTTTATTCTTGGTGCTGTAATAGACTTGGCGATATACTTTCAGTCTGTTTTTATTGTATAAATCAACAGCATCAGGGTTGAGTCCCGAAGCAGGTTGGAAATATGCCAACTGAAAACGCACGCCATAATCTACAAATCCATTTCTAAGCACATCCAAACTGCCTCTTAAACTCAGTTCTTTATCTAAACGGTTAATAATTCTATTATCGGTATCGGCTCCGTGAATGGCAGAAATTTTCTCCCACTTTTTGGGTTGCGATGTTTGCAGAAACGCAATGACCTCATATTTAAACATTCCCAGTTCTTTGCTGTAATCTTCAGCGTTTCCTTGCGTGTAGCCGCCTTGTTCTACAAGTGATTGTACAAGGGCAGTTTCAAATGTATTTTCGGTTGTGATGCTCATAATCTAATTTTATTTCCAAATGGGCTGTTTTTCCCATCCTTTAGGGAAACCCATTTTATACAATGGTACTTGATTGAATTCATCAAACAATGCCAATATTTCTTGTTTAATATGATGACCCGGACTTATAAAATTGTTTAAATACAAGATGGCAGAAAGTATTGGAAATACCTTTCGTCTTTGGTGATTATCCGGCACATAATCTAAAATAGGAGCGATAGAATGCGTTGGCCAATCGTACTTATTGATGATGACTCTATTCCAAAGCCTTCCGTGATGGGCTATAATATTCCGAATCAAGGTTATGGTAATCAGCCAACTGCTGAGGTATTTCTGATTGTATAATCCAAATTCTCTGGCAATTTCATTTTTTTCGGGCAATTGGTGATTGATGTTTCGGTAGAGTTTAGACAAAGAACCCAAGCTTAAAACTTCTAAGGCTTTCCAACTCTCGGGATTTTCTTTGGGATGGTTTTTATAATGTTTTACAATAAACTCCTCACTGCTTTCGGTTAGCTCCGTATGGATTTTACTTTGAAAAGCACTGAAGTATTTTTTATTGGGGAAAAGCGAAGAATCCAAATACCATTCCGCACCATAAGTGAGCGAAAGGTGGTAAATCATTTTGGTACGCAAAGCAATTTCAATACGTTCAATGGCATTGAAAACAATTAAGCGGAAGTTTCGGTCGAAATTGTAGAGGTCGATAATATCTTCAAAATAACTATGGTCTGCAAAGCGATGATTTATTTTATCTTCCTGCATTTCCCACCAATAGCCTTTGAGACGGTAGTAACTGATATTTGCCAAAAAGTGTGGGGCATAGGCTATCTCCCTAAAAGCCATATTCCGACTTTTGAGTAGGTCAATTTGTTCTTGTATGGTTTTGGGATGCTTAGCCACGGCAGTGAAGTTTAAGAGCAATCCACTTTGCTGTGTCTATAAAAAAAGAAGACCCGTGAGCAGATCTTACGGGATGCAACACAGGTACTGTTGCTGCAAAAGTAAGTATATTAGTTGTGGTTACAAAATATTTACTCATATCACTTTTATTTTTCCTGTTACTACTTCACTGATTAAGGCAGTGCGGTATTCGGTGAGTAGGTCGATTAGTTTTTTTGTTTTGGCGTTTTTAGCATCTATAAGAGCACATTCGGTTTCAATGTGCAGGACGATGTTTTCTTGTTCTTGAATAGGTGGAATCGATATATAAATTGTTTTTAAATCATTTATATTGAATCTATAAACTTTTAGACCAGTTGCATACTTTTGAAGTTCTTTTGTGAAATTTTTTGAAGAATAATATAAATATTTACCATTTACCATTGCACTATTTGGTTTTAATAACATCTGTTCACCTCCTAATAAACCTAAATCTTTTCTATTGTAAAAAGCGGAATGACCTAAATCCTCAATTGTTTCTGATGTTGAAATAATAATCACATCTCCATAATTTACAACTTGAGAATCCTTGAAAAACTCATCATTAACGTAAAATTTAAAATTTTCATCAACTTCATCAACTTTATATGTCTTGCCATATTGCAAAGCAACATAGTTACCTTTACTTAATAATTCGTCTTTTTTAAAGCTTGAATTTCCTCTTACAAAACTACACACACCAGAAAGTTTTTTCACATCCCAATGCTCAGGAATTTCGCCCAGCCATTCAATACCGCTGTCTTTCATTTTAATTGTCTGCACCGTTGATTTGTTTGATTTTGAGATTTCGTTGATTTGCGTATCAGCGGAATCATTTAATCTTTTTTCATCTGCAGTCAGACCTTTGGTAACGGCTTGGTTGATGATGGCGGTTTTTTCTTCTTCGTAGAGTTCGAGCAGGCGTTTTTTGTCGGCTATCAGTTCGTCTATCTCGGCTGTTTTGCGGTCGAGGTAGTTGGCGATGGCGGTTTGTTCTTGTATTGTGGGACGAACCATTCTAAGATTTTCCAATACGTTCATTCCGATATTTTGTTGAGTACCATAATTCCAGCCTAACTCAATAGCCGAAAAGAAGCGACTTGACCTCATAAAAAAAAACAAGAAATCTGTTGTTGTTTTGTTTGGGGCAGGTCTAAATGCTGCCAATGGCGACCATATATTAAATTCTTCATTTGTTTGCACTCGTGCTAAGTTTCCAGTTGTTGCTCCAGATTTTATCATATAAACATCACCCATTTGTGGTTTATATTTTAAAGAAAATCTCTCGTGTTCTTCTATGGAAATAAATCCCCTCTTCTTGTTAAAATCAATTTTGTCATTTTTGATTGCTTCGGCAGAAATAAATGGAATACCATCAGGTGTTAGTTCAGGCGTTTCGTGCGGTCCATCAGTTAGTGGCATTAAAAGAGAATATTTAATTGGAACTACCTCCCAATGCTCCGGAATTTGCCCAATCCATTCAATGCCTGAATCTTTATAGTTGTCGTATTTTCTCATTGTCTGCACCGTTGATTTATTGGATTTTAGGATTTCGTTGATTAGGGTTTTGTATGTATTGCTTTTTTTGTAGTTTTTTTTCGATAGTTAAGCGTTTAAATTGCAAACTTGTTGAACCAAAGTTTATTAAAAGACCAATTTCAATTTTATATGCTTCGAGATAATTTAAAGCTTGCGCTAAATGGACTTGCTCAATTTGGGTTAAAGCCTTTATTTCTACCATAATTTTTTCTTCTACAAAAAAATCGACTCTGCGTGTACCTACTTGAAATTCTTCATACATCACCGGCATTTCTTTTTCTCTTTCAAACTCTAAGCCTTGTCTATTCATTTCAATAGCTAATGCTCGTTGATAAATGACTTCCTGAAATCCATTGCCCAAAGTGCTGTGGACTTTCATCGCACATCCAATAATGGTTTTAGTAATTTCAGAGTGTTTATAGTTTTCATCAATCATAATAATCTCTTAATCATTAAAAATCTGCGGTTCAGACGTTTTCTTCTCCAACGCCAATATATCGGCTTTAATCTTATCTAAAGGTCGCAAGGGTTTAAACTCGTAGAAATATTTGGTGAAGTTGATTTCGTAACCAATTTTAGTTTTGGTTTCGTCAACCCAAGCAGTTGGCAAGTGCGGTTTTACTTCTCGTTCAAAATATTCTGATATGGTTTGCTTCCTGAAAGGAGACGCAGAATCCTGCGTTTTTACAAGGAAAGGTATGTTCTCATAATCTCGTAAAGAGCTGTCAGGCTTTGGTTTGCCTTTGCTTTTTTGCACTTTGCCATTTTCAATAAGTGCTTGCTCAACCGTAATACGGTAATAGGCAAAATATTCATTGGGTACTATTTTAGAAAATTCGTTTTCTTCAAAGTTTCCGTATAGCTGTGTTATAAAACCAATGCCTTTTTCGGTTCCGTTTTCAACAACTTTTTTCCTTTTATTACCAAGGCTTTTATCCATTTTTTGCCAAAAACGGTTTTGTTCGAGTTTGCCTTCTTTCATCAATTCTTCATCCTTAACACCTGTGGCATTTATCAACTGTACTTTTCCTTTTCGTTCGGCGCTTTTGTTATTGGTAATAATCCAGATATAGGTTGAAATTCCTGTATTGTAAAAAAGTTGGTCAGGTAGTGCAATGATGGTTTCTAACCAATCATTTTCAATAATCCATTTTCTAATTTCACTTTCTCCGCTACCTGCTGCACCCGAAAACAAAGGCGAACCATTAAAGACAATTCCAATGCGTGTTCCGCCTGGCTTCATTTTTGAAATCATATGTTGCAAAAAGAGTAGCGAGCCATCGTTAATTCTTGGCAATCCTGCTCCAAAACGCCCTCTCATTCCTTTGCTGTCTGCTTCGGCTTTGATGATTTTTTGTGCTTTTTTCCAGTCCACACCAAAAGGCGGATTTGAAAGCATATAATCAAACTTTTCCTCTTCCAGACCGTCAACAGTAAATGTATTTCCGAATTTTATGTTTGCTGGATTCTGCCCTTTAATTAGCATATCTGATTTACAGATGGCGTAAGATTCAGGGTTTATCTCCTGTCCGAAAACTTTTAGCTCTGCTTTTGGGTTGAGTTCATTCAAATGTTGCTCGGCAACAGAAAGCATTCCGCCTGTTCCGCAAGCAGGGTCGTACATTGTTTTTACTATTCCTTCTTTGGTCAGGGTTTCGCTATCTTCGTTGAAAAGTACATTTACCATCAACCGAATTACTTCCCGTGGCGTAAAGTGTTCCCCAGCAGTTTCGTTGGATTGTTCTGAGAATCTTCTAATCAGGTCTTCAAAAATGTAGCCCATAATCATTGGGTCATCATCTGCAAGATCAATTTCCTGAAATGCTTTTGTAACCCGAAAAAGAATATCCGCCTTTGGGTCGTCCATTCTGTCTATTTGGTCGTCAAAGTTGAAGTATTCAATTATTTCTCTGGCACTTGTGGAAAATCCGTTGATGAAATTTCTAAGATTTACCGCCACATTATTTGGGTCGGCAATGAGTTTATCAAAGTCAAATTGGCTTCGGTTATGAAAGTTAAAACCTGCTTTTTTGTTTAAGGCTATGTCTTTTGCACTTTCTTTTATTTTTTCAACTGTTGGCAAGTAATCAAGTACAGTTTGTTTTGTATCTTTTAAAACACAGTCCAAACGTCTTAGCACTGTCATTGGCAAAATCACTTTTCCGTAATCTGCTCTCTTGTAATCGCCTCTGAGAAGATTTGCAACTTCCCATATTTTATCTGACTTTGCTTTAAAGTTCTTCATTTATATTTTTTTGTTCTTTTATTCCGTTTTTAAAATTACTTCAAATGTTTCGTTTTCTGTCCGAGCGCTGGCTAAAAAATAGCTCTTTTGGTTTTTTCTGCGTTGGCATTGCGTGTCGGCAAAAAACCAAATGTGCTGTTTGTGCTATTGGCTCTTTTTTACACTGACGCACAACGGCAGTCCGTCTAAAAACCTCCGTTTTCTTTTGTTTCTATACATTTTTACACAGCTAAGATAGCAAATACTCCCGTTGTAAGGAGGGCAAATTTTCAATCAATTTTTGTGATTGTTTTTTTTGTGTTCGCCAAAATAGCTCCAATGAAACCAAAAAGAGAGCTATTGGCATCAAAAAACCAAAAAGAAAATACCTAAGTGATTCTTTTCCAATGATATTCAAAATTCTGCGTAAATTGTAGGCCGTAAATACCAATCCTATATCGTCCGAAGCGCGTTGGATGGTCTGCTTGATCATGACGTAATTGAAACCCCACTGTCGCTTAATTGTGCCATAGGGGTGTTCCACGAACACAAGTATCTCCATATCAATATTTTCCACAAACAGTTCAATCATCCACACCTCATTATCGTGACTGATGGTAGCTTCCATACTCACCGGAAAGATATGCATTTGCTCCTTGTCTTGTCCTTGTTGGTACTTCATTGCGTGTTATATTTACGCATTAAATGTACAACTTTATATTGGATTATTACAGCTTTTTTATTGAAATATTATTCTTTTTTCTTCGGAAAATGATACGGGGGGAGGTAGTCTGACGGGTGGTTATCAGCGTAGTGCGGAATTAGAAGAACTTCACTTTTGGTTTAACCTTATATTTGTTAATATTCAATTCGCTTAAATTTTGCACTTTAGCCCGCATTATGCTTATACAGTGTTGTGGCTAGTGTTCTTTATTTTTCTGTTCACTTCATCAATTGACTTTTTAAGAGCTTTTTCAAATTTTGGTAAATATTCAACAAAAAAATCTACCATAGAATCCCAATCATCTCTGTTAAAAATATTCAGTTCCCCCTTCTCAAATTTAATTCTGCTCATTCTTTTATCATCAAGCCTTTCCCAAATCAAAGAATGTCCAAATATTTCTTCAATTCTTGCTTGTTTTTCTTTTAACAGGTCAAAAATTTCTTTGTTTTCCTCTTGTGATCTGCCATAAATTGATAGTTCTACTCTTACACAAGACTTAGTAATTATGGTGTTATAACTTACTCCACTCATACCTGAACCTGCGGAAAGCCAATGGTCTTTTGACGGGCTTACATTTTGGTAAAGTGAATTTATTGGGTTTAATGCTCCTATCATTTTAGCCCAAAATTCTTTTCTTATATGATGTCTGCTTTTTAATTCTTCCTGCCTTTCAATGTTTTCACGATTTTTTTGTGCCATTGAAATAATAAAGTCCTCTGCTTCTTTTATCGGGATTACTTGCTCAAAGTTGATTAAGATTGTTTCGTTCATTTTGAATGGTGTTGCCTTAAAACATTGAATTCTAAGCCCATAATTCATTAACCAAAGCACCGTAGATGTAACTTCTTTTCTAAAAGAACCTGACACCATCATTATTCGTTGAGAGTTACCAGCATTCAACTTCTCTTCGTAGTCTTCGCTTTCAAAAAAATCTTCAAATTTTTCTTTTGCAGAGTTGTCACCTAAATATGAATTAAAGATTTTAGTTATGTCATCTGTGCTTAAACTGGAACAATAGGAAGCATATTTTAAAACTTGCCAGGTTACATCTCGTCCGCTGTCGTCAAGTTTATTTTCAATAATTACTAAATTGCCTTGTTTGTCAAGTGCTAATAAGTCAAGGCGTTCATTGGTGTCATTAAATCCTGAAAATTCCTTTTGTATTACCAAAAGTTCTTCGTTCAAACACGATGGATTTTTAGCAATCCATTCCTGCAGGTGTTCACGTTCTTTAAAACCAAGTTCCTTAAAAGTGGCTGTCTTAACCTTTTGAATACTGTTGTCTTTTGGATTTATTTGATACATTTTGGTTTTGTTTTACATTAGCCACAACTAGCTTGCATGTTTACCTATATACTGTTTAAGATGTATTGGATATATACAGGTATTTCATAGTCATTGGATAGCTGCTTATTTACCCTACAAACTTAATAAAGTATTTCAATTAAAAGAATGTCTAAAGCCTTTCAAAATAAAAATATACTAACTTCGCCGCGACTCCCGGTATAAAAACTCACTACTTGCAATGTGGGCTTTCTTTAAGGAGGAAAGCCAGCCGGGAGTCGTTTTTTAAATTTTACCATGACAAAAAACCTGCTGATAGCCCGATTTTATGTAGCCGTACAATTCATCTGTCTGGCCTATTTGCTGTATAGCGGTCCTTGGCTTGCTACAAATTACTGGCTACTCGTATTGGAGATTTTTGGTGTGCTGCTTGGTGTTGTTGCTATTTGGCAGATGGGCATCGGGAATGTTAATATAACGCCAATCCCAAAAGAAAACGGCGTTTTAGTCACTTCCGGGATTTATTCGCTTATCAGGCATCCGATGTACCTGGCTCAACTATTGGTAGTTGCGGCTTTGGTGGCCGAATATTATAGTCCGGTCAGGTTGGCAGTGTTGCTGCTGCTAATGGTGAATTTGGTCTTTAAACTTCATTTTGAAGAAGGCCGACTTTTAACATATTTTGATGGTTACGCCGCCTATCGCGAGAAAAGCTGGCGGCTGATTCCGCTCGTCTATTAGTGACTGCAATTCTGTCAGAACCGCAAAAATGACCTTGCTAAAAAACCTGTAATTCGAGCTGGCACACATATTGATTTAGAGTTAGAAAATCAAACCATGGCGACGCAAAACATACAAAATCACAACGATTTATTGGCTGCTTTAAAGCCAGCTGAAAAAAGTTATTTACTGCTTTATAAAGCTGGAAGTGAAGCAAGTGAATGCAGTTTGGCTAACCTTAAAAAGGCTGCCGAAAAACTTTCTGGCGTAAATGTGCTGCTTGTTGATGTGGCTCAGGTGAAAGATATTCACGAGAATTACCAAGTGAAAACGGTGCCATCACTGCTGATTTTTGATGGTGAAAAATACAGCAATGTCATCAAAGGTTGCAACGATCCGCTGTATTATATCTCCCTTTTTGAAGAATCACTTTTTAGTACTTCTGCAAAAGAAGGAGAAGCACCTCAAAAGCGGGTAACGGTTTATTCTACACCAAGCTGCAGCTGGTGTAATACGCTTAAAGCTTATTTTAAAACCCACAATATTCGCTTTACGGATATTGACGTGAGTAAAAATCAGCAGGCAGCAGCGCAAATGGTTCGCAAGAGTGGCCAGCAGGGCGTGCCGCAGACAGATATCAACGGCCAAATTATCGTGGGTTTTGACAAAGCCAAAATCAACAGTCTATTAGGAATTCAATCAAATAATTAATATTAAATACACTAACGATGAAAGAGTTACAAGCATTAAACGAGCAGGTTATTCTGGATATGACCGAAGAAAAAGGTGAACAACGCACAGCCACCGGACTAATTATTCCTGAAACGGCCAAAGAAAAGCCGCAGACAGCTAAAGTTATGGCGATTGGAAATATTGAAAACCCAGCTATCACTATCGGTGATGTCGTGTTGTTTAAAAAATATTCAGGCACCGAAGTTGATTTTGAAGGCAAAAAATTATTGGTAATTCCTTATGCTGATCTGTTGGCAAAGGTGGTAGAAACCGAAGAAATTTAGACCCAGAATTATTTTGAATAATACTATTTAGGCCACTTAATTCTTTAGGTGGCTTTTTTGTGATTGAGAATTGCCCTTAGCGTTCTTTAGTTTAATTGCTTTCGCTACTTTTGCGGAGATATCCAGTCTTATGAAAAAAGTTTTTTTACCTTTAATATCTCTTCTTTTTATTGTATTTCAAGGATTTGCGCAGCAAGAGATCAGTTTAAATAAAAATCTTTTGTTAAGTGCCTCAAATTCTGGAGCTAAAGCTACACGTGGCAAGCAATGGGTTTATTATTCGATTGTAAATGAGGGAAATAACGGCAATTCACCTAAAAAGGATATCAGCTGGAATTTGTCAGCGGCCTTGTCGCTAAATGCCACGCCTTATCAAACTACTTTGATAAATTTTGAGTTTGATCAAATTCGTTGCATGGATGAAGTGCTTTACCGTGGAATCGCTATTTCTGAGTTGATAAAACCGGATATTTTCATTGGTCAGTTTGAGCTTGTGGATACTGATGGTAAAGTATGGCAGCGCCCTTTTGAGATTCAATTGACTGTAGATAAACCGATAAGTAAACAACTTAGCCATGTCGATTTAAAAGCTGGAAGTCAAAGCTTTAAACAAGCAGAGATCACCGATTTTGATTTTTCTGCAGAGGCGCAAAAACACATCGAGAAGGTAGTACATCAAATAAATACCTATTATGGTTCGCTAAACCTATTTGCGCAGCTCGAAAAATCTTTGCCGGAACAAACTGATGAAACTAATCCCGTGAGCCTGTTTCTGGCTTTTGACCTCATCCGAAAAGCTGTTCTATTAAGTGATGGTGTTGACAGTCAGCAGTATAACTATTTTTCAGTTTCTCAAAAGGAAATTTTTCAAACTGCTTTGGAATCGCTAAAGCGAAAGCAAACCCGCTACGAAACCTTACTCAATAGCTTTTTCAATACCCAAAATACTTTATCATTTAGCCCGGGCGAAATTGCTGACTTATATCTTCAAAAACTATTGGATTATAAGCAAATAGCCACAACGGTTGATTTCCGAGACTACGAAGTTTTCTACAATATGTATGGCATTCAGGCTGACGCTAACCTTTTGGATAAAATTGATAAGTTTGAGATGTATTTCAATAATCTTGCGCTAAGCCGCGGTATTATTGAGGTTTTGCTCAAAGAGGTGAACGCATTGCTTTCAAAGGAAGATTACGCCAATGCTTATTTTTTGTCTGACCAACTTTTTGAAAGCGGATTAATTAACAATACAGACCACGAAAAGCAAGCGGTTGTTGAGCGTCTGTCGCTTGCAAGAGCCGGAGTGTTAGAGTCTTATTTTCAGATAAATAACAAAGCGCTTGAGGCAAATAATGAGAAAATGGCGGGCCTCTATTTTTCAAAATCGAAGGATTTTTTCAAAAAGGCTTTTAATAATATTCCCGACAATAACACCCGCCTTGTGGCTACCAATCTGATTGGAAATTATCAATTGAAAGCCAATGAATTATTGAAGCTTCAGCAAACGGATAAGGCTATTCAGTATTTGGAGCAAGCTTGGGAAGCGGCCTTTTTATATGATAATAAGTCCTTGCAAATTGCCTTGAAAGACAACTTGAATGCGGCGCATCAACAAAAGTTTAATCAGTTGATTCGAGAGGTGGCGATATTAAGTGAGCGTAGAGAAGATAGCCAGGCCTTGCTCGAACTTGAAGAAGCCAACAGCTATTACGAGCAGCATGCCGGTTTCATCAGTCAAACAGCTGATTTTGAACTGCTGAAACAAAGGCTTGGCGAGCCGATATTTTCTGACAAAATTCAATCAGGAATTTTGGCTGCAAAGCTTGGGAACACAGATGCTGCTTTAAGAAATCTGGCAGAGGCCAATCAACTTGAAAATAAATCTGATTATGCTTCAAATCACGAAGGCAGAATAAGCAATGAGCTGGCTAAGCCATTGATTATTGAGAAGATAAGAACTGCAAACAAACAGGTCTGGGCCAACAAGCTGGATGAAGCCTGGGGGATTTATTACGAAGCCCAACAGATTTCAGAAGAGTTCAAGCTTCAGAATGATCCAGAGATAATGGATGTTTTCAGCAAGTTGGA
Source organism: Bacteroidales bacterium (assembly GCA_023229135.1). Lineage (GTDB taxonomy): Bacteria > Bacteroidota > Bacteroidia > Bacteroidales > F082 > UBA5536. The sequence continues at coordinate 65,078 of JALNZT010000001.1, forward strand.
TGCGCGGATTATCGAGCGAATCTGTATGAACAACCAACAAACTTATGACGAGCTGATGTTGACTGCCGAGCGGGCGATACGTCTTGAAAAGATCAGTGATTTGCGGCGAGCATTGGAAGAGGCCAGAAAACTCGTAGATAAAAACCGGGGCTGTAATATTCAAACGGAAGCACTTATAAACTATGAAAAGCGGTTTGAAAGCTCTTTTGATTATTGGGAACGCTATCAGCATATGCTTGATATTATGTATGCTAAAGGTTTTGAGGCCGCTATACCTGCCTATTTGGAACTGGATCAACAGGCAGCTAATTATGATCTTTCCAGGCTTGGCAATCTCCATCAGGATATGCAAACTTTTTTGGGTGAACAGCAAAATCCAAAACTCACCGCGCTTGCGATAAATTATTTTATTAAAGCGCAAGATTTTGATTCAGCTAAAAAATATTTCCAGCTGTTTATCTCTCAAAATCCTGATCCAAAAGTGTTTAAAGCTGAAATTGAAAACACGGCAAAAGTTTTTGCAGCATACGACAGTCAGAATGCCACCGGAAAATCTGCGGAAGCCTTATTGCAGGAATATGATTCGCAAATATTTGATTATAAAGACTTTATCAAAAATTACAAACGACAATTCTAAGCTACGCACTAATAAGTTTCGATCAAAGGCAATGTGCCATAAACTGGATGCTCAGGCTTTGTCCTGCTGAAATTATGTATATTTGGTACGCCTTTAAATCGCTTTCAATAAGCCATTAATATAAATTTAACTTTTAGATTATGAAACTTTTACTGATCAGTAATTCTACCAATGCCGGAGAAGCTTATTTGGGCTGGCCCCAATCTTTTATCAGTGATTTTATGCACAAACATCAGGTTACCAAAGTGTTATTCGTGCCTTATGCCGGTGTCAATTTATCGTCTGATGGCCTAAAAGCTTCTTATGACGCTTATGAAGCACGTGTGAAAGCTGTTTTTAGTAAACTGGGGTTCGAGCTGGAATCAATTCATCAAAAAGACAATCCTGTTGAAGCTGTCAAAAATGCGGAATGTATTGCTGTTGGTGGTGGAAACACCTTTCATTTGGTGGCGCAGATGCAGAAAACCGGCATCATGGATGCCATCAGAAAACGTGCACTTGAAGGCATGCCGTATATGGGGTGGAGTGCCGGATCGAATGTGGCCTGCCCAAGTTTAAAGACCACCAACGATATGCCGATCTTCGAGCCGGAAAGTTTTAACTGCCTCAACCTGATCCCATTTCAGATCAATCCACATTATTTAGATGCTAACCCGGAAGGACATGGAGGCGAAACCCGTCAGCAACGTATTGAAGAGTTTTTGGCTATCAATCCTGAGGTGACGGTTGTTGGCCTGCGCGAAGCTTCACTGCTCGAATACGATGGGAATAAACTCCTTTTGAAAGGCAGTCGTGATATGCGTTTGTTCAAAGCCGGCAAAGAACCCGAAGAAATTAAACAGGGAACCGATGTGAGTTTTTTGTTGAAGTAATTAGCTTTGAAAGTCAGGGTGCGACGATAAGTCGACTTCAAACAGTCGTCCCCTGGCTTCAACCTAAGTTCCAGTCAAGGTGCGACTATTTTAACGGGTTCGTATTAGTCGCGCCCTAACTTTCATAACATTATCGCGCCCTGACTTTCCAGTGATTTTAATTCTGCTCCGTTATCAGCTCCAGAAGCTCCTCTGAGGATATTTTGGCTGACTGGTCGGTGCCGTGGAGCAGCTTGTCGGCTAAGTCGCGTTTTTCGTGGTGCATTTTCACTATTTTCTCTTCAATGGTGTTTTCGGCTATGATACGGTAGATGGTCACCGGCCTAGTTTGGCCGATGCGATGTGCCCTGTCTGATGCCTGGTCTTCAACCGCAGGGTTCCACCATGGATCCATGTGTATCACATAGTCAGCAGCGGTAAGGTTGAGGCCTACACCACCAGCTTTTAAACTGATTAAGAACAGATCGCTCTTACCGTTTTGAAAATTATCAATAGCTTTTTCTCGGTTTTTTAAAGGCGTGCTACCATCCAAATACTGGTAAGAAATTCCTTTTTTATCCAGCATGGTGCGTATCAGGCTCAAATGTTTGGTAAACTGCGAAAAAACCAAAGCTTTGTGGTTGGCATCAAGCAAATCATCTACTAAAGTTTCTAAGGCTTCCAATTTTGAGCTTGGGATATTACTGTCAGGAACAAGTAATTGTGGATGACAACTCATCTGCCTTAGCTTGGTTATTTCGGCTAGTATCTGAAGGTGTTTGGCACCACTCTGAACCGTACTGCTTGCTATTTGGGCTATCGCTTCTTGTCGCAGCACTTCGTACATGGCACGTTCCTGTTCCGAAAGCTGCACCTGAAGGGTTACCTCTGTTTTGTCGGGCAGATCATCCAGCACCTCGTTTTTATTGCGACGCAATATAAACGGTGAAATATACCTATTCAGCTCTTTGCGACTTTGATTGATTTGGGAAGCATCTCCGTTATTAACAAACTTTTTGGCAAACTGTTCCTTGCTACCCAGCATGCCGGGATTAATAAACTGGAAAAGATTCCACAATTCGCCCAAATGGTTTTGTATAGGCGTTCCGGTAGTTATCAGCTTGAATTTTGCGTTTAATTTCATCACGGCTTTGCTACGGACACTCTTGGCATTTTTTATGGCCTGAGCCTCGTCCAACACTACAATGTTCCAATCTTGCTTTTCGAGCAAGTCGGGATTCGACTGCACAATGCCGTAACTGACCACCAAAACATCATGCTGGCCTAACTTTAATAGAGCTTCTTCGCGGTTGTGAAACTTTAACTCCATGGGATTTAGGGTGGGGGCAAAGCGGTTCAGCTCTTTAATCCAATTGTTACAAACCGAAGCGGGGGCAAGCACAAGGCTGGGGCCGTTTTTAGCATACTTTAGCATTATGCTCATGCCTTGAATGGTTTTTCCCAAACCCATGTCATCGGCGAGGCAAGCTCCTACGCCCCAATGATGTAAGCGATCGAGCCACAAGACGCCTTCCTTTTGATAAGGACGCAATTCTGCTTTTAAATTATTGGGCAAGCTGGGGGTATATGATTTCAAGCACTCCAGGTTTTTAAGATGTTGTTTCCACGATTTATCGGTTATTACATTTTCGATCCCTTCTAAAAACTTTTCGATACTACCCGATCCCAATGGGTGCGCCAATAAATTTTTCCCCTTTTGATGGGTAATGCCGTTTAATGCTGCCAGCCTTTTTTGAAGATCGCTACGGATGCTCAAATAGGTTTTATCGTCTAACTGGATATACTTTAGTATTCCACCTTTCGACAGGTCGAGCAATTGTTGAATGCTGAGCTTCAAATCTTTATCTATGACGATTTCGCCATCTATGGCAAACCAATCTTGTGATTTCTTTACACCAATACGAAAGTCGGAATGCGATATTACCTTTGCCACACGCAAACGCTCGCCCTTTGGCCATATCATTTTCACTTCAGGTGCATGCTCTTTTACGTCGGCTAAAAAACCCAAGATATCCTCCTCATTATCTAGGAATAATTGTGCGGAGTTACTTTTCATTTCTTGCAGCCATTCGATACGTTCTGCCAGATCGAGCAAAATATCTTTTTCGAGCTTGCGGTCGCGCACAATATTAAAGTTCTGTCCCTGAGCATTTTTCACCGGCACTTCTGCCGAACCTAAGCCCGGCACAAAGCGTGCATCTTCGTCCTTAAGTACTTCGATCAATAACTGAATATGCAGCTGATCATTGACCGGGGTGAGTTGGAAAACAGGAATATTAGCACTCTTTTTCTTCTTCCCTGTGTTTTGAGCCAGGTTGCCCAACACGGGCATTACCTCGCCCAAGCGATCTATTACGGGTTTTGCTTTTTCCATCCCACTTTCGGGTATCGCTATTTCGCTAAGCTTGTTTTCCGACAATATATTAAAAATCTTCAGGGCTTTATCCGACCAATGTATATAGATATAACTGGTTGGTGTTTCCATTATTACCCTTTCGTCGGGTGATTTTGGATGTAGCTTTATACTTGCTCCTTTTTTATCTTTATCTATTTGTATATGAGCTTCTTGAATCCGTATAGTCAGTGGCAAATGCGGTTCTACAAGGGTGTAAACCTCTGGGTGGACAGCGAGATTTTGTAATAATTTAAACCAATCTTTTATATACGGTTCATTATAATAATCGTGTTTTTGAATACACGAAAGGACATCCCTGTCTTGTTTTGTGGCAAAATCAGGGTTAGCACTGATCATACGCGTTAAAGAACGTTCTTTTCCTTTCGACCAACCACTTTTTTTATTTGTTTGTTCCAGGCAATATAGTCTACCTGCCTCTAAAGGGTCAACCAGCCAAATCAAACGTTTTTCCGGTGTTTTACCGGCAACTTTGCTGTCGTTTTTTTTTGATATTTCATCAGCAAGGATCGTCAGTACTTCTTCCCAAACCTCATCGGGTTTGTAAAGTTCTGCCAGCGGAATCATATCAAATTTATTGCGTAATTCGTTTAGTCTTTTTTCTTGCTCCCTGACAAATTCTCTTGAGGGCTTCAAGCCGGCTGCTCTATATTCAAACTCTTCCTTTTCATTGACATCATTAGGAAATTCAGTATTTTTAAGGGGACGATCAAACCACTTTAGCACGGCTGTTAAAAAATACTGATGAAAATCCTTTTCATAGTAAAATGTAATTTCACCTGCAGTGGTTGTTTCCTTACCTAATTTGTGATTAATAAACAACAGTATAATTTGACCAAAGGATATAAATGGATTGGATACGTCAGCTTCTTTTGGTAAGTGTTTGAGCGAATTGCGGATAAATGTCGCCGCCGTTTTAAAGCTTTCTAAACCGCCGTAGGACAGCAGCATGATGGCATATAATATGCCAAAAACCCCGGGAAGTTCTTTTCTTCGGTGTCCTTCTTGTTCTTGAATTTCGGTAAGGAAAGCGGCAGCTTGCAGCACTGCTTCTTCAGTTTTGCCTTTCAAAAGTTTGCTAAAAAACAGGCTGTTTTCAGAGATTTTCAAAGCCTTAGTTATCTCCAAAACTTCATTTACAGGAAGAATAAGGTGAGCGCAGGACGCATACACGTATTTAGAGTATATATCAACTTTTACTGTATTGTTGAGATAAATGGGCTTTAGCTGTTCAAAATCTTCATAATGCAGTGAAAATGGAAGGGTGTTTAGTAATAAATCTCTTCTAAGTTTATGAAAACCGGAAAGGAAAGGAATAATAGCAGTCATGTCCTTGATGCGCACTAAAGCTGACCTAATTGAATACTCAGCACTATGCCAGGTGTAAGATTTTGAAACGCTTATTAATTCATCAAGTTTTGCAAAATCACGGGTTAAAATGGCTAAATGAATTGGGATTGCCTTGCGATGAAAAGAATAGGTACCTTCAAAGTATATAGAAATGCCCTTTACAAGTGGTAGGTTTTCTTTAGCTAATGGCAAAATCTTTGCTGCCGCATCTATATCAACCCATAAACCTGAGTTAAATAAAACAAGCAGGTTTTTGGCTTGCAGTTGATCTATAGAACGGCTTATGCTGGGTCTTTTTATGGTTGAACAAGGCCAAACGGAAGCTAGAATACGCTCGAGATTATATTTTGTATCAGTTATTGAGAATGGATAGCTGATTAAAGTCAAGGTTTTTAACACGATGGCTTCAATGCGGTCTAATTCAATTCCAAGGATAGTATTTGGAAGTTCTGAAAATTCTTCTTCTTCAAATAAAGTACTCATATTATTTTTTCAAAAACACCTAATTTTCTCAACCCGATTTAATTCAAATTTACTTTGTAAAGATGTTTTTAAAAGGCAGTCTCCTGCTTAAAAAATTAGTGGTTTTTTTCTCATTGCCGGCTTTTGTTTCAATCAACAAAAAGACGACTTTCAAAAATCGCTTTAAGCCGTTTTAATTCCCTTAAAATAAACCTTATATAAATAAAGCATTCATTATGAATGCTTTATTTGTGTAATTGTGATCCCGGCGGGATTCGAACCCACGACCCGCAGCTTAGAAGGCTGCTGCTCTATCCAGCTGAGCTACGAGACCAAAGCTTTTGTTTAGCGGCTGCAAAAGTAGTAAATCTTGGGCTTGTAAAGACAAAAAATCAAAAAAAAGACGGCCTCGGCAGAAATACTTTTTCTGACGAGGCCGTCTAATATCTATTGTGTTAGATTTAGTAGCGGTTTCTGTATCCACCGCCATCACCGCCTTCGCGACGTTGTTGGTAGCCTCCGCCGCCTTCGCGACGTGGATAACCTCCACCTCCTTGACCTTCAGTTTTTGGACGTGCTTTTTTAACTACGATAGTGCTTCCGTCAACGTCTGTTTCATTCAGCGCGTTGATGGCTTCATAAGCTTGATCATCGTCAGGCATTTCAACAAAACCAAAGCCTTTTGAGCGGTTTGTTAATTTGTCAATAATGACTTTTGCAGAAGATACAGTACCGAATTGTTCAAACAAAGCCTGTACGTCCTCGCTCGTTGTTTTGAAATTGAGTTTTGCGACAAAAATGTTCATTGTAATAATAATAAATGATAAATAATTTTCAATAAGAGAAATAATTTCTAAGAAGCCCAGAGGATTAAGTTCGGAATTAGTTGGAAGTTACACTGCTTACTGAAATGAAAATTTTAATTAAATCCCGACAAAGGTAAACAAATAGTAAAAGGATTTACTATTTATGAAAAAAAATGTCAACATAACAAGTCGGCACAGCCAATAACTCTGTTAGTCAGTTTGATGTGATGAAAAACAAGGCTGAAAAAACGGATTTTTTGGGTGGTTTAATGGCTGTTTTTGACCGGATAATCTTAGTGTTTAGCACGTATAAACCACAAATACCGGTTTACTGACTTTTGCGCTAAAATCATTTCTTAATGAAAAAACAACTCGACATTTTGCTTGAATTGTTGTTTTCGGAAACATATCAGGCAGACTTTTTAATCGCAAGGTCGATCTGATTATGAACCAAGATTATACACTTCCTGAATTTCTTTTAGCTTTTCCTCAAAAGGAATCTTCAAATCAATGAGTTCACCCGATTTAATATCGAAGACCCATCCATGAACGATCGGATATCCTGTTCTTAGATAATACCGTTGAACCACCGCGGTTTTTATCACGTTGAGGCATTGTTCTTCAACGTTTAGCTCAATCAATCGGCGGTAGCGGGCATCTTCTGATTCAATGAGTTTTAGTTCGGATTTGTGAAAACGAAAGACATCCCGAATATTCCTGAGCCACGGATTAAGTATGCCCATATCTTCTGATTGCATGGCCGCTTTTACGCCTCCGCAATAATAATGACCGCAAATCACAATATGTTTCACCTTCAAATTATTCACGGCATAGTTGATAACACTCATCACGTTGAGGTCATTGTTGCCAACGATATTAGCGATATTGCGGTGTACAAATACTTCGCCGGGTTTCAGCCCCATCAATTCTTCGGCAGTTACACGGCTGTCACTGCATCCAATGTATAAGAAATCAGGATCTTGACCTTCTGCCAGTTTTTCAAAATAATTGGCATCTATAGACAGTCTCTCTTTCACCCAGGCTTTGTTGTTCTTGAAAATCTCGTTGTATGTTGTCATTAAGTGTTTTTTTGAGCGACGAAAATACAATCATTTATGCTCTATTGTCAAATTTAGGATGAAAAATTGGGGGAAATATATGCCTTTCAATTAAAACTTTTAGAAGGTTTTCCGGCACTAACGTTATCAGATTTTTTTCCTTTAAGCCCTATTTATCGTGAAAAAACCAGTTACACCCTTTCAATAACCATTGCAATGCCTTGACCAACACCAATACACATGGTGCAAAGCGCAAGCGACGTTTTTTGTTGTTCCAGTTGATTTACAGCTGTTGTGAGTAAGCGTGCACCACTCATTCCAAGCGGATGTCCCAAAGCAATTGCGCCTCCCAAAGGATTTATCCGCGTATCATTGTCCTGCAAACCCAGCTCGCGGATGCAACCCAGAGCCTGTGCAGCAAAGGCTTCGTTGAGTTCAATTAAATCCAGGTCGTTGAGTGTTAGCTTCAGTCTTTTGAGTAGTTTTTGGGTTGCCGGAACAGGCCCCATACCCATAATTCGTGGTAAAACTCCTGCTGTTGACATGCCAAGGATACGGGCTTTCGGATTCAAGTTATACTTTTTCACTGCTTCTTCCGAAGCAATCACCAAAGTAGCAGCACCGTCATTTATTCCAGAGGCATTCCCAGCAGTTATGGTTCCATCGCTACGAGAAAGCGCTTTTAAAGCAGCAAGTTTTTCCAGGCTGCTCAGGCGCGGATGTTCATCTTTATCCACAGTAATACTGTCGCCTTTTCGCTGTGGAACAATAACGGCAATAATTTCGCGTGCCAAACTTCCGTTTTTCTGGGCTTCAGCTGTTTTTAGCTGGCTCCATTGCGCAAAAACATCTTGATCTTTTCGGCTTATGCCAAAGTCGTCGGCTATATTTTCAGCGGTTTGCATCATCGATTCAGTGCCGTAGAGCCTGTCGAGGGTTTTGTTTATAAAACGCCAGCCAAGAGTGGTGTCGAACAACTCAGGCGCACGACCAAAAGCTTGTTCGGCTTTTCCCATCACGAAAGGTGCTCGCGACATGCTTTCTACGCCGCCGGCAAAAATCAAGTCTGCCTCACCGGATTTTATGGCCCTGGCAGCAGTTCCCACAGCATCCATGCCCGAACCGCAAAGCCTGTTGATGGTAGCACCTGGAACGCTGGCCGGAATTCCGGCAATCAGTGAAGCCATCCGACTGACATTCCTGTTGTCTTCGCCTGCCTGATTAGCACAACCCAGTAAAACATCGTCGATGGCTTCGGGATCAATCGTTGGATTACGCAGCAGAAGTGCTTTTAGGGTAAATGCGGCCAAATCATCAGGCCTTACAGCAGCAAGGCTTCCGCCATATCGCCCAACGGGCGTTCGAATCGCATCGCAAATATAAACTTCTCTGATCACAGGCATTTGAAAGTAGTTTTAGTGATAAATCGTTTTTTTTATAATTTGGGTTAAACCTACACAAGAATTAGGGAAAACTGATGTTTTGCTCATACAACTCCTCTAATTTAGGTTTGATAAACCTGAAACCATTTAAAAGTGCGTCGGATAATCTGTCCACCTCTTTTTGGGTGATAGCCGTGGAAAACATACAGGCACAGGTGTTTATCATGATAATATGCTCTTTGTAGAACAAATAATCCAGGAGCTCATTGATGACTGCAGCCACAGCAGGTCTTTGGTAAGCTTCTCGATAAGTTTGAGGAGGCGAAAGTCTGAAATGAAGCCGAAACATAGAACCGGCACCTGTTATGGAGACCGGAACATCAGCAATTCTAATTGCATTTTCGAGCTGTACAATAGCTTTTGTCGTCAAAGCATTGAGAGCGTCAACTACTTTTTGATCAAACAGTTCCATCGCTACTCTGCCAGCGGTCATGGACATCGGGTTGGCAGAAAATGTTCCTGAATGCGGAAACAGCAGTCGGCTTTGGCTGGGATCTAACACATCCATCACGTCAGAGCGTCCTGCCAGCGCGCCAACCGGAAAACCTCCGCCAATTATTTTCCCAAGGGCAGTAAGATCGGGTTTCACCGTATGTTTTTCTTGCGCTCCGCCAAAGTTTACCCTGAAAGTAACGACTTCATCAAAAACCAGTAAAGCATTATTGCGGCGCGTCCAGGCGTATAGTGCCTCCACAAAGGCTTTGGTGGCGGGCAAAAGGCCCACCCGATGAGGCACAGGATCAATAATTACACAGGCTATTTGATCGGCTTGAGTATCTAAAATATTGAGGGTGTGTTCGATATCATTAAACGGGAAAACGACGACATTATCGAGAACAGCTTGTGGCGTGCCGAATGCCACCGGAACGCTGTTAGGACTGCCAATATCTCCCCAGTTGAAGGGATTGGCTGTCTGGCTCACCTCGGCAAAGTCGTAAGTGCCATGATAGGCACCTTCTGCTTTAGCGATTTTTGGTTTGCCGGTAAAAGCCCGAGAAGCTTTAATCATCGCCATTACAGCTTCGGTGCCGCTATTTACAAATCGAATTTTCTCGAAACTTTCGGCCCGATTTATCAATAATTCGGCCAGCGAAAGCTCAGCTTCTGTAGCAAGCGTATAGGCCGTTCCCTTTTTTAATTGTTCCGTAACAGCCTCTACAATAGCCGGATGCGCATGACCGTGAATGAGCGAAGCCATATTGTTCGCAAAGTCAATACGCCGGCTGCCATCAATATCGGTAACATAGCATCCAGAAGCTTTAGCCACATACTGTGGAAAGGGTTTATGATAGACCGTATTTCTGCTTACACCTCCGGGGATTAGGCCAATGGCTTTTTGGTACAGCGCTTCACTTTTGTTGTTTTGTTTCATCGCAATGATTTTTTAGTCCTTAAAAAACATTGATTGTATAAGTTTTTATTGATTAAGCAGTGCTTCAGTTTGAGTTTGGAGATAGCTGAAGCTAACACCCGGCGCCATTTCTTTTACGAAAAGTCCTTCTTTCGTGATATCGATAATGGCGAGGTTGGTGTAAATCCTGTTAACAACACCTTTTCCGGTGAGCGGATAGCTGCATTGTTTCACAATTTTTGACTCACCTGTTTTGGTCGTATGCCGCGTAATTACATAAATGGTTTTTACGCCAGCAACCAAATCCATTGCACCGCCTACCGCGGGAATAGCACCTGCTTCGCCAGTTGACCAGTTCGCAAGATCACCATTTTCAGCAACTTGTAAAGCGCCCAAAACGCATACGTCAATATGCTTACCACGAATCATCGTGAAACTGTCAGCATGATGAAAATAGCTGGCTCCTGGAATAGCTGTAACCGCTTTTTTTCCGGCATTGATAAGTTCTGGATCTTCTTTTCCTTTTTCAGGAGAATTGCCCATTCCTAAAAGTCCGTTTTCAGTGTGATAAATCACTTCACGGCCTTCCGGAACGAGTCCGGCAACCAATTCAGGGATGCCAATTCCCAGATTTACGTAAGCACCATCGGGTATGTCAAAAGCAACTTTTTGTGCCATTTCATCAGTGCTCCAGCCTTTAACTCCGGTTTTTTCTACCATGGATACCTCCTGTTTTCTGCAATCAGCCTTGATTCGTCCGCCGGATTTTCTACTAACATCACACGCTGAACAAAAATTCCTGGAGTAACGATACATTCGGGGTCGAGATCGCCTAGCTCAACGAAATTCTGCACCTGAACAATAGTCGTTTTTGCTGCTGTACACATTATGGGGCCAAAGTTTCGTGCTGTTTTATTGTAAATCAAATTACCATAACGATCAGCAGACTTGGCTTTTACGAAAGCAAAATCAGCCTTTATGGCTTTTTCCATCACATAAGTTGTGTTATCAAACTCCCGGCTTTCTTTGCCTTGTGCCAAAGGTGTGCCAACGGAAGTTGGCGTAAAAAAAGCGGGAATCCCGGCACCGCCTGCACGAATGCGCTCGGCCAATGTTCCCTGTGGAACAAGTTCCAGCTCGATTTCGCCTTTTTGATATAATTCAGGAAATACAGTAGAGTTGGCAGTTCTGGGAAAGGAACAGATCATTTTATTCACCCTTTTGTGGGCAATCAAGGCAGCCAGGCCTACCTCGCCGCTGCCGGTATTATTACTTACGATGGTGAGTTCCTTAGCACCTTGATCAATCAAAGCGTGAATCAATTCTATTGGACTTCCGGCTTCTCCAAATCCGCTAATCATAATAGTAGCACCGTCGAAAATATCAGATACAGCTTCTTTTGCCGAAGAAACAAGTTTATTAATCATAACAGCTTTGCTTAGGCGTCCAATTTTTTGCGCAATGCAGCATCAAGCGAAAGTTCAATTTTAGATAGCTCATCCAGGTAAAAATGTTTTTCGCCCTCAAAAGGTTTTAATTTTTCAATGGTATTTTCGTGGGCATCATATTTAGCCAGGAAAACTTTATCCATCCATTCCATATTTCTGGCTTCGTTAAACTTGAGCGCGAAAGCTTTCTCACCGTTCACCATCACCTCTCCAAGCATGGAAATTTTGCCCGCCGAAGCTGTCATAGTGATATAACGCGAAGGCCTGTTGATGCTGGGGAGTGAGCGATAAACCTTGCTAAATATCTGATTTATAATAGTAAGCGGAGCAGTGAAATAATGGTGTTCGCCGGTAGGCCGAGCGCAATACATCGAGTGGAAACCAACAGATAAAGTGGCCAATACATTACCGAGGTCGATCCAGTTTTGGGCTGAGCGGTCGATGTCGATTTCGCCATTTTCGTTGGAGAACATACTGATATGGTGCATCACCGGGCTTTGACTTTTTAGCGTCACGCCATGGTTTTTCAGTCGGCGGATGGCTGCGATGGTCGAAGGATTCAATATTTCACGTGGTGTTGAAAAATGCGACATCAGTACCACCTGTAGGCCGCTATCAATAAGTTTTTTAAACAGTTCCAAGTACCTAATGTAATCAGTAGTCAGTATCAATTCCGGATGGTAGGTGAGTACCCGAGTTCCAAGTCTCAAAGTCTTGATATGCATTAGGTTATCGTCCTCGATTAGTGGCAAAACATAGGCCTGCAACCGTTTAAAAGTGATATAACTCGCATCGCCTCCGGTTATCAGCACATCGGTAACTTCTTTGTGTTCCTTTAGATATTGGTGCACCTGGTCTATGTCTTTTTGCACAAACATATCCTCGTCACCACGCACCTGAGCATGACGGAAACAATAAGTGCAAAAGGAGAAACAGTTTTGTGTGCTGGAATCAAAAATCAGCTGAACTTGTGGGTATTTATGCTGGCTCCCTTCCAAAATTTCCAATCCGCCATCATCAGGTTCAAACCAAGGCTTGTTCAACAGCTGCTTGCCATCGTGAGGATTGGTTTTTTTCATGTATTCAGCAATATGTCGCTCCTTTTCTGCTTCAGATGTTGCTTTACTATAATGTTCAAAAAGCTCCGGATTAATCATTCCCGGCTGCGGAAACACCAGCTGAAACAGGGAATCTTTGACGAAATTTTTCCAGTTGATTTTATTTAAAACGTGCTTCGTGGCTAAAAAGCGGTAAACTTTGATAAAAAGCTCGCGTTCTTCAATATGACCAATATCGATACCGTTTTCGTTCAATATGCTAACAATTTCACGAAAACCGTTCAATCCTGAATATTTTTCCTTTCCGGTAAAAATAAAATCTGCGGATTCCATAATTCCGGAGTGCTGTGGGTAGCTGTTGTGCATGCGGGAAAGTAATGCGGCAGGCAATAAATTCTCGTTACGGATAGTGTCTTTTATTGCGCTATTATATTGATAGCGGTTCATGATGTGTTCGACATCTTCTGCTTGAATGCTTTGTTTGATACGCGCATTTCCACTTACAGCAGGCATTGGTGAGTTGGTTAAATTCATTTTAAAGGGATTTTGAAATACATATTTTGACATATACTAAGAGCAAATGTAATTGTTTTTCATTACGATTATTCTAAAATTCGCCACATTTAGTATTTTGCCATTAAATCTCTGAAAAATTATTTACAAGGTATAAAAGCATTGTTTCCTGATAATTGTTGGTGTTTTGTGCTCACAACATTCAGTTTGATTAGCTATTTTTGCAGCCTGATGGAGAATTTTCAAAAAGCGATAAGTGGGAAGCATTTTGCCGTAATTGCAGAAATTTGTCGTCAACACAAGTTGGAGGCATATGTAATAGGTGGGTATGTGCGTGATTTTTTACTCGGACGAAAGTCGAAAGATGTTGATATTGTGGTTATTGGTGATGGTATTACTTTTGCGCAAAAAGTTGCTAAGAAGTTGGGGAAAGGCAGTGAGGCCAAATTTTATGGGCAGTTTGGAACCGCGATGCTTAAGTATAAAGGTATTGAAATAGAATTTGTTGGAGCACGAAAGGAATCCTATAAGCTCTACAGCCGCAAGCCCAAAGTGGAAGCTGGGACGCTGGCTGATGATCAGAATCGCCGTGATTTTACCATTAATACTTTGGCTATCAGCCTGAATGAGAATAATTATGGTCAATTAATCGATCCTTTCGGCGGGCTGGCCGATTTAGAGCAGCAAATTTTAAGAACACCACTCGATCCCGATATAACCTATTCCGATGATCCCTTGCGGATGATGCGCGCTATTCGTTTTGCTACCCAACTGGGATTTCAAATCGAGACGAAATCTTTTGAAGCCATAAAACGTAATAAAAAGCGGATAAAAATTGTTTCGGCTGAACGTATTACAGATGAGCTGAATAAAATTCTGATGACGCCAAAACCAAGCGTGGGTTTTAAGTTACTTTTTGATACGGGGCTTTTGCATGAGTTTTTTCCGCAGATGGCACAACTACATGGTGTAGAGATAATTAATGGGAAAGGTCATAAAGATAATTTTTACCATACACTGGAAGTTCTCGACAATTTATGCAAAGTATCCGATGATCTTTTTTTGCGTTGGTCCGCCATTTTGCACGATATCGCCAAGCCTCCTACCAAACGTTTCGACCCGCAGCAAGGCTGGACTTTTCACGGACACGAATTTCTGGGAGCGAAAATGGTTCCCGGCATTTTCAACCAACTAAAATTACCATTAGGTGATAAAATGAAATTCGTGCAGAAAATGGTTTTGCTGCATCTTCGACCAATTGTTTTGGCGCAAGAAACCGTTACCGACTCGGCGGTCAGGCGTTTGCTTTTTGATGCTGGTGATGATATCGATAAGCTGATGCAATTATGCGATGCCGATATCACTTCAAAAAATGAATTTAAAGTAAAAAAATACCGGGAGAACTTTCAGTTAGTTCGCCAAAAACTAAAAGAAATTGAAGCCAAAGATAAAGTCAGAAACTGGCAGCCACCAGTAGATGGTGAAATCATTATGAAAGTTTTTGGTTTAAAACCGAGCAAGGACGTTGGCATAATCAAAACTGCCATCCGCGAAGCTGTACTGGATGGTATTATTGAAAATGACTTTGACGAAGCCTATGTTTTCATGAAAGAATTGGGTCAAAAAATGGGATTGGACATTCAGACAGAAGTGGAAAAAGCGACTGAAGTGAAAAGTAACGGCCCACTGCCGGAAAAAATCAAACCAGCAAAATGAGCCTGCGAAAAAAAAAGTTTGTTTTGGTAGTCACCGGTCCTACTGCTTCCGGCAAAACCGCCATGGCTATCGCGCTGGCAAAGGCGTTTAATACGGAGATAATTTCGGCAGACAGCCGACAGCTATACCGCGAGATGTCCATCGGCACTGCTGTTCCATCCACAAAAGAATTGCAGCAGGTTCCCCATCATTTTATTCATTGTTGTTCGGTAGGCGAAACATTTGACGTGGCGCGCTATGAAAAAGAGGTTTTGCTTTTGCTTGAAGAACTTTTTCAAAAGCATGACATTGTTGTCCTATCGGGCGGTACCGGCTTATACATTGATGCGGTTTGTCGTGGCCTGGATGTTATTCCAAAAGTGAAACCGGAAACTCGTGAGAAAGTAAGCGATTTTTACAAACAATTTGGGCTCAAGGGATTGCAAAATGCTGTAGCTGAATATGATCCGGAATATTTTAAAACTGTTGACCAGCAGAATCCACGGCGCTTGCAACGGGCACTTGAAGTTTTTGAGCAAACCGGTCTGCCCTTTAGTTTTTATCATAAAAAAGCACCCAAAAAACGTGATTTTGAAGTAGTTTGGACGGCTATCGACAGGGATAAAAATGAACTTCACAGCCGTATCAATCAGCGCGTAGAAAAAATGATGGCAGAAGGACTTCTCGCGGAGGCCAAAAATCTGGTTGCTTTCAGGCAGTTTAACGCACTCAATACCGTTGGATACAAAGAGCTTTTTGCCTATTTCGATGGGAAAATAAGTTTGGACGAAGCTGTAGAACAGATCAAAACAAACACCCGTAAATACGCCAAAAGACAATTGACCTGGCTGCGTAAAAACAAAGGTTACCACTGGTTTAAAGCTAATGAGCTACCTAAGTTGATTCAGTACGTTGAAACTGCGATGAACCCCTAAAACTTATCGTAATAATCCATCAATCCTTGGGCCGGACTTCTCATAAATTTTCCGACAGTAAAACCTTTGTTATTAAGCTGTTGCCTAAGCTCATCCTGAAAGTAAAAAGCAACTGAACCTGTGAATCCGATTGCTAAGTTTGGGTCAGGATTAAAACAACCAATATAATACTCAATAAAAAGGTTAAAAGATGCGCTGACAAGCGATTGGATAAAGCTGTGGGATTTATTCGCATACGCAAAACGTGAAAAATCAGCGAGATAAGCTGCTGCTCCTGGTTGATGATACACTTTTGTTAAAAAATCAGGCAACTGAAGTGCGTAAGCCTCAGCAAATTTATCGGCGAGTTCTTTTGGCAGCTGCTGCCTGAAAAACGCGCTGCATAGCATTTTGCCGATGTGCGCACCACTTCCTTCATCACCTAAAATATAACCCAGAGAAGTAATTTTTGCTGTGATTTTCTCGCCATCGAACAGGCAGGCGTTAGAACCAGTGCCCAAAATACAGGCAATACCGGCTTCGTGCCCTAATAAAGCATGGGCAGAAGCCATCAGATCGTGGCTGACTGTGATTTTGGTTGTTGGAAATAATTCTGATAAAAGGCTTAGAACCTTTTGCTGGTTGACTTGGGTACCACAGCCGGCTCCGTAAAAGACAAGTTTTTCAATATCAAGGTAATCTATTTGTCTCTTAAGTGTTAAGACTGATTGCTTGAGACTCTCGGTTTTGTGCTGCCACGGGTTAAAACCTGCTGTGCGAATTGGTTTTTTCCACTGGCCATAGTGTTTCACCAGCCACTCGGTTTTGGTTGCGCCGCTGTCTGCAATTAGTATCATCTGCCAATTTTGTGGCTAAATTAGAAACTTATTTCTACAAATGCTGTCGATAGACTTATTGTGTGTTATTTTGAATTGTTTTAATTAGTTTTGCAAAATATAGGTGAGCTGTGAAACAGTGAGGCCTGAAACATATTATAAATCCGAACAATTACTTCTATGAGAAAATGGCGCATTGATGATTCTGCTGAGCTATATAATATCAACGGTTGGGGTATTAACTATTTTTCTATCAACGACAAGGGAAATGTTGCGGTTACTCCGCGAGAAGATTTTCCTTCAGTTGATTTAAAGGAGCTGATTGATGAGTTATCGCTTCGCGATGTCAGCTGCCCGGTACTACTGCGCTTCCCGGATATTTTAGATTCGCGCATTGAGCAAATGCAAAATTGCTTCGATCTCGCTGCCAAGGAATATGACTACAAAGGCAAAAATTTTCTGGTTTATCCCATCAAGGTAAATCAGATGCGGCCGGTGGTAGAGGAGATTGTTAGTCACGGAAAAAAGTTTAATATCGGTCTGGAAGCCGGATCAAAACCCGAGCTGCATACGGTGATTGCCATCAATACTAACAACGACTCTCTTATTGTCTGCAACGGCTATAAAGATGAAGATTATATTGAGTTAGCACTTCTCGCTCAAAAAATGGGCAGGATGATTTTTATCGTCGTTGAAAAACTTAACGAGTTAAAACTAATCACAAAGATTGCTAAACGCTTGAAAGTGAAGCCTAATATTGGCATTCGCATTAAACTTTCCAGTTCTGGAAGCGGTAAATGGGAAGATTCGGGTGGCGATGTAAGTAAGTTCGGTCTTACCTCAAGCGAGCTACTCGAAGCACTCGATTTTCTTGAAAAGAACAAAATGCGGGATTCGCTTCGCCTGGTGCATTTTCATATTGGAAGTCAGGTGAATAAAATCCGTCGCATAAAACTTGCTTTACGTGAAGCAGCGCAGTTTTTTGTGCAGATTTATAAAATGGGTTTCAAGCTCGATTTCGTAGATATCGGAGGTGGTCTTGGCGTGGACTACGACGGAACAAGGTCTGCAAATAGCGGTAGCAGCGTTAATTATAGCATACAGGAATATGTGAACGATGCTACTTTTTCAATCGTAGATGCCTGTGAAAAAAATGATCTCCCGCATCCAAATATCATCACCGAATCGGGGCGCTCACTTACAGCCCATCATTCGGTCCTGATTTTCGAAGCCCTCGAATCGACCCATCTTCCATCATGGGAAGAAGATGAAGACATCAAAGAGGAAGATCATGAGCTGATTCATATGCTTTATAATTCCTGGGAAAACGTGAATCAGTCGAGTATGCTCGAAGCCTGGCACGACGCACAGCAGATTAGAGAAGAAGCCTTAGATCTATTCAGCCTTGGAATGCTCGATCTGAAAACCAGGGCGCAGGTAGAACGACTTTTTTGGTCAATAGCGCGCGACATCCACCAAATGGCCTCGGAAATGAAACGTGCGCCGGAAGAGTTTGATAAATTGCCTAAGCTGTTGTCTGATAAGTATTTCTGCAATTTTTCTTTGTTTCAATCACTGCCGGATTCATGGGCTATAGATCAGATTTTTCCCATAATACCCATTCATCGCTTAGATGAAAAACCCGACAGATATGCTACACTGCAGGACATCACCTGTGATTCTGATGGGAAGATCGATAATTTTATTTCTACCAGAAACTTTTCACATCACCTGCCGGTACACTCATTGAGCAGTAAAGAGTCTTATTATATTGGTGTATTTTTAGTAGGTGCTTATCAGGAGATTCTGGGTGACCTGCACAACTTGTTTGGAGATACCAATGCCGTGCATATTTCAGTGAATAAAAAAGGTTACGAAATCGATCAGATCATTGATGGTGAAACGGTTGCAGAAGTACTGGAATACGTTCAATATAATTCTAAAAAACTGGTAAGGACTGTTGAAATCTGGGTTACTTCTTCCGTAAAACAAGGTATAATTTCGGCAGAAGAGGGAAAAGAATTTTTGTCCAACTACCGCTCAGGTTTATACGGATATACCTATTTGGAATAATGGATTATTATGCTTTCGGGGAAAGTTTGCTCGATATTATTGTAAGCAAAAATGAACAGGCACAAACCGTAGCCGGTGGATCGCAATTGAATGTCGCTGCGAATCTCGCTATAGCAGGTCATAAAACACAGCTAATCAGTTATATCGGAGAAGATGCTCCGGGAAATATAATCCATAATTTTGCTAAGAAAGCCGGAATCGGAACCGACTTCCTGCATAAAGATGCGCAACATAAAACTGCTATTGCTTTTGCTGTCCTAAATGAGGAAGGACAAGCGTCGTATAGCTTTTACAAAGATTATCCCAAAACGTTGTTTGAGGGCGTGGCTTTCCCGGAATTCAATGCGGATACCTGCTTTTCTTTTGGAAGTATGGCAGCGCTTGAAAACCAATGGCAGCCTGCTTTAGAACACTTATTATTGTCGGCTAAAAGTGCCGGTTCACTTATTTTCTACGACCCAAATATCCGATCGAAGTTAAAAGATAAGACAGCAGAAAGCCGTTTGCTCAGAAATATGCAGGTGGCAAGCATAATACGCGGTTCTGATGAGGATTTTTTCACGATTTTTGAAACTACAGATCCTGTTATCATCGCCGAAAAAGCCGGACTGCACGCCACACAGTTGCTCCTGATTACGCAGGGAGCCAAAGATGTAATCGCTTATTTCAAGAAAGAAAAAACTTCGTATCCCATACCAAGCCTAAAGCCGGTGAGTACGATAGGAGCGGGCGATGCTTTTAATTCGGGAATTTTGAGTTTTGCTGAAGTGTTGCGGTTAACAGCAAAAAATATGCACTTGCTCGTTGACGAAATCATTGGTGTACTCGTTGGCGTTGGCATTAGCTTTGCTGCTAATGTCTGCAAAAGTACCGGAAACACGATTTCTGCTGAAATGGCGGATAGTTTAAGAACGATCCGAGACGACCTTTCCTGATTTAAAATATTGCCAATCAAGATAATAAAGTATTTTGATGCTGAGATTGTTTCCTATTGGAGCGTCAAAAGTTCTTTTCAGGTTATTGAAAAAGTTGTTTTCTAATTCAGCCAGATTTTCATTGCTATAGACAGCATTTTTCCAGATCAATAACAGCTCACTTCCGGGCGCAAAATTCCATTTGAACACCATATCAACATTGAAGGCGTTTACAGAAAAATCTTCGTCAGCACTATAACGGTTAGGATAAACGTGGCCATCAGTATGCAAATCGTAAAATGATAAGTAGTTGACGCGCAGCCAGTAATGGCGCATCCTGAAAGCCAGTGATGTATTGGGGCTAAATACATAATCAGCTTCCAGACTGGTTGTTAGCTCTTTAATATCGCGGCGGCCAAAAATGATGGCAGGCTTTTGCATATTGTTGAGCGAATCGGTTACGTAGCCAATATTATTCATGCTGAAATCCACAAATAGTTGTGGCACTATGGTAAAGTTTTCACTTACCCGCCATCTTGGTTCAATGCTTGCCCACCAGTTGAATAAATCCTGGCTTGGCACATGCCACAAACCAAAGTTTACATCTGCAATAATTTTTTTTCTGTAGTCGGGCGAAATCCACAGCCCCATAGAGTAGCTTTTGTCAGTATAATATTCATAACCAGTAACTCTTGGCTCGAAATGGTCGTGGAATCCAAGAGGTTTCAGGTCGAGATCAAAGCCAAATGAAAACTGTTTTTTGGTAGTTGCTGATCCATCAATGCCTACTGACAGCTGATTAAATTTCCGGGGATTATTCAAATAATAATAGTTTAGATAGAAACGGGACCGCAGTCTTAAAAACTCACCGAAAGGCTCATAAATATTGTATTTTATATTGTAGCCATTTCCAATCTCGTTGTTTTTGCTCAAAAAACCCATAGCGTTAGGGTCGTAATCATCGGAAATATATTTGAACCAGCTTTCGGCCAGGAAATTCCCACTTACTTTTCCTACATTAATTAAGGCGTATTCACCCAATTGAGGCTTGTCGTTGCTGCTATATTGCTGGCTCAGATTGAGTGTTGCTTCCAGCTCGTAGGTGTTTGATTTGTCGCGCAACCTGAATTCCGTCCCGCTTACATTGGCAGCAAAACGATTTTTTGGCTTATAAACATTGGTGTTGTAAAAACTTAGTGAGGAATTATTTTTCAGCGACTGATCAAAAACGAGCATGCTGTAATTCGTGAAAGGCGAGGTCATTAGTCTGTTTTCGGTGTCATTGCTGTCGAGCACAGTAGCATATGTATTACTGGTCATGGCATTAAATACACCGATACCAAGTCCACCGGCGGTTTTGCCACTCAGTTTTATGGCGTTAATCAATTGTGAAGCATCCGGGTTTTCAATAATTCTATCCCGGTCATACTGTCTGTTTATGCTGTTATATTTTTCAGGTGTGCTGCCGATTCGGCGGGTATAAAAGATGTTATTACCTTTGCTAAACAGCTCGGTTCCTTCTGTGAAGAAGGGACGTTTCTCTTCGTAATACACCTCGTAAGGCGAGAGCGAAAAAATTCGATCATCTGATTCCACTTGGCCAAAATCGGGTATTAGCGTTACATCCAGCGTAAAACTCTCTGAAAGACCTGCTTTGATGTCCATGCCGTAGTTATAACCGCTTTGCAGTTTGTTGCTGTAATTATCATGTTCAACAAAAGCCGAAAGATAGGGTGTGGCACTCAGTCGTAAAGGTGGTTTAATAGCTTGTATTCCAGTAACTAAACCAGCTTGTTGAAGCTGTCCTGCAACGGTTTCATCAACACGGTTCCAGGTCGTGATTTCGCGTATGCGCTGAATATTTCGCTGAAAATTGATTCCCCATTCCTGGACTTCATTTTTTGGGAATCGCAAGGCAGAATAAGGAATCATCATCTCAACCGTCCAGCCGGTGCTGTCAATGGCTGTGGCCGATCGCCAAACTTCATTCCAGCCATAATCCTGGTAATTTTGCGCATCAAGCTTAAAATCAACTTGCACATTGCGCACCGATACAAAGAAAGCCATGCCGTTGAGGCCGTCATTGTAGGGATCTAAAATCACACCGAAATAATCTGCCATGCCAAGATTGTCGCGGCTTTTGAGTTCTTTCCACAAACTATCAGGATTTGGGTCATTGCTATGTGCACCAATGTAGATTGCTTTGTCATCATAGAGCAATTTCACTTCGGTATCGAAGCTGGCCGGCCTTCCGTTTAAGGGTTCACGCTGCATAAATCCTGAAGCGATGGCGGCGTTTTGCCAGACTTCTTCATCCAGTTTACCATCAATATTGATGGAGGTGTTGATTCTTTCAGCTTGTATGCTTTTTCGGGTTTGGGCTTCCAGCACAAAAGAAAAAGTAATAAATAAGCATAAAAAAATCAGCGATCGTAGCATATTTCAGATTTGGTTTTAGTCTGCTTAACTATTGATAGTAAGCTAATCAAGGCCGAAAGTTACTTTTTTTTGATCAACTAGTTTAACTGGCAAAGAATTCGGTAAAAAGAACCAAGAAAATGGATTTTCAGCTAGCCAATTAGCTAAGGTTTATTCATTTCCAAACTCGCGCTGATAGATTTCAAAATTTTCCTCATCAAAGCAAACAAAAACAATCCGTTTCACAAAGCTCAATTTCGGTAAGAGGTTTTTCATCAAATCTGCAACCACGGCGGCGGCTTTTTCTTTCGGAAAGCCGTAAATGCCAGTAGAAATATTGGGAAATGCGATGGAAATACATTGGTTTTCGTCAGCGAGTTTCAGACTGGTTTTGTAGGCATTGGCGAGTAAATCAGCTTCGTGGCTGTTTCCACCGCGCCAAACCGGGCCAACTGCATGAATGACATATTTGGAAGGCAAATCGAAAGCTTTTGTGATTTTGGCATCTCCGGTTTCGCAGCCGTTCAGCTTTTTGCAAGCTTCAAGTAATTGCGGGCCTGCCGCCCGATGGATCGCGCCATCGACACCGCCACCGCCTAAAAGACTTTTGTTGGCTGCATTTACGATGGCATCTGTGTTTTGTTTGGTGAGGTCTCCTAAAATTACTTCGATAGAAATGGAATTCATTGCAATAATTTTTGATGATAAAATCAGACTTTGCGTACGATAAGTTGTCCGGTTTGATAGCTAAGTACCACAACATCAGTGTCGGCATTGATATAACCACTCACGGCGGTGGCGTCATACATTTCGTCGTCGATAATCACTTTTCCGGAAGGACGCAAAATGGAAAATGTTCTTCCATTTTTGCCTATCATTGAGGTATATTCCTGATTTGCAGTGGTAAATCCCTCTGATTTATTTTGAACAGTATCCAGCGCCAGGTGGCCAAATTGGTTTGTGCTAAAAATTCTCTGACTGAGATAAAGCGAGAGTAATACCGAGCTAAAAACGGCTATAATTACAATAAAAAACGATTTGGCAAGTGCTATAAAATCCATGCTGAATGGGCTGTCGCCAATGGTATCAACCATTGCAAAGCTGAGGCCTGCAACAATTAAAGTGATGCCAGTAATACCAGCTACACCAAAGCCGGGTATGGCAAATATTTCGACGAGCAAAAGTATCACGCCGAGCACAAAAATAAGCACCTCCCAATTGCTTGCCATACCTTCTAAATAAAGCGGTGCAAAATAGAGCAGTGCTGCCAAAACAGAAGCTGCAAGCGGGAAACCTATACCGGGTGTTTGAATTTCAAAGTACAGACCACCAATGATTATCATGATCAAAATTCCGCTCACAGCGGGATGAATCAGCATGTTGATAATTTTATCAGTGCCACTGAGCTTATGCGGGATAATCTCGTAATTCTCGTGTCCGGCAAGTTTTAAAACTTCCTCAATGCTACTCGCTTTCCCTTCGGCAAAACCAAATTTAATGGCTTCGGAAGTGGTGAAAGTGAGTACTTTACCTGAATCAGATATGCCAGCTACATAAATTGAAGGATCAACCATAGCCTGTGCAATCATAGGATCGCGCCCTTTGGCTTCGGCAGTACTACGCATCATGGAGCGCATATACGACTGGAACTTATCCGGTACCACCTCGCCAGTTTGATCAACCACAGTTGCTGCGCCGATATTGGCTCCTGCAATCATATAGATGCTGTCGCAGGCTATAGAAATCAATGCGCCGGCAGAAGCTGCGTTATTGTCTATAAAAACATAAACAGGAATTCTTGCGTTAAGGATTTTCGTGCGAATAGAATCGGCTGCGTCAACCATTCCACCGTAAGTATTCATTTGAATCAACATCAAATCCGCCTTTTCAGCATAAGCTTTTTCAAAGGCTTTTTGGGTAGTTCGCCAAACAGGAGGCGCAATTTGTTCTTTGATATCAAAGGTATAAACCCGAAAAGGCCTATCAGCTGTATCCATCTTTAGCTGTGGTAGTTGTAAAGTGTCATTTGGTTGAGCTCCGATGGAAAACAGCGTAGAAAGTAGTACCAAAGTGATTAAAAATCTTTTCATCAGTTCCTGCATTTTAGAATGGTAAAGGTAAGAATTACAAGATTAACACGGCTATTAAAACAGCTGACAATAGAAATTGATTCAAATGTTTTACCTTTGAAAGCTCGAAGGGTAACAACAAGCGTTGAAATGTTACCAAATTCGATGATTACTGATGACCCATAAACACTTTATTATTTGAAATTCGCAACACTTAATTTACATCCATCGTTGATGGAAGGGCTTGATTCAATGGGATTTGAAGAAGCTACGCCAATACAGGAACAGGCTATCCCATTAGTTATTGAAGGGAAGGATTTGATTGCCTGCGCACAGACTGGGACGGGCAAAACAGCGGCATTTATTCTACCGGTTATTCATAAATTGTTGCAAAAAGTGCCTATGCCTGAAACACCTCAAGTACTTATTTTAGTGCCAACCCGTGAATTGGCAATTCAGATTGACCAACAAATTGAAGGCTTGGGCTATTTTACGGGCGTTAGTTCAATCGCAGTTTATGGCGGAGGAAGCGGAAGAGATTATGACCTGGAAAAAAAGGCCTTCAAAAGCGGTGCGCCTATCGTTGTGGCTACTCCCGGACGCTTAATTGCGCACTTAAATATGGGCTACGTTGATTTTTCCGACTTACAGTTTTTGATTTTAGATGAAGCAGACCGTATGCTTGATATGGGTTTTTTACCTGATATACAGCGAATTATTGCTGCATTAAATAAAGATAGACAAACTTTGATGTTTTCGGCTACCATGCCTTCATCTATCAGGATGCTGGCCAAACAGATTTTGAAATCGCATAAAGAAATCAACCTGGCGGTATCAAAACCTGCAGCAAATGTGCTTCAAGCGGCTTATATGACCTATGAAAATCAGAAAATAAAACTGATTCAAAAACTTATTGAAGGACGAGATTTGCCTTTAGTACTGATTTTTTCGGCTACAAAAAAAGGCGTAAAGGAAATTGAGCAACACCTGGTTAAACAAAAACTTAACGCCAAAGCCATTCACAGCGATTTAACGCAGGACGAAAGGGGAGAGGTGCTGCGCGCGTTTAAAAATAGGGTGATACAGATTTTGGTGGCTACCGACATCGTTTCGCGCGGAATAGATATTGACGACATCAGCCTGGTAATCAATTACAATGTGCCCGGCGATGCCGAAGATTATGTGCATCGTGTAGGTCGCACAGCACGTGCCGAAAAAACCGGCGTGGCCATCACGCTGATTAGTGAAGATGAGAGCTATAAATTTAACCGTATCGAACAGTTTATCGGTGACACGATCCGGAAACTTCCACTACCACAAGAGTTGGGCGAAGGACCTGAATACAAAGTAAACGCCAGAAAACCCCGTTTTTCGCGGGATAAAAATCACCGCGGGAGTTTTAGAGGGAAACGGAAGTAGAACCTGACTTATTCCACAACCAAACCATCAAACTGCTTGATTGCCGTTAGCATTTCAGTATGAATTTTATTGTTGCTTGCCAGAATGTCATGGCCAAAGATGGCGTTGTCGCTGCCATCAAAAGTGCTAACTTTTCCGCCAGCCTGTTGCACTATAAAAGCACCGGCTGCCACATCCCAGGGGTTTAATCCGTATTCGTAAAAGGCTTCGAAGCGTCCGCAAGCCACATAAGCCAAATCAACGGCTGCCGAACCCAATCGGCGAAGGCCACGACTATTTTGCATCAGGTATTCAAAAAATGCGAGATAGGCTTTCATTCTTGAAAAATCATTATAAGGAAATCCGGTAGCTAACAGGCTGTTGTCGATTTTATCCGTATCGCTAACTTCAATTTGTTTGTTGTTCAGAAAAGCCGGACTGCCTTCCCAGGCATAAAAACATTCATCTAAATTGATTTCGTATACCACACCTAGCACGATGTCTTCACCACGTTTCAAGGCGATACTTATTGAAAAAGGAGGCACACCATGTACAAAATTAGTAGTGCCGTCAAGCGGATCAATGATCCAATTGTATTTTTCAGCAAGGGCATTTCCGCTTTCTTCTGCCATAAAACCCGCTTCCGGAAAGTCTTTCTTTAGTGCATTGATGAGCATCATTTCAGCTGTGCGATCCACATAAGAAACCAAGTCGTGCAAGCCTTTGCTTTCGACACTTTTTTCGGTGAAGTTAGTAGCCTGTTCACGGATAAATTGTCCGGTAGCACGGCATAAATCGCAAACTTGATTTGTCAATGTCTTAAGATCCATTTTGTTGCGTCTTAGTTTTTCCGGTGAAAGTTAAAACTATAAAAAGTATAATTCCACCAATTATTAAGAATGTTGAAATAAGCTGTGCCTGAGTGATTTGAATTCCGAGAAACTGCATCAAGTTGTTGACACGAATCTGCTCAATTAATCCGCGTTCTAAGCCGTTCAATACGAGATAAATCGCGAATAATTGTCCCGGAATCCTTAGCTTTTTACGCGACAGCCATAAAATTCCGAAAATTACAAGGCTCATAATTGTTTCATAAATTGGCGTGGGAAATACGGCTTGTGGCAATTTATAACAATATCTGCCAACGCAGCCTGCAATTGGAATACCCTCGCCCAGCACATTGTTGGGATAATCATAAGCCCAGGTCCAAGCAGGTAAAAAGCTCAGCCAATCCGGCTGTGCCATAGTATTTACGATGCCCCAGTCGCCATCGCCGGCAACATGGCAACCGATGCGCCCCATGCCATAAGCCAAAATAAGTGCCGGAGCTACGGCATCGCCCATTATTTTCCAGTTGATTTGATGTTTTTCACCATAATAGGCCACAAAAAAAGCAGCGGTAATTAGTCCGCCATAAAAAGTGAGGCCGTCAAACGAAAGCAAGGCAGCCATTGGGTCGTGCACAAATGCTTCCCAGTTTTCTAATTGATGAAAAACTTTAGCACCCAAAATTCCAGTAATTGCTGCAATCAGCACGATCATGGGTGTATGCTGATAGGGGTGAATTATTTGGGTTATTGGTTGCTTCTTTTTGTTGCTTCCCGAATAATAAAGCACCACAAGCATTATTAGCATCCCGACAAATCCGAAAAGCAAAGAGCCATCAGCAGAAAGCAATTCTTGTTGTGGCTGTTGCACAAAATTATCATAATTGCTGTAAAGATGGGGCAATTTAAAACCGATCAAAAATCCAACCAGTAGATTTAAGATTGCGTCAGCAAGGGGGCTTATGTTTTTTGTTGTGATTTTTTCGAGGGCATTGAGTAAACCTTCCTGTTCTTTTCGTTTTAGTTCGGCACGCAAAACCAATGCAGCCAGCAAAAATGCTAATGCCATGAAAAAGCCGTAGCTCTGCACGGGCCATGCGTAAGCAGCGCCAAAAATATCATTAATAAAATCACTTATACGTGGATACATTTTAAGCTTTTTTGCGTAATTTTAAGTTAGTTTGCTGCAAAACAATGCCCCCTAAAATAAAGATTAGTCCTGCAACGGTGCTTGCATGAATTTCTTCGCCTACGAATATACGGATAAAAAACAGTGCCATAAAAGGCGAAAGAAAGATCAGGTTGCTGATTTTAGCCGTATTTTCCGATAGGTTTAGTGCCATCATCCAGAGCACAAAGGTGAAGCCCATTTCAAAGAAACCAATATAGGCAGCACCTATCAATCCGTTGAGGCTGAGCGTATGCCAATTACCCATAAGAAGGCTGAATATCAGGATATAAATCAAGCCAAAACTCATGTTAAGACTGATTTTTGGAATTGCCGAACGCTTGTCGTGCATATTGATAATCCAGTATAAAGCCCAGATGAAGGCACTTGTAAGGGCTAAGCCTACGCCAATAGGTGAATTAAACTGAAGCGAAAAAACCGCTCCTTTGGTACTGATGATCCACAAGCCGGCAAAACTAATCAGGATGGCTATTATAGCTTTCAAGCCAATTTTTTGACCTAAAAGCGGAACAGATAACAAGGTTAAAATCACCGGCCAACTGTAATTGAGTACGCCGGCTTCTTGCGCCTGCAGCAGCTCATAAGCTTTGAAAAGCACCAAATAGTAGGCAAAAGGATTTAAAAAACCAAGCAAGGCAGAACGCAGTAAATCTTTCTTGCTTTTTGGGACAAGTTCGTGCAGTCGCTTTTTATAAATCAACAAGCCAAGTAAACCAATCCAGCCAAAAATGACAGCCCATAAGAGCAAAGTCTGGTAGGAGAAATAACCAAGACTGAGCTTGAAAGCCGAACTCATGGTTGACCAAAATAACACCGTAAGCAGCGCAAATAAAGTAGCTTTAGACTGATTTTTCATGGAATAAAGATAGCTTGAATTGTGATGGCATTCTTTTCGGGAAGTTGCAAAACCTATCTTGCATAGCGGTAATAAGCAGCACAAGCACCTTCATTGCTCACCATGCAGGCGCCTACCGGATCGGAAGGTGTGCAGGCCTTTCCAAAGAGCTTGCATTCAGCGGGTTTGGCGGTGCTTTTGAGCACCTCGCCACAGATGCAGCCTTTGTCTTCGCGTGTGGGTTCAACGCTGACTTCTACTTGTTTTTCTGCATTAAAAGCAGCGTATTTTCCCTTGATTTTCATGCCGCTGGCATTTAAAACACCCAGCCCGCGCCACCAATCCTTGTCAAGGTAAAAAACCTCTTCGAGCATGGCCAATGCTTTGGGGTTGCCTTCGGGTTTTACCACGCGGCTGTATTGAATTTCAACAGCCGGCTGGCGGCGCTCAAACTGTTTTACGAGCATCAGGATTGATTGCAAAATATCCGTTGGTTCAAAACCACTGATTACTACACTTAGACCATAATCTTCGGCGATGAAATCGTAGATCTTTGAACCGGTAATAGTGCTTACATGGCCTGGGCCAAGATAACCTTGAATATTTACGCCCGTATCAATAAGCGCTGCCATTGGAGGAGGCATAATTTTGTGCGCACTAAAAACCAAGAAGTTGAAAAGTCCTGCCATTTCTGCCTTTATAATTCCGGCGGCAGTAGCCGGAGAAGTGGTTTCAAAACCAATTCCCAGAAAGACAACTTTTTTACGGCGGTTGTGTTTAGCAATTTCCAGCGCATCGAGAATGGAATACACAATACGAATGTCAGCGCCTTTTGCTTTTTCACGATCGAGGGTTGAAGTGGAGCCGGGCACGCGGATCAGGTCGCCATAAGTGGTGATAATTACTTCAGGAAGACGGCTGTAGGCAATGGCTTGATCGATATAAGCGTGGCTGGTAACACAAACTGGGCAGCCTGGACCGCTGACTAATTCCACAGTTTCGGGCAGCAAAGATGGAATGCCAAAACGCTGGATAGCCATGGTGTGGCCGCCGCAAACTTCCATAATACGGATAGGATGGCGGGAAGTTTCTCTTATCTGCTCTATTAGCTGCAAAACGACAGCTTTATCGCGGTATTCGTCGATGTATTTCATGGCGTTGTTTTAAACGATACGTTCTCCGGTTTGCTTTTCTTCTTCATCGAGCGTGGCGTTGAAAGCTTCAAACTCATCAAACAGCTTGAGGGTTTCGATGGCTTCTTCTTCACTGATTTTTTGCAGCGCAAAGCCGGTGTGCAATAGCACGTAATCACCAACAGCAAGTTCTGAAATATCAAGCATTTGAAGGCTTGCCTGATAGCTGGCCTCACCAACGGAACAGCGGGCCATTTCGCCATTTATTTCTTCGATACGCGCGGGAATACTTAAACACATGGTATTATTTTTATGGCTCAAATGTAAGGGATTTTTTGGTTTGGAGGGTTTTGGATTTGCTGTGAAATAATTGGAGCGGTGGCGTATTGCGCCTTATCCTGAAATAGGTTTACACAAAAAGTAAATTAAAATCAGGATTAGGGAAGAAATCAATGAAAACGTTATAATCAATCGGAGAAACGTGCAGACCGAAGGGAGAAACGTCAGGGAAATGTTAAAATTAGTAAAAGAAATAGTGGGAATTCGTATAGCTTAAACGAAGCATGGATGAAGTGCTGGGCAACATGAAAACATTTAGGCAATCTTGCATTTTGCTTTGCCGAAAAGCTGGCCTATATTTGCTAAAATTTGAATAAATGGCTTGGACAAAAAAGCAGTTATCAATTGTTGGGATTGTTGCTGTAACTTCATTTATGGGCACTTTTCTTATTTCGTCGGTAAGCATTGCCTTGCCGGCTATTGAGCAGAGTTTTGAGATGAGTGCGGTGGCCCTGAGTTGGATATTGACTTCGTTTCTGCTGGCCAATGCCATGTTTCTGTTGCCTGCTGGCCGTTTTGGCGACCTCACCGGAATCCGTCGCATGTTTAAGATAGGTGTTGTTATTTTTAGCCTGGTTTCGCTGAGTTGTGGTATGGTGAACGATGGCTTCTGGCTGATTTTTCTTCGCTTTGTTCAAGGCATGGGCGCAGCACTTACCAGCACGACGGGTCCGGCCATTTTGGTTTCAGCCTTCAGTGCCAAAAATAGGGGCAAGGTGCTGGGAATTTCCGTTTCAGGTGTTTACCTGGGGCTGGCTTCAGGGCCTTATTTGGGCGGTATGCTCACCCAATTTGCGGGCTGGCGTTCTATCTTTTTTGTAGCGTCTGCTATGGGTTTGCTCACGGCAATATTGGCTTTTCTTTTCTTGGGAAAGGATGAGGATAGCACGGCTCAAAACAAAAAAGTCGATTTGAAAGGAACGGCTTTTTATATGGTGGGTTTGGTGGCTTTGGTCACCGGCTCAGCGCTGATTCCTGCTTGGATTGGTTGGATTTTGTTGCTCGGAGGAAGCCTGTTTTTGGTTGTTTTCTGGCGCTTAGAAAGCCGTTCTGCTTATCCAGTGCTCAATACCAGACTTTTTACACAGAATAAGTTATTCAGCTTTAGTAATTTAGCTGCTCTAATTAACTACAGCTCTACTTTTGCTATTGTATTTTTGCTCAGTCTTTATCTACAGAAAATTTTAAAGCTATCGCCACAGCAAGCCGGAACTGTTTTGGTAGCACAACCCATTATGATGGCTGTGTTTTCGCCGCTTGCCGGACGACTTTCCGACCATATTCAGCCGCGTTATTTAACCACTTTAGGCATGAGCATGTGTGCAACCGGATTGTTTTCCTTTATATTTTTGACTACACAAACGCCTATTTGGCTTATCGTTATTGAGCTGGTTTGGTTAGGTCTGGGTTTCGCACTTTTTTCGTCGCCCAATATGAACACGATTATGAGTGCTGTAAATAGGACGCAATACGGCATTGCATCGGGCACGGCAGCAACGGGCAGGGTGCTGGGACAGATTGTAAGTATGACGATAGTGGCCTTGTTTCTGGCCGGTATTTTGGGTAGCGAAGCTATTGATGCAGCGCATGTTGGCGATTTTATGAAAGTAGTGAAATATGGTTTTATTACTTTTACAGCAATCAGTCTGGCCGGTATTTATTTTTCTTCTCACCGGGGTGAGATGCAACGAACAGAATCTGAAAACAAGGCAGTATAAGTATTCGGATAGCAATTAAATTGATTTTAAAACTTAGAATCAGACTTTGATTAACTGACTTAAAACATTAAATTTGTGGATTAAATAGGTGCCAAATTAGACACCTTGAAATGCATCTTATTAGTTCAGGTGCTACTTTTTTATGTAGCGTCAAACTTATGATAAGGTGACTTTTTATTGGACATTTTAGAATAAACTTAAAAATTACAGAAAATGAGCGATTATCACGAACCAGCAGTAGAACTTAGCCAAAAAGCCAGATCAGTAACACGGGCATTGAATAGCTTGAAAGAAGAAATTGAAGCCGTTGATTGGTACAACCAACGTGTTGAAGTAGAGAAAGATGATTCTTTAAAAGCAATACTTCATCACAATATGGTAGAAGAAATTGAACACGCCAGTATGACCCTCGAATGGCTGCGCCGAAATATGGAAGGTTGGGACGATCATCTTAGAACTTTCCTTTTTAAAGAAGGAGAAATTAGCCATTAAAATATTGCTAATCTATTAATATTGAATAGATGAAACTTAGGAAAACACTATTAATCCTTGCACTGAGTGTCGGCCTCTTTGCCTGTAATAATGCAGATTCAAATACTAAAAAAGCTAAAAAAGAGTTTAAGGAAGCAACCGAAGCGACCGCTGACTTTTTGGATGCGAAAATTGAAGTGCTGAACAATAAGTATGAGCAAATGAGTAAGAAGTTGGATGAAAAACTTGATAAACTCAACGAAAACTACGAAAAGCTCAGCGACGATGTGCAGAAGAAATATAAAGAAGAGCTGAAGGATATTGAGAAGCAACGTAGCCAGCTGAAAGAAAAGCTAAAAGCATATAAGAATGCTGCTAACGACAAAAGGGAACGGCTTGAAGCCGAGATTGATGAATTAGAGAGAAAGCTGGAGAAGAATCTGGAAAACCTGAAAGAGGATTTGAAAAAGGGATAGGCCCTCTGACCATTAAGAGGAAAAAGTTTTGGGCACGAGAGACGGTTTCGGTTTCCAAATTCTGAAAGAGGAGTGGGGTGGAGGCAGCAATAGTCACCCTGCCAGGTTTGTGGGTATAGAAATCATCAATAATAAATCATCAATAATAAATTAAAAAAGGTTTAACATCAAATTGAAGACAATAACGCTGCTGGTTGCAATTCTTTTAGCGTGCTTTCCAATGCAGGCTCAAAACGCTGGGTCGGGGAAGGTTTACCGGGTTAATTATAAATGGGAGGTTCCCGCCACGATTGCCGGCTATGCTTTGAATTCTTATGGTCTTGGTTTGTTGAGAGATAAATCACGGCTCGACGCCGCCACCATACTCGAATTGGACCGCGATGAAATCTGGGCTTTCGACCGATGGGCGGCTTTTCAAAACCCCGACAATTATGAAAACGCACAATTAATCTCCGACATCGGGATGAATGCTGCGCTGGTTTTGCCTGCGCTGCTGGCTTTTGATAAACAAATCAGAAAGGACTGGTTGCCCGTGCTGCTTATCTATCTCGAAACCCAGTCTGTCGGGGGAAATTTATACCTGTGGCTCGGCACCATGCCAAATAATCGCATCCGACCCTACGTTTACAATCCCGGCTTCGACATGAATATGAAATTGGGTGGAGGAACCCGAGATTCTTTTTTTAGCGGCCACACCTCCTGGACTGCCGGTGCTTCGTTTTTCACGGCAAAGGTATATTCCGATTACCATCCCGAACTGGGCAATAAAAAATACTGGCTTTTTGCCGCCGCACTGGTTCCCCCGCTTTTTGTCGGTTATTCCCGTATGCGTGCAAGCAAACACTTTCCCACCGACACCATTACCGGCCTGGTCATTGGTGCCGCCACCGGTATCCTTATTCCTCACCTTCACAAAATCAATAAAAAGAAAAATTATACGCTTGTTCCTTTTGTTGGTGAGTATAGCGGCATGGCAATTACGTTGAATTTGAAGTAGATAAGTTGATGGTGGAATATGGGAAGTTCGGGTTTTAACCCTACTTGAAAAATCATAAGCTGTAAAAATCTGATAAACAGTAATATGTGTTTACTTTTACAATTAGGGGTCAACTTTTGTTTTCCTGGCGAAAGGTCTGTAATTCTTATTCAGCCTACGAAAGTCACTGCAATAACAGGACTTATTTTTGGTATGGAGCTGCGCATATCATGGCATATATAGCCGGTTTTTAGTTCATCCTTAAGGCCAAGGATTTATATCAACATAATGATTCAATTCTGCCCATTCAACGAAATCATAAGTTTTAAATTTATTCACCCATTCTTTTTCTTGTCCAGCGGGTACGTGGAAAAAGATAATATTTCCGCTAACATCATTATCGGAATTTTCAGTCAGTTGCAGTATTTCCATGGATTGTAACCAATCACTTTGGTGTTCCTTGTTTTTAATTTGAAATAATTTCGGAAAAACCGTTATCTGGTTGGTTTGGTAGTGCAAAGTTACTACAAAAAAGTGAAATGCGGAAAGATATAGTGATAGAATTGAGTTACAAGGGTTTTGGTTGAAGTGGCGATAATCCGTGAAGCCATTACAATCCCTGCCGAAGCCAAATCCTGACGCCGCTACGTTACTTGTTCGTAACCATGCCCGAAAATGCGACAAACGGGTACGAATAGCGAAACAAGGCTCTAAGGAATAGTGAGTTATCCATAACTCATGCGAAAAATCAGGTTACGGAAAAAGATTGCGCCGTTCCTCCCCGTTTTGCGTACCAACACCGGACTCTTCACCAACTAATTTTGAAACCCAAAAATTAAGGACAATGAAGAGTACATTTTCAGTAATCTACTACCTCAAGCGTCAGGTAGTGAAAAAGGACGGGACAGTTCCCGTCATGGGACGCATCACGGTGGACGGCAGCCAGACACAGTTCAGCTGCAAACTGACTGTCGATCCGAAACTGTGGGACACCAAAGGTGGACGTGTCACGGGCAGAAGCACGGCGGCACTCGAAACGAACCGTATGCTTGACAAGATGCGGGTACGCATCAACAGGCATTATCAGGAAATCATGGAGCGTGACAACTTCGTCACGGCGGAGAAGGTGAAGAACGCCTTTCTCGGACTGGAACACCGCTACCACACGCTGATGCAGGTGTTCCGCCAGCACAACGAGGACTACGAGAAGCAGGTGGAGGCAGGCATGAAAGCCAAAGGCACGCTGCTGAAGTACCGCACCGTTTACAAGCACATGCAAGAGTTCCTCGACATCCGCTACCATGTGAAGGACATCGCCCTAAAAGAGCTTACCCCGGCTTTCATCTCCGACTTCGAGATGTTCCTGCGCACGGACAAGCACTGCTGCACCAATACCGTGTGGCTGTACGTCTGCCCGTTACGGACGATGGTATTCATCGCCATCAACAACGAGTGGCTGACGCGCGACCCGTTCCGCGAGTATGAAATCAAGAAGGAGGAAACAACACGCAGTTTCCTGACCAAAGATGAGATCCGCCTGCTGATGGAGGGGAAACTGAAAAACGCCAAACAGGAATTGTACCGCGACCTCTACCTGTTCTGCGCCTTCACGGGGCTGTCGTTCGCGGATATGCGCAACCTTACGGAAGAGAATATCCGCACCTACTTCGACGAACACGAGTGGATAAACATCAACCGCCAGAAAACGGGCGTGGTGTCCAACATCCGCCTGCTCGACATCGCCAACCGCATAATCGGCAAATACCGGGGACTGTGCGGGGACGGCAGGATATTTCCCGTTCCGCATTATAACACGTGCCTTGCCGGTATCCGTGCCGTCGCCAAGCGTTGCGGCATCACCAAGCATATCACGTGGCATCAGAGCCGCCACACGGCAGCCACGACGATATTCCTCTCCAACGGTGTTCCCATCGAAACGGTCAGCTCCATGCTCGGACACAAGAGCATAAAGACGACGCAGATTTACGCAAAGATAACCAAAGAGAAGCTCAATCAGGACATGGAGAACCTTGCCGCAAGATTGAACGGCGTCGAGGAATTTGCAGGTTGCACCATCTAAAAAGAAAAGCCATGAAACGTGACACAATCATCATCGAGGACAAGGCAGTCAGCGTAACCGGTAACGACGTGTGGATGACCGCCACCGAAATAGCCGGATTGTTCCATACGACCGTCCCGGCAGTGAACGCCGCCATCAGAGCCGTCCGCAAGTCGGACGTGCTGAACGACTACGAGGTGTGCCGCTACATGCAGCTTGAAAACGGGCTGCACGCGGACGTGTACGCCCTTGAAATCATCATCCCGGTCGCTTTCAGGGTGAATACCTACAACACCCACCTGTTCCGCACATGGCTGGTGGGAAAGGCACTCTCACAAGAGAAACGGCAGACATACGTGATGTTCATACAGAACGGAAAAGCCGGGTATTGCTGATTGCACATACCCCATAAGACAAGTAAACGGGTAGCACCACAAAAGGTGTCACCCGTTTACTTTTTCATGAAACCGCCTCACTCCAGCGGCTTGCGGTAGTTCGCTTCCAGTACCCCGCGCAGCCCCGTTTCCGGGTAAAGCACCTTCCCTCCCAAAAGTATGAAGGGCAACACGCGGTTGTTGCGGTATTCCTGCAAGGTGCGCCGGCTCACACGGAGCAGTTCCGACACCTCGCCGTCCGTCAGGTAACGTTCCCCGTCCAGCGGAGGACGGTAGCTTTCCAGAAATGCGGACAGCCATTTCGAGCCTTTGCGCATATCCTGCACCACAGAGGCTATCGGCTCGTCTTCCATCGTAAAAACATCGTTGTTCTCGTTCATCATAACTTCGGATTCAGTGGGTGAATAAATCAAATCATCTGCCGTGCGGATAGAGCGTGCCGACAAGCGGTATCAGCCGCTTCACCTCCTCTGGCTTGTAATAGAACCTGCGGTTTATCTGCGAGTAGCCGATAAGCCGCCTGTCACGCAGCGTCTGCAACGTGCGCGGGCTTATTCTCAACTGCCCGCAGACCTCCTCGCCCGTGAGCCATCTTTCCATGCGCCCCGTGTCGCTTTTGCGCCTCAGGGCGGCGACCTTCTCCGAGAGTGCGCCGAATGCCGCCACCATCATCTCGAAAGTCTTTTTCTCGATAGATACTATTTCCATATTCATGTCATTTAGAGTTTGCCGCAAAGGTAACGAAACGGCATACAAGACGTATCGTTTTCCGCTGAAAGGCTGCCTGTTGCGCCGTTTGACCGGGTTACGGAGCCATCTTCCGCAAAAATCTTACGTGAGTCACGTAGTGAGTTGTTAAAGCCCCTTTTGTTTATTGCCGAATTTTGTCGCAGAAACAAAAAGAAAGGACTGAACATGAAAGTGATAACAATGGAAAGTTCCGCCTACAAGGAGATGATGGCGCAGATTGCGAACATCGCAGGGTACATCCGCGAGGCAAGGGACGAGAAGAAACGGAAGCGGGAAACCGAAGACAAGCTGCTTGACACGGCACAGGCGGCGAAGATGCTCAACGTGAGCAAGCGCACCATGCAGCGTATGCGCACCGACCACCGTATCGAGTATGTGGTGGTACGCGGAAGCTGCCGCTACCGCCTTTCCGAGATACTGCGGCTATTGGAGGACAACACAGTAAGGAACGAGGAAGGGACAATAGACACCCTGTTCCACAACCACACGCTGCGCACGGGCGGCAAACCAAAAGGAAGGAGGACATAGGTCATGGAACTGCTCACACGAAACAACTTCGAGGGCTGGATGCAGAAGCTGATGGAACGGCTCGACCGTCAGGACGAACTGCTGCTGGCGATGAAGGCTGAGGGGAAACAGCCCACTATCACGGAAAGCATCCGCCTTTTCGACAATCAGGATTTGTGCATGTTGCTCCAGATAAGCAAACGCACCCTCCAACGCTACCGCAGCGTAGGCGCATTGCCCTACAAGACGCTGGGCAAGAAGACCTATTACAGCGAGGAGGACGTGCTGACATTCCTTTCCAACCATATCAAGGACTTCAAAAAGGAAGATATAGCCTTCTACAAGGCTCGTATCCATAATTTCTTTCATAAATAACCCATTAAAACATTTTTCAGATGGCAAAGAAAAAAGACGAAAAGGACGTGCTGGTAGTCCGTGACGAGAAGACAGGCGAGATCAGCGTGGTAGCCGGGCTGAACGCGGACGGCACACCCAAGCGCACCCCCGCAAAAGCGGAGAACGCGCAGAGTTTCCTGCAATTCGACCGACATGGCGACGTGCTGGACAACTTCTTCAAGAACTTCTTCCGGCAGTGCAAGGAACCCAGCCGCTTCGGTTTCTACCGCATTGCGGCAGACCAAGCTGAAAATCTCTTAGAGGTGATGAAGCAACTGCTGAAAGACCCCGAAGCGAACAAGGAGCTGCTCGCCCCTCACAAGGTGGACACCTCCGACTATGAGAAGAAGGTGCAGGAAGAGATGGCAGCACAACAGACAGAGAAACAAGAACCTCAAAAACAGGAGAACATGGAACAACGGAAAGAACAGCAACAGGACAAATCCGAACAGATGCAGGGCAAACGTGGCTACCAGCCCATCGACGAGAGTAAAATCAACTGGCAGGAGCTGGAGGACAGATGGGGCGTAAAGCGGGACAACCTTGAAAAGTCCGGCGACCTTACGAAGATGCTCAACTATGGCAAGTCCGACTTGGTAAAGGTCAAACCGACCTTCGGCGGCGAATCATTCGAGCTGGACGCCCGCCTCTCCTTCAAGAAGGACGGTGAGGGAAACATCAGCCTCGTGCCGCACTTCATCCGCAAGGAGCAGAAGCTGGATGAGTACAAGGAACACAAATTCTCCGACAATGACCGGAAGAACCTCCGCGAAACGGGCAATCTCGGTAGGGTCGTGGACATTGTGGACAGGGAAACGGGCGAGATCATCCCCTCCTACATCAGCATCGACCGCAAGACGAATGAAATCACGGACATTCCGGCAAGCAGGGTGCGCATCCCGGAGCGCATCGGCAAGACGGAAATCACCACGCAGGAGCGGGACATGCTCCGCGCCGGACTGCCCGTACGCGACAAGCTCATCGAGCGCAACGACGGCAGAAAGTTCGTCACCACCCTGCAAGTGAACGTGGAGCAGCGCGGCGTGGAGTTCGTGCCGGGAACCGGCAAGTCGCCCCGTACCGCACAGACACAGGAAACCAAAGGCGACACATCGAAAAGTCAGGCGCAGGGCGGGGAAAATGCCGCACAGACCAAGAAGGAGCAACGCCGCAACACGTGGACGAACGAGGACGGCAGCATCCGCCCCATCAGCAAATGGAGCGGCGTGAGCTTCACCGACCAGCAGAAAGCCGACTATGTGGCGGGTAAAGCCGTGAAGCTGGAGAACGTGACCGACAAGCAGGGCTTCCATGCCACGATGTATATCAAGTTCAACCCGGAGAAGGGACGCCCGTACCGCTACGACACGAACCCTGACAATGCACAGCAGGTTGCTCCGTCCAACGAGAGCCGCACGCAGGTGGCGGTGAACAACGATGGCAAGACCAACGAGGCTACAAAGAATCTGAGAGAGCCGTTGCAGAAAGGTCAGACCAACCCGAAGGACGCCCGCCAGCAACAGCAGCAGGAGAAGCCGCAGAAGAAAACGGGCAAGGGCATGAAAATGTAATCCCGTGTCCGCCACTGAATCCAAAATAAAATCCAAAGTATCAACAAAAAAGAAGAAGACATGAAGACAATCATTGCAGAAAAGCCCTCCGTGGCACGTGAAATCGCCCGCATCGTGGGCGCGACAAAGAGAGAGGAAGGATATTTCGAGGGAGGCGGTTATGCCGTGACATGGGCATTCGGACACCTCGTTCAGCTTGCCATGCCCGACGGCTACGGCGTGCGCGGATTTGTCCGTGACAACCTCCCGATTATTCCCGACACATTCACGCTCGTCCCCCGTCAGGTCAGGACGGAGAAAGGTTACAAGCCCGACAGCGGCGTGGTGTCGCAGATAAAAGTCATCAAAAGACTGTTCGACACAAGCGAACATATCATCGTGGCGACCGATGCCGGACGCGAGGGAGAGCTTATCTTCCGCTACCTCTACCACTATACGGGTTGCACCACTCCTTTCGTGCGCCTGTGGATCAGCTCTCTCACCGACAAAGCTATCCGCGAGGGACTGCGGAAACTCGAAGACGGCAGCAAATACGACAACCTCTACCTCGCCGCCAAAGCGCGGAGCGAATCCGACTGGCTCGTGGGCATCAACGGCACACAGGCGTTATCCATCGCCGCCGGACACGGCACGTATTCCGTGGGGCGGGTGCAGACACCAACGTTGGCTATGGTATGTGAACGCTACTGGGAGAACCGCCGCTTTACGTCCGAAGCATTCTGGCAGCTCCATATCGCAACGGACGGTTGCGACGGCGAAGTCGTGAAATTCTCATCCTCCGAGAAATGGAAAGAGAAAGAACCGGCGATGGAACTATATAATAAGGTAAAGGCGGCAGGTTGCGCCACTGTCACGAAAGCCGAGCGCAAGGAGAAGACGGAGGAAACTCCCTTGCTCTACGACCTGACCACGCTCCAGAAAGAAGCCAACGCCAAGCACGGCTTCACGGCGGAACAGACGCTTGAAATCGCGCAGAAACTCTACGAAAAGAAGTTGATAACCTATCCGAGAACGGGAAGCCGCTACATCCCCGAAGACGTGTTTGCCGAAATTCCCAAACTGCTCGCTTTCATCGGCACACAGCCCGAATGGAAAGACAAGGTGCGGGCAAAAGCCGCCCCGACACGCCGCAGCGTGGACGACGGCAAGGTGACAGACCACCATGCCCTGCTCGTCACGGGTGAGAAACCGCTCTTCCTCTCCAAAGAGGACAATACCATCTATCAGATGATTGCCGGGCGCATGGTCGAGGCATTCTCTGAGAAATGCGTCAAGGATGTGACCACTGTCACGGCGGAATGTGCCGGAGTGGAGTTTACCGTAAAAGGCAGCGTCGTGAAGCAAACCGGATGGCGTGCCG
Organism: Bacteroidales bacterium; assembly: GCA_023229135.1. Taxonomy (GTDB): domain Bacteria; phylum Bacteroidota; class Bacteroidia; order Bacteroidales; family F082; genus UBA5536. The sequence continues at coordinate 105,807 of JALNZT010000001.1, forward strand.
TCTATGGCGAGGAAAAAGAGGAAATTACCATCCCCGGCTGGCAGGAAGGCGACACGCTGACACCGAAAGGCTCGTCCATTACCGAAGGAAAGACCAAACCCAAGCCGCTGCATACCGAAGCCACCCTGCTCTCGGCAATGGAAACGGCGGGCAAGGAAATTGAGGACGACGCACTGCGGCAGGCGATGAAGGACTGTGGCATCGGTACTCCCGCCACACGCGCCTCCATCATCGAAACGCTTTTCAAGCGCGGTTACATGGAACGCTGCAAGAAGTCGCTTGTTCCCACCGAAAAAGGACTTGCCCTCAATTCCGTCGTCAAGACGATGCGCATCGCCGATGTTGCCATGACGGGCGAATGGGAAAAGGAGCTGGCGCGTATCGAGCGCGGGGAACTGTCCGACGACACCTTCCGCAAGGAGATAGAGGCGTACACACGTGAGATAACCTCCGAACTGATCTCGTGCGACAAGCTCTTCGGCAGCCGTGACTCCGGCTGCGCGTGTCCCAAGTGTGGCACGGGCAGGATGCGGTTCTACGGCAAGGTGGTACGCTGCGACAACACGGAGTGCGGACTGCCCGTGTTCCGGCTGAAAGCGGGACGCACCCTGTCCGACGATGAAATCAAAGACCTGCTCACCGAAGGGCATACCAAGCTGCTCAAAGGGTTCAAGAGCAAACAGGGCAAGAGTTTCGATGCTGTTGTCGCCTTTGACGGGGAATATAACACGACTTTTGTGTTCCCGGAGGCTAAAAAGGACAAGAAATTTTCAGGACGGAAGAAATAGTATTAACTTTGCCACTTGTTCAGAGTAATGAATTGTTCTTCGATACCGGATTACACTCATACTTTGGATTTAGTGGTGGCACTCGGAGGGATACCGAGTGCCTTTTTCTTCCTTTTTCCAACCGATTATCCCGTTAATTATCAATCCGCTAAATCCAAAGTAATGAACAACAAGAAGAAAAACGAGGGTCAGACCGACTTTTCCTATTACGGTCTGTACCTGCTGGACTATCTCCGCACGAACAAGTTTGAACAGGCTGACGACACCGCTTTCATACGGGAACGGGCCGACCGTGCCGCCGAAACGTATGAGAGGGCACGGCTTGAAGGCTATCCCGCCGATGGTGCGCAGGAACTGGCGATGGACACGCTGCTGCGCGGGCTGCATTATTCCCGTTACGCCATCCTCCGCGAAGTCGTGGAAAACGAGTTTGCCGATGAAGTGCCGGAAGAGAAGCGTGAAGCCTTTGTCCTGAAACTGCTGCCGCTTGTCGGCAACGTGTTCTCCGTCTATGACCTCTCGGATGACAATTTCGCCCTGTCTTCCGATTACGACCTGCTCTACACGGAGCTGACGGGAGCAACCGTCCTTTACTTAGACGAATATGGCGTTTAACCGCAAACAGAAACTGCGGGACAACATCGAGGCGATACGGACGGCATTCATCCTTGACAGGGAAAATAGGACAGCGACAACCGAAGAGCGTGCCATACTTCAAAGGTACTGCGGTTTCGGCGGTCTGAAATGTATCCTCAACCCTGCAAAGGAACTGACGGATGCCGTCCGGTGGGCGAAATCCGACCTCGAACTGTTCGCCCCGACGGTGGAGCTGCACAGGCTTATCCGTGAGAACAGCAAGGACGAAACAGAGTACAAGCGGTTTGTGGATTCGCTGAAAGCGTCCGTGCTGACCGCTTTCTACACCCCCAAAGAGATAACCGACACCATCGCGGACGTGCTGGCAGATTACAGCGTCCGCCCCGCCCGTATGCTCGAACCGTCGGCAGGTGTCGGCGTGTTCGTGGATTCCATGCTGCGGCACAGCCCCAATGCGGATGTGATGGCTTTCGAGAAGGATCTGCTCACGGGTACAATCTTGAGGCATCTCTATCCCGACCAGAAAATGCGCACCTGCGGTTTTGAGAAAATCGAAAGACCGTTCAACAATTATTTCGACTTGGCGGTGTCCAACATTCCGTTCGGTGACATTGCCGTGTTCGACGCGGAGTTTCAGCGGAGCGACTCTTTCGGCAGACGCTCCGCCCAGAAAACCATCCACAACTATTTCTTTCTCAAAGGACTGGATGCCGTGCGTGACGGCGGTATCGTGGCGTTCATCACCTCGCAAGGGGTATTGAATAGCACCAAGACCTCCGTGCGTAACGAGCTGTTCAGTCAGGCCAATCTGGTATCCGCGATACGCCTGCCCAACAACCTGTTCACGGACAACGCGGGCACGGAGGTGGGCAGTGACCTGATTGTCCTGCAAAAGAACCTCAGCAAGAAGGAAATGTCGCAGGACGAGCGGCTGATGACCGTGATACAGACGGACACGAAAACCGACCTGACCGACAACGCCTATTTCATCCACCACCCGGAACGCATCGTGCATACGACGGCGAAACTTGACACCGACCCATACGGGAAGCCCGCTATGGTCTATCTGCACGAGGGCAAGGCAGCAGGCATCGCCGGGGATTTGCACCGTATGCTCGACGAGGATTTCCATTACAGGCTCGCCATGCGTCTGTATTCGGGTTCAATCCGGCAGTCGGGAACGGAAGAAAAAGTTACCGTTCAAAAGGAGGTGGAGCGTACTGCCATAAAGATGGAAACAACATCTTCGATGCAGGCGGTGGAAACTCCGACGGAGAAACCGCAACCCACAGAGGAAAAGCCGGAGATAGAGCCACGTCCGAAATATTCTGACGGTGTGCAGCTATCCTTGCTCGATCTCTGGGGGATGACGGAAGAAGTCAGCCAACAACCGAAAACCGCCAAAAAGAAAAAGGAGGCGAAAAAGGAAAGCTCGGCAAGGCGCGTTCTACCCAAGCCACAGGTGCATGTCACACAAAATGTTACGGCTGTGCCGACGGCTACCACCCCTAAGACTGTAACAGAGAACAAGGAGGCTAAAACGGAGAACACCGCCAAGCCTGCCGACCCGGACGACATCTATGCCACGTTGGACTGGGATACCAATCCTCCCATCAACGGCTTCTACGAGATGATGATGGATTTGACGCCGGAACGCAGGAAGGAACTTCGGGAACTGGCAAGGCAGCATAACGAGAAACAAGCGGCGGCGGAAAAGATGGAAGTGAAAGCCGTGCCGGACACTCCCCGTGAGCAACCACGGCAGGAGGAAACACAGCCGGAAGCAGTCACCGCACCTGCCGTTACAGATACCCCACCGGAAGCGGTGGCGACCTCCCTTTTCCCCGACATCGAAGCGGAGAAGCCGAAGGAAGAAGTCGTGGACCTTTCGCCGCGTGCCTACCACCGCACGCCGGAGATGCACCTGCGCGAAGGGTCGCTGGTGGCTGACAGGGGGCGTCATAACATCGGCTACCTGAAGGACATCACGCCATACGGGGCGACATTCCAGCCGCTCGACCTGAAAGGCTACCAGAAGGAGAAGGCGTTACAGTATGTTTTACTCCGTGACGCCTACGAGCGGCTGTACCGCTATGAATCGAACCTGCATGAAGCAAATGTCCCGTGGCGAGAGCATCTGAATACCTGTTACGATGAGTTTGTCATGCGCTACGGCAACCTCAACGCCAAGCAGAACGTGAAGTTAGTGATGATGGACGCGGGCGGGCGTGACATCCTTTCGCTGGAACGGGCGGAGAACGGGAAGTTTGTCAAGGCGGACATCTTCGAGCGTCCCGTTTCCTTCTCCGTGGAGAGCCATGCCAACGTCGGCTCACCCGAAGAAGCACTGTCCGCGTCGCTCAACAAGTTCGGCACTGTCGATCTCGACTATATGCGGGAGATAACCGACAGTACGGCGGAGGATTTGCTCACAGCCCTGCAAGGGCGCATCTATTACAATCCGCTCGTAACCGGTTACGAGATTAAGGACCGCTTTATTGCCGGAAACGTGATAGAGAAAGCGGAACGCATAGAGGCTTGGATGGGCGAAAACCCCGAAAGTGAACGTATGCCGGAGGTGAAGCAGGCGTTGGAGGCTCTGAAAGATGCCGAACCGCCGCGCATCGCTTTTGAAGACCTTGATTTCAATTTCGGGGAACGCTGGATTCCGACGGGTGTCTATGCCGCCTACATGAGCCGGCTGTTCGACACGGAGGTGAAAATCGCCTACTCTGCAAGCATGGACGAGTTTTCGGTGGCGTGCGGCTACCGCACCATGAAAATCACGGACGAGTTTCTGGTGAAGGGGTATTACCGTAACTATGACGGCATGCACCTTCTGAAACACGCCCTGCACAACACCTGTCCCGACATGATGAAGTCCATCGGCAGGGACGAGCATGGCAACGACATCAAGGTGCGCGACAGCGAGGGAATACAGCTCGCCAACGCCAAGATTGACGAGATACGAAACGGCTTCTCCGAATGGCTCGAAGAGCAGTCGCCACAGTTCAAGGAGCGGCTGACGACGATGTATAACCGCAAGTTCAACTGTTTCGTGCGCCCGAAGTATGACGGCTCGCATCAGACTTTTCCCGACCTCAATCTGAAAGGGCTGGCAAGCCGGGGCATCAGGAGCGTCTATCCCTCGCAGATGGATTGCGTCTGGATGCTGAAACAGAACGGCGGCGGAATTTGTGACCACGAGGTTGGAACCGGCAAGACGCTGATAATGTGCATCGCCGCGCATGAAATGAAGCGTCTGAACTTGGCGCACAAGCCGATGATTATCGGGCTGAAAGCCAATGTTGCGGAGATTGCCGCCACCTATCAAGCGGCATATCCCAACGCGAGGATTCTGTACGCTTCGGAGAAAGACTTTTCGACCGCCAACCGCGTGCGTTTCTTCAACAACATCAAGAACAACGACTACGATTGTGTCATTATGTCGCACGACCAGTTCGGCAAGATACCGCAGTCGCCGGAGTTGCAGCAGCGCATCCTGCAAGCGGAGCTTGACACGGTGGAGGAAAACCTCGAAGTGCTGCGCCAGCAGGGAAAGAACGTATCGCGGGCGATGCTGAAAGGTCTGGAGAAGCGCAAGCACAACCTTGAAGCGAAATTGGAGAAGGTGGAACACGCCATAAAGTCACGCACGGACGACGTGGTGGACTTCAAGCAGATGGGCATCGACCACATTTTCATTGATGAATCGCACCAGTTCAAGAATCTGACTTTCAACACGCGCCACGACCGTGTGGCGGGATTGGGGAACAGCGAGGGAAGCCAGAAGGCACTGAACATGCTCTTTGCTATCCGCACCATACAGGAGCGCACGGGCAAGGACTTGGGGGCGACCTTCCTCTCCGGCACGACTATCAGCAACTCGCTGACTGAGCTGTACCTGCTGTTCAAGTACCTGCGCCCGAAGGAGCTGGAACGGCAGGACATTCGATGTTTTGATGCGTGGTCGGCGATATTTGCCAAGAAGACAACGGATTTTGAGTTCAACGTGACGAACAACGTGGTGCAGAAGGAGCGTTTCCGCTACTTCATCAAAGTGCCGGAGCTTGCCGCCTTCTATAATGAAATCACGGACTACCGCACGGCGGAGGATGTGGGCGTGGACCGTCCCAACAAAAACGAGATACTGCACCACATACCGCCCACGCCGGAGCAGGAGGACTTCATACAGAAGCTGATGCAATTCGCCAAGACGGGCGACGCCACCCTGTTGGGCAGACTGCCGCTTTCGGAAACGGAGGAAAAGGCGAAGATGCTTATCGCCACGGACTATGCCCGGAAGATGGCACTCGACATGCGCATGATAGACCCGCATTACGAAGACCACCCCGACAACAAGGCGAGCCACTGTGCCAAAATAATCGCGGAGTATTATCAAAAATACGACGCGCAGAAAGGCACGCAGTTCGTTTTCTCTGACTTGGGGACTTACCAGCCGGGCGATGGGTGGAACGTCTATTCGGAAATCAAGCGCAAACTGACGGAGGACTACGGCATACCGCCAAGCGAGGTGCGCTTCATTCAGGAGTGCAAGACCGACAAGGCTCGGAAGGCGGTGATAGATGCCATGAACGCCGGGACGGTGCGTGTGCTGTTCGGCTCCACCTCCATGCTCGGAACGGGTGTGAACGCACAGAAACGGTGTGTGGCAATTCATCATCTTGATACGCCGTGGCGACCGTCCGACCTGCAACAGCGTGACGGACGGGGAGTTAGAGCAGGCAACGAGATAGCCAAGCATTTCGCCGGGAACAACGTGGACGTAATAATCTACGCGGTGGAAAAATCACTGGACAGTTACAAGTTCAACCTCCTGCACTGCAAGCAGACTTTCATCAGCCAGCTTAAAAGCGGTGCTATGGAAGCGCGTACCATCGACGAGGGGGCAATGGACGAGAAATCGGGCATGAACTTCTCGGAATATATGGCGTTGCTATCCGGCAACACCGACCTGCTGGACAAGGCGAAACTGGAAAAACGTATCGCCTCGCTCGAAGGGGAACGCAAGTCGTTCAACAAGGGCAAGCGTGATTCGGAGTTCAAGCTGGAATCGAAGACCCGCGAGCTGGGCAACAACACAGCTTTCATAGATGCCATGACGGAGGACTGGAACCGCTTCCTCTCTGTGGTGCAGACCGACAAGGAGGGCAATCACCTTAATATAATAAAGGTGGACGGAGTGGATTCCGCCGATGAGAAAGTCATCGGAAAGCGTTTGCAGGAGATAGCCAAGAATGCCACGACCGGAGGGTTGTACACGCAGGTTGGAGAGTTTTACGGTTTCCCGATAAAGGTGGTCAGCGAAAGGATACTCAAAGAGGGATTGGAGTTTACCGACAACCGCTTCGTGGTCGAGGGGAACTACAAGTACACCTACAACAACGGGCATCTGGCGCTGGCTGACCCGTTGGCCGCCGCCCGCAACTTCCTCAACGCGATTGAGAGAATCCCCTCCATCATCGACCAGTATAAAGCGAAGAATGAGGTCTTGGAACGTGAGATACCGCAGTTGCAGGAGATAGCAGGCAAGGTGTGGAAGAAGGAGGAAGAACTGAAACAGTTGAAGTCCGAACTTGCCGCCCTTGACCGCAAGATACAGCTGGAACTTGCGCCGCCTACACCCGAAATCACCGAAAAGGAGCATGAAGGGCAACAGGTCAAACCGGAAGCGAAAGGTGTGCGAAACGGTATCAGGCAATATCCCGAAGATACATCACCGCAAATACGCAATCCATCGGAAAGTATTATCGCCAATCACACCATAACTGGGCATCCGGGGCTGTATGCCAAGGAGGAAACCCGGTCCAAAGGATTGAAAATATAACCTTAGGAATTTTATCTGAAGTATTAATAAGGGCTATCCCAAAAGGTCTAAAAGTAAATTTTATCCTTTCTGCAAGTATCTGTAGGATGGCAACTGCATTTTTTTTCTTTTTGGGCAGCCCTTATTAAAATTTATTCTTATTTTAGGTTATATACATTCATGTCCATTTATGTAAAAAATCCTGCTGACCTTGTTTATGTCTTGTCAGTCACCATTTGCAAAACCATATTTGACCCTCAAAGAGGCTGAATTTGATAAGCAACTTGCTACATACTCATAATAAGGAGCTAAATAGAACACGAATGGGAAATACTCAAATGCCAAACTAAAGAAGATATTGGCCAAAATAAACGTTATACCGAGAGAGAAACTTGATTTTTTTCAACTTCCTAAAACGTTGTTGTTCAAACATTTCTACTTATTTGTACTTACCAGTTGAACCTACGCTTCCCTAATAAAATGTCTATGGTAAAAAGTTAAAAAATCCTCCCACTTTTGTTAGATACCTAAAATCCGCAACTATCATCCAATACACGATTAAGGGTAGATTTATGAGTCGTTAGTAGTAGCTTTCAGTAAAAAGCAACAGCACAACATCAATATGTAGCCAACATCCCCTTACCCCACGATGCGACTTGAGGAAATACGCAGATTCTAACCGGAAAGAAAGGATTCTTATCCGAATTCTGTTTTGAAGGGTTTTGCATAAGCGCGGTTCTCTGTGTAGATATTCAGCACGTATTGCCTTGCAGTCATGATCCACTTGGCAGGTACGGAGATGAATCTGAAGACAAAAGCCTTTATGCGACTCGTTTTCTTGAGCCCAAAAGCCTTGGTGTCAAGCCTGCTCATGATGGTCTTGTAGAAATTGTGTATCAATGCAGTAAGCAGAAGAAAGACAGTATTCTCCGCCATGAATGACTTGGGGAGCCTGCTCCAACCGAATCCGTTGTTCATGTCGTCAAAGATACGTTCCTTGCCGCCACGCAGATTGTAGAATTCAACAATGTCCCTTGTCGATGACTTGTAATCGTTGGTCAGAATACAACGGTAAGTGTATTCGCCTTCCCATAGGTCAAGGTCGCCACTGTTGCGTCTTTGTCTCTGGATGACAAGACGATAGCACTTGCCTTCCCATTTCTCAACGAGAATGGAATTGAGTTCGAACTGGATGCCGTTAATCTCCTCCGTCTTCCATCCTCTCAGAGCAAAGATGTCATTGTAGAGCGAACTGCATCGGTTGGCACGGATGTAGAAATGTTTGCAATGCTTCTCTATCTCACTGACGATTTCCTTCGAGCAGGAACCGCAGTCTGCCCTGAAGCGATTTACACGGATGTTCTGGGATTCCAGAAGAGCGAAGAATCTCTTATGGGTGTCTGCCTGATGAAAACGCACATTCGTGTTGCCATCGCTGTTCTCGATATAGACTATCTTGTCACCGATAACATATACGCCAGGCCTGTAGCCGAGGAACTTTTTGTAGGTCGGTTTTGCATCATACTTCTCCGTTTCAAGAAACTGATGGTCAAAGTCAACATCGTATTCCTCAATTTCCTTCAACTCGCCTGTAGAAACCAAAGCGTTTATAAGCAATGTGTTGAGTTTGTCTGCAGTATTGAAATCATAGGTCTTGCCTTGGTCGGAAGTATAGGAGATGTTTTCCTGTGTCAGTTCCTTGATGGCTCTGAGGATGGTATCAGAGCTGCATGTACGAAGGGTAGGATGATACGAGAGATGGCGCATCAGTTGTGACGTTACGTCTTCCACGCATGAGCCGCCACAGAAATAAACGCTCATCAGCGAACGGACTATCTCGCTGAACTGATATCCGATGATACTGCGGCATCTCTGACCCAGTGTTGAGTCGATAACGGGTGAAAGCATGGAGTCAAATTTCTCCATGATTGAAAAAATTCCTCCAAAAGGTGTGAGTTTCTCAGATTTTATTTGTACCTTTGCCATGCCTTGTTACGATTTTCGCTTGTTTTCTAATTGCAACACTAAGATAAGTGAAAAATCTGACACGGCAAAATCCTGGGCAACTTTTTGTTGCTCAGGAACTTATAAATTAATTTAAATCAAAGTGTTGCGGAATTAAGGAGATATATTTTTTTGTGTAATTTTGTAATCGTTATGCGGCAGTAATAATATACATATTAATACGAGTTAGTAATCCTGTAGTTCTCACATGCTACGAGGAGGTATTAAAAGGTGCGTTTCGACAATGCATCTATTGTAGTATATTATTGCTTAATCCAAATGAATATTATAAATTTAGGAATTCTTGCTCACATTGATGCAGGAAAAACTTCCGTAACCGAGAATCTGCTGTTTGCCAGTGGAGCAACGGAAAAGTGCGGCCGTGTGGATAATGGTGACACCATAACAGACTCTATGGATATAGAGAAACGTAGAGGAATTACTGTTCGGGCTTCTACGACATCTATTATCTTGAATGGAGTGAAATGCAATATCATTGACACTCCGGGACACATGGATTTTATTGCGGAAGTGGAGCGGACATTCAAAATGCTTGATGGAGCAGTCCTCATCTTATCCGCAAAGGAAGGCATACAAGCGCAAACAAAGTTGCTGTTCAATACTTTACAAAAACTGCAAATCCCGACAATTATATTTATCAATAAAATTGACCGTGACGGTGTGAATTTAGAGCGTTTGTATCTGGATATAAAAACAAATCTGTCTCAAGATGTCCTGTTTATGCAAACTGTTGTCGATGGATTGGTTTATCCGATTTGCTCCCAAACATATATAAAGGAAGAATACAAAGAATTTGTATGCAACCATGACGACAATATATTAGAACGATATTTGGCGGATAGCGAAATTTCACCGGCTGATTATTGGAATACGATAATCGATCTTGTGGCAAAAGCCAAAGTCTATCCGGTACTACATGGATCAGCAATGTTCAATATCGGTATCAATGAGTTGTTGGACGCCATCTCTTCTTTTATACTTCCTCCAGAATCAGTCTCAAACAGACTTTCAGCTTATCTCTATAAGATAGAGCATGACCCCAAAGGACATAAAAGAAGTTTTCTAAAAATAATTGACGGAAGTCTGAGACTTCGAGACATTGTAAGAATCAACGATTCGGAAAAATTCATCAAGATTAAAAATCTAAAGACTATTTATCAGGGCAGAGAGATAAATGTTGATGAAGTGGGGGCCAATGATATCGCGATTGTAGAAGATATGGAAGATTTTCGAATCGGAGATTATTTAGGTACTAAACCTTGTTTGATTCAAGGGTTATCTCATCAGCATCCCGCTCTCAAATCCTCCGTCCGGCCAGACAGGTCCGAAGAGAGAAGCAAGGTGATATCCGCTCTGAATACATTGTGGATTGAAGACCCGTCTTTGTCCTTTTCCATAAACTCATATAGTGATGAATTGGAAATCTCGTTATATGGTTTGACACAAAAGGAAATCATACAGACATTGCTGGAAGAACGATTTTCCGTAAAGGTCCATTTTGATGAGATCAAGACTATCTACAAAGAACGACCTGTAAAAAAGGTCAATAAGATTATTCAGATCGAAGTGCCACCCAACCCTTACTGGGCCACAATAGGGCTGACGCTTGAACCCTTGCCGTTAGGGACAGGGTTGCAAATCGAAAGTGACATCTCCTATGGTTATCTGAACCATTCTTTTCAAAATGCCGTTTTTGAAGGGATTCGTATGTCTTGCCAATCTGGTTTACATGGATGGGAAGTGACTGATCTGAAAGTAACTTTTACTCAAGCCGAGTATTATAGCCCGGTAAGTACACCTGCTGATTTCAGACAGCTGACCCCTTATGTCTTCAGGCTGGCCTTGCAACAGTCAGGTGTGGACATTCTCGAACCGATGCTCTGTTTTGAGTTGCAGATACCCCAAGCGGCAAGTTCCAAAGCTATTACAGATTTGCAAAAAATGATGTCTGAGATTGAAGACATCAGTTGCAATAATGAGTGGTGTCATATTAAAGGGAAAGTTCCATTAAATACAAGTAAAGACTACGCCTCAGAAGTAAGTTCATACACTAAGGGCTTAGGCGTTTTTATGGTCAAGCCATGCGGGTATCAAATAACAAAAGGCGATTATTCTGATAATATCCGCATGAACGAAAAAGATAAACTTTTATTCATGTTCCAAAAATCAATGTCATCAAAATAATGGAGCGGTCAGGAAATTTCTATAAGGCAATACAGTTGGGATATATACTTATCTCCATTCTTATCGGATGTATGGCATATAATAGCCTCTATGAATGGCAGGAGATAGAAGCATTAGAACTTGGCAATAAAAAAATAGACGAGCTCCGAAAAGAAATAAACAATATCAATATTCAAATGATAAAATTTTCTCTATTGGGTGAAACAATACTGGAATGGAACGATAAAGATATCGAGCATTACCATGCACGGCGTATGGCAATGGACAGTATGCTCTGCCGTTTCAAGGCCACCTATCCAGCAGAGCGCATCGATAGTGTGCGCAGTCTTTTAGAGGATAAGGAACGACAGATGTTCCAGATAGTCCGGTTAATGGATGAACAACAATCTATTAACAAGAAGATAGCCAATCAAATTCCGGTTATTGTGCAGAAAAGTGTGCAGGAACAGTCCAAAAAGCCAAAACGAAAAGGTTTCTTGGGCATCTTTGGCAAAAAAGAGGGAACGAAGCCAACGACAACAACGACTACGCTCCGTTCATCCAATAGAAACATGGTCAACGAACAGAAAGCGCAGAGCCGTCGATTGTCAGAACAAGCCGATAGTCTTGCTGCCCGTAATGCAGAACTTAACAGACAACTGCAAGGATTGATTTGCCAAATCGAAAAGAAGGTACAATCTGATTTACAAAATAGAGAAAGCGAGATAACAGCGATGCGTAAAAAATCATTTATGCAGATAGGCGGCTTGATGGGATTTGTTCTTTTGCTGTTGGTCATTTCCTATATCATCATACACCGTGATGCAAAGAACATTAAACGATACAAACGCAAGACAACGGATTTGATCGAGCAATTGGAACAGTCCGTGTAACAAAATGAGGTACTCATAACCTCCCGAAAGAAAGCGGTACATACTATTACCCATGAGTTGCGTACACCACTGACGGCAATAACTGGCTATACCGAACTTTTGCGGAAAGAATGCAATAGCGGTAATAATGGGCAATATATCCGAAATATACTGCAATCCTCCGACCGTATGCGGGATATGCTCAACACTTTGCTTGACTTCTTCCGCCTGGACAACGGCAAGGAACAGCCCCGTCTGTCACCCTGCCGGATTTCTGCAATCACGCACACACTTGAAACGGAGTTCATTCCTGTTGCAGTGAACAAAGGGTTGTCCTTGTCCGTGAAGACTGGACACGATGCCATTGTATTGACCGACAAAGAGCGAATAATACAAATCGGGAATAACCTGCTGTCAAACGCAGTCAAGTTCACAGAAGAAGGCGGTGTTTCTTTGATTACTGAATATGATAATGGAGTTCTGACACTGGTCGTTGAAGATACAGGTACAGGCATGACAGAAGAGGAACAGAAACAAGCGTTCGGTGCGTTTGAACGTCTATCAAATGCCGCCGCAAAGGAGGGTTTCGGGCTTGGGCTTGCCATAATGCGTAATATTGTGTCGATGCTTGGCGGAACAATCCGTTTGGACAGCAAGAAAGGGAAAGGCAGTCGTTTCACAGTTGAAATTTCTATGCAGGAAGCTGAAGAACAGCTTGGATATACAAGCAATACACCTGTTTATCATAACAATAAATTCCATGATGTTGTCGCCATTGACAATGATGAGGTATTACTTCTGATGCTGAAAGAGATGTACTCCCAAGAAGGAATACACTGCGACACTTGCACCGATGCTGCGGAACTGATGGAAATGATACGCCAGAAAGAATACAGCCTGTTGCTGACAGACTTGAATATGCCCGGTATAAACGGTTTCGAATTACTGGAACTGTTGCGTTCGTCCAACGTGGGCAATTCACCAACAATCCCGGTGGTTGTGGCAACCGCTTCGGGCAGTTGTAACAAAGGGGAACTATTGGCAAAAGGCTTTGCCGGATGCCTGTTCAAGCCGTTCTCCATATCGGAGTTGATGGAGGTTTCCGACAGGTGTGCCATAAAAGAAACACCGGACGGGAAACCGGATTTTTCAGCTTTGCTGTCTTACGGCAATGAAGCCGTTATGCTGGAAAAGTTGATGACGGAAACAGAAAAGGAAATGCAGGCGGTACGGGATGCAGCAAAAGAAAAAGACCTGCAAAAGCTGGATTCCCTGATCCACCACCTGCGCAGTTCGTGGGAGGTGCTCCGTGCCGACCAACCGCTGAATGTACTTTACGGATTGCTTCGTGGCGATGCTCTCCCGGATGGTGAAGCGTTAAGCCATGCCGTGACTGCCGTGCTGGATAAGGGAGTGGAAATAATACGGTTGGCAGAAGAGGAAAGGAGAAAATACGAAGATGAATAAGACAAAAATAATTGTGGTGGAAGACAACATCGTGTATTGCGAATATGTCTGCAATATGCTGTCACGGGAGGGCTACCGCAATATGAAGGCTTACCACCTCTCAACCGCGAAGAAACATCTGCAACAGGCAACAGATAATGATATCGTGGTTGCCGACCTGCGTCTGCCTGACGGCAGTGGCATAGACCTTTTGTGCTGGATGCGAAAGGAGGGAAAGATGCAGCCCTTCATCATTATGACCGACTACGCCGAAGTTAATACCGCCGTGGAAAGCATGAAACTCGGCTCGATAGACTATATTCCCAAACAGCTTGTGGAGGATAAACTTGTCCCCCTGATCCGTTCCATACTGAAAGAACGTCAGGCAGGACAACGCCGTATGCCTATATTCGCCCGTGAAGGTTCCGCCTTTCAGAAAATCATGCACCGCATAAGGCTGGTAGCCGCCACCGATATGAGCGTGATGATATTTGGTGAGAACGGCACGGGCAAGGAGCATATTGCCCACCTGTTGCATGACAAGAGCAAACGTGCAGGCAAGCCATTTGTGGCGGTGGACTGCGGTTCACTCTCCAAAGAGCTTGCACCGTCGGCTTTCTTCGGACACGTCAAAGGTGCATTTACAGGTGCGGACAATGCCAAGAAAGGATATTTCCATGAGGCGGAAGGCGGCACGTTGTTTCTGGACGAGGTAGGAAACCTCGCGTTGGAAACCCAACAGATGTTGCTCCGTGCCATACAGGAGAGGCGGTATCGCCCGGTCGGAGACAAGGCAGACCGGAATTTCAATGTCCGCATCATCGCTGCTACCAATGAAGATTTGGAGGTATCGGTGAATGAAAAGCGTTTTCGGCAGGATCTTCTGTACCGCCTGCACGACTTCGGGATAACCGTTCCTCCGTTGCGTGACTGTCAAGAAGACATTATGCCGCTGGCAGAGTTCTTCCGTGATATGGCAAACAGAGAGCTGGAGTGTAGCGTGAGCGGGTTCAGTTCCGAAGCACGTAAAGCGTTGCTGACACACGCATGGCCGGGCAACGTGCGGGAACTTCGGCAGAAAGTTATGGGTGCTGTATTGCAGGCGCAGGAAGGTGTTGTCATGAAAGAGCATCTGGAACTTGCCGTGACGAAACCGACCTCTACTGTCAGCTTCGCCTTGCGCAATGACGCGGAGGATAAGGAGCGGATATTGCGTGCGTTGAAACAGGCAAACGGCAACCGGAGTGTCGCCGCAGAACTGCTCGGCATAGGCAGGACAACACTATACAGCAAACTTGAAGAGTATGGACTTAAATATAAATTCAAGCAATCATAGCCCGTAATTCACTGAATTTGGCTATCTTTGCATAACATTTGAGAAAAACGGCGATTGGCAGGAGCTTTTCGCCGCCAACATATAGGATAAGACCGCAAGGCGTTTCAAGCGAAAATCTGGTAAATTGGAACTACGGAGACGATTGCGTGATGCTTATGCTATGCTTACGCATAGCGTGCATTCACGTACTCTCCGTAAAGGCTTTACCAGAGCCATCGCTTGAAGGTAGTGTGAATTGCACGCTACTTTTTTACCCTTGCCTAACGAAAGGAAACGATTATGGGTAAAGTTCAGATTCTCGCCGTACTGACGATGGACGGATGTCTTTCTTCAGAGTTATATGATAAAGCACATCAGGATTTGTGCCTTGACCGTTGCGGTCTTGATGAAATCAGGAAGAAAGCCTTTTACCGTGTGACACCGGACTATTCCATTTCAATGCTGCACGAATGGAGAAAAGACTGCACAAACATCCGTTACCTCGCGGAAGCCACACCGGACACGGCAGACTATATAAACGGACTGCTGCGGATGCACGCTGTGGATGAAATCATACTATACACCGTTCCTTTCATATCCGGAAGCGGACGACATTTTTTTAAGTCGGCTCTGCCAGAGCAACACTGGACGCTTTCCTCTTTGAAAAGCTATCCCAACGGTGTATGTCGCATTATCTATATCCTTGATAAAAAAGCAAGATAGCCAAAATGTGCGGCAAGCATACATTTCTATTTTCAGGAATAGAATAAATGTTCCGATTACAAACAATTTAAGTCGGAGATAATTTGTCCTTGTGAAAAAATACTGAATTTTATACCTCTGAAATCCAGCACTTTGTAAAATTGAGTGTTGGATTTTTTATTTTCTGCCGCGTTTTTTGCCAATTATATTCATGTGCGCACGCAGAAAACAAAGTGTAATTTTCAAAATTGACAGAACCATGAATTATTTCTTGCTGGCGGAAACCGACTTTTTCCGCCTGATAAACGAAGCCGGCGACTGCAATATGGAAACGGCATACACGGCTTTCGCCACCCAAGTGATCGAACTGTGCAACGGCGGCATGGACATGAACCTTACCGTCATCGCGCTTGCCTACATCGAAATCGAGTTGCAGCACCATCCCGTACGTAATCTGTCAGAAGAAAAAAGAGAGATTGCCGCCTACGTCAGCAAGGCTCTGTCTTTCGTAAGAAAGATGCAGAAATTCCTTGCCACGCCCCAAGTGCCACCACTAATATCCGCCAACAACGCAACAGAAACCACCGCCAGCCTTCTTCAATGGACGGGCAATGCCATCGACCTCGTGGAACTTATCTACGGCATAGACGTGATGGGCTGCATCAACAACGGCAATATGCCGCTCAAACAGCTCGCCCCACTTCTCTATAAGATATTCGGGGTTGATTCTAAAGACTGCTACCGCTTCTACACTGATATCAAACGCCGGAAGAACGAAAGCCGCACCTATTTCATTGACAGGATGCAGGAAAAACTGAACGAGAGAATGTTGCGTGATGAGGAGTTGGAGCGGATGAGAAAATAAAAAAATATCCATTACATATGAGAAGACAGGAATACTCGTATCCTGTCTTTTTATTTTCATTTAATTATATATTAATTAGCACAATATATGTGAGTTTTTCATTCCTATAAGGACAAATTTCAGAAACGTATGTCTGGTAAATTATTGAGTCATCATAGTATGAACATATATCATTACTAAAAACAATGAAACAACTTCCATAAGATTGTGGTTGTAAAAATCGCCATTTAATAGCCCGTTTTTTTTGTAAAATTCGCCAATTAAAAAAATATGATTATCTTTGCATTATATTTTATAAGGTATGGAAACAGTAAATAGAATACTTCAAGAGAAGATTACAGCACGAATCGCGCCCAATAAAGCAGTACTGATTTTTGGTGCTCGCCGTGTTGGTAAAACGGTAATGATGCGTAAAATTGTGGACAACTATTCAGGTAGGACGATGATGCTCAACGGCGAAGACTACGACACATTAGCACTATTGGAGAATCGCTCAATAGCCAATTATCGGCATTTATTGGATGGTATTGATTTGCTGGCTATTGATGAGGCACAGAACATACCACAAATCGGTAGTATTCTGAAGTTGATAGTTGATGAAATACCGGGAATAAGTGTCTTGGCAAGTGGTTCTTCGTCATTCGATTTGCTGAATAAGACTGGTGAACCGTTGGTCGGCCGCAGTACGCAATTTCTCCTTACACCATTCTCGCAACGGGAAATCGCACAGACGGAAACGGCACTTGAAACCCGCCAGAACCTCGAAGCGCGCTTGATTTACGGTTCCTATCCCGAAGTAGTAATGATGGAGAACTATGAACGTAAAACAGACTACCTACGTGATATTGTCGGTGCATACCTGCTTAAAGATATCTTAGCAATTGACGGCTTAAAAAATTCGAGCAAGATGCGCGATCTACTGCGATTGATAGCTTTTCAGTTGGGCAGCGAAGTTTCTTACGAAGAGTTAGGTAAACAACTCGGCATGAGCAAGACGACCGTTGAAAAATACCTCGACCTATTGGAAAAGGTCTTCGTTATCTATCGTCTGGGGGCTTATTCGCGTAACCTACGCAAGGAGGTTACAAAAGCTGGCAAGTGGTACTTCTACGACAACGGCATTCGCAATGCCATTATCGGGGCTTTCTCACCGCTGGCCATTCGGCAGGATGTCGGTGCGCTGTGGGAGAACTACATCATCGGAGAGCGGCGCAAAGCGAACTTCAATGAGGGACTGCACAGGGAGTTCTATTTCTGGCGCACCTACGACAAACAGGAAATCGACCTGATTGAGGAGAGTGCCGACAGTCTTACCGCCTTGGAGTTCAAGTGGGGAAATAAAATGCCGGCCGCACCGAAAGCCTTCCAAGAAGCCTATCCCTATGCCGAGTTTCATGTGGTAAATCGGGAGAATTATTTGGAGTTCGTATAATCAATAAATTACGTATATGGAAACAAAACTACAATCCAAACAGCAATATCCGCGGTTTATCCAAAATAAACCGTGTGGTATTGACAAATTCGATGGAGGTTCGCAAGAAAGGTTGGCAAAAACTATTGCTCGCCATTTTTGTCAGAATGATTCATTGGATGAGGAATGTACTTTACCTCGAATTATCGGCATCGAAGGTATTTGGGGATCTGGAAAATCCAACGTGGTTAAAATGTTGGAACGTGAATTATCAGACGACTATTACTTTTTTGAGTATGACGCATGGGGACATCAAGAGGACTTGCAACGCCGCTCTATATTGGAATTGCTTACAAGCAAACTTATTGATGATGGTATCCTATCTGGAAATGCAACAATAAAAGTCAAAGGTGGAGGTACGAAAACCGTATCATGGTCTGAAAAGCTGAAATATTTATTAGCCCGTAAAACGGAGACCGTAACCGAAAAATATCCCCTTATCAGTAATGGTATGGTTGCGGCATTTTTGGTTGCAGTTTTAACTCCGATATTTACATTTATTGCGTATGCAGTAAAACCTACACCCACAACATGGTGGTTTTCTTTATTGTCTATTATCATAGCTGCACTGCCAGTTCTTATTGCATTGTGCGTTTGGAAATGGGCATATAGCAAAGATCATAAATATGGATGGAGTTATATGTTAGCTATTTATCAAGATAAAGTCGAAAAGGACGTTTGCTATGAGACTTTGAGCGAAGACGAACCAACGGTTTACGAGTTCAAAACATGGATGCAAGACATTTCTGATTTTATCAAGGAAAAAGGACAACGTAAATTAGTCCTTGTTTTTGACAACATGGATCGTCTCCCCGCTGAAAAAGTAAAAGAATTATGGTCTTCTATCCATACGTTCTTCGCCGATAGCGGTTTTGAAAATGTTTGGGCTGTTATTCCTTTCGATGAAACACATTTAGCTTGTGCATTCGGAGATGAGACCGACGAACAAACGAAACAACTGACCAAGTATTTTATCAATAAAACTTTCCCTATTGTTTATCGTGTTGCTCCTCCTGTTATTACCGACTATCGAAGTATATTCAACAAACTGTTTGTTGAAGCATTTGGAGAAACAGAAAATGAAGCGAAAGAAACTATAAATCGGATATTCAGATTGGTAAATCCTAATGCCAATGTTAGGGAAATTATATCATATATCAATGAGATGGTCGCTCTTAAACAAGAGTGGTGTAACGAAATTTTGATGATAAACATAGCATTGTTCTGTTTGAAGAAGACGGATATTCTGGCAAATCCAGTAGAACAAATATTGTCCGGCGACTATCTGAATGGCATTCAAACAATAATTAACAATGATCTGCAAACACAACGCGAAATTGCAGCTTTGGTATATGGTGTCGATGTTGAAGATGCTCGACAAATTCCATTGAAAAAATATATTGAAGGCTGCATCAACGGAGAAGAAGACCACGACATAAATCAATATGCAGAGACTAATAAACAATTTGACACTGTATTAGAAGAAGTTATACAATGTATGGACAATGCGCTTATCGATAAGATTATACATTGTTTGCATAAATTAACTCGAAAGAGCGATGTTATTCTGCGTGTATGGCAAAGAATAGCACAATTGAAATTAAAAGAATCCATAGAGAAGCAGGTGTTCCCTGTCGAATACCAAGAACTGCTGTTGCATTTAGACACGGAAAGCCAAAACCATGTGATTGCTCAATTATATAAGAAGATAGTTCGGTTCAATGACTTCAATGGCGGCGACTATTTCAAAACGTTAGATGCAATAGACAGGTTTATTGCGCAAAATAAGTTGGCGTGCGATTTTACGTCATTGATTGAAGCAAAAACAGTCAAGCCAAATACATTTATCGATTATATTCAAGCTGCAAATGCAACAGATGCTGCCTATCGGGATAACGCGACAACTAAAGCATATAAATATTATCAAGTAGCAACAAATTCGGAGGCGCTCGATAATTATTTGGCAAACTTACTACCCGATAATTTCGACCATGCAGATATTGTAAAAACGTTAAAAGATAATTCTACCTATACGTTTCCAACGCTTTTGCAAGCGATCACGAATTGCATTGATGAACAGAATGTAAATAAAGATAATATAGGGGCTATATTTACAACCTATCGTTTATTGGCATCTGACGAAGAAAGACCTTTACCTGTAACGTTAGATTCAACCTACATAAATCAGTTGCATTCTGAATTAGAAACTGATGGCCGAAACATTAAAGAGTCTGGATATTACGATTTAGTCGCCATGCAATTGGCACATGGTCATTCCGTTTCCTTAATAGAGGGTGGAGATATAAAATATGTTGCAGAACTCATGGACTATTATGTGGATCATGGAGACTTATTAGTAAATAGTGTGGGATGGAATATACCGCTATTAAATGAAACACTACAATACATGGTAAATCATAAACTTGGCTATAAATTATTGCTCTCAGACATATTGCCCCAATTTGAAGATATTAAGAACAGAATAGGTGTAACGGATGAGGTATTTATCGAGCATTTAGCAGAGTGGAATACCGATTTGGATAAGTATATCACTAAGAACAATATTAAAGATGTAATTCCTGACGCATCTTTTTACGATTTGACCACTAAAATAAGCAATGTCCTGACCGATCATATCAATAAAATAGCGTTCGAAGCGTTGTCTGAAATAAGTGTTGATACATTATACGCCCAAAGAACAGCACATACATCATATTATTGGTTTGTCGCAATAAAACATTTACTGGCTAAAATCAAATCCTTGCCAGATAACTTGACTGAATTTGGCAAAAAGATTCTGATGGATATTGCTTCTGGAACTCAAAGTTTGAATCCTTTCCCTAATTGTTTCAAGAATATAGTTGAAAGATTGGATAAACGAAAAATTAAATCGACAGTTACCGATATAAGAAATGATTTCTGCATCGGTAAAAAGACTATCAATGCAATAAAGTTTCAATTTTTCGAAACATGGCTTAGATCGCATGGTAATTTGAAAAGTCAAGCTGGAGACGTTATTGATAAAATAGTGAAACCTGTAATTTCCGATGGGGCATGCCGTTCATTGATTCTGCAAAACAAAGATTTTTATATGGATTTAATAAATACAGCAGGGGATGATGCTTATGAATTGAAAAAGAGTCTCCGAAACCTCATACAAAAAGATTCAGATCCGCAATTGGTTAAATTTGTCAATTCGATAGATTCAGTACCTGAGGTTGAAACCGCGTAAGTATTTGTCTAACAAGTCCGAATTTTACGATTTTACCCGTCAGAACTGAAGTGCCCCCCAAAAAAATTGTATCCAACTTTTGGGGGTCACTTCAAACTTCGATAGGGATAATTTTCAATTTTGGGGACTTGTTAGACAGTCTCATTATCTGGTAGCAGTTTACACAGCACCGGATCGTTTTTGATACGCTCCAGTTCCTCCTGCACAATCTGCTTCACCTCTTCCTTGATGCGCCGGTAGTTCGCCTGCACCGTTTCCTTCATGCGGTCGTTGCCGTCCTCGTCCGTGAAGTTTGTAATGACGGGAATTTTCTTGTAGGCACTTTCTTCCCGTTTCACCTTTTCGGCATCCACCACAATCTCGCAATGAAAAATCTTCTGCTCGATACGCTCGTTGAAGTTGTCGGATACAGAACCGACAAACATTCCCTGCGTAAGCCCGGAAATCTTACTCGGTGGAATGAGCGCGTCCATCTGCGTGTTGATGGAGGTGGAAACATCCTGCCGGTTGATGGAGATGGACTGCCGTTTCTGCAACACCTTACCGAACCGCTCGGAGAGCGTCTTGGCTGTTTCCCCCACCACCTGACCGGAGAAAATATTGCCGACAGTGTTCATCACCACTTTCGCCTCTTTGTCCCCGTAGTCACGCACTAACTGGCTGAAATCCTGAAAGCCCAGACACACGGCAACCTTGTTGCTTCGGGCGGTAGCTATAAGATTGTCCAACCCTTTGAAGTATATTGTGGGCAACTCGTCGATGATGACCGATGACTTCAGCATCCCCTTCTTGTTGATGAGCTTCACGATACGGGAATTATACAGACCGAGTGCCGCACCGTAGATATTCTGACGGTCGGGATTGTTACCCACGCAGAGGATTTTCGGCTCTTCGGGATTGTTGATGTCCAGCGTAAACTCGCTGTCTGACATCACCCAGTAGAGCTGCGGTGAAATCATCCTCGAAAGCGGGATTTTTGCCGACGCTATCTGACCCATGAGCTGCTCCGCAGCCCCTCCAAGCCACGCATCCATGAACGGCGAAAGGTAGTTCTCCAGCTCCGGATAAGAGGTCAGTATCGGAAATATATCCTCGTAACGGCGGTTCAGAAACTCGATAGCATGGGGAAACGTGCAAAACTTCCCGTTCTGATAGATTTTGAGATACCAGATAATACTGGCAAACAGAATGATAGGTGACTCCACGAAGAAGTCGCCCTGCTTTTGCACCCACGTTTTATTGAGGTTGAGCATTATTGTGTAGGCACTCTCATAGGCATCCGTAATATCTTCCATAAAATCCGGGTGAATGGGATTGCACCGATGAGAGCGTCGCGGGTCGTCGAAGTTGATCACATAGAACTTCGGCTTTACCTTGTAGCCGTCCGGGTGGTTCAGCAAATGGTTGTAGGCAATAGTAGATAGGTCGGGATACTTGAAATCGTAGATGTATTGACTAAAGCCCTTTTCAATCTGTTGCTTGATAAAATTGTTTACCACGGCATAGGACTTGCCGCTGCCCGGCGTACCCAACACGATGGACGCACGGAAGGGATTAACTACATTGATCCAACCGTTGTTCCAGCGTTTCCTGTAATAGAAACGTGTCGGCAGATTGACCGAATACTCGCTTTCGATAAGCCTCGTTTCCTGCATGAAACTCTCGTTCTCGTTGTTGAAAACATCCTCCATCAAATTGTGTTTCAACAGGCGGCTCATCCACAGACCACCCATCAACAGGCAGACATAGCCCGTTCCAATGGTAAGGACATACAGTCCCGTCACCGCTTCAAGCGGCAGCGGCAGGGGCAGCAACCACCAGTTCAGGAAAAACAGCACGAACCCGACGGCAAATGCTGTCCAGATTCTCCCCCAAGTGATTTTCTCACCCTTGACACCCTTCGTACCCAGACAGGACAAGGCAAGCAAAAGGACGGAAAACAGCTTCGTGTAGAGAATGGAATGGAACAGCCCCGCCGTGCGGTCGAAGTTCAGAAGGATTTTGTCCACCACGCCGATGTTCACGCCCCACAGCCGGATGGCTTCGTAGCAGAACCAGTACACGTTCATGACCACTAAAATGATACTCACGGCACGCAGAAAATCCATGATTTTCGCCAATGCCCTCAAATCGTCTTCTTGTTGTGACATACATTGATTTTTTAATTGTTGATACTCTGATTACATACCCAAGCCCTTGCGTTTTTTCTTCTTTTTGCGCTTCATCGCCCGGATGAAAGCCTCTTCCTCGGCATCTACCGCCGGACCTTCGGGAGTGAGCAAGCCCATACCGCCCGATATATCTTCACTGTCGTAGGCGGTCTGCCCGTGTGCCTTGTCCGCAGCATCCACAGGGATGGATAGCGGTATCGGCGGTTGTCCGGCGTATGGCAGGGTGAAGTGTTCCTGCAAGGCATTCGCCGAAAGCTCCTTACCCATGCGCGAACCGTTCAGCACGCATCCCGTGCGGTGGTCGATGAAGGTAGCCCCATAGATGCGCCCTTCCTCTGTGTAGCGCAGTACGGTGTCGATGCCCTTCTCTTTGAGTTGGGATACAAATTTGTCCTTGTCATAAGTGCCTTGCAGCACGGAAAGGACGGTGCGTTTCGTCATGTCTGCCAGTTTCCTATCCTTGATTTCCGATTTGGAACGGACAAACTTCTTCTGTACGGCTTCATAGCCTGCGGACTTCCCGAAAAGCGAGGATTTGAACGGGTTGCCCACCTTGTTACCCTTGTCGTCCGTGACGGAATAGACCAGCCCGTGATACTCCCGTCCGCGCACGTTGCCCCTCGCTTCCTCCACCGTCATATTATATAAGGAAAGGAGCGCACGGTATTCGCCCATCGTCTGGAAACGGTACTGCCCATTCAGAGCCTTCACGGTGTTGCCTACCTGCTTCTTCACATCACCTGCCGATGCGGCCACCTTGCGCAACGGATTATCCAATCTCTGATTTTTACGTTCTGCCGGATGCAATCCGTACTTCTGTTCCAGTTCCCTGCGGATACGGTCGCTGCGGCGGTAGAGAAAATCCCGGTTGAGCCTTTTCCCGTTCTCGTCCACGTTGACCGTCACGATGTGCAGGTGGTGGCGGTCGATGTCCTCGTGCTTGAATACAAGATAAGGCTGGTTTCCGAAACCGAGTTTTTCCAGATACTCGCGGGCGATATTCTGCAACTCAATATCGGTCAGCACATCCTCCGGGTGCGGGTTGAGAGAGATATGCACCACCGGCTTCTCGATCTTCATCTGCGGTGGCAGGAAGGTGAGAAAACCCTCCATCGCCTTGCCTATGTCCACCGTTCCCGAACCGTCATTGTAGATGCGGTTGGTGGTGAGAAGCCGCCCCTGCGCCTCGTTAATCTTCTCCCCGTTGTAGGCAATCGCGCCGTACAACGAACTTCCTACACTGATTTTTGCGACCATTTTGCCTCCATTTCCCTTGAAAGTTCCACAATCCGGCGGCTCAGTTTCACGAGTTCGACGGTGTGTTGCTCTAATTTGTAGAGCAACGCCATCGCCTTTTTCTCTGAAAAATGCAGCCTCAGTTCCTTCACGACTTGGTTGTAATTCGTACCCACGGCACGGAATTGTGCATGAAAATCCGACAGTTTGGTGTAATAGTCCACCAACGTCTTGTCCACCTTCAGCACCTTGAACGGTTGCCCGAAGAAGTGCGCTTTGAGGAAAACAGACCGTGCATAGACACCCGATTTTCCGAACATGGCGAGGAAACGGTTGTGTTCCTCCTCGTTGAAACGGACGGTGTACCGGTACACCGCCGGATCAAGTTTGGGATTTCTCCCTGATTTGCTTTTCCTTTTCTCTTTCATATTACTTTGGATTTAGCGGATTGACGGCATAAGCCGCCGCTTCGGATTACAGCACCGCAGTTCTGAAAGGCTTCCCGACTTCGGAGGGAAAGCCCGCCCCCTGCAAGGGCAAGTGCTTTTCGTGGCTGCTCAAAATATTTTGAGCGGCTGAAAAGACATCTTGCTATGTTCAGGTGAACATAAAAATCCGTCAGGGGACGGATTGGGAAAATACCTTTCAGGACTCCGGGCCGCGCGTCATCGGCGAACCCTGCTGTCCGGGTGCAAAGTTACGCCCTTAAAGCGGTATCGGACAGATGCTTGACCCGGTCAATGACTGCCAACCGGCGCAACGTGCCGCCACTTGCCGGAGAAGTGATACAGGTTCCAAAATATACTTGTTTATTTGCAGCATGATTCAAGAAACGAACGATTTGAAGATATGATAAACGGAACATTCAAATACCCGGAAATCCGCTTCTTCGGATACTTGCCGAAACGGATACCCGAACCGTCGGAAACCCGGTTCTCCGACAATTCGGTGACGTATGGATTCAATGACTTCATGACGCAATGTCGTCAATCACCATTTGTCCGACGCACCGCTTCACCACAGAACCGGATACGCGACGACCCGCCTGCGTGTGTAGTCACGGAAGCGGATGGTGCGACAGCCAAATCCGTATGGAAACAGAAAAACAAATCATCAACAATTAAAATAAATGGAACTATGAGTAAGGAAATCTTCGTTGCATTCGCAACACAGAAAGGTGGCATCGGCAAATCCACTGTCACGGCACTTGCCGCCAGCTACCTGCACAACGTGAAAGGCTACAATGTCGCCGTCGTGGACTGCGACGACCCGCAGCACAGCATCCACGGGCTGCGCGAACACGAAATGGGGCTTATCGACAGCAGCACCTACTTCAAGGCTCTCGCTTGCGACCATTTCCGCCGGATCAAAAAGAACGCCTACACCATCGTCAAAAGCAATGCGGTGAACGCCCTCGACGATGCCGAGAGGATGATTGCCACTGAGGACGTGAAACCCGACGTGGTGTTCTTCGACATGCCCGGCACACTCCGAAGCAACGGCGTGATAAAGACGCTCTCGCAGATGGACTACATTTTCACTCCGCTGAGTGCCGACCGCTTTGTCGTGGAGAGTACCCTGAAATTCGTCACGATGTTCCGCGACAGGCTGATGACTACCGGACAGGCGAAAACAAAGGGGCTGCATCTGTTCTGGACGATGGTGGACGGCAGGGAGAGGAACGACTTGTACGGCATCTACGAGGAAGTGATAGCCGAAATGGGCTTTCCGGTACTTTCCACCCGCTTGCCCGACAGCAAGAAGTTCCGCCGTGACCTTTCGGAAGAGCGCAAGAGCGTTTTCCGCTCCACCATCTTCCCGATGGACACGGCACTGCTGAAAGGGAGTGGCATCCGGGAGTTTTCCGAAGAGATAAGCGACATCATCAGACCGCAGTGAGCATGGGCAGCAGGAAAGTGAACACGGAAGGCATCGACGAGGAACTGCTGTTAGCCTCCATCGGGCGGCGCACACAGGACGGGACACTGCGCCCCGCACAGGAAGTACCCGCAGCTGCACCGACCGAAGAGGACACCGCCGCACCGGAACCATCTCCTGTGCAACCCGTAACACGGGAAAAAGCGCAGAGGGAAAGTGGACGCCGGAAAAGGCAGGACGAGGACTACAACGAGCTATTCCTGCGCCGCAACGAGATAAAGACCCGCCAATGTGTCTATATCAGCCGTGACGTCCACGGCAAGATCCTCAGAATCGTGAACGACATCGCCGGAGGGGAAATCTCAGTAGGCGGATATGTGGATACCGTGCTGCGCCAGCATCTGGAACAGCACAAGGAGAGAATCAACGAACTGTACAAGAAACAACGTGAAGATCTGATTTGAAAATGGAAAAAGAAATGACACCGAATGAAAAAAGACCACAGCAAGACTGCGGAGGTATGTTTACCCAAGTGCAGGCGAGTGTGGAAATACTGTCGCCTGTCCCGGTAAGCGGCAAATGCAGTGAGAAGGACTATGAACGCCTGTTCATCCGCGACCCGGAAGTAAAGGCACGTGAGGGGAAGATGGCGTATGTGCGCCCGGAGTACCACGAGCGTATCATGCGTATCACCCGTGTAATCGGGCATGACCGGCTTACGCTGTCCGCTTACATCGACCATGTGCTGACGCACCACTTCAACCAGTGCGAAGATGCGATAAAGAGCCTTTATGCCCGAAATTACAATTCAGTATTCTAACCAAAAACGGAAGGATATGAATTACACAATCAGCATGACAGACATTCTGCTGGCGGTATCGGTCGGCTGCAACCTCTGGTTCCTGTTCCTGCTCCTTTACGAGCGCATCATGGACACGCGGATTGTCCGCTTCTTCAAGGGCATTGTCGGATTATGGCGGTCACTGGACGGGAATGAGGCTAAACGCATAGCGGCACACGAGGAAGTCCCTGCGGAAAAGGCGGACATCATCGGCAAGAGCCGTTTCAGGATGGCATCCACCCGGACAACCGCTGCCATACCGACGCAAGAAGCCGCCACTATTGAAAAAGGCATTGAGCTGTCGGAGGAAGAGGCTACTTTTGACGACGGAAAAACGGGAAACGCATCCCGCCCGGCACAAGTCCCGGAGGAAAAACTCGATGAGACCTTCACGAGCATACCGCCGGAGGAACTGGGATACGGGGACGACGAACCGGAAGAGGACGCCTCGGACACGCCACGGGCTTCGGGCAGCAGCTTTGACGAGATTGACGACGCCTGCAAGACCGCCAAAAACCCGGACGCGACACAGGCGGAACGTGAAAAGGCGGCTAAGGTGTTCACCGACATGGAGGGCACGGAGTTGTACGAGAAAATGATGGAAGGCTCTTCGGAGATAGGCATCCGCATCAAGGGGCTTATCGAGATTCGGCTGAAGAAATCTGAAAAGGAGTTCGTCGTGCCGGACAACATCGAGGAGTTCGACATTCGCAACTATGTATGACAACAATAAAAGAAATGAACATGAAAGAATGACATCAACCCACGCGGCGAGGAAACGCAAGGCGCATCCCCATCCGCAACGGACACGCCCACGTCCGTGGAAACAAACGGGCATCCACTAAAACCAAAGTAAAGAAACAAAGTATCAACCGCCCGACAAAGGACCATCCACCCTTTTGACGGCAAAAAACAAGAACAGTTTATGAACAAGAACATCTTGAAAAACAGAAAAGCAATCCTCTCCGCGGCACTTGTCATCGCCGCAACCGCCTCCGCTTTCGCGCAGGGAAACGGCATCGCGGGCATCAACGAAGCCACCTCTATGGTGAGTTCTTATTTCGACCCCGGAACTAAACTGATATACGCCATCGGTGCAGTCGTCGGGCTTATCGGGGGCGTAAAAGTGTACGGCAAGTTTTCATCGGGCGACCCCGACACCAGCAAGACAGCCGCCTCGTGGTTCGGCGCGTGCATCTTCCTGATTGTTGCCGCCACCATCCTGCGCTCATTCTTCCTTTAATAAATAATGTATGGCTGAATACCCAATCAACAAGGGTATCGGCCGTCCGGTAGAGTTCAAGGGCTTGAAGGCACAGTACCTCTTCATCTTCTGCGGAGGTCTGCTGGCTCTCTTCGTCCTGTTCGTCATCCTCTACATGGTCGGTATCGACCAGTGGATATGTATCGGCTTCGGCGCGGCATCGTCCTCCCTCCTTGTATGGCAGACCTTCGCGCTGAACGCCCGGTACGGTGAACACGGGCTGATGAAATTAGGAGCGGCACGGAGCCATCCCCGATACCTTATCAACCGGCGGCGGATAACCCGTCTGTTCAAACGACAACGAAAGGAAGAAAGACAATGAGGAATACATCGAAAATGACAACACTGGAAAACAGGTTCCCACTTTTAGCGGTGGAGCATGGCTGCATCATCTCAAAGGACGCCGACATCACGGTGGCTTTCGAGGTGGAACTACCGGAACTTTACACCGTGACGGGTGCGGAGTACGAGGCGATACACAGTTGCTGGTGCAAGGCTATCAAGGTGCTGCCGGACTACTCCGTCGTCCACAAACAGGACTGGTTCATCAAGGAACGCTACAAACCGGAGCTTCAGAAGGACGACATGAGCTTTTTAAGCCGCTCTTTCGAGCGTCACTTCAACGAGCGTCCGTACCTGAAACACACCTGCTACCTCTACCTGACCAAGACAACAAAGGAGCGTAACCGGATGCAGAGCAATTTCAGCACGCTGTGCCGGGGACATATCATCCCGAAGGAGCTGGACAGGGAAACCACGACCAAGTTCTTGGAAGCCTGCGAACAGTTCGAGCGCATCATGAACGACAGCGGGCTTGTCAGGCTGCGCCGCCTCTCCACCGATGAGATTGTGGGTACTGAGGGAAAGACGGGACTTATTGAACGCTACTTCTCGCTCATGCCGGAAGGTGACACCACCTTGCAGGACATCGAGCTTTCGGCAAGGGAGATGCGCATCGGCGACAACCGCCTGTGTCTGCACACCCTCTCCGACGCGGAAGACCTGCCGGGCAAGGTGGCTACCGACACCCGTTACGAGAAGCTCTCCACCGACCGGAGTGACTGCCGACTGTCATTCGCCTCCCCGGTGGGGCTTCTGCTCTCCTGCAACCATATCTACAACCAGTATGTGCTGATAGACAACAGTGAGGAAACCTTGCAGAAGTTCGAGAAGTCCGCCCGTAACATGCAGTCGCTATCTCGCTATTCAAGGAGCAACAGCATCAACCGCGAGTGGATAGACCAATACCTGAACGAAGCCCATTCCTACGGACTGACCTCGGTACGGGCACACTTCAACGTCATGGCGTGGAGCGACGATGCGGAGGAACTGAAGCATATCAAGAACGACGTGGGCAGCCAGTTGGCAAGCATGGAATGCGTGCCGCGCCACAACACCATCGACTGCCCGACACTCTACTGGGCGGCGATACCCGGCAATGCGGCGGACTTCCCGGCGGAAGAGAGTTTCCACACCTTCATCGAACAGGCGGTGTGCCTGTTCACAGAGGAAACCAACTACCGCAGCTCGCTCTCGCCCTTCGGCATCAAGATGGTGGACAGGCTCACGGGAAAACCGCTGCACCTTGACATCTCCGACCTGCCCATGAAGCGAGGTATCACGACCAACCGCAACAAGTTCGTGCTGGGTCCTTCGGGCAGCGGCAAGTCTTTCTTCATGAACCACCTCGTGCGCCAATATTATGAGCAAGGCGCACATGTGGTATTGGTGGACACGGGAAACTCCTATCAGGGCTTGTGCGGCATGATCCGACGCAAGACAGGCGGAGCGGACGGTGTGTATTTCACCTACACGGAAGATAAGCCCATCAGCTTCAACCCGTTCTACACCGACGATTACATCTTCGACGTGGAGAAGAAGGACAGCATCAAGACCCTGTTGCTGACGCTCTGGAAGTCGGAGGACGACAAGGTGACAAAGACGGAGAGCGGCGAGCTGGGCAGTGCCGTGAGTGCCTATATTGAGCGCATCCAATCCGACCGTAGCATCGTGCCGTCGTTCAACACCTTCTACGAGTATATGCGTGACGACTACCGCAAGGAACTGGCACAGCGTGACATCAAGGTGGAGAAGTCCGACTTCAACATCGACAACATGCTCACCACCATGCGGCAGTATTACCGGGGCGGGCGTTACGATTTCCTGCTCAACTCCACGGAGAACATCGACCTGCTCGGCAAGCGGTTCATCGTCTTCGAGATAGATTCGATTAAAGAAAACCGCGAACTGTTCCCCGTCGTGACCATCATCATCATGGAAGCCTTCATCAACAAGATGCGGCGGCTGAAAGGCGTGCGGAAACAGCTTATCGTGGAAGAGGCTTGGAAGGCCCTCTCATCGGCGAACATGGCTGAATATCTGCGCTATATGTATAAGACGGTCAGAAAATATTACGGCGAGGCAATCGTGGTGACGCAGGAGGTGGACGACATTATCAGTTCTCCGGTGGTCAAAGAGAGCATTATCAACAACTCGGATTGTAAAATCCTGCTTGACCAAAGGAAATATATGAACAAGTTCGACCAGATACAGGCGTTGCTCGGACTGACGGAAAAGGAGAAGTCGCAGATACTCTCCATCAACATGGCGAACAACCCTTCACGGCTCTACAAGGAGGTGTGGATAGGCTTGGGCGGCACGCAGTCGGCGGTCTATGCCACGGAGGTCAGCGCGGAAGAGTATCTGGCGTACACCACCGAGGAAACGGAAAAAGTGGAGGTTTACCGTCTGGCGGAGAAGCTGGGCGACGACATCGAAGCCGCCATCCGGCAGCTTGCCGAAAGGCGGAGAAACAAGGAATAACTAAAAAACAGAATGTATCAACCAAAAAAGAAAAACGCGTATGAATTTACCAAAAGTGAAAATGCTGCAAGTCAGCAAGTGCCTTATCGGATTGGCGGTCATGATGCTGCAATCCTGCGACGTGGCCGACAACCGCCGCGACATGCTGTGCGGGAACTGGGAGAGCGTGGAGGGAAAACCTGACGTGCTTATCTACAAGGAGGGCGAAGCCTACAAAGTGACGGTGTTCCGTCGTAGCGGTCTGCGCCGCAAGCTCAAGCCGGAAACCTATCTCTTGCAGGAGGAGAACGGCAACCTGTTCATGAACACCGGCTTCCGCATCGACGTGTCCTACAACGAGGCCACGGATGTGCTGACTTTCTCGCCAAACGGGGACTATGTGCGGGTGAAGCCGCAGCCGGGACATCCGACCGAAGAATAACAACCACTAAAATCCAAAGTAACATGAGAACAAGAATAACAATGATTATCTGCCTGTGCCTGCTTTTCGCGGGCAGGGCAAGCGCACAGTGGGTCGTAAGCGATCCGGGCAATCTAGCGCAGGGCATCATCAATGCCTCCAAAAACATCATCCATACCTCCAAGACCGCCACGAACATGGTGAGCAACTTTCAGGAGACGGTGAAAATCTATCAGCAGGGCAAGAAGTATTACGATGCCCTCAAATCGGTGAACAATCTGGTCAAGGACGCCCGCAAGGTGCAGCAGACCATCCTGATGGTGGGCGACATCACAGACATCTATGTGAACAGTTTCCAACGGATGCTCCGTGACGGGAATTTCAGACCCGAAGAGCTTTCCGCAATCGCTTTCGGCTACACGAAACTGCTGGAGGAAAGCAACGAAGTGTTGACGGAACTCAGGAACGTGGTGAACATCACCACGCTCTCCATGACCGACAAGGAGCGCATGGACGTGGTGGAACGCTGCCACTCGAAGATGAAGCGTTACCGCAACCTCGTGAGCTACTACACGAACAAGAACATCTCCGTGAGTTACCTGCGTGCGAAAAAGAAGAACGACCTCGACCGCATCATGGGGCTGTACGGGAACATGAACGAAAGATACTGGTAGCCTATGAAGTTCGACAACCTTCATCAGATTTTACGTTCACTTTATGAGCAGATGATGCCGCTGTGTGGGGACATGGCTGGTGTGGCGAAAGGCATCGCCGGGCTGGGTGCGCTGTTCTACGTCGCCTACCGGGTATGGCAGTCGCTGGCGAGAGCTGAACCGATAGACGTATTCCCGATGCTCCGTCCTTTTGCCATCGGTCTGTGCATCATGTTCTTCCCGACTGTGGTGCTGGGCACGATAAACAGCATCCTCTCACCCGTCGTACAGGGCACGGCAAAGATGCTGGAGGCGGAAACGCTGGACATGAACCGATACCGGGAGCAGAAGGACAAACTGGAATACGAGGCGATGGTACGCAACCCCGAAACCGCCTACCTCGTGTCCAACGAGGAATTTGACAAGCAACTGGAGGAACTCGGCTGGTCGCCCTCCGACATGGTGACGATGGCGGGAATGTATATCGACCGGGGAATGTACAACATGAAGAAGAGCATCCGCGACTTCTTCCGCGAGATACTCGAACTGCTGTTCCAAGCCGCCGCCCTCGTGATAGACACCGTCCGCACCTTCTTTCTCGTGGTGCTGGCGATTCTCGGTCCGATAGCCTTCGCCCTGTCGGTATGGGACGGTTTCCAAAACACGCTCACGCAGTGGATATGCCGCTATATACAGGTCTATCTGTGGCTACCGGTATCGGACATGTTCAGCACCATACTGGCGAAGATACAGGTTCTGATGCTGCAAAACGACATCGAGCGGATGCAGGCAGACCCGAACTTCTCGCTGGATTCGAGCGACGGGGTGTATATCGTATTCCTCTGCATCGGCATCATCGGCTACTTTACCATTCCCACCGTTGCGGGCTGGATTATCCAAGCCGGAGGCATGGGCGGTTACGGTCGCAACGTGAACCAGATGGCGGGACGAGCCGGAAGCATGGCGGGCAGCGTGGCGGGTGCAGCCGCAGGAAACGCAGTCGGACGTGTCGGCAAATTGCTGAAATAATCAATGTGCAATCATAAATTGGAAAATATAAATGGAATTCAAATCACTTAGAAACATCGAATCGTCGTTCAGGCAGATACGCCTGTTCGGTATCGTCTTCCTCTCGCTGTGCGCCGTGGTGACGGTGTGGAGCGTGTGGAACTCCTACCGTTTCGCAGAGAAGCAACGGGAGAAAATCTATGTGCTGGACAACGGCAAGAGCCTGATGCTCGCCTTGTCTCAGGATTTGTCGCAGAACCGCCCGGCGGAGGCACGGGAACATGTGCGCCGTTTCCACGAGATGTTCTTCACGCTATCACCTGAAAAAAGCGCGATTGAACACAACGTGAAACGTGCCTTGCTGCTGGCGGACAAGAGCGTGTACCACTATTATTCGGACTTCGCGGAGAAGGGGTACTACAACCGCATCATCGCCGGGAACATCAACCAAGTGCTGAAGGTGGACAGCGTGGTGTGCGACTTCAACGCCTATCCCTACCGTGCCGTGACCTACGCCACACAGAAAATCATCCGGCAGAGCAACGTCACCGAGCGCAGCCTCGTGACCACCTGCCGCCTGCTGAACGCATCGCGGTCGGATGACAACCCGAACGGTTTTACCATCGAGGGTTTCACCATCATTGAGAACAAGGATTTACAGACTATCAAACGGTAACAGGACATGAAAAGTATCAGAAAATCAATGTGGGGCATGTATTGGAAACTCCACGACAAACGGAAACGCTTGGCGGCAAGTCTCAAAGGGTATCTGGACGGCTTGCCGCCGGAAACACGCCGCCGCATCGTGCTGGGGATGTTCGCCGCCTTCGCGGTGCTTGCCCTTTACACCTTCGGCAGAGCCGTCTATGACATCGGCAGGAACGACGGCTCACATATGGAAACGGGACACGCCGGACGGGTGGAACTGCCGACCCCGGCGGAAACAGGCAATCACTTAACACCTTATTTATATGGAACAGACAAAGAATGAACCGACGAAAGAGAACAAAGCTGCTCCCGAAACGGGGAAACCGAAAAAGGAGCGCGAACCGCTGACAGAGGCGCAACGGCTGAAACGGCAGAAGATGATCGTGCTGCCCGCTATGGTGTTGGTGTTCATCGGGGCGATGTGGCTGATATTCGCCCCGTCCTCCGGCAAGGAGCAACCGCCGGGAACGGACGGATACAACACCGAGATGCCCGACGCTGACAAGGCGAACCGGCAGATTATCGGCGACAAGCTGAAAGCCTACGAGCATGGGGAGATGGAAGAGCGTCAGGAGAGCCGCAACCGTGCCATCGGGCAGCTGGGCGACATGTTCGACCGCGAGATAGCGGGAACGGAGAACGGAGTGGACTTCGACCTCGCCAATCCGGGCGGCAAGGAAGAAAGGGCAAAGCCAGCCACGCCGCAGACCATCCAGTCCTCCGCAGCCGCCTACCGTGACCTGAACGCCACGCTCGGAAACTTCTACGACCAGCCGAAAAACGACAATGCGGAGATGGACGAATTGTTGGAGCGCATCGCATCGCTGGAGTCGGAACTGGAAAGCGAGAGGGGCAAGGCTTCCTCTATGGACGAGCAGGTGGCTCTTATGGAGAAGTCCTACGAGCTGGCGGCAAAGTACATGGGCGGTCAGAACGGAGGACAGCCATCGGCGGAACAGAGGGCAGAGCCAACTACCGTGCAGAAAGGGAAGAAGAACAAGGCAATGCCTATCAGACAGGTGGAGCATCAAGTAGTTTCTTCACTCTCACAGCCTATGAGTAACGCGGAGTTTGTCGCCGCCTTATCGCAGGAACGCAACCGGGGTTTCAACACGGCTGTCGGCACGGCGGAGGTATTGGACAGGAACACCATACCGGCGTGCGTGCATGGGGCGCAGAGCGTGACGGACGGGCAGACGGTAAGGCTGCGCCTGCTGGAGCCTATGGCGGTGGCAGGCAGGACAATACCCCGGGGTGCGGTGGTGGTCGGCACGGGCAAGATACAGGGTGAGCGGCTCGACATCGAGATTACCTCGCTGGAATACGACGGCACGATTATCCCCGTGGAGCTTGCGGTCTATGACACGGACGGACAGCCCGGCATCTTCATCCCGAACTCGATGGAGATGAACGCCGTCCGGGAGGTCGCCGCCAACATGGGCGGCTCGCTGGGAAGCAGCATCAACATCTCCACCAATGCCGGGGCGCAGCTCGCCTCCGACTTGGGCAAGGGGCTGATACAAGGCACGAGCCAGTACATCGCCAAAAAGATGCGAACCGTCAAGGTGCATCTGAAAGCCGGGTACAGGGTCATGCTTTACCAAGAAAAATATTGAAAACAATAAAAATTACCACTAAAATCCAAAAGTAATGAGAAAAGTAATCATCATGTTTGCCCTCGCTATGGGCATCATAACTGCCAACGCGCAGGAGAATGTAACCGTTGAAACGACCAACGGAAGTGAACAACCGACCTTGACGAAGGAGGTCTATCCGCAGAAGGAGGCGGACGGCGACCTATATCACGGGCTGTCACGCAAGCTGACCTTCGACCGCATGATACCGCCGCACGGTCTGGAAGTGACCTACGACAAGACCGTCCACGTCATTTTTCCGGCGGAGGTGCGCTATGTCGATTTAGGCTCGCCCGACCTGATTGCCGGGAAAGCCGACGGAGCGGAGAACATCATCCGTGTGAAGGCTACCGTAAGGAATTTTCCCAACGAAACGAATATGTCCGTCATCACGGAGGACGGCAGTTTCTACACCTTCAACGTGAAGTACGCCGCCGAACCGCTGTTGCTCAACGTGGAGATGTGCGACTTCATCCATGACGGCAGCACGGTGAACCGCCCGAACAACGCGCAGGAAATCTATCTGAAAGAGCTGGGCAGCGAAAGCCCGATGCTGGTGCGCCTTATCATGAAGTCCATCCACAAACAGAACAAGCGCGAGGTGAAGCATATCGGCTGCAAGCGTTTCGGCATCCAATACCTGTTGAAAGGCATCTACACGCACAACGGCTTGCTTTATTTCCACACGGAGATAAAGAACCAGAGCAACGTGCCTTTCGATGTGGACTACATCACTTGGAAAATCGTGGACAAGAAGGTTGCGAAGCGTACTGCCGTGCAGGAGCAGATTATTCTGCCGCTCCGCGCGCAGAACTACGCCACCCTCGTGCCGGGCAAAAAGAGCGAGCGCACGGTCTTCACGATGGCGAAGTTCACCATCCCCGATGACAAGTGCCTCGTGGTGGAATTGAACGAGAAGAACGGCGGCCGTCACCAGTCCTTCGTGATTGAGAACGAGGATTTGGTACGCGCGGGTACCATCAACGAACTTCAAGTACGCTGACCATGAGAAAGTACATCGCAATAATCATCGCGTCGCTTGCCCTTTTTACAGGGCAGGCGCACGCCCAGCGGTGTCTGCCGAAGATGCAGGGCATCGAGGTGAGGGCGGACATGGCGGACGGCTTCAATCTCGGCGGCAAGGACGGCGGGTACAGCTTCGGGGCGGCTCTCTCCACCTACACGAAGAAGGGGAACAAGTGGGTGTTCGGTGGCGAATACCTGTTGAAGAACAATCCCTACAAGGACACCAAGATACCCGTGGCGCAGTTCACGGCGGAGGGCGGCTATTACTTCAAGATACTGTCGGACGCCCGAAAGATTGTTTTCGTCTATGCCGGGGCTTCGGCTCTCGCCGGATATGAGGCGGTAAATTGGGGGAAGAAGGTGCTGCATGACGGCTCCACGCTGCACGACCGGGACGCCTTCATCTACGGCGGTGCGCTGACGCTCGATGTGGAGTGTTACGTGGCAGACCGTATCGCCCTGCTTGCCAACCTGCGGGAGCGTTGCCTTTGGGGTGGCGACACACGGAAGTTCCACACGCAGTTCGGGGTCGGTATCAAGTTCATCATCAACTGACACGGGCATGGAAAGGACGGAAATAGATGCTGTCAGAAGGATGCCGCTTGCGGATTTTCTCGCACGGCTGGGGCATGAGCCTGTCAGAAGGAGCGGTAACGAGCTGTGGTATCTTGCCCCGTACAGGGGCGAGCGCACATCCTCTTTCCGTGTGAACGTGGCGAAACAGCTCTGGTACGACTTCGGTTTGGGCAAGGGCGGCGACATCTTCACGCTTGCCGGGGAGTTTCTGCAAAGCGATGACTTCATGAAGCAAGCGAAGTTCATAGCGGAAGCCGCCAATATGACGGTTGCCGGATGGGAAAAGCCCGTCTATCTCTCGAAGCCGACCGAATCCGTTTTTGAGGATGTGGAGGTCGCTCCGCTGCTCCGCTCACTGCTGACGGAGTATTTAGAGGAACGGGGCATCCCTTACGCCATCGCATCCCGTCACTGCTGCCGCTTGAACTACGGTGTGCGTGGGAAACGGTATTTTGCCGTTGGCTTTCCGAACATGGCAGGTGGCTATGAAGTCAGAAGCCGATATTTCAAGGGTTGCATACCTCCGAAGTCTGTATCACTGGTAAAGGCGAATGACATCCCGGCTGACGAGTGCCTCGTGTTCGAGGGCTTCATGGACTTTCTCTCTGCCGTGACGCTTGGTGTAACCGGTAACGCTGACTGTCTTGTGCTGAACTCAGTCGCCAACGTGGAGAAGGCGGCGGGATTGCTGGACGGATACGGGCGCATCGGCTGCTTCCTCGACCGTGACGAAGCCGGACGGCGGACGCTTGCCGCACTTACCATGCGATACGGGGAACGTGTCACCGACCGTTCCTCCCTCTATGACGGTTGCAAGGACTTGAACGAGTACCTGCAACTGACAACGAAAAAACAGAAAAACAACCATCTAAAAATCGAAGAACAATGAACATACTGAACAACAGAAACAAGAGAACATCAATATTCAAGGCAGTGGCGTTATGCCTGATAGCCGCCATGTCATTCACCCTCGTGTCATGTGACGATGACATGGACATCCAGCAGTCCTATCCCTTCACGGTGGAGGTCATGCCCGTGCCGAACAAGGTAGTAAAGGGGCAGACAGTGGAAATCCGCTGTGAACTGAAAAAGGAGGGCGACTTTTCGGGTACGCTCTATACCATCCGCTATTTCCAGTTCGAGGGGGAAGGCTCGCTCAAAATGGATAACGGCATCACCTTCCTGCCTAACGACCGCTACCTGCTGGAGAACGAAAAATTCCGCCTGTACTACACGGCGGCGGGTGATGAGGCGCATAATTTCATCGTGGTGGTGGAGGATAACTTTAGCAACTCCTACGAACTGGAATTTGACTTCAACAACAGGAATGTAAAGGACGACGATCTTACCATCGTTCCCATCGGCAACTTCAGCCCCTTGTTGAAATGATGCGTGTATTCATGACAATGCTCTGTTCACTTCTGACGGTCTGTTCTGTGTCCGCGCAGATCAGCCGCCAAGAGGGAACGGACGGGCAGGCGGCAATCTACCGACTGCCGCTTATGGAACGTGCTTTTTTATGCTGCCGCTACTTTGAAGGCTGGCACTCAGAAAAACACTACCCATACGTCGGTTGGGGTCACAAACTTTTGCCAAACGAGAAGTATTCGGCACGAACCATGACAAAACGGGATGCGGATGAACTTTTGCGGAAAGACCTGCGCAAATTTGTCGCCATGTTCCGTAAATTCGGGGTTGATTCGATTTTGCTTGGCACGTTAGCTTACAATGTGGGACCGGCGAAGCTGTTAGGCAGCAAAACAATCCCCAAAAGCACCTTAATCAAGAAGCTGGAAGCTGGTGACAGGAACATCTACCGTGAGTATATAGCCTTCTGCAACTACAAAGGAAAACGCCACGCCATGCTGCTCAAACGGAGAAAGGCGGAGTTTGCGCTGTTGTATATCCCATAAAAGGACTGACAAAACTGGCAAAAGACGTGCCATATTTAACTTGGCACGTCTTTTGCTCTATCACTTGATAGATTATCGTAGGATTTTCTCGTTAATTGACATCGTTGAGCCATTTTTGCCTATCGGTTTCCAAATAACACTTCAAGTTGTAAGTGTTGTGAGAGCAATACAAAACATAGTTATTAACCATAAAAAGTATAGCGAAATTATGAAGAAAGTATTTAGGAAAATTCAGAAAGGAACAACAAAAATGATTGAACGTATCAAATCGTTGGGGGAAATGGAGACGAAGCAGAAATGTGTAGTTCAACGGTTCGAGATTATCATTCCCCTCCACCAAAAAATAACGACCCAATATATAGCCTCCGCAAGTTTTACTTGCGGATTTTTTAGTTATCGCAGATTGGACAAAGGTTTCTTTGCTACTTTCTTTGTCCGCCATCATGCTCACTGAAAGAAAGTAGGGCGGCTCTCGCCGCCCCGCCACTCAAAAGCGTGTGTAAAGTCCCGTCACCATCGTGAACATTTCCTCCAGCATATCAAAATAGATACCCTCGTGTACGGCAATGTCCTTTGTCTTGCACTCAAAGGTCTTTTTGCTGAACGTCCTGCGGTAGAAGCGCATATTGTAGAGGTCTGCCCCTTCGTCATAGATGATGTCAAGGCGGTTGGCACTTGTTTTGTTCCTTGCAAGGCTCATCCGTAAGCCGTTGCCCATATCTATGAAATCACGGCTACCTGTCATGGCGGTGAAGCGTTTTCCGCCTATCTGCTGTAATATCGTCTTGGCTATCATATCTTTTGTTTTTAGGGTTTTAAGTATTGGCGGTGCGGACACCGCCATCCCGTTCAAAATTCTCGCATTTCGGAAATGGGGGTCTGCCGTTGTAGCCACTCTTTCACACATTCCATATTGTACTCGCTCGTGATGACTGCCGTATGGCTGTCGGTGGCGGTGAAACGTGTGCTTTCGTAATCATCTATCCACCCCTTGAGGGTGTCCGTTCCCCACGCTCCGGTATCGTCAAAGATACCGTCCAATGCCGTGATAGGTTCGCTGAACTTGACTATCAGCGTTTGATAGGTCGTGTTCATAGTCTGTCCTCCTTTCCCTTCTTTGCGTTCAGCCACTTGTCCCGTGCGGCTCGGCACTCGTCCAACGTGGGTTTGACACAAGAGAACAATTCTCTGTCTATGGGGTGGCGGTAGTCGTACTGCACAAGTGTCCGCCTGCGTCTTCCGATACCCGATTGGAAACGCTCGTATTTCTCCGTACCTGCTTCCGCGCAGGTGCTTACTCCGTTGATGGTCATTCGTGTTGTCATAATGTTGCTTTTTAGATGGTTAAAAATGTACTGACAGAACTCTGTTCTTCATCACCATTTCGGGGTTGCTTGTGTAGCGTTGGTGCAGGTAGAAATGGTGTGAGCCGAAGCCGTAAAGGAAAAACTTGTCAAGTTCGTGCTTCTCGGCAAACTCCTTTACGCTCTTTCTCAATTCCCCCTCACTCGTTGTGAGAGTGAGGAGGTTCACAAATTCAAGGAACATCGTGGGGATTGCATCATCCCACACACAAATCATACTTTCAATTCTTACTTCCATATCAATGTTGTTTTAGGGGTTATGCTATGCCGCTTTCATCCGCTCACGGATAAGGTTGGCGTTCTTGTTCACAAGGTCTATGATGCGCTCGTGATATTCGGTGTCCTGGTTGTGCTTGCCGTGGCACTGCACCACTTCGAGGGTTCGCAAGTCCACCTCTACGGTTTCAATAATCTCATCGCCAATCCTTGCCGATAGTATGAGGGTGTCGGCTTTCTTGTAGTATCCACTGCCAAACACGCAGATGCCCTGCGTCTTGCCCTCGTTGTAATACTCGTCTATGCTTTCAAGCACCTTGACGATTATTTCCTCGTCCGTGATTACCAAGCCGAAGAATTTGGATTTGTTGGCGATGAAATCCTCCGCATCTTTCTTTCGTTGGAGTTGTCGCTGTTGCTCACGCTCACGCCTTTCAATCTCCCAACGGCGTTGCTCTGCGGCTCTTTCCTTCTCGTGTATGGCTTCAATTTTTCGGGTTGCGTTGTCGTGTGCCGCCATGAAATCTTCGGGACAGATGTTCTTCGGGTTACGGAGGTCTTGACCGAGTTTTTTGAGCATACGCAGATAGTCGCACCACATTGAGAGGTTGTCTATCTGATACTTGTGACGCTTGGCAATCAGATATGATGCCCAACATTCATCGGCAGTACGGGTATTGAAAAGAAAGTGTTTCATGACCTCAATCTCACCGCCTTTCATAAGGGTTTCAATTCTTG
The DNA here is from genome assembly GCA_023229135.1 of Bacteroidales bacterium. Taxonomy (GTDB): domain Bacteria; phylum Bacteroidota; class Bacteroidia; order Bacteroidales; family F082; genus UBA5536. Next base: position 147,559 of record JALNZT010000001.1, read on the forward strand.
GGTCTGAAAGCAAGGCTTTGAAAAGACGCACGGGGGAGATGCCGTGGAAATCGCCCTTGAAGCCGTTACGTCTGAGTTGGGGCAATATCCTCATCTTTGGATATGCACAGCTTCTTGCCACCACATCATCGTATAGGCTGTTGTGCGGTCTTACCTCCATATCGCTGCCTAATGCCCACACATCGCAATAGCAGAAAAGGAAGCCACGGAGCAACGCCATGTCCGTAACCTTGCCGTCGGGTGAAATCCAACGCTGCACGACCTCGTGGCAGTAGAAACGCATCGGTTCGCCTTTCCTGCTCTCGCATCTGACCTGCGCCACGCGGATTACCTGATACCCTTTGCAGGTGGTTATCACGCTGAAATTCTGCGTTTCCTTGTAGATGCGTCTGCGTGTGTCCTGCACTTTGAGTTCGGCATGGCATTTGGGGCAGGTGCAGCCTTCAAGGGTGTCGCATAGTCCGCTGTCGCTGTGCCACTCGTGACCGCAGTCGGAACAGGTGATGTTCCCTTTCTTGGTGCGGTAGCCGATATGCTCAACGCAGTGGCGGTATGCCCAATCTATTTGTGTCGCTGATATGGGGCGAAGGTTGGCGGAAAGTCTTGCCACCTCTTTCTGTATCTTGGTCTTCGGTTTCATAAGCCTAAATCAAATAATGAGGGTTGGGGTTGGTTTTCTTTTCTCGCTGACGGTCTGTGGCGGTTCTGCAACTTGCGGAGTTCCTCCTCTTGGTATTTGCGGACAGCGTTCTGACGTGCCTCCGCCTTTTCCTCTGCCGTGAGTTTCACAACGTGGTTCACAACCACTTGGCAGTCCATCGGTTTGCCCACCTCTATCTCGTTTTCCTCATAGTAGTGGATGGCTTGCCCGAATATCTCTCCGTCCGTGAAACCGTTGCAACCGCTTTTCTGCACATAGTTCAGAATGTGGGTCACGCACTCGTCCATGTTCTTGGCAGGGTTGCGGTACTTCTTTGCAAATAGCGCATCTTCCTCCGCACGCTGTTCCAAGTACATATATATCGTTCTCTTGAAATGGTCTGTTCCTTTCATATCGCTGTCATTTTTAGATTATCTGTTTCAGTATCTCTCTCCAATAGGTCGGCTCTACCTCGCTGAGAAGGAAGTCCATGAAATCCCTCCGTGCGTCCTTGTTCAGTTCGTGGTACAATCTTCGGAAAGTTTCAAAATTGCCGTTGATGTACGTTTCCACCATATACACGAAGATGTTGTCCACCTCGTAATATCTGCACTGCTGCGCTGCCGTCTTGCTGTTTCTTTTTGCCATGTCGGTAAGGGTTAAAGGGTGAATAACCAAAGGATGAAGCCAAAGAAGGCAATGGTGGAAAGGATAGCCACGATTACACCTATCGCCACTCGGAACACTCCGTTTACAATCTCTCTGATGATGCCCCAAAGGATGCCGAACACCCCGAAGGCGGTGCGCATCATCAAGCCGCATATCGCCAACCCGATGTGTTGCGCCATTTGTCTGAAATTTGCCGTTGCCGTCATATCTTCGCTGTTTTTGATTTTTTTGTTTTTAATGCGGATTCAAGAGCTGAGGGAGTTGAGTTTCAAACTATCTTATCTGCCTCTCGTTTATCCGACATTTTTTTTATGCGTCTTTCTGTCGCATCGGTCGTTTTCGTTTCGGGTGCTTGAAAAGGTAGGGATTAGGGAATGCAAGGTTTTTCGGTCAAAATACTACCCGCAGGGCTGGAGATTTTTACCGAAAACAGGAGGCTTGACCTTGCTTTCCCGTCCAATCCCGGAATTACCTTTGCGCCCAGAACGAAAATGACTGACTGATGCGGCTTACTGAAAGGCGCAAAATGGAGGTAAACGAAAACAGAGGCAGATTGTGTAGAAAAAAACTTCAGGGGAAAATCCGTAAAAAAAAGAATCACCAAAAGGAAAAAGACATCACCGGAAGCGTGAAAAGGGCAAACCACAACAAAGGAAGTATGATTGTTTCCGATCCGACGGAACTTGTTCAGCCGGGTGGCAACAATCATTCTTCCCGGTTTGTCCGGCTGTGTGTGGGCGCCTGTTTCATTCATGGGGCAGGCTGACACACTCTGCATTCACTTTCCGCTTCCGGCAAAAGAGACAGCGAAAAAAGAAAAATCATTTGAAAACCCGTAAAAGCACCTCTTGGCATAGGCGCAAAAGAAAGGGGCATTGCTTCATCTGTCTAAACATCGTTTAGGCGTGAGGCAATGCCCTTTTCTCCAGCTATGCGGTAGTCGGCACACGTTTGTTCCAAACTCGTTTTGGGCAATGGTGTGCCGACGGACAATACCGCTTTTACGGAAAATTCTTATGAATGAGGGGATAAAAAACGGGAGTTTATATCAAAATCTCGAATTAAATAGCTACTTTTGCATACGAAGAGTTCTTTGAAGGTTACGCAACGCGCAGAAGGATAATGCAGTAGATAACTAACTAAATCGTAACCTATTACTATCAAGAGCAATTAACCTACGCTCATTTCCAATAAATTACACTCTTTTCGTAACTTCGTTCAGCAAATACCCAGAAACATACCACATATTTCCGTCATTCGTATATGGTTTTGCATTTAAGTAATCCAACACATATTGCAGACTATCAGGTGATAATGAGGAATTATAATATCCACATTTGATATTTTCAACTTCGTGGTCGAATGAATTGATAAAATCAAAAACCTTATCAATCGAATGCCCAGCTGCCGTCTTAACTAATACATCGGTGGGCACGAACTCTCTTTCCTGTTTCTCTATGTCATCATTTGAGTTTTTCTTACATGAAAAAAGCACTAAAATTAGCAATGGCATTATCCAAAATGTGGGTCTATGTGAAATCGTGTGGAAAATTGAATTTTAGTTTACCAGCGAGAAAGTATATCATATTGATAAAATTGTTAATATTTCGGTAGCCTCTGGCTCTTCGTTTTGCTAACTGGATTTTGTTGTTGATACCTTCTAAAACGCCATTTGCAATATGAGATTCTATGTAGTTAACAATGCCAGACCAATGCCCTTTAATTGTTTTAGCAAAGTTTTTAAAAGGAACAATTCCATGCTCATCTACTAAATCACACCAAAAGGCAAGAAAAGCTGCTGCATCTTGCTTGTTATCAAAGTCCCAGAAATCTTGAAACAGCATTTTTAATCGGTAGGCATTACCGATGTTTGGTAGTAATTCAATAAGTTCTTCTCTTTCCATTTTTTGTCGTTTACTTAAATTGTGTTCAGCTTTTAAAAGCGTGTATTTATGGCCTTTGAGTATGTCATGTTCTCTAGCCTCCTTTTTACGAACTTCATCCATGGCTTCATTTAGCAATTTTACCACATGAAACCTGTCAAAGGTGATCGAAGTATTGGGAAAATGATCTAGTATTCCGGCTATAAAAGCAGGAGACATATCTATACAGATATCTGTTATATCTTGTGGATCAACATTTTTACTAATGAGATGTTCTCTTATCTTGTCAATGGTTTGCTGGTCTTTTCCCGGTGTTGCGTGGATCACCCTGCGTTTATCTATGTCAATGGCTACTGTAACATAATCATGCCCCTTGCGAGCGGAAGTCTCATCAATACCCAGTTTAGTAACCTGACTTTGGTCGTCTGCATTATAGGCTATCTGAATCCAATAATTGAACACAGTCCATAACCGTTGAGGATATTCACCCAAAAGATCTGCTGCTTTATTAACGGGCATCTCACGCTCAATTAATGCTAAACTAAATGCTTCAAACAACAACGTAAAACCGCTGCCTTGACGCGCCCACGGCACTTCCACCATCCGCACTCCTTCCGCTGATTTGATACGCGGAACTTCACTATGAAGGTAACAACGGTACTCGAAAAAGTTTAAATAACGCCACTTCTTGGATTTAGTGTCATGTACTTTTCCTTCAGGTGAAAACTTAAAACTACGGTCGAAACCAATGTCAATATGTAAATCCATTTTGCCATCAGGTGCTGTCTCAAAGCGAACCGCAGAAACAAACCATGGCTTAGAAAGCTGTAAAGCTAGTTGAAATATTTCTGTGCTATTCATGGCGTAAAAATAAATCATTTCTCTATTTTATTTCCACACGATTTCATATAGACCCCAAAATGTTTTCATCTCACAATTATTTTTATTTCGATATGGCTATCAATATATTTTGCGTAAATTTTCTATTACGAATATTCGTACGCAACTCTCGCGTACTTATCCGACTTATATTTAGCTATGTAATTTCCATTAAGCCAACAAAATCCCTGCCAAGATGAGAGGCTGCTGCAATTCGTTATTTAGATTTTGTCGTTTCGCTTTTTATTTTTTAGATATTGTATGTGCTGATACGCTGTGATTTTCTGTTCGAAGTTAGGGTAATTTTTAGCTTGTTTTGATGTGCGCTGGGGTGGGGGGAGATGGTTACCCAACGTTCGGAGCTATGCTGCGTACCGCTTTAATATTTCTAATTTTTCTGCTTACAAATATATTTAATTAATAAACATAAACGCTATATTTACAACTACTTGCGGCATGCAGTATAGGTTTTGTTACCTGCTGGGCTTTCTTTCAGGGTTGTTTATTTTCTTTGGATTTTGTCTAGTGTCGAAAATGTCTGTAATAAGAATTCCTTCTTTTACTATCTTATAAATCACTTTGTAATTACCACGAACTAAATATCTGTGTTCTTCATTAATTATGGATAAAGTTGGCTCAATTTGTCCAGAATTGGGTTGACTTTTAATTTGTCTGGTAGAACTGAAAATTCTATCACGAAGTCTTTGTACAATGGATATTCCGGCAATGTCTTTATAGTAGTCAAATATTTCTTTTAATTCTTCAGGGCAAACTTTGACCAAATTACTTTCATGGTGCTACCAGCTTTTAGATTCTTTTTCTAATTCGTCTTGATCAACAAATTCTCCAGATTCATACTGAGTATTTGATTTTACAGCTCTATTTAATAAATCATCTTCAGTCAATTGTTGAAAGTTCTTGTCATGTATTTTTGATTTAGAAATTAAGTTTTCTATTTCTTGAATCATGTTATCGTCTTGTAGCCGAATTAGATATTCTATAACGTTTAGTTTTCTAGTCTGTAAGTCCATTGGTTATATATTTACAACAAAGATAATGTCAAATTGAATAAATTTGATTGTAAATTTTTCTCAGTCTTGCAGCTAACGAGCAAATCACGCAATATCTCGTATATATCCGCCTTATGCATAGCCCTGTGAGACTTGAATTAAATCCGAATACCTCCAAAACATAAGAAAAAAATAATTACCTAAACCACCCATAAATTTTAAATTCTCCCCACAAACCTCTCCAACATTCTCCCCACCCACTTAAATCGCATCAACAAATTAAAAAGCACTATCGTTACCACGGCAACCACTGCACCCAGCACTACATCAATAATATAATGGTGTCCGGAGTAAACTGCCGAGAACCATATACCGAGCATAAACAGTACGAAAAGCAGGTTGAACCAGCCCAGTTTATTCCGGATGCCATAGTACAGCACTATCACCGGGTAGGCCGCGTGAAGTGAGGGAATAGCCGCGAGAACATTCGCGTTTTTGTTGTACAGGCTGGCAAAAATGGGTATGCCTGTTAATTCATCAAAGCGGGCCAGGCCAGCGCTATTTCCTTGAACGCCCAAGTGCAGCTCAAAGCCATACAAGTTTACATACCAGGGCGGTGCGGCCGGATAGATATAATATATAACGAATCCTAACAAGTTTGTAAACAGAAAAACCAGGGAGAACTGAGTAAACAATCGCTTGTTTTTATAATAAAGATACACGCCGAAAGCCAATGGAACCGGCACCCAGTTGAGGTAAAACAAAGCTGAAACAATATCAAGAAAACGGCTTTGAATCAGGTCGAAATACTCGTTGGGTGTGTAAATCAGGTCGTTAATCGAAATGCCAAACAGACTTTTTTCTAACAAATACGGTTCCTGAATGCGCACCGGCGAAACCTCGTAGTTGGGCAGTATGCGCATGGAATCATAGATAATCCAATAGACGATGAAAATGGAGAAACCGGTAATGAATTTCCGGGTTTTCTCGTTTCCATAAAAAAGCAAAAGGTAAAAGCCCGTCAAAAAAAGCTGGTCGCTGCGGATGGCTCCCATTACCAGTGCCCAGGCCATATAGACCAGCACCAATGCGAAGTTCACCAATAGATTTTTCCGGCTAAACCTCGTGAAAGTAGAATTTTCAGCAACTCTATTCATTCCAAAGCCTTTCATAAGTTGGCTTCCCGGTCTTTATATCGTGGCCGAAAAAGTCTATGTATTTTACTTTTGGCCAAAAGGAGGTGTTATCGGCGTGAATATATAGATGGTCAAGCCGCGATTCCTGCTTATTGATTGAGGTTACGACCTCAGCACTGAACGGCCCTTTTTGCACAAGCCGGAAATCCCTTTCACGGTCAGCAACAAGCTTTACGATATATTCATCCGTTTTGCCGTTCACGGGTGAGCAGTCCACACCATAAGCAAATAATTCTTCAATTTTCCGGAGCTCCATCCGTTGTCCCTGCTCCTGATACCGCAGCCAATACACGTCCACAGGTGAATTTGCCGCCAATATGCCCTGCGCATCAAAGTTGGCGTCGTAAACAATGGTGTTGGCGTTGTGGTTGCGTTGTATGTAAAACAGCCTTTCGGTGGTTTTATCCGGCACAGGATAAGCACTGTCGGTTCCTGAAAGGGCGAGCAGACCGCATGAGGCAACGAAAACTATCGACAATATCCCTTTAACCATATTAAAGCCAATTTTCTTGTTTGTACCATTCAATGGTTTCCTGCAGGCCGTTTGTTAAATCATACGCTGGCTCAAAATCAAAGTCACTGAAAAGCGGGCTGCTGTCGCACAAAAAGTGTTTGCGGCTTATCTCTTTCAGCTTTTCTGTATTGAGTGTGGGCGTTTTACCACTCAATCCTGACAGCTTTTCAAGCATATAAGCCATTGCCCAGACCATCGCTTTTGGGAAAACTACTTTTACCGTTTTCTTATTAAGGATAGTTTTAACGATTTTGGAGAATTCGAGTGCTGAATACTGATTGCCATCGGTGACAAAATAAGATTTCCGGGAAATATCCGAATCCAGTGCCTTCATAATCAATCGTGCAAGGTCTTTTACATAGATGAACGTAAGTTTTTGAGATGAAGTTCCAATATAGGTCTCCAAATTGCGATTTATCATTTTATACATCACCAGGAAGTCCTTTTCGCGCGGGCCATACACGCCGGTCGGGCGGAAAATCAGGTAGGGGAGGCGTTCAGTAGAAGCTAAAAACTGTTCCGCTTTCAGTTTGCTTTTTCCGTACAAAGTGGCCGGTTTCGGCTGGTCATCTTCGCGTATCGGCTTCATGCTTGCTTCATTTAGCGGGCCATAAGAGGAAAGGCTGCTCATATAAATGAATTTATCCGGCACAAAGCAATAGTCAATCAATACCTTGACCAGGTTTTTCGTGTATTGATAGTTTACGGTATCGTAGTCTTGTTTGTATATGCTGTTGGTAACTCCTGCATTATGAATAACATAATCAAAGTAACCGACTTTATTTACGTGCCTCATCAAGACTTCGGCAAGAGAACTTTTGTTGGATAAATCCATTTGCAAATAGGTTATATCCAGTCCTTTTAGATAGCTTAGGTCACTTGTAGGCCGAATACCGGCAGTTACCTGATAGCCTTTTTCAAGCGCGGCCTTCACCAGGAAACTGCCAATAAAACCGTTAGCACCGGTAATTAACACGCTTTTCATGGCTCAAAATGTTTAATAAAACATCTTCTGCGAATATGTTCCCGGTATTCATAGTGTTTCCAGAGCTTCAGTGCATCGGAATTGTTCGCCAGCTGAGGGCTCGAAATGGCCAACTTAATGTCGTTGTTGATATAGGCCTGGGTCATTTCGTTAAAGAATATGGCGTGTACTCCTTTGCCCTGGTAATCGGGATGGATACCAATCAGGTACATATCAATCAGTTCGTTTTTACCATAAAGCGACCGCAAAACAGGGATAAAGCCAAATGGGAAAAGCTTTCCTTTTGCTTTTATCAATGCTTTGGATAAGGAGGGCATCGAGATGCCAAAACCTACAACATCATCGTTTTTATTGAGTACGAAGCAAATATATTCCGGTTTAACGATGGAAAAATATTGCTTTATGTAATAATCAATTTGCTCTTCGGTCAATTGAACGAAGCCATACAAATCAACAAAAGCAGCATTCAGCGTATGGAACATTTTTTTGGCATAAGGGATTAAATCTTTTGCCTTTTTAACCTTTAACGGCCTAAGGTCATACCTTTCAGAGACGAGGGCGGCGTATCTTTTTATTTTTTCAGGCACCTGTTTGGGCAGCGTGATTTCTATCTGCACCCAATCCACATCTTTTTTAAACCCCAGCAATTCCAGGTGTTCCGGGTAATAGGGGTAGTTGTAAATTACGGCCTGTGTACCCAGTTCATCGAAACCGTCAATAAGCATCCCTTCCAAGTCCATATCGCTAAAGCCAAGCGGCCCGTGCATGGCGGTCATGCCTTCCGATTTTCCCCAATCCTCCACTGCCTGAATCAATGCGCTTGAAACACGGATGTCATCCATGAAATCAATCCTTCCAAAGCGCACCATTTTCTCATTCCATTTTTCATTTGCCCTTTGATGGATGATGCCAACAATTCGTCCAACCACCCGTTTGCCATCGTAAGCTAAAAAATATTTCGTTTTACAAAAAGCATGGGCTGGGTTCTTCGCCGGTGAAAGTATTGACCTTTCAAACCCAAACAGTTGTGGCACTCTGAATGGGTTGTCGTTATACAAGCTATTGGGGAAAGCCAGAAACCTATTGAGTTCCTTGGGTGACTGCACTTCTTTTATGAGGACGTTTTCCATATCAGACCATGATTTTAGACAATTTCCCATTCATCATCGCCCTGCTCTGTACAAGCTTGGAAATGGCGGTGTCAATCTGCTCTTTAGTATGTGTTGACATCAACGAAAACCGCAACATGGCTTCGTCTTTTCCCACGGCGGGATGGATAATGGGGTTAACATATACGCCTTGCGACATAAGTAGAGTAGCAATGGTGAAGGTGTTTTGCTCGTCGCCAATAAAAATGGGGATGATGGGGGTTTGGCTTTCACCAATCTCAAATCCGTGCCGTTTTAGCAAATGACGGGCATATCCTGCATTTTCCCAGAGTTTTTCGCGCCTTTCGGGTTCTTCCTTGATAATCTGGAGGGCTTTGAGTACCACGGCTGCTGATGCCGGCGGAATTCCCGCGCTGAATAAGAGCGAACGGGCATTGTGTTTCAAGAAGTTGATGGTATCTATATCGCTGGCCACAAATCCGCCAAGCGAGGCAAGCGATTTGCTGAAGGTGCCCATAATCAGGTCCACATTGTCGGTTACGCCAAAATGAGATGCAGTACCCGCGCCACCAACACCCAATACACCAAGTGCGTGGGCATCGTCAACCATCACGGAGGCTGAATATTTCTCGGCCAGGCGGCAAATTTCATCTAAGGGTGCGATATCGCCTTCCATGCTGAACACCCCGTCCACTACAATCAGGATGATTTGTGCAGGGTCGGTCTTTTTGAGGTTTTCCTCCAAGGATATCATATCATTATGCCTGAATTTGAGGCTTTTGGCATAGGAAAGCCGGCTGCCTTCAATAATGGAGGCGTGGTTTTTCTCATCCATTACAATGAAATCATTGCGACCGGTGAGGGCCGAAACCGTTCCAAGATTAGCCTGGAAGCCGGTACTGAACAACGCCGAAGCCGGTTTGCCGGTGAATTCAGCAAGGCTCGCTTCCAGTTCTTCGTGCAAATCGAGGTTGCCGTTCATTAAACGAGAGCCAGAAGCACCGGTTCCATATTTATCTAATGCATCCTTGGCCGCTTCAATCAGCTTAGGATGATTGGTTAAGCCCAGATAGCTATTTGAGCCAAACATCAGGATTTTTTTTCCATTTATCAGTACCTCAGCGTCTTGTCCCGATTCAAGCGGATGATAATAAGGATAAATGCCCATTTCTTTGGCCATTTGGGGCCGGTCGTATCCGGCCATCTTTTTGATTAGCGTTTTCATATTGATTAGGGGTATTAGTGAAACATCATTTTTGTTTGGAAAAAACCAGGAGATGCTTCGCTCCACGAAACATTAGACAATTGAATGTCATTCAGAACGATACGAAGAAGAGTGAAGTATCTCATTTTTTTTAAATATTTTATATTGGTCAACACTTGTTAAAAATCAAACTTAAATCTTACCCGTATGCCATTATTGGCCACGTTGGGGTTTTCGAGATGCGTAAGCCGTTGTACATAATCTATCCTGAAAAATTTCAGGATATTCCCGATTCCTACACTCATCTCCACGTAAGGCGTTCCCTCGAGGGTAAAGGTGGTGGCGTTTCCAAATTCATCGGTTGGAAATAGCATAAGTCCGGGAGTAATATTTGGATTATTTTTGTCAGTAACACTGCCGTAAAGGCCTTTAAATGAGATTATTTCGCGCCAGCCTAAACGTTTTATCAAAGGTATTTTGTTGAAAAAGAAGCCGTTGAAATGCTGCTCGGCAAACAAGCTCACGTACTGGTCACTCACAAACTCCAGAAAGTTCATCAGGTTGTAGGAGAGCAACTGGTACGAATAGGTTTGATTTGCCCGGTGAACGGTAAGCAGCGGATATGGAATGCCCGAACCAAATATTTTAGAGCCTTCAAGTTCTACATCCATAAATCCGATAGGGGATAGGAAGACCCGCTTAAAAACATTGAAGTTTGCTTTGCCGTAATTGTAATCAGCAGCAAATAAGCCTTTTATTCCCTGGGTGTATGACAATTGGAAAATGGGTTGCTTGGTAATGATGGGCATCCTGTAGCTCAGCCCCTGGTAGAATTTTTCGTTTGGCGCAAATCGCAATGTTGTGCTAAATTCGCTCGAGATGATGGTGCTTAATTCATGGTCGCTGTAATTAAATTGCAAAGTGCCTCCAGGCTCTTGTATCAGGTTTTTGAAATTCAGCATGGTAGAAAAGCCATTTCCCCAATCTCTATAATGCTCGAGTTTGAACATTTCGTAGTAAAGAATTTTATCAGCCACTCCGCGCTTAAAGGAGAGCAAGAAATTATCCTCGTTGATAAACTGCATTTCCATGCCCGGGAAGTTGGTTTCAACCTGGTACATGGCCTTTATGGAATGTCTCGGGTTTTCCTTTATTGGTCGTCCGTTCAGCGACCAGGTGGCGCTGGCAGAATACTTAAACCTATCATCTGTAAATCCATAAGTCAGGTAACCATCCAGTCTGAGCCGTTCGTTAAATTTATCGGAAGTGCGGGCACCTATCCTGAGCCGCAAACCCTCCACATCATTAAAGCTATAAAAAGTGTTTACCGGGCCTACTTCAATCTTGCCGAAATTCCAATAGCCGGCTACCATAAGCATAACAATATCCATAGTGCGTTTAAATGCCGGAACATGTTGCACGCTGTCAACCATAACGAAGATATTCTGCTCCTGAAGGGTCAGCTTTTCCAGTCTGCCCGCTTCCCAAAATGAGGAGTCGCGCTTGGCATGTCCAATGGTTCTTACCGTTTGCTCAATTCCCGAATAAATACTGTCGGCCCGAGGGATATTAAAGGCGTAATTGTCGTAAAACACGGTCTTTTTGCCGAATAAGCCCGTTCCTTTTTTCGTAAGATTGAAATCTACAACCAACTCATCCTTGCTGAACATCCAGCCTTCGCCGTTTACCTTTTCAAATTCCTGAATGATTTGTAAATCATTCACGAAATTCAGGTTGATATCCTCGGTAACCCGCATATTTACTTTAATCACCGCGTAGGTGTCGTCGTCAGTAATGTAGAGATTGCCCACAAAGGCGAAGTCGGCCTTGTTCCTCGGCTGAAAGGCTAGGTTAATGGCCTGTAGCCCGTTTACGGCTATGGTGTCAATAATGTGGAATTTATAAATCAAAGGTGCCAGGGTGGAAATCGGGCTGATAAACTGGTTAGAGAGCAGGGTGATATTGTTTGAATAGATATCAATATCCTGGTAAAGGTTATCAATCATAAAACCAACGCCTTCGTTGTCAATATAATCATGAAAGCCCACCATATTGGTTCCCGAGATGTATTCTTTTCTGGTACGCGGCTCCTTACGGTAATAAACTTTCGACAGGGTTTCTTTGAGGAATACCGGCAAATAAGGTTTTTCATTGATTTCGGAAGTATCCACAAAGCTGAAAACAAATTGAAACTTCTTGAACATCTTCTTGTTTCTGAACTCGTCGGTGATGTTGTTCAAAGAGAATTCCACTTTTTCATGCCTGTCGAATTCATAATAATCGAACATGGCTTTACTATTGGAATCCTTGTTATCGATAACCTTTCTAATGAGTTCCACGGCGAGGTTATTGCGGTTGCGGTAGCGCTTGCGTTGGCCGGTTACCACCACTTCGGTCAGTGCCATGCTCATAGGTTCTATTTCAAAGTTGATGGTTTGGTTTTTGGACTGGCCAAGTGGTTTTACCTGTTTTTCATAACCAACAAAAGAAGCCTGCAGCTGGCTGGAAGCCCATTGGGTGGAAAGGCTGTAATTACCGTTGTAATCGGTAACGGTGCCGATGTTTTTATCTATAAATACAACATTGACAAAAGGCAGCGGTTCTTTGGTTTTGGCATCAATAACCCGGCCTCTTATATTCACATAATTCTGAGCAATCCCGTCTATGGAATACAGCTTAAAAATTATGAGCGCAAATATATAGAGTAATCTTTTCATTATTACTGAGTAATTATTTGAAAATGAAATATTTATGGGTAAAGTAGTTGAATCCTATCCCGACAACCATTGCTACAATCACCTTTGATAATATGTAGTGGATGTTTGCATATTCAACCAGAATAAACAGTCCTGATGTATTTAAAAAAATACTTGTAACCCAAACGGCTGAATATTTCAGTGACTGCTTATAGATATTGCCATACCGTTTGTGAAATGCCCAATTTCTTTCAAGAATGAATGAAACCACCCCTCCACTCACTGCACCCGTTACAGCCGAGAACATATACCACAACTGAAATGCTTCGGTGAGCAGAACCAACACCAAAAAATCAGTTGCAGTGGCCAGACCGGCAACAATGTTGTAGCGTATGAATGAAGTGAAATTGGAGGGTATGTTTTTTTTCATTGATTAGAATTATAAAAACTTGATAATGAGGAAGCTTTGTAGTATAATACTGGTATAAATTCCGGCCAGCACATCATCGAGCATTACACTCCAGTGACCTTTCATGGCATCAATTTTTCTGATGAAAAGGGGTTTTGCAATATCAAAAAACCTGAACAACAGTAAGGCTGCCAGGTAATATTCCCACCGCATTGGAAGGGCAATAGCAGCAATCCATACCCCAACCACTTCATCTATCACAATTTTTGAAGCATCATGTTCCCAGATGGTATGTACTTTTTTTATGGAATAGGTTCCCAAAAAAAGCATGCCAACAATCAGGGCCAGGTTAAAAAAAAGAACAGCAGGCAGCTCAAACCCCAAATCATTGATGAGCCAGTTTGTAATGAAAAGTATTCCAATACCTACTATTGATCCTGCTGTTCCGGGTGCAAAAGGTGAATACCCTGAGCCCAGGGCTGTAGCTATGAGTTTATGCCATTTCATTGCTCTTCTTCGTAATAATCAAGGCCCAAATGATGAATCAGGGTTTCGCCCATCAGGTGCCTCAGGGTGTTTTCGAGTTTTATTTTTTGTAGAAATATATCGTGGATTGGCTGCAGACCTTGCATAGTTTGAGGTGATTTAAAATAGAAGGAAAGCCATTCCTGAATACCTTTCATTTGGGCACGATGGGCCAAATCCATAAACAGCGCCAGGTCCAGCACAACCGGTGCGGCCAGGATGGAGTCTTTACACAGAAAGTTCACCTTGATTTGCATTTTATATCCCAGCCAACCGAAAATATCGATATTGTCCCAGCTCTCCTTGTCATCGCCTTTGGGTGGATAATAATTTATCCTCACCTTGTGGTACATATCTTTATAGAGTTCGGGGTACAAGTCAGCCTCCAATATACTTTCGAGCACACTTAGCTTGGATACCTCTTTGGTTTTGAAGGAATCAGCATCATCCAGCACTTTGCCATCCCTGTTGCCAAGGATATTAGTCGAAAACCAGCCATCAATGCCAATCAAGCGGGTTTTTAATCCCGGACCCAATATGGTTTTCATCAGTGTTTGCCCGGTTTTAAAGTCTTTGCCGGCTATAGGTACCTTTAATTCATTGGCGAGGTCAACAATAGCGGGCATATCGCAGCTGAGGTTGGGCGCACCGTTTACAAAAGGAACCCCGCTTTTAATGGCCGCATATGCATAAATCATGCTCGGTGCTATGGCGGAATGATTGTTTTCGAGTGCTTTTTCAAACTGAAGCAGGTTCTGATGCATTTCCTGCTGTTCCACATAAATCTCGGTTGAAGCACACCACACCATTACCAGTCGGTTGCAACCGTTAACCTCCTTAAACTTCGCAATATCAGCCATTAAAGCATTGGCGTAATCCATTTTGGTTTTTTCGTGTTTGATGTGTTCCCCGTCGAGATTTTTCACGTATTTGTGGTCAAAAACGGCTGTCATGGGTTTTATGGCCTCCAGCTCGTCTTTCAGGTCTGTCAACAATTCCTTGTCCAGCACGCCGGCATTCATTGCCGCTTCATAGGCATTGTCTGGCGTGATGTCCCATCCCCCAAAAACCAGGTCCTTTAAGGATGCGAGTGGGACAAAATCATTAATTGCCGGGTTGCGGTTTTCGGTACGTTTGCCCAACCTGATTTTACCCATCTGGGTGATTGAACCAATTGGATGTCCTGTTCCTTTTCGGGCGGCAAGCGTCCCTGCAATAAAGGTGGTCGAAACTGCTCCGAGACCGGGAATAAGGATGCCGAGTTTACCATCAGCAGCCTGAATACTTTTTTTGTGATTCATGGATTTTTATTTTTAAGGTTACATTTTATTATTACAGTGATTTATTCGTTGAAAAGCAGTGAAATTCGTCAAAATGGCGAGGATAAATATCGGGATGGTGAAAACAGAGATGTTTTCGAAAAATGGAAAAGGCAACCACGCAACCGTGTATTTAAAATCGCCAAAAAAGTAGGAAACTATTCCGGCAAGCAAGGCGGCTATGCCAATGGTCAATACCCGCTCAGGCCGCTGCATGATGCCCACCGTGCATTCCACGCCGAGAGACTCAGCCCTTGCCCGCACGTAGCTCACCATAATTGAGCCTATCATGGCAATAAACGCAAACAGTGAACTCAGGAAATAATGGTGCGCCACCAGGTAGTAACAGATGCCCAAGAACATGAACATTTCGCTGTAGCGGTCGAGCACCGAATCGTAAAGTGCTCCGAATTTGCTGATTTTGTTCGTTATCCTTGCTAATTGCCCGTCAAGCATATCGAATAATCCGGCAAAGAGCGTGATGGCTCCAAACCAGAATATATATCTAAAATCGCCCCGGTTGCCCACTTCGCCGCCGGCAATAAGCACACCGGTTGACACCAGCGTAATCCCCAAACCAATACTGGTTATGCCATTTGGAGTTATGCCGGTTTTATTCAGCAAGTGAACCAGGGGAGTTATCGCTTTATAGGCGTTTGTTTTAATAGTATTCCACATAGCTTTAGGGTGTTTTTATTTTTTAGATGAAGTTTTTTACACGGCAACCGATTAATCTTTTGCTGGCTGAACATATTTAATGTCTTTTATCATTTTATCGGCCAGTTGCCAGTCGTTTATTAGTGCGCGAAAACTTTCCAGAATTTCATTCACCAATACAGAGGTACTTTTGGTAATTGAAAATACCTCTTCCCTTTTACCCCTTTGAATCAATCGTGTCAGATAGCTCTTTGCCATCCACTTTATACGGAAAATAATGTTCTCAGCTTTTGCACATCTTGAGATTAAATCTGGGTCGAAAGCCAGGTCGAGGTACCATTGGTTATGTTTAAACAGCTTGTATAAACCTTTGAAAAGCAGGCTGATTTCTTCGTCCGGAGCTGTTTTTTGATTGGCTATTGCTGTTACAAGCACGCTTACTTCCTGTTCAAAATCCTGGAGTAACAGCTCAAAAAGCCCACTTTCACTTTCTATCTCCTTTGGAAGTCTCTTCCGACCGATTTCCGGTTCCTGCATTAGCCTATCCAGCGTTAAACCCAGAATACCGGACTGGACTATGATTCGCCCGGCTGCATTTATGATATCTTTGTTACTGGTAGTCATCTCTTTCTTTGTTTAATGATTCAAAACCTGCACATTAATACATGCTATTTTCAACGAATGAATGTAAAACGCAGCAAAGTTAGTAAATGTTCACTAACCTAAAAAATTTATCGTGTTTTTTATGAAATTTTTTATTTCCGAGCTTTCAATATTTGCTTGATAAATAATTTTATATTTTTCATATACTTGATTATCAATGTCTAAGTATAGTTTAAAAAGATTTGGGCTAAATACATGCTTAGCAACATAATTAATTACGCTTAAATTGTTTTTAACCGAACCCGTGAACTCATAAACCCATAAACATATTCAAGGACAAGACTTCCAAAAGGCGCAAAAACGAGCCGGATAGAAAAGCCTTGGGTTGAGAAAAAACACCTATCTCAAAAAAAATCTGACTTGGTGCTGGCCAAACCCCTAAAACGTCTTATCTTTGGAGCTTAAAAATCGCTAAGCAATTCACAAAATTATATCATGAGTGTACTTGTAAATAAAAACTCGAAAGTTATTGTCCAGGGCTTCACCGGAAGCGAAGGTGGTTTTCATGCCGCGCAGATGATTGAGTATGGCACTAACGTAGTAGGAGGGGTAACACCCGGAAAAGGCGGACAATCGCATCTTAATAAACCTGTTTTTAACACCGTTGCAGATGCTGTAAAGCAAGCCGGAGCTGATACTTCAGTAATATTTGTGCCGCCTGCTTTTGCAGCTGATGCCATTATGGAAGCTGCCGCCGCCGGTATAAAAGTTATCGTGTGCATCACCGAAGGTATTCCCACATCGGATATGGTGAAGGTGAAAGAATACCTGAAAGGCCACGACTGTCGCCTGATTGGGCCAAACTGCCCGGGAGTGATAACACCTGGTGAAGCCAAAGTAGGCATCATGCCTGGTTTTATTCATCAAAAAGGACGTGTAGGCATTGTAAGTCGCTCAGGGACACTAACCTACGAAGCAGTTGATCAGCTTACAAAAGCCGGGTTAGGCCAAACTACAGCAATCGGTATTGGTGGCGATCCAATTATTGGCACAACCACACGCGATGCGGTTGAGTTGTTGATGAACGATCCTGAAACCGAAGGCATTGTAATGATCGGTGAGATTGGTGGAAGCATGGAAGCAGATGCAGCTTATTGGGTTAAAGAGCACGGCATCAAGCCGGTAGTAAGTTTCATTGCAGGTGCTACAGCTCCCAAAGGTCGCACAATGGGTCATGCCGGAGCTATAATTGGTGGCAAAGCTGATACTGCTGAGGCAAAAAAGGAAATCTTAAGAGATTGTGGAATTCACGTGGTGGATTCGCCTGCTGATATCGGAAAAAGAATGGCAGAACTGCTTTCGTAGCAGCACAGAAAAGTCTATCTATTTTTGTTTTACCCCGGCCTGAATGATTTCAGGTCGGGGTTTTTTGGTCGACTTGAAAGTTGTTCAGGCTGCGACTATCCTGTGACGATAAACAGTCGCGCCCTGACTATTTACTTAACACTTCCCAGTCAGGGTGCGACTTCTTCAGCATCGTCGTATTAGTTGCATCCTGACTTGCAACCTACAGCCCCTGGCCTCTCTCACCCATCGGTTTATCCTTCATTTTCGGTTTCCGGCTCAGAGCTTTCTGGCATGCCTACTAATCCAAGCTCATCGGTATAGCCGTATAAGCGATCAAATTTAATTTTATATTTTTCTCTCAAAAACTTGCGTTTTACTTTCAGGGTAGGGGATAGTTCGCCGGTTTCTGGAGTCCATTCAGAGCAGACAAGTTCAAACTTTTTAATCTGTTGGTGTTTTCCCAGACTTTTATTTATTTCATCCACTTCCAATTGGTAGCGTTCTATTACTTTTATATTTTGGATTAAATCCCTGTTATCACGGTATTTAATACCATAACGATGACACCAGACGTGTAAAAAATGAAATGCAGGACAAAGGACAGCTGCTGCATATTTCTCATTTTCGCCCACCACCATGGCTTGTTCGATGAAAGCAGATTCTTTAAAACGGTTTTCCACAATCTGTGGTGCAACATATTTTCCGGTACTCAATTTAAAGATCTCCTTCTTCCGGTCAGTAATCTTCAGGATATTGTGTTCTAACAAAACACCCACATCACCTGTGTGAAACCATCCATCCTTGTCGATGACTTCATTAGTCATCTCCGGATTCTTGTAATAACCCATCATAAGGCTGGGGCCTTTCATTAGTATTTCATTGTCTTCGGCAATCTTCACCTCAACATTGTCAAGAACAGGACCTACCGTCCCGAATTGCATAAGCGGATAATGGCCGTGGTTGACAGCGATTACCGGCGATGTTTCGGTGAGGCCATAACCTTCCATGACAGGGATACGCGCGCAGTTGAATACCCGTGCCAGACGTTCCTGCAATGAAGCACCTCCGGAGACAATCACTTGGATATTCCCGCCCAGTGCTTCGCGCCATTTGCTATAAATGAGCTTGTCGGCGATGGAACGCTGAAGTTCGTAAAAAGTCCCGTTCGCTTTATTCAGCTCGAATCTAAGCCCCAGATCAACTGCCCAGAAAAATAGCATCCTTTTAATGCCGGTGAGCTCTTTGCCTTTGAGAATCAATTTATCGTATAGCTTTTCGATTACACGAGGCACAGCGGTAATTCCTTGCGGATTGACTTCACGCAGGTTGTCACCAATGGTTTCGATGCTCTCGGCATAGTAAACCGAAGTTCCATTGCTTTGAATCAGGTAATTGACCATCCGCTCGAATACGTGACACAGCGGCAGGAAACTTAAAAAACGACCATGTTCATCAACTGGAAGAATTTTAATGCTTGCCTCAACATTGGAGATAAAGTTGCGGTGGCTTAGCATAACGCCTTTGCTTCTGCCGGTGGTGCCTGAGGTGTAAATAATCGACATCAGCTCGTCCTGATCTATAGAGGCTTTGATTTTTTCCAGCTTTTCAGCATCCTGATTTTCACTGCCAAGCTCAGTTATTTCAGTCCAGTTGGGGATACCTGGGAAAAGATCGATGGTAAATAATTTTTCGATATTGGCGGCTTTCTTCAGCAGTGGTTTGATATTATCGTAGAATTCTTTCGACGACACAATCACCATCCGTGCATCTGAATGTGTAAGTATGTGCTCGTATTCTATAGGACTGATGTTGGGATAAACCGGTACATGTACCACACCAATCTGGCTCATACCCATATCCAGAAAATTCCATTCTGGACGGTTATTGCTGATGGTAATCAATTTATCCCCTTTTTTAAATCCCATCGCTAGCAAGCCATAGCTTACCAGATCGGTCATGTTTCTGTATTCTGCCGTGGTGAATTTTTCCCATTTGCCATTTCTCTTGATAGCAAGGGCATCATCTTTGGAATGTTTTTCAACCAGCTGCGATACGATGTCAAATGTTCTAAGGATTTTCATGTGAGTAAGGAATTGGTTAATAATAATATATTTAAGATTGTTTTGTTTTCGAAATATGGTGTAGATAAAGTTTTGCAGGAAGTTTTGGTTCAAATTTATTTATAAGCTGTTGTTTAACACTGTTTGTATAGGGTTTAAGCATTGTTTTTTTTAGGTTTAAATGTCCAGGTGAACCAAAACCGCGCCACTACATCACCTTTGCTGTCAACACCTTCTGTGAAAACCTCACAGATCCGACCTTCGTTTTCGATGATGCTTTGGGCGATGGTTTTCTCCAATAATTCACCTTGATCGCAGGTAAAGATAATACGATTTCTGGCTTTTTTCACAAATTCTGCCTTTACTCCCAAAATTAGCATAGAAACAGGGGCTGAGCTTTTTTCTACATGAGCTATGGCAAGGATTCCGGTTGACAGTTCAGCAGCCATGCTGAGGGCAGCAAAATAAATAGAACGGAAAGAATTTTTTTTGATATAGTTGTAAGGCAATGATACTGATGCTTTTTCCATGGTCATATTATCAATCCTAAGTCTGGCAAGAAAGCCCAGCGGTAGTTTCCATAGCAGAAACAACCTCATTTTCCAGGGGCGGTTGGCCAATGTTTCGGTTTTGTTTTTTTGACTCATCTGTTGGGTTTTATTAAGCGGGACACGGAAATCCGTGCCCCGGTTTTAAAAGGAAAAAGCCTAGTTTAGAAGGGATATTGATTTTTTTCGATCATATGATCTGCAATGCGGCGGCGTGCTGCAATTGAGTTTAGGTTGGATGCTTTTGTAAAACGTTTCATCCCCATAAGCATGGCCTGTTGCTCGTCGCCGCTAGCAAAAGCGTTCACCGCATCCACTCCCGATTTGTTGATCTTGCCGGCCACATCATAGAAAAATACGTCAGTCATATCTTTATACAGGGCAAGTTTATCCTCAGAAAGTATTTCACTGAGTTTTTCGGTGCGCAAAAGGCTGGATTCTGCAGCATAGGTAAGGATGATCATATCGGCCAGGGCTATCATGATTTCCTGCTCATCGGCGAACTTGTCCATATATTTCTGAATAGCAGCGCCGGCCACCATAAGGATAGACTTTTTAAAGTTGACCAGCATCTTCTTCTTGATCTCAAAGTAATCCGTCGTAACCGATCCGAAATCAGGAATTCCCATAAGTTCTGCTCCAACAGCTTTCGCCGGAGTCAAGAGGTCGATTTCACCTTTCATGGCTCTTTTGAGCAATTCGCCCACGATCACCATGCGGTTGATTTCGTTGGTGCCTTCAAAAATACGATTGATGCGTGAGTCGCGGTAAGCACGTTCCACCTGTGTTTCGGCTGAGTAGCCCATGCCGCCGTGTATTTGAACGCCTTCATCCACTACGTAGTCAAGTATTTCGGAGCCAAACACCTTAGCAATGCTAGCCTCAATGGCGTATTGACGGATGCCTTCAACGGTGGCTTTTCCTTTGTCCAGTCCCTGATCAATAAATGACTGAATGGCATCGTCGATGTTCTGGCTGGCCCGGTAAGTCAGCGATTCAGAGGCATAGGTGCGGATAGCCATTTCGCCCAGCTTCCATTTGATGGCACCAAAACCGGAGATAAGTGCGCCAAATTGTTTCCGCTCATTGGCATAATGCAAAGCCAGATCGATGGTGCCTTTACAACCTCCTACTGTTGCACCTGAGAGTTTCATGCGCCCCAGATTCAAGATGTTCAGCGCAATTTTAAAACCTCCCTGGCGCTCGCCCAATAGGTTTTCGGCAGGGATCACAGCCTTGTCAAAATAAACCTGCACGGTGGACGATCCTTTGATGCCCATTTTCTCTTCATCGGCACCAATGGTGATGCCGGGCGTCTTGGTCTCCACGATAAAGGCACTCAGGTTTTTGTCGTCACCAATTTTGGCGAAAACGATGAGTACATCGGCTATGCCACCATTGGTGATCCATATTTTAACGCCATCAAGTGTGTAAGTTTTTTCGTCCGCGCTTAACACGGCTTTGGTTTTGCC
Organism: Bacteroidales bacterium; assembly: GCA_023229135.1. Classification (GTDB taxonomy): domain Bacteria; phylum Bacteroidota; class Bacteroidia; order Bacteroidales; family F082; genus UBA5536. The sequence continues at coordinate 169,284 of JALNZT010000001.1, forward strand.
TGAGTTAGCATCCGAACCAGCTTCAGCTTCGGTGAGGCAATAGGCGCCAATAAGTTCCCCGGATGCCAGTTTAGGCAGGTATTTTCGTTTTTGTTCTTCAGTGCCATAATACAAAATGGGAAGCGTTCCAATGCCGGAATGGGCCGAGAATGCAACGGCAAAGCTGTAGCCTTTGCCCATTTCTTCCACAGCGAGCATGGATGTTACAAAATTTTGGCCAAAACCATCATACTCTTCCGGAACGGAAATACCCAGCAGCCCAAGTTCTCCTGCTTGCTTGAGTAGTTTGCTAAGTAATTCACGATCATGTTTTTCCAGCTGTTCCATCTTTGGAAGCACTTCTGACGCTGTAAAATCCTTACAGCTTTGCGCAATCATGCGCTGTTCTTCATTAAATTCTTCAGGGATAAATATATCCTGAGCCTGGGTTTCCTTAATTAAGAACTCTCCTCCGTTTAGCGATTTTTTTTCTGACATTTGATTACATTTTTTAGTTTTTCTCTATAAATTAGTTTGGTTTAAAGCATCTCAAATATTCCGGCACCACCCTGTCCGGTGCCAATACACATGGTGACGATTCCATATCTCCCTCCGCTGCGCTTGAGCTCGTGCATCAGCTGAACGGTGAGTTTAGAGCCTGTTGCGCCAAGCGGATGACCCAAGGCGATAGCGCCGCCATTGACATTGACTTTGCTTTCGTCAATGCCAAGTTCATTAATCACTGCAATGGATTGAGAGGCAAAGGCTTCGTTGAGTTCGATGCCATCTATCTGGTCAAGTTTCATGCCTGCATGTTTTAACACTTTGGGAATGGCATAAATAGGACCAACTCCCATTTTATAGGGTTCTACCCCAGCCACCTGGTAATCTACCAAACGGGCGATAGGAGTGAGGTTGAATTCTTTGAGGATTTTTTCTGAAACTACCAGTACAAAGGCAGCTCCATCCGACATCTGTGAGGAGTTCCCGGCCGTTGAGAAACCGTCGTCGGCAAAGGCCGGACGTAGCTTTGAGAGTGTTTCCATGCTTGTTCCCCTGCGCGGCCCTTCATCAGTGTCGAACAGCTTTTCTCTGGTGACAAGCTTGTCGTTTATCACCACATTTTCTTTGATGGTAAACGGAACGATTTCTTGTTTGAACTTGCCGGCATCGATGGCAGCCAGGGCTTTTTCTACTGATTTAACAGCAAATTGATCCTGTGCTTCGCGCGATATCTTATACTCTTTGGCAACCATTTCGCTGGTCAAGCCCATGCTTAAATACCATTTGGGATGCTTTTGAGCCACGGCAGGATTGGGAACCTGACGCCATCCTCCCATGGATATCATCGACATGGTTTCGGCTCCTCCGGCCACGATAATGTCGGCTAGTCCGGCAGTAATTTTAGCTGAAGCGATGGCAATAGATTCGAGGCCGGAAGCACAATACCGGTTGATAGTTGAACCGGGCACTTCCACCGTGTCCAGAGACATCAGCGAAAGCATGCGTCCCATATTAAAGCCTGTTTCTGCTTCCGAGAAAGCATTTCCAACCACCACATCGTCGATACGTGTGTGGTCAATTTGAGGAAAGTCGGCAAGTAAATGCCTGATAACGGTTGCGGCGATATCGTCGGGCCGTGTAAAACGAAAGCTACCTCTGGGTGCTTTTCCAATTGGTGACCGATATCCTCCTACTATATATGCATTCATGATTATACGCTTTTTTGGTTTGAAATTGATTTAGTTTCTCAGAATTTCACCGGATGTAATCAGGCTTTGGATGCGCTCCAGTGTCTTGCGCTGCATACAAAGCTCCAGAAAGGCCTTCCGTTCGAGGTTCAGAAGGTACTGTTCAGAAACTTCTGATAAGGCTTCGGACACCTCTCCTCCGGCCATGACCATCCCGAGTTTTTCGGCAATCAATTTATCGTGTTCACTCATATAATTGGCCGTAGCAAAGTTATCAGCACCCACATAAACCAATCCAAGGGCTTCTTTTCCAAGCACCCTGATATCAGTGCGCTGCACGGGTTTGGTGTAGCCTTTTTCTGCCATACTTAGTGCGGCTTTTTTGGCATAAGCCAACTGATGAGCCCGACTAACAATTACTTCATCAATGCCGGTACGCAAATAACCCAGGTCGAAAGCTTCGTAAGCTGAAGTGGAAACTTTTGCCTGACCGATACTTAAATAACGGTTCAGGAAAGCATTGGTGCGGATGTCGCCTTCCTTAAGTTCGTCTGACAGGCGGAGCGCAAACTCCTTGGTGCCACCACCGCCGGGAATCAAGCCAACACCAAATTCCACCAGACCCATATAGGTTTCGGAATGTGCTATCACCTTGTCGCTGTGCATACAAACCTCGCAACCGCCGCCCAGGGTCATTCCATGTGGAGCAGTTATTACCGGAATGCTTGAATAACGCATTCGCATTGTAGTTTTCTGGAACCACTGTACCGCCATATCCAGCTCCTCGAATTCTTGTTCGATGGCCAGCATATATATCATGCCCACATTGGCTCCGGCCGAAAAATGCTCTCCTTCGTTGGAGATCACCAGCGCTTTGTAATCGGCTTCTGCCATATCCAATGCTTTGTTGAGCCCTTCGAGTACTCCTTGTCCGATGGTGTTCATCTTGGTGTGAAATTCGATGTTCAGCACGCCATCACCCAGGTCGAAAATGGAGGTGTCTGTATTTTTCCAGAGCACATTTGATGTGCGCAACACTTCAAGCGAAATCAAGGCTTCCTGCCCTGGAATTTCTTTGTACGATTTTGATGGAATATCGTAGAATTGTTTTTTGCCTTCTTTTACAGTATAAAAACTGGTAATTCCGGCATCAAGCATATCGTGAATCCACTGAGCGGGTTTTTTGCCGGCTGCCTCCATGGCCTTCACGGTTTCGGGAACTCCAACAGCATCCCAGGTTTGGAACGGACCCAGCTTCCATCCAAATCCGGCATTCATGGCGTCATCAACTTTGTAAAGCTCATCGGTGATTTCCGGAATGCGGTTAGAAACAAACTGGAACAGACTGTAGAAAGAGCTGCGGTAAAACTCCCCGGCTCTGCCCTTATCAGAAAAAAGGATTGGCATACGCTGATGCGGATCGTCGATACCTTTAGTTTTCTCGAATACAGAAAATTTGGGTTTTGGAGCCTCTATATATTCCATGGTGGCAGTATCCAGCGACAGGAATTTCTTCTGGCCATCTTCTTCTATTTTTTTATAAAATCCCTGTTTTGTTTTTGATCCCAGCCATTTGTTGTCCAGCATCTTTTGGAGATAGGCAGGAATTTTAAAGCTGTCATTGGATTCGTCCTTAGTGGTTTCGCGGATGTTGTTGGCCACATGAACCAGGGTGTCAAGTCCCACAATATCAGCGGTACGGAAGGTAGCTGACTTGGCTCTGCCAATGATAGTTCCGGTGAGCTTGTCAATTTCTGGAATGTTTAGTCCGGTTTTTTCGATATTGTTAAACAACTCCATAATAGAGTAGGTGCCTACCCGATTGGCAATAAAGGCGGGAGTGTCTTTGGCCAGCACAGGTGTTTTACCCAAAAAGCGGCTGGCGTAATCAGCCAGAAAATCCAGAACTTCGGGCAGGGTTTTACTCGTCGGAATGATTTCAAATAGTTGCAGGTACCTCGGTGGATTAAAGAAGTGAGTCCCACAAAAATGCTGTTGAAAATCCTCAGTCCTGCCTTCGATCATTTTTTCTACCGAGATTCCCGAAGTGTTGCTGGTGATGAGTGATCCGGGTTTACGGAATTTCTCCACCTTTTCAAACACCTGTTGTTTGATATCCAGACGCTCAATAACTACCTCGATTATCCAATCGCAGTCGTTAATTTTATGCAGGTCGTCATCAAAATTACCTGTATTGATTCGTTTGGCAAACGACTGTTTGTAAATTGGCGATGGCTTTGATTTGAGCGCCGCCGCAAGCGAATCGTTCACAATCCGGTTTCGGACGACTTTATCTTTCAGGCTGAGCCCCTTGCTTTTCTCGGCATCATTGGCTTCACGTGGAATGATGTCAAGTAGCAATACATCAAGGCCGATGTTGGCATAATGGCAGGCGATTCCTGACCCCATCACTCCTGAGCCAAGCACCGCAACTTTGTTGATTGTACGTTTCATATATTAATAGGTTTAAAAGTTTATTCTTCGTTGCAATTGTCACCGTTTATGAGCATGAGATCGTTGCAAACCTGCTTGCGGATAGTTTCGTTCACACGGACAAAAGCTTCCATATCTGCCGGATCAATTTTTTCGGATAATTTTTTGTTGAACTCGACTACCACTTTGCGCACCCTGGAGCGCAGTTCTACTCCTCTGGGAGTTAAAAAAATCTTTACAACGCGGCGATCCTCTTCGTTTGATTCTCGGAAAATAAGGCCGTCGTCTTCCATGGTTTTTAACAAACGGCTCAAGCTTGAAGTACCCATTCCCATCATGGGAGCTATCTTGGTTGCCGGAACACCTTCCTTGCCAACATTGATCAAAACATAGCCGATTCCCTGTGTAATCCCGTTTTCTGCAGCCAGTAAATTGTACATTCTTCGCGTTGCGAAAAGGGTACTTCTGAGGTGAAAGTCAACTGTTTCCTGAATATTCATACAAAAATATGTTATGCGTGCATTGCAAATGTAAACCATAAACTTAGTCTGCACAATCTTTATTGTGAAAATTTCACAATTATTTTTTTTAAGTCTGGTCTGGAAAAAGTTAGGGAAATTAAAAATATGTGTTCGGCGTCACGATAAACTGTTGGAAAGTCTTATCAATAATTACTGATTATCAGTACATTAAAAAATAATTTAGAATAATTTTAGGTGAAATATAAGCAGTTCTCTATCGACGAAAAATTACAAGCTTAACGCATAAAGGAAACGATTAAAAAAAAATATCCCGCAATAACACAAAAAGGCCTGGACTTATTCGGAGTTGCCAATAAATGAGTTTATAATCAGAATATCAGGCAGGAAGCGCAATGTCAGGAGAGCATTCAATGAAAGCAAGTCGCAAATGCAGCTTACTCAACGGCCATAATCTTGAACACCCTTTCACCATGTGCCAGCTTTAGCGTTACTGAACTTCCGGCTTCTTGGTTCACCAGCAGTCTGGCGAGCGGAGAAGTGAAGGCAATTTTACCTTGTTTCAAATCGGCCTCATCCACACCAACTATCTGGAACTTTTGGGTCATACTTTGACCGCCAATTTGCAAGCTAACAACAGAACCAAAATGAATTTTTTCAGAAGGTATATCTTCACGTTCAATAACTTGCGCTGAAACGATACGATTTTCAAGCATTTGTAATTTTATATTCACAATGGCAATGGCGTTTTGCTTATCACGGTCATCGCCTGCTACCAATTGCTTTAGTTCCTTCTGAAGCGTCTCTTTTTCTTTCAGTAAGGCTTCCATTCCTATAGGAGTGACGTAATTGGCTACACCAGTTGGCAAATCAGCCCTTGGTGCTACAAATGGCGTTTCACGCTGATCATCTTCGTTTACAAATGCTCGGCTCATACCAATATTATTAAAAGAAATGTTTTGTACTTAAAATTTTGAAAAGGCACAGACTTTTGTCCAAAAGCCTTAAGATGGATATCCCAACAAAGTTAACAAATTATGTTAGAGTTGATATAAGACAGAAGTGTAGAACCTAATATTCGGCAAATCGCGTGAAAACCCCTCTGACTCGTAAAATAGTATGCATCAGGCCGGCAAAGGTTTCATTTTTGCCAGATCACCTTGAGGATTCCTGTTTTTTTATCACAGCTTGAGGATATTTAAAGAGAATGACCGAACTGCTGAAAAGCAATTCGGTCATCACTGTTTTGTTTATTTATATTTTACCTTAAGCTTGATATAGTTCAGGCTCAGTTTGTTGATACTCCGTATTTACGGTTTCTGATAAACATTGCTTTGGTTTCTATAACCAGGCAAATCTAAGTACCAATCCGGATAAAGCTCTCCACCTGAGCTGGCCCATTCACCAAATTTCAGGTGTGTGTGCAGGATATCCACTTTTTCAAAAGGATAGTCGAAGCTTACCGGAATTTCAATTGCCCAGGGCAGATTACTGTTTGTTTTGTAATAGCTGCCATTGGCAGGAACTGAGGCATCTTCCCAGATTCCGAAAAATTCGTCAGAGGCCAGTGCAGTAGGAGGGAAGTCTAACAGATGTACTTCTTTTCCACGTTCCTGGTTCACAATGATAAACGGATTAAAGGGTGCGCTGCCATAAGTGGCTTGCGGTGTGCTCAAGGTCATGGCCATTTCAATGGTGTCTGTCTCAACATAAGGCACGTCAGGCAAGGTGTTCAGGAATCCGCCTGATTGGTATATATCATTGATGGCATCCATTACAATCCATACGGTTTGATTGGTGTGTCCAGCTTCCATGCCTTTAGCATCAAGAGTAATAGAAGTTCCCGCAATTTTACCACCACTAACAGAGGCCACATAAGATGGATTAATATCCATAGCTACAGCAAAGCCGTTATTAAGGCTGGCACCGGCTGCCATTAACCTGAATTTTCCATATACGTCAACCAATTTGTTTTGTGCATTGGTAACCATTTTGTATTGCATATTTACTACCACATCGTTGAAGTCGAAGTCGCCCAAGCCTGGCCATAAGTCTTCAAAAGCGATGCTCGTAAAGTCGAGTGCATTAGGATAATAAGAGATAAAGGCGCGTTCGGGATCAAATGGGAAAGCATCTATATCGTCTGGAACACCGTCGCCATCGCTGTCGTTAACTACTACACTTCCAACACCTTCTGGATTACAATTGGTTACTGCCAGGAAGTTTTGCTCATCGCCTATGTCAACTAAGGTAGCACCATTTACAAAAAGCTGGTTAAGTGGTGTATTAGACAGGTTGTTGAGGTAATTGGTAGATACTTCGAGTGCTCCGGAAACTTGCACCGATGATAGTCTGAATTCATTTTCTGCTTTGATAGAGTTGAGGCTGCCCTGACCTGTAATTCTGGTATATAAATACACCTCTTTGGTACTTATCATGCTGCCGTCTTTCAGTAAGGTATTTGCACCGCCATTAATTTGTATGCGTTCGTCGCTGCGGAAATAACCACTTTCGAAATTGATGTTTCCTGAATTAAAAGCAGATTCCTTGGTACAGCTCATCAGGCAGTTGTTATAGACATTACTGCCTGAATTAAAATTAATTTTTCCAACGGCGGTTATCTGTCCGTTATTGGTCATGTTACCACTTGAATTTACATTGAAGTCGCCATTAACCAGCTCAACGCTACCGTTATTCATAAGATTGCTTCCGCCATTGAGATTGAAATAACTGTTTGAAATTTTTATTTCGCCGTCGTTAGTCAACTTACTTCCGTTAATTTCAAACCTGTTGCCGCTCGTAACATTTCCAGTATTGGTCATGGTATTATTGGTGTTCAGCGTAATGCTTCCGGTAGTTACTATATTCCCATGATTAGTTAAGGTTTGTCCATTTACCTGCAAATCGCTTCCAACAGTAAGTGTTCCGGTATTCAGAAAAGGAGAAGTAAGTCCTTGGATAGTAAACGCGCCAATGATTTTCATGCTGCCATGATTTTCCCAATCGCCAACAGTTTGTACGCCTCCGTTAACCGTAAATGTCGAGTTGGCATACACTTTTACGCTATTATTATTACCATAAGCGCTGATTCCGTTTAAGGTGAGTGACCCGCCTTGCGTAACAATAATATGACTATTGCCAGCAAGTTGCGGACTGCCGTTTATTATTGCTGTTCCGCAAACTTTCAGCGTTCCGCCGCCAGCCCAGCCCAAGAAGCTTATGCTACCGGTAAAGTTGTCCTGCACGCAATACGTTTTTCCATCTCTAATCTCAACTGATTGGTTACCCGATATTACGACATCACAATCGTCGCAATCAGGGCCTTCCTCTGGAACAACAGTAGTGGCCTTAAACACCTGCTGTTTTTCTCCCATTGAGGGAAAAGTGTAAGTCAGTTGATTGCCCGTGATAGGAGCTTCTACCAGATGAGTGGAACCCGTACTGGTTTCCAACAGCAGGAAAAGGCTTTGTAAATAGGCCGGAATACGCAGTTGTTGGTTCAAATCCTGCTCACGTGAAATACTGGCTTCCATAATGAGTGTGCCTTTCTGGTTAGGATTGCCATTATAGATCGAAATTTTCGACTGTAAAGGGTAAAATCCGTCAATTGGTAAGGCTATTGATAAATTAAGGTCCTTGGTTGTTTTCCAGTCAAAATTAGCCGGAACGTTTAGGTCAGCAGTTTTTTCTGCTTTATGTTGTTCTGGATCAATGTCTTTCTTGCAAGAAGCGAAAAGACCTGAAACGAGTAGAACAAGTAAAAATAACTTTAAAGTTTTCATAATTCAGAGGTTAAAATATTATATACAGATATAATCAAATTATGTGCCAAAACATTTATCATGCTGATGTTTAATAAGATAATAAAATTTTAATAGAAATAAATTTTTTGTTTCCGGACATGATTCCAAATATTGGAATATTTCCGATTTGTTGTACTTGCTTTTTATTCATTAGCCAAATTACACATTTTAATAACAAGAAAAAAAGACTGGACGAAAAATAACAAGATTTTAATTTATAAAAAACAAATAAATACAAACTCTATGCAAAGTACAGCTTTTAAAAGTTGATTTTTTTAGTCAGAATATGCTTTTTAGAAAAATGAATTTCATTTAGAATCGTGTCATTCTGAATATAAATTCATAAATAAGAGACTCATCTTAGTGAGGGCTTTATAATCAATTCAATTCCATGTCGATAATGTAATCTGGCATCAAGCATTTCGTATGTTCTTCGTAATCAGTAATTAAACCTTTGATCTGCTAATTTTTTCAATACTTTTTTCAGTAGCAATACTTTTCGTAAAGCCATAAATTATAAGTTTCCAGGCTTTTTCATAAAATAAGCTACCTTTTCAAGTTTGGTAATCATATCGTAGTTTTCTACATAGATATGAGGCGGCAGCTGTAGGTAAACCGAACTGAAATTGAGAATTCCCAGCACGCCGGAATGCACCAAAATTGCACTGATTTCTTTTGCAAACTCGATGGGGACAGCTACCACACAGATACGAATCTGATACTTGCTGATGATATGAGGCAGCTCGCTGATGTTATAGCAGGGTAAATCGTAGGCGGGTTGCGGATTTTGGCCAAACCTAAAAGTGGCAGCAATAACAAGTTTGCTGTTGAATCGCGTGAAATACTCTGAAACAGTCCTGCCCAATTCACCAATCCCAATAAAGGCAACTTTTTCGGGCTCATCATGGTCAATGGCATCGCTTATTTTTGTGATCAACTCATTGATTTCGTATCCTTTATGCACATCACCGTTTACGCCAATCAGCATGAGGTCGCGCCGCACATTAGCCGCATTGGTTTTTAGAATACGTGCCAGGTTATGCGAAAAAATAAAGGCATGATCCAGGTATTGATAGTTGTACAACACCCGCCGATACTGGCTCAGTCGTTCCACTGTCTTCTCCGGCAAAAACTCCCTCATCAGCTACCTCCAAAATTTAGACGATAAACAATACCACCACGCAGTTGATAAGCTTTGTGATAGATAGCAATCATTTCAGGACTTTCAAAAATGGGCTGAAAACCGACCTGAAGATTCGCTTCAGCCAGCAGTGCTAAGCTATTATTAAGTGAAAAAGTAGCTCCCAAACCCAATATTACTCCAGCATCATAGGTGTTGAGTAACTTATCAGTTGTTCCTTTGAAAACATTTACATATAAGCCTGGATATATGTTGTAATCCGCAAATGGTGCTGCCTGTACGGGATCTAAATATTCTACTTCGCTGCCATCTTCGTAAGCGGATAGCAGCAGCGAATAATATAATCCGGCTTTTATATGCAGACCGAAACGTTTACTGTTTTTACTGTATTGAAAAACCAGTGGAATAGTTAAATAGTATCCACTGATTTGATGGGTGTAATCATAGCGGCAGCTATAGCATACATATGTGGAAGTATCCGCAAGCCTTAAGCCTTGGTAATGCGCTTCCATTCCAAATTTCCGCTGGTCGTATTCCAGCCCTGATTTGAATGAAATGTTCTCATTTAAAACGTATTGCATCGAAATACCGGCCAGTAGAGCTGTTTCATTATTAAAGCGCAAATCATAGCTGGAAGTGCTGAGATCGATGATATTTGCGCCGCCAAAAATACCGATATACCAGCGCTGAATTTCAGCTTTTGGCTGGGCAGCAACCATCAATCCTGAAAATAATATAAAGAGAATTACAAAGTATTTTATTTTAGACATAATTTAAAAAGTTAGGGCGATCCAATAGGCACCAACAATAAGCGAAGCCGAAGCACCCACAAATTGTATTGTCCTAAAAATTATGGGCTTAAAGCGCTCACTCGACTGATATGAAATAAATCCTAGCAAAAAGGAGAAAACCACCATAGCAACGATAGTTCCAACTCCAAAGCCGGTGAGATACATAGCCGAATCGAACATGCTAGGAAAAGCCAAAGTTGGCAAAACGCCCAGCAGATGCGACACACCGGCAAGGCCGTGTATCAGCCCGATAAATAAAGCTGAAACAACCGACTGTCGCAGCATTACCGGATGCGAATGCTGATGCACGTTCTCAGCAGGGTGGGAGTGCTCGTGAACGTGAGTGTAGGTGTCTCCGGTTTTGAGTTGGTGTGTATGCGGATGTGCATGTTTTGACTTTGAATGATAAAAAATACGCCAGAAAGCCCAAACGCCAATACCTACCAGAACAACACCCACCAGCATTTCGCTGTATTCCGAAATCAAATCAACAGGAATATATGTTTTGAAATAAATAAACAAAACACCAATCAACAGCATTCCTAATGTGTGGCCAAGTCCCCAGCTAAGCCCGATAGCCCATGATTTTAGCTTATTATCAATGGCAAGCGGCGTTACGGCAGCGAGATGATCCGGGCCTGATACCACATGTAAAATACTGGCCAGCAAGCCAATGAACAAAGGGACATTGGTGCTGAAATGGTGGTGATCAGCATGTAATAGGATAGTAAGGAGTTGGTTCATGCTCGTCAATTTTGACAACAAATTTAAACTTTCTGCCTTAATATCACGGCTTTGGCAGGAAAGAAAGATTCTAAATTAGTTAAGTAGCAATAGCAAAATCAGTGGCTTAACTTTCTTACTTGTTTTTGATCTGATTTTGAAGGTATTTCGCACCAATGGCCAGTTGTCCCAAAGAAATCCCACCGTCGTTGGTAGGAACTTTTTGATGGGCAAATACTTCAAAACCTGCCCTTTGGAGTATGTTTTCGGTATGTTCTAACAGATACCTGTTTTGAAAGCTGCCGCCAGAAAGTACCACTTTATTAATGCCTGTTTTTTTGTGGAGTGCTTTTGCGATTTTCAGGTTGATAACAATAATTGTATTGTGAAATTTCGCCGCAATCTCACCCACAGAAATCCCGGCTTTCATATCTTCTAAAATTTTATAAAACATTTTCCTAAAGCTAATTGCTTGTCTTTCAATCTCAAAAAGGTATTTACCTTGACAGTTTTCTTTGATGGCAGCTTCTAAACGCATGGGTGCTTCGGCATGAAAACTGCTTTGGGTACAAATTCCGGTGAGTGCGGCCACCGCATCGAAAAGCCTTCCGGCACCTGAACTTAGCGGGCTATTGATACCCTGATCTATCATCTGCATCAGCAGCGGCAAATCTTTTTGGTCGGGGATAAGCTTCATGGCGTTTTCATCAATAAAAATACTGAGTCCGAAATACATATAAAGATAGGAAAAGGCTGTTCGCCAGGGCTGATCAGTAACTTTATCGCCTCCCGGAAGCGGAACAGGATCAAAATAATATTCTCGGCTAAAGTCCGATAAATCACAAATTAAATATTCACCACCCCAAATCGTGCCATCAGTGCCTAATCCTGTGCCATCCAGCGCAATACCGATTACTTTTTCGTTTAAGCCGTGTTCTGCCATGCAAGAGGCGATATGCGCGTGGTGGTGCTGCACTTCAAGGGTTTCTATATCAAGCTGATGCGCGAATCGTGTGGAGAGATAATCAGGATGTAAATCGCATACAGCCAGTTGTGGTTTAAAGCGAAACAAAGCACCGAAGCGTGTAAAGGATTCTTCGTAAAAGGCCAGTGTTTCAGCGTTCTTCAGGTCGCCAATATGCTGACTTATAATGGCTTGCTTTGCTTTGCCAATCGCGAAGGTGTTCACCAATTCAGCGCCGGTAGCTAACACGTTTTCGGCTTCTATAGCAAGCTGAACCGGTGCTGGCACAAAGGATCGAGAACGCCTGATAGGTCTGGCTTTTTCATTCACCACAAAAGCTACGGAATCATCAACCCGGTTGTGAATAGCACGGTTGTAGCCGACAACAAAATCTGCAATTTTTCCGAGTTTATCAAAGGCTTCTTCGTTGTCGATGATTACTGGTTCGTCAGCAATATTGCCGCTCGTCATTACCAAAACGTCAATTTTTAGCACTTCAAAAAGCTGGTGATGAAAAGGCATGTAAGGTAACATCACGCCGGTGGTATTTAGTCCACGGCTTACCTCAAAGGCAAGCGGCAACTTGTTTTTGAGCAAAAGTATAGGCCGACGCCAACTTTCGAGTTGTAGTTTTTCAGTTGCGCTGAGCTGAAAATACTGAGTTGCTTTTTCAGCATTTTTTACCATCACCGCCATTGGTTTGCCGTCGCGTGCTTTGCGTTGTCGCAAACGACTTATCGCTTCGTTATCGTGCGCGTTACAAATTAAATGAAAGCCTCCAAGGCCTTTGAGTGCAATAATTTTTCCGGCATCAATTTGTGGAGACAGAAGTTCGGCAAGTGCTTTTCCGTCAGAGAATAGCTGTCCGTCTTGCAGTTGATAAGCCGGACCGCAATGCAGACAAGCTACGGGCTGGGCATGAAAACGCCTGTCGTGCAGGTTGTTATACTCGGTTTTGCAAACAGCGCAAAGCGCAAAAGGCTTCATAGTAGTTTGGTGGCGGTCATAAGGCAAAGCCTTGACAATCGTGAAGCGTGGGCCGCAATTGGTGCAGTTGATAAAAGGATAATTGATGCGGTGTGTTTGCTGACTGAGGTCGGCAAGACAGGCACTGCAAACCGCAATGTCAGGGCTAACTTCGGTGACAAGCTGCGAATAACTATGGCTTTGTTGAATTTGAAAAACGGTGTAATTATGTGATTGCGCTACAGAAACTGAAATTTCCCGAATTGATGCCGCTTCAGGTGCTTGTGCTTTTAAATCAGTGAGAAACTGTTCCAGCTGCTGCGGACTGCCTTCAGCGTGAATGCTCACGCCTTCGTTATTGTTTTCAACCCATCCTGCGACAGCATTTTTTACAGCCATGCGATATACAAAAGGCCGAAAACCAACACCTTGCACAAGGCCTGTGATTTTAATCTTGTGTGCGTAAGTTATTGTTTTCATGCTGTGAAGGTAAAAAACAAGCTGTTACACACCTTATCTATCTGATGTTTATAGGATGCTATATAATACATTTTAATAATGTTTAATCTTGATTTACAGTTGTTTCGTACAATTCAACTATCTCCTTTTGATAATCATGGCGCAAATCTTCGTGTAAAGCAGCTAAGGTTTTTTCAAGTTGGTCAATCTGTCTGTTGTACAAATTATAAATCACAGGATGTCTGTTGATTTTTATTTTACTTTTTTTAAGACTTTGACAATAATAAAGCCGCAATTCCACTTCAATTTGTTTGTTAGCAGCGAACTTGATGTATTTGTTGATGGTGCGCAGCACTTTGCGCAAAGTTTTTTTTGCCAGGTAGGCCGAATTGGAATTCATAAAAGAAAACTCTTCATCAATTTGCGCTTTCACCTCAGTGATAAAAAGCTGATCATCATGATTATGAAACAATAGATATGAAAGTAATTCCTTGTTTTCTTTTTTATGTTTAGCCAACCTAAGGCAGATTTCCAGCACTTCTTTAGCAGGAATATTTAAGAGTTCAGCTTTAATATTTCTAAGTGATTCTGCTTTCATATTTTCGAATTAAAAACCTGTTTTACCCGTCCAATTTCACCACTTTCGAGTCGTACTTTTATACCGTGTGAGTGGAAAGCACTTTTGGTTAAGATAGCCTGTACAACACCATTTGTTAGTGTTCCGCTGCGTTGATCGGCTTTTTTTACAATCGCAACCGCATCGCCTATCTGAATAGCATTTCTGGTGTTTCCTTCCATTTTTTATTTACAAAGAAAAGCTATATTTGTTAGTCTGAAAAATGGCTGCTTGAAATAAATAGTTGAATTTTGAATCAAAACTTTAAAACAGTGAAGCACAATTTCTTAAAACCCGCTTTGGTTACAGCCCTTTTATTATTTGGCTTTACCTTGTGTGGTCAAACGATTAGTTCGGACAGGCCGGGTATTGGTATTGGAGCATCAACTGTGCTAAAGAATAGATTTCAAGCAGAAATCGGATTTGAAATGGCGCGATTTGAGCCAAATGAAAGATACACTTTTCATCAAAATGCTTTACCTATCGCGCTTATGCGTTATGGTTTGAGTGATAAAGTTGAGCTACGATTAAATCAGTCCTTTTATTTTACGGATATGCCTAAACTGACCGGAGACTACAGCAATAATGGATTTTCTAATGCCAGCATTGGCTCTAAATTTAAACTCTCCGAAAATGCCGATAATGGCATACAAACCGCGGCCTTGCTGGAGATCGTTGTTCCTACCGGTTCCAAAGATGTGGCTCTCGACAAGTTTTTGATCAGCCTTCGCTACCTGCATAGTTGGGATTTTTCAAAACGGGGGAATTTAGCTTCAAATCTGGGTGCTTATTGGGCTGAAGAGCAGGCTATTGGCTTAACGTATAGTTTTGCTGTTGGTTACGCCATCAATGATAATTGGGGATTTTTTATCGAGCCTTTTGGTAATCTTTATCAATTCAAAGATTTCAATATTTCAATTGACGGCGGCGTCACCTATTTACTTAATCAAAAGATGCAAATGGATCTTTCGGTAGGCGCAGGCCTCAATAACGACTTTTATTTTATCGGGCTGGGCTTTAGTTGGTTGATTGGGAAATAATAAATATTTGTCTTTGGTGTTCTTTCTTATTAAAAAAATGCGAATTTTACACCATCAAACTAAATATATTTCATGCATTCTACCATACTTATCCTGGATTCTTTAGATCAATGGAAACCCTATTATGACACGGATAGCATCCTTTCGTCCAGCGAATATCTTCAAAATCAAGAGCTTAACCAAAAGCATTTTTTTGTTATTAATTTATGCAATAAACTCGATTATCACTCCGAAGGCTATTATTGTTCGCTTTTGGCGCAAGCCCGCGGCCACAAAGTGCTTCCCGACATCGAAGTGATCAACAGGTTGGAATCTGGTGCTGTGATGCGCTTAGACAACCTGATGCAGAAAATTGCATTCAAATGGATGCAATCCAATGGTTTATTAAAGGATAGCGAAAGTAGCACACTCGATATTTATTTTGGCACAACATCCGAAGTAGCCATGGAAAAAGTGGCCCGTTATATCTTTGAGCAAAATCCTTGCCCAATGCTCAGGGTTCAGTTTGCCTTTCGCGAAAAAAACCAGATAGAAAATATCCGGCCGCTTGGCCTCGAAGAACTTACAGATAGTCAGCAGGATGTTTTTGCGCAGGCACTGGATGCTTTTAGCAAGAAAGTTTGGCGACAGCCCCGTGTAAAAAAGCCATCACGTTATGATTTAGCAATTCTGCATGATCCAAACGATCCCATGCCCCCGAGCAATAAAACAGCACTCAATTCCTTTATTAGTCAAGCTAAGAAGCTGCAAATCAATGCGGAATTAATTACCGAACAGGATGCTTACCGCCTGATGGAGTATGATGCCTTGTTTATTCGGCAGACAACTTCACTCAATCACATCACTTATCGCATGTCGCAACGGGCTCAAGAGGCTGATATGGTGGTAATTGATGATCCGCTTTCGATAATTCGCTGTACCAATAAAGTGTATTTAAAAGAGTTGCTCGACAAAGAAGAAATCCCAACGCCAAAGTCGGCACTCATCTTTAAATCGCGCCCGGAAACCTGGGAACAAATCACGGAAACCCTTGGTGCACCTATTGTTTTAAAAGTTCCTGATGGATCATTCTCTCATGGCATGGGAAAAGCTGCCAATGATGCCGACTATCAAAAAATTCTGGAAACTTTGTTTGCGAAAACCGCCATTGTTCTTGCTCAGGAGTTTTTACCTACCGATTTCGACTGGCGCATCGGCGTGCTAAATGGCAACGCTATTTATGCCTGCAAGTATTTTATGGCTCGCGGTCATTGGCAAATTTATCACCACAATGATAGCGGTAAAAGTCAGACAGGCTCTTTTAAAACCGTTCCGATCAATAAAGTTCCGCGCCATGTTTTGCGCAATGCGCTGGATGCCGCCAATTGCATTGGTAAAGGGCTTTATGGCGTTGATGTTAAGGAAATTGATGAAAAATCAGTGATCATTGAAGTCAACGATAATCCCTCCATCGATCACGGGGTTGAAGACGCCATTTTAGGTGACGAACTCTATCGGCTGATTTTACGTGAATTCTTGGACCGACTCGACCGCAAACACCGTTAACATGGAAACGCCTCAGTTAAGAAAAGCACAGCTTTCCGACCTGGATGAGATAATGGAAATAGAAGGTCAAAGCTTTAATGAAGAAGCATTTAGCCGAAAGCAAATGCGCTATTTATTGACTTCGGGTAACACTTTTTTGGTAGCTGAAATGCAACAACAAGTGGTTGCTACGATGATATTGCTTTCCAAAAAAAAGAGTAAAGTTCTCCGTATTTATGGGCTTGCAGTTTCTGATAAATTTAGAGGAAAAGGCCTTGGAAAGACGATGCTTTCAGAAGCGCTTAATGTGGCAAAAGCTGGTAATTATGGTGTTTTATCACTTGAAGTGAAAGCTGTAAATGCTACAGCCATAAAGCTTTATGAAAGTTTTGGCTTTAAGGCAGTAAAAGAATTACCGCACTATTTTAAAGGTGGCTATGCAGCGCAAAGAATGCAGCTAAAGCTTTAAGAAACTTTTTACACTCACGAAATATTTCGGTAAACCACTTGTATAGAGAGGGTTAACGCATAATGCAGAACAGATTTTATTATTTAATTAGACTTTTAATTGGACTGATTCTAAATTAAGTATTAATATTGCGGCAAAACTTTCTCTTTAAGTGAAATGTTTTTTGATCGAAACTTATTTTTTTCGACAAGATTTCATTCGCTTTAGTATGCATTAATCCAAATTTAGATGAAAACTATTCTTTTTACTTTACTGATGCTGACTTTCAGCGTGCTGGGTTTGCAAGCCCAAAATCAAAAGGCTGCCCCCAGCACAATTATTAAGCTTGAAGCGCCAAAAGTGGTGCCGAGTATTGCCAAACAGCTTGAAGCTGGGACTTTTATTGGCATTGATCCCAACGAGCCCTTACGCATGGGAAATCCCAAGAGGGCAGGTGCAAACATGACAGTTCCGGGCAAAGGATTGCCCAAAGGTGATGACGCCCTCGTAAATAAACAGCAGCGTGTAGCAAAAAAAGCCGGGCGTGAGCCTTCATTGGTTTTTGATGCCAACGTATCCAATTACACGCCAAGCGATGCCACCGGAGCTGTTGGTCCTAACCATTACCTTGGCGGATGGAATGTTGGTTTTAGAGTTTTTGATAAAAGCGGCAATCCGCTTATGCCGGCAGCATCGCTTTCTACTATTTTTCCTGGAAACAATGCCGGTGACCCAATCATGCTATACGATGCTGAGGCAGATAGGTACATTCTTACTGAATTTGATCAATCTCCAAATGGGTTTAACTTCGCCATTTCGGCTGGGCCTGACCCCGTAAACGACGACTGGTACGTATATACTACCGGAATGACAACAGGATCATTTCCTGATTATCCTAAGTTTTCTATCTGGTCAGACGCCTATTATGTAACCGCAAATATTAGTTCAACAAATCGTGTTTTTGCCATCGAACGTGATCAGGTTTTAACAGGTGGAACACCTCAGTTTTTAGGTTTCCCGCTACCGGGAATCCGTACTTCCGGCTTCTATAGCCCGCAGTTTTTTAATGTAACTAATGGCGTATTGCCTCCTGCCGGAGATGCTACTATTGTTTATTTGCAGGACGATGCCTGGTCTGGCGTTTCTGAGGACCACCTTAAACTTTGGACATTAAATGTCGATTGGGAAACACCTGCAAACTCATCTATTTCACAAGCGGTTGAATTGATAACAACACCGTTTATCTCTGTTTTTGATGGTGGAGGTTTTTCAAACAGACCACAACCTTCTGGCCCAAATATCGACATCCTGCAAGCAACCGTAATGCAGCAAGCACAGTACCGTCGCTTTCCTGGTTACAATTCAGCACTTTTGAATTTTGTGGTTGACACCGATGGCTCTTCTGCTGAGTTAGCTGGTATTCGCTGGTTCGAGTTGCGTCAATATGGTGATGGAGAACCTTGGGAAATATATCAGGAAGGCACCTATATTTCACCCTACAACGGCAAAGATGCTTTTGCTGGAAGCATGGCGATGGATGGCCAGGGAAATATTGGAATGGCCTACACCACTGTAAGTACACAGGAATCAATAGCCATTTATTATACCGGTCGATATGCTTCTGACCCGCTGGGCACTATGACCGTAGATGAAACCTTAATTGCTCAGGGAAACTCAAATAATCCTTCAAACAGATTAGCTGATTACGTGCATCTTACACTCGACCCTACGGATGACAAAACTTTCTGGCATATTGCTGAATATTTTATGAATAACCAGCGTACTGATGTTGTTGGTGTTTTTCAGATTGGCTCAGATTTAGCTTCGGATGTGGGTGCAATAGATATTATTGAACCCCTTGATGGTCAGCTCTCCAACGAACAACAGATCACGATGGGTATTTTTAATTATGGGCTGGAGGCACAAGGCAATATTCCGGTAGGTTACTTTTTGCCCGGAGGCGATACCATTATCGAAACTTACGTTGATGCCATTGGCGCAGGCGAAACAGCTACCTATACGTTTGATGCGACAGCTGATATGAGTGAAGTTGGTGAAACCTATTTCTTAACTGTTTTTACAGCCCTTGATATTGATGAGAACCGCCTCAATGACACAATTACAGCAACAATTACTTATCTGTATCCCAATGATATCGGTGTTGTAGATGTAGTAAGCCCTGAGTCAGGAACAGGCCTTACACAAGAGGAAGGCATTGTGGTAAAACTCAAGAATTTTGGTGCTGCAGATCAAGAAAATTTTGAAATGGCCTACAACCTAAACGGGATTGTTGTGTCTGAAACTTATACCGAAATACTTCCAGCAAACAGTGAAATTGAATTTACTTTTGATACGAAAGCTGATTTTTCAGCCTTAGGCGAATACACGTTAAGCGCTTATACTATGCTCGAAAATGATGCTGATTACAGCAACGACACGACAACAGTTAAAATCGTTAAGTCGAATTGTGAGCCGGAGTCAAATTGTGGATCTGGCGATGCTATAAGGTACGTGGAGCTGCGCGATTTGATTAACGAAAGTACGTGTTCGGAAACCGGATACAATGATTTTACCGAAATGATTACAGATATTGAACAAGATTCAGAAAATGAGCTGATTCTTACGGTAGGATACGGTAACGAAAATGTGAAAGTTTGGATAGATTTCAATGATAATTTCATCTTTGAAGAAGATGAAATAGTGGTTGATGACTATGTAATTGCACCAGGTCAAAGTAGTGGAAACTATACCGATACCATAAGTTTGGTAATTCCTGAAGGAGCTTTGCTTGGCGAACACTTGATGCGTATAAAAACCAATTGGAACAACAATGTACCCAATGACGCCTGCGAATCAACCACTTACGGTGAAACAGAAGACTACAAAGTGAACGTTGTACTGACAACGGGTAATGTGCTGCTTCCCGAAATGAATAGCAGACTGGATATCAGACCTATTAGCGGTAAACAATACGAAGTATCATTTATTACTGAAAAGCTTGATACTCAGGTGTTGATCAACCTGCACAACAGCCTTGGCATTAATTTGATCGAGAATAAAGTGCAGTATGCCAATGGCAAATACACTTACATAATTGATATGTCGTATGCCGCACCCGGCGTGTATATCGTACGTATGGGAACCCACAAATATGGAAAAGTAAGCAAATTGGTGATACACTAAAAGCCTTATAACCAATAATTAACGCGCTGTGTGAGTTTTAAATACTTACATAGCGCGTTTTTTTTGTTTTTGGCTTTTTATACTCGGTGATCTTGGCTTGGTCAAGTAGGATTTCGTGTTAAACAAGTGATAATGGTTTTGTACTTTGACAAATAGATCGTAATTAGGAGTAGAATCGGAGGACTTCGAGTGCAGCCGAGAAGCCGACTATTTCGGTACTCTCGGCTTGATCACTTTGGGTTTTTTGCCACAAAAAAAAAGGTTACAAACTTTTTAGCTTGTAACCTTTTGATTTTCAACGTCGGGGCAGCAGGATTCGAACCTGCGACCTCCTGCTCCCAAAGCAGGCGCGCTAACCGGACTACGCTATGCCCCGTGGCGGAGAGAGGGGGATTCGAACCCCCGGTACCCTTGCGAGTACGACAGTTTAGCAAACTGTTGGTTTCAGCCACTCACCCACCTCTCCGGGTTATATTTGAAACTAAATTGAGGCTTAAAAGCCTTAAATTATTTGCCGGGATTTCTGAACCACAGCCGGTCTCTCAGTGAACGATTCCAATTTAATGCTTCATTGATGCGTAAATTGGAGGTGCAAAAGTAAGCTTTTGTTTAATAGTAGCAAAATTAATTTGAATTATTTCCGATAAGTTTTTAACTCGTTGAAGTCCAGCGCTAAGCATTGAATAGAAAAGTGTATAGTTATTGCAAGCAATTGATGTTTAATAGTTTGTAAAATAAATCTATCCAGTGAGTTTTTAAACAAATCCGCACTTTTGTGGCCTTTAATAGGTAAAAATCGTTAAAAGCAATTAATTTTAAGCAGCAGCGTTAAAGATTTCGATAATTTTGCACCGCCTATGAAATCAAAAAAATGGATTATTTTTCTTTCTGTCACGCTATTATTGCTCGGCGGAATGATTCTTACCTGGTTCGTTTATCCTAAAAGCTTAGTGCGTTATCCTTTTTTTATCGTGTTGCTTTTACTGGATTTTTACCTATGGACAATCGTTAGAAAACGAATTTTCACCTATAATAAGGTACTTAAAGCTGCTATCGCTCTTTTTTATTGGTCACCGCTAATTGCCCTTTCCGGTGTGATGCTGGCTAATGTTTTTACACCTCAGCAGGAATGGAATCAGCTGTTCCGCACTTACCTCTTCGGTGTTATCTTTTCTATATTTGTGGGTAAACTGATACCGGCTATCTTCATGCTTACTTATGAACTGCTTAGCTTTATATGGCGGATAGTTAAAACCATATTTAGTAAAAAGCTGCTCGCTGAGGAGGCTGAAAAAGCGGAGAGAAGCAAGCTAACCCGACGAAAGTTTGTTGGAAATATGGCATTGGTATCTGGTGGAGTTATTATTGGAACCATGTTTACAGGTATGTTTAAATGGGTGCATCAATTTAATATTCTTACGCAATCCATCATTATCAAAGGCCTGCGCAGCGATGCATTCAGGGGTTATCGTATTGCGCAAATTTCCGACATGCACCTTGGCAGCTGGGCCGATACCGATTCTCTGCAACGGGCGGTAGATGATGTGATGTCACTAAATCCGGATATGATTGTTTTTACAGGTGATTTGGTGAACTACCGGACAGAAGAAGCGATGCGGTTTAAAGAAATTTTGCAGCAGCTAAAGGCAAAGGATGGTGTATTTGCCATTCTCGGAAACCACGACTATGGTGACTATGTCAACTGGCCTTCCCGCAAGGAAAAACAAGAAAACCTCACAGCACTGTATAATTTTTACAACGATATTGGCTGGAAACTGCTCCGCAACGAACACGTTATTATAGAAAAAGACTCAGAAAAGCTGGCACTTATAGGCGTTGAAAATTGGAGTCAAAATAATCGTTTTCCTCGCTATGGAGATATCATCAAAGCAAGTAAAGGCATAGGAAATGCAGATGGAAAGATATTATTGTCGCATGATCCAAGTCATTGGAATGCTATTGTAACTGAGAAACACAGAGATATCGATGTAATGCTAGCCGGTCACACGCATGGTTTTCAGTTTGGAATTGAGATTCCGGGTATAAAATGGAGTCCGGCACAATATCTCTACGAACAATGGGCCGGGATGTATGTTAATACAGTAACCGAGCAGCAGCTTTATGTGAATCGCGGAATTGGTTCGATTGGCTATCCGGGACGTATTGGTATCATGCCTGAAATCACTTTATTAATCGTAAACGCTTGATAATATGAAAACTATAATAAAATATTTCTTTACATTTGGTTTATTTCTAAGCTTTACCGCCTGTGTTTCCCCTTCGGGAAACGAAAAGAATTCTACTGCAAAAAATGAAAATGTTGTTGCCAAAAACATCATCTTTATGATAGGCGACGGCATGAGCTATGCACAAATTCAGGCCGCTGAAACAGCTTTAAATAAACGACTTGTGATGAATTCGATGCCTGTAACTGGGAATGTCACAACTTATTCTGCTGATAAATTAATCACCGATTCGGGTGCAGGTGGCACAGCTTTGGCTACCGGACATAAAACCAACAACGGTATGATTGGCATGCGCGCCGATAGCACCGCTGTTGAGAGCTTGTTGGAGATATTTGCTGATGCCGGTAAAAAAACCGGAATGATTGTAAGTTGTGGAATCACCCACGCCACACCAGCCGCCTTTGTAGCTAAAGATGTAAACAGAAATAATTACGAAGCTATCGCTGCTGACATTGCCGATTCCGAGAAACTCCATTATTTTGTGGGTGGAGGTCGTGATCATTTCCAAAAGCGTAAAGATGGCGTTGATTTATTATCAAAAATGAAGGAAAAAGGCTGGCAGATTTTTGATGATTTGAATGAGATTGATGTGCAAAGTGAGCGCTTTGGCGTGTTTGTAGCTGATGAACATCCTGGCTCTGCGGCTGATGGTAGGGGAGATATGCTACCAAAAGGAACTGCTCTTCTTTTAAAAAAAATGTCAACAAATCCACAAGGCTTTTTTCTAATGGTTGAAGGCTCACAGATTGACTGGGCAGGCCATAACAATGACTCCGCTTATTTGGTTCAGGAAATGGCAGATTTTGATGCAACAGTCGCTGAAGTACTTGCTTTTGCGCAACATGATGGCGAAACGCTGGTTATTATTACTGCCGACCACGAAACCGGCGGTCTCACCTTGGTGCGCGGAGCAAACAAAGATTACAATAAAGTACGCTTCCACTTTAGCACCCGTAGCCATACCAGCTTGTCAGTTCCCGTTTACGCCTATGGTCCTGGAGCAGAGCGCTTTTCGGGTGCTTATGACAATACCGATATTTTTGGAAAGGTACTGCTGGTAGCAGGATTGTAACTGTGTGAATTTCAGGGTTTTCGCAAGGGTAACTTAAGGCTCACCAAAGCACCATTCTCGGTGTTCATAATCTCAATTTCCCCCTCGTGTGCTTCGATTATTTGTTTGCATAAGAAAAGCGATAGTCCCGGGTTTTTATCAACATGCGCTTTGGTGGCGAAGGGCTTTATAGCGTGTACATCGTAATTCTCAGGGAAAGACTTGCCTTCGTTCTCAACGGAGACAATGAAATCATCGCTATTTGAATCCATTCTTATCGTGATCTGTGAGTCTGGATTCCCGAATTTCACGGCGTTATCGATGAGGTATGCGAAGCATTTCTTGATAAAGCCGCTATCGAGCATAGTCTGGCTTTGCTCCGTTTTGCTTTGTTGCCCGATAAAAATATTTTTCTTTTCAGCATGCTTTCGGGCTTTTTCAACCGTATCAGTGATCAGCTCTTTTAAATTTTCAAGGTTTAAGTAAAGTGCATCTTTTCCTTTGGTATTAAAAAGCGAGATATCCAGTGCCTGGTTCGCGAAAGATTCCAGCCTTTCTGCCGATAAATCCATTATTTCCAGCAGTTCACTTATTTCTTCCGGTAGTTCTAGTTCATTGATAAGCCCTAACACACCAACTATTCCATTTAAAGGTGTCCTTATCTCATGACTAATAATATTTAAAAACTCTGATTTTGCCGTGTCGAGTTGCAAAAGCTTATCATTGGCTATTTTCAAATCTGCTGTTCTTTCAGCTACTTTTTTCTCCAGCCAACTGTTTACTTGTTTAAGTTGGTCTTTGCCCTGCTTTAGATCAAGTTGTGTTTTAACCCTTGCAAGTAATTCCTTAGAGTTGAAGGGTTTTGTTACATAGTCCTGACCTCCAACATCAAAGCCTTTAATAATGTTTTCTGTATCCACCAATGCCGTTAAAAAAATAATAGGTGTTTCACGGAGACTCTCGTGCTTTCGTATTTCAATACAGGCCTCGAAACCATCCATAACGGGCATGTTCACGTCGAGCAGGATAAGGTCGTAATCATTTGATTCTTTGAGGGCATCCAATGCTTGCTTGCCATTTGTAGCCACACCAATTACATACTCTTCCTGACGCAATAAGCTGCCTAAAACCTGAATGTTTCTTTGCTTATCATCAACAATTAAAATCTTCGCCTTTTGTTTAACGCTTGTATTCATGGGCTTTTACTTTTTATTATTTTGGCTAATATATATTTTACACTCAATTATTTTCAATTTCTGATTTTAGTTTTTCAACTAATTCGGGAAACTTCTTTAATTCTACCATAAGTTTCTCAAATTCAAAACTATCTGAGTAGTTTAATATTTCATTGCTAAAATTAACCAAAAGCTGGCAGTTCATCTTTTGAGAAAGCTTTAGCAAATCATTCCCGAAAGTTTCAATTTCGTTTATAACCTGTTTTCTATACACTTTCGTGTATTCCGGTAAAAAAGTCGTTTCCAGCATATGAATTAATTCAGGGAAATCTTTCCTTTGTTCCGCTGTTAAAGTATATTCGACCTCGTCTGTTTCCTCCTCATCAGCAATGCTAAAGGGAAGGTATTTTTTAAGCACTTCAAAAAACTGGGAGGTATTTAATGGTTTTAGCAGGTATTCGTCAAATATGTTGAGCTTGCTATCTTTTCCCTTTGAATTGCTGATTGAAGCGGTTAGCGCGAGTATGGGTATTGTTTTGGTGAGTTTCTGGCTTTTAAGAATTTCAGCTGCTTGAAATCCGTTCATCACGGGCATTCGCATATCCATCAGTATTAAATCAGGGATATGCTTCGTTGCTAATTCGACGGCTTGTTTCCCGTTTTCCGCCTGGAAAAGCGTGAGCGGCGAATCTGCAAGCATATCAGCAATCAGTTTTCTGCTTTGTTTAACATCATCAACTATCAATACTTTGGCCGGGGCAAAAACTATCTTTGAGGTATCGAATGCTTTCTCTTCCTGATCAATATCCATATCTAAAACCGGAACATTTGACAGATGGATTTTAAAGCTGCTGCCCTTGTCAAGTTCACTTTCCAGACTAATACGGCCACCCATTTTTTCCAATAATTTCTTGGCAATGGGTAGTCCGAGACCTGTCCCGCCATATTTCGCGGTGTTTTGTCCGCTTGGTTGGTTAAAAGGTTCAAAAATAACTCCTTGTTGGCTTTCGGCTATGCCTGTCCCCGTATCGCTTACCGCTATTGTTAAATCAATTGTTTTCTCTGTATTTCTCTCTGCATCAACGCTTAGTGTGATAGTTCCCTTATCGGTGAAATTGACGGCATTCCCTATCAGGTTAAACAACACCTGCCTTATGCGCGTTTCATCCAGCAACAAAGTTTTGGGGATATCCGTTTTGAAAACGGTAAAGAAAGCGATACCTTTTTCCTTTACTTTTTGAGAAAACATCATCTCAATTTCAGAGAACATGCGCTCGAGGTTCACGGGTGTGTGCAAAATGTCGATCTTCCCGGCCTCCACTTTTGATAGGTCGAGAATATCATTTATAATGCGTAAAAGATTCTTGCTACTACTTCGAATCGCATTGACTTGCGACAACTGCTTTTGTTCTTTGATGCTATGGCTTAATTGTTCAGAAAAGCCAATGATAGAATTCATCGGGGTTCGTATCTCGTGGCTCATATTGGCCAGGAACTCGCCTTTCGCCTTGTTCGCTTTTTCGGCCTCTTCCTTGGCTTTAACGATTTCTTGGTTTGCCTGCTCCAGCCTGGAGGTGCGATCTTTCACTTTTTGTTCCAGGTTTTCGTTCAACAAGCGGATTTCTTCTTCAGCAATTTTGCGATCGGTGATGTCTAAAGCTGTGCCGAACACACGAACCACTTTCCCCTTGTCATCTACCTCCATATTCACGATGGTATCAACATATTTCCTGATGCCATCCAGTAGGGTGACCTTATGGGTATGGCTGTAGCCGGTTTTTGCCTTGATCGAATTCCTTAGCAGTTCTCTTGTTTTTTTAGCATCTTCTTCTCCTATCAGGTTTAGATAGGAGTCTTGTCCGGCATTATAGGTGTTGGGGTCATAGCCAAGTATCCGGTAGAGTTCATCAGACCAGTGAATTTCCTGGCTTCGCAAGTTCCACTCCCAGGAGCCAAGCTTGGCGATTTTTTGAGATTCTTCTAATAGTTTTTGTTTATTCTCGATTTCTGCTTGAGCCTTTTTGTTTTCGGTGATATCGATTGTTGAACCAATCATACCTACTATATTACCTTTGGTATCTCTTTTTAAAGACAAGGAAAGGTATCCGTAAAATGGCTCACCGGATTTTCGTTTCATTCTTACCTCGGCAGCATGCTGGCCTTTTTCGAGCAAAGGGGTAATAACATTATGTTTTAAATAGTTATGTTCATCATCGGGATAGAAATAAGAAATGTTTTTGCCAATTACTTCCTTCGATGTGTAGCCAAATAAATTTTGGGCACCATCATTCCACATATTGATTACACCATCCATATCGGTAGTTACAACAGCTTCCACCACCTGGTTTAAAATTTGGGCCTGTTCGAAAATGGCCTCCTCTATTTTTCTCTTTTCGGTAATATCCTCCGTGTATATTATGATGCCACCAATTTCCTTTGAGGAGTTATACCAGGGATGAACATCCCCGCGTATCCAGACAACTGTACCGTTGAGGCGGTCAAATTTTTCTATACTACGTTTTAGAGATTCGCCTTGTAAGCACCTTTGATGGATTTTCCGCCACTCGTTCTTTTCATCAATTTCGGGGAAAATATCATAATGTGATTTCCCAATAAGCTCTACTCCTTTTAGATTATAGTCTACATACCACTGATCACTAACCACTAAATACCTCATTTCCTTGTCGAACATGGCCAGGGCGTTAGGGTTGTGCTTCACGAAATATTTCAGTTGTTCTTCGCTGGTTTTTAATTCCTTCTCTATCAATACTTTCTCTGTTATATCTCGGCCTTCCGGGATTATTAAGACTACTTTCCCGCTATCATCTTTAACAGGATTCAACGAAAAATCAAGTGTAACAAGTTGTCCTTTGCTGCCCACTACATCTACTTCATACCTCACAAACTCGCCACTTGCTGCACTTTTAATCGCGTTTTGCACGTCTTCTATTGTTTTGCGAGAAATAGACCACCAGGGAGCTTCCCAAAACTTCAGTCCTTTGGCTTGCTCAAGTGTAATTCCACCAAGTTCCAGGGCAGCTTCGTTGGCTTCAATCAATGTGCCATCAGCTTCCAGTAATCCGATAAACTGGTATTGGTTGTCGAAAAGTGCTCTGAAACGACGCTCGCTATCAATGATTTTCTTCTCTGCCTCTTTACGTTCTGTAATATCAATTCCAATCCCAATAAACTTCGACTCTGTATCATCACGACCCACTATAGGTTGAACAATCAATATTTGCCAGTATTTTTTACCGGTTTTCGAGTAGTTCAATATCTCCACGCGGATGGATTGTTTGTTTTTTATGGCAAGGCTCAACTTGTCAATGGTTTGTTGTGAGGTTTCCTTCCCTTGTATGAGATGTCCGTGTTTTAAACCTTTCACCTCATCCAGGCTGTACTCTGAAAGTTTTTCAAAGGCATCATTAACCCATTCAACTCTTCCTTCAAAATCTGTTATTACAACTAAATTATTGGTGTTGCTGGCTACCAGAGCCAGTTTGGCTATTTCCTTTTCGTGCGTTATTCTTTCAGTTATATCTCTTACTGCCGACAAATACAATATCCCTTCGCTGGTCTGTATCGGGCTAAGGCTAACCTCGACAGGAAACTCTTCGCCCGTGCTTTTCAAGCCAAACAACTCCATGCTTTCACCCATGCTTCTTGGCTGAGGATTTTTATGGTAGCCTTTTCTCAAAGAGGTATGCTTCGAGAAACGACTGGGGATTAGCACTTCAATTTTTTTCCCTACTAAGTCTTCGGCTGAATATTCAAAAAGATTTTCAGCCTGCTTATTTACAACTTCAATTTCACCAAAGCGGTTCGATATGATTATCCCGTCAGGTGCCGAAGCCAATAACTCTTTAAACTTAATTTCCGAGTTTTTCTCTGCGGATTTATCATAAATAATTTCGATAATCTTGCTTGGTTCGGCTTCATCGTCAAAAACCGGGTATCCATTGATTTCATAAAAAAGCAGCAAATTGTCATTTTGTTTTATCTTAAGTTCTAATACCTGGTGCTTTTTCGTACGTACAATCAATTGCCTGAATGCTGTAATTTTTTCCATGTCTGCATCTGTGATGGGCATGTTGCTGTCTTGAAATTTTCTGTCTTCTTCAATAGCAAAACCATTCGCCACCTTATTGGCTAAGTGAATAGTTTGTGTTTGTTGGCAAAGCACGTAAAAGGGGTTGGGAATCGAGTCAATAACATTGGTAAGAAAACTGTGTTTACCCGAGATTTCAATTTTGGCTTCCTTTTCAATAGCTCTGTTGTAAGCTATTATAAATGATATAATTAGCGATAAAATGCTGATTAATATTAAAGGGAAATAAAACTTCGATTGGATGAGGCTACTTATGCTATCTAATTTGCTGTCAGGAACAAACGTGACTACTTTCCAAAAATCATCTTTCGCATAATACGACAAACCGCTTAGATCAGTTTCGTTTTTTATCTGATTGAATGAAAGTGTTTGGAAAGTGAACAAGCCGTCTTCATTTCTAAATTGCCCTTCATTATTAGCTTGTATGATTTCCCATGACTGGGGATACATTTGTGCGTAGGTCACATCTTTTTTATCCTCAAACATAAATCCCCAATTGTTATTTTCGTCTGGCGAAATGAGGAGGTAACCATTAGGATTAATAAGCAGCACATTGCTTGGGCTGTTGTGATTTAAACGCTTCAACTTATTTATCAGCCCCTTGCCCAGGTAGTTAATCAATACAACACCACAAAACTCACCCTCACAATCCGGCACCTTCATGCCAATTCTTATTATCGGTTTGTGAGGCTCTTCAATTTGCTGATTTTCAATGTTCAGGTCAAGCTTTGATAAATAGATATCCTGGTTCGTTAGCGTGCTGATTTCTTGAAAATAATACCTGTTCGACTTGTCTTGTAAAAGATCTTGATTGACGAGAAAAGCACCTTTATCGCCGTTTTGCACGCGAATCTGCTCCATTCCTGCCTTATCAAGTAACCTTAACTGATCATATTGCTTTTTTTGTTTGAGAAACTCGAAGAATGTCCTTTCTAAAATATCAAATTGAGTTTTATCAGAGCAGGAACATATCTCGTTAATAACCACCAAATCCTGTAGAAAAAGGATGTCTCTTTTAACGAATCTGAAATCATCAATGATTTCATCTACCTGGAGTTGTAACTTGCTTGTTTCGATAGTTTTCAAACCTTGAATAGACTTGTTGTTTTCATTTCTGAGAACAAAAAAAGAAACCAACGAGATCACAACAAGAGAAATAACAGCTAATTTTAAAAAAAGCTGAAGTATGCTGTTTTTAAATTTAAATCCGGCTGCCATATTGAGTGTTTTAAAATATTACTAATGGTTAACAATGGGTAAACTATTGAAGTTTTGGATTTCATAAACAGCTGATATTCAGCGTTATAAAATTGATATTTAGAGGAAAAAAAGTTACATATTTCATTATAACATCTTATCCTTGAGGAAATTATAGTATCAATAACCACATTAATAGAAATATGTAAAGCAACGAAATTACAAAAAATATCGAACAGATAGAAAAAGTAGCTCAAAGTCCCGAGCAGATTACCCAGAACATTTACGATGTTACCAGCAAGTTTGAGATCAGGGATATATTGAAAAACCTGGATGTGCTTGAACGCAGCAGTGTATTGCTTTCCACTATTTACATGACTTTGCTCGTTTTACCATTGCATCATTTTACGGATACCAGCCCGATCTATCGTTTTGGCCTGGTGTAATCGGGTGTCGATGGGAAATACTAGCAGGGTGGCGGTATGAATAGCCTGTTTAGGATGAACAATGATTTTACAATGGATACGATAATTGAGCTCGACGGGCAGCTGGAGGTTGAAGTGAGAAATTTTGGTGAGTTGAACGATTCCACATTTTATTATGCGGGTAATTACCTTGTTCAGGGTAGTCCTCCACCGATTTTTGATATGGAGATGGCTTTTCAGCCCTTTAGTAGGAACGGAGAGCTGTTTCCGCTGTTACACTTTGGAGCTGTTGACACACTTGATTTTTATTGTAGTATGACTGTATGCGACGAAGGGATTTTTTTGGTTGGGTCAAAACAAAGTGAATCCGGCCCGGTTCCTTCGTGGTATATGGCGAATAAACTAAACCATAATCTGGAGCTGGAATATCAGGTCGTTTATGGTGACGGTGTAAAAAAATATCGTAGTGGGGGAGCTTTGCCCACAGCGGATGGTGGCTTTTTAGCATCAATGTCGGTATGGGATTTTATTCATTATCCTGGTGATCAAATGCAGCACGATGTTGAAGTCGTACGCTTCGATGCCAATGGCCAGCTGGTAAGCACGATAGAGCTGCCTGCTCCGCCAAGCACAAAAGTACTGCTTGTACCCAACCCGGCGACAAATCAGGTGCAGATAATGGACGAGCAACATTGCTGGCAATTTGCCGAGTTGTTTGATCAACAAGGGAAACTGATAATCGAAAAGCGGGCAAACGATTGCAGGCATATAAATATTTCAGACTTAAATGCGGGTTTTTATCTGATCCGGCTGAGTGATAGTTCTGGTATATCAGTCGTGGCACGTTGCATAGTTTTCCGCTGTTTTTTAGCGCGTGGGAGGATAGCTTCGCACACACTTGATTTTTGCTAGCTTTTCATCAAGGAAAAACGAAATAATATCTTCAGCAAGACCTGCTAACTTTTAGTATCAACGACAATTGTATTTTACGAACAAAAACTGTTAGCAAACTGATTATCTGATAACGGGTCAGGATATCTGAGATATAAAATATTTATATAGAATTAGTTAGCTTGTTTTAACTAATTCCTTTTCAGAAAACACAGTGCAATAGCTAACAGGCTGTTCAGGAGAGACTTACAGGCTTTTTTGTCGATTTTTACACCCTATGCCTTTAAAAACCTTTGGGGTGTAAAAAACATATAAAAACTTAGCCTTAGCAGAAAGAAGATTTTCTCTTAATCCATCAGAGAAGGAATTGTACGCCGTTGATGAAATCGTGAGGCAGCTCTGTTGTTTGGCTTAAAGCGACGTAATAACAGACTCCGAATGAGGAAAAAATTATGTGAAGACACACAAAATCTAAAATCCTGCCACTCATCCTACTGATAAATTGTGTAGTGCGTAACGACTTTTTCTAATAGCCCAGTTTTTAGCATTATATACGATTTAGCCGTCAAATTCAATACTACTCTGTTTTATGAACCGTTCTCAGAATAGTCAATGCTCTTATTTAATCCCTTGTTTATCAATGGGTTTTAAGGTCTTTCTTAGCGGTGATTTTTTGCTCGTCGTATAACACTTTTTCAAGTCGGGAAATTACTTTCTCGCTTTCAACTTTGAGAAAGGCTTGTACGAATTTGATTTTTCTTTCTTGTAAATCCATTTTATAAAGTATTTTATCAAAGATACAAAATTACCAATTCAACTATGATTTTTAAAAAATTATTGATTGGTTTAAAAAGCATTTATATACTGTTTAAACGCTATTTCTCTAACCAGGCAATTATTT
The DNA here is from genome assembly GCA_023229135.1 of Bacteroidales bacterium. Classification (GTDB taxonomy): domain Bacteria; phylum Bacteroidota; class Bacteroidia; order Bacteroidales; family F082; genus UBA5536. The sequence continues at coordinate 201,518 of JALNZT010000001.1, forward strand.
CCTCATCCATCGGATCGGTGCGCGGACTTACAACTTTCACCAAATTTCCTTCCTCATCAATCAGGTATTTCTGGAAATTCCAGCTTACACTGCTATCTTCAAATCCGTTTTTGTCATGTACTAAATGATTTCTCCATGCTATTTTCACACGATTTCACTTAGAACCGGTTTATTTCTGCTCAGCACAAAGTCAGCTAAAACATGAAAAAGGGGAGAAATAATTTAATTTTTACCTATGAGAAAAGAAAGTTTTAAGGCGGGAAAAGTGAGTTGAGTGGGGTAACAAGGAGGGGTAACAAAAAAAGCCCCTCAAAGATGAGGGGCTATTTACTTGAAATTCTGTGTGATCCGTCGGAGGCTCGAACTCCGGACCCTCTGCTTAAAAGGCAGATGCTCTACCTGCTGAGCTAACGAATCATCCGTTTTGGAGGTGCAAAAGTACTAAATAATCCTTCTAAACAAAGTAAAAATCGACTTTTTTTCAACTATTCTAAAAGACCTTTCCCCTCTCGTAAAATAACTATTTCATTTCCAGTGCAATCCACAATAGTACTAGGGCGATTTCCTCCAAAACCACCATCAATAACTATATCTACACGGTCTTTGTACTTCTCGTATATGATCTCCGGATCGGTAGTGTATTCTAAAATCTTGTCATCATCCAATATAGAAGTGGTGGCGATAGGGTATCCCAGCTCTTCCACAATAGTACTCACGATGTTTTCGTCAGGAATTCTAATGCCGATTGTCTTTTTCTTATTTTGAAAAATTTTAGGCACATTATTATTGGCATTTAAGATAAAGGTAAAAGGCCCTGGCAAATTACGCCGCATAAGTTTGTAAATCTCAGTTTCTATAGGTTTTGTAAACTCTGACAGCATACTTAGATTATGAAAAATAAAAGAAAAATTAGCTTTTTCTTTTTTGATTCCTTTTAGCTGAGCAATCTTATCAAGTGCTTTGCTACGGTGAATGCTGCCACCGAGGCCATAAACTGTGTCTGTTGGGAAAATTACTAATCCGCCATCATTGATACATTCAATAACTGTTTTAATGTGTCGTGGCGAAGGATTTTCGGGATAGATTTTTAATAACATAAGCTTGGTCTTAATTGAAGTGCTAAATTAAGAAAAATTTTAGCAGCAGCAAGCTTCATTAATTTCTAAAAAAAGAACAAAAAAAAGTGGGTAAGCTACTTATATCGCACCGCTCAACCATCTACCCTTGCTTTCTTCCGAACCTGGGGGAATTCAATAGGAGCTGGTCGTATAAGACTTACCCACGTGCAAAAGTACAACGATTTGTGGAACCTGCAAGTGCTATTTTGCTTTTTTCGTTTGTATTTTTAGCCAAAAAGGCTACATTTGTCGGGTAAACTGGTGCTATACAGTTCTTTTATCAGAAATTAGTATTGGTTTGCAAAAAAATATACATTGTTTAAGCTTATTTTCAGGCCTATAAAAAATGGAAGAAAGAAAAAGGTATTTTAGCAATGCACAGTTTTGGTGGGTCACCTCTCTATTCGGATTATTTACCGGCTTGCTTGTTTTTGTGCTGTATTTTCTGCTATCGTTACTTTTCAAACAGGAAGTTTCCGTGTTTTATTCCTTAACCTATCTTTTGCCGCTAGTCGGGATGATAATGGCAGTTGTGCGCCTGCGCGATCATTATGGCCATGGCGCTATCCGCTTCAGCCAGGCATTTTGGTGTAGCTGGATCACGGCAATCATTGCAGCGTTCGTGTTTGCTGCTACACTTTACTTTGTATATTCAGAGATGAACCTGAGCGAGCTCAAACATAAAGCACTGGCTATTGAACAGGACGTTTTGGCCCAGTCCAATACCATGAGTGTTATCGAAATCAGGTCGCTGCGTCAATATATCCAAACCATGCTTTCGCCAGCTTATCTCGCTGGTATGAATTTTATTTTTTACAGCCTTTTTGGTGTGATCTATGCCTTGATAATTGCTATTTTTGCCCGACGAAAAGATCGGTTTATAGAAGCTTAATTTTATTAAATCCTAAAAAAACCAACCATGATTACTTTTGACAAACCCTTGAAATACGGCCTTATCGGCGGACTGGTAATAATTACTTTATCAGTGTTAATGTATGCGATGAGTGTTTCTATTTTTAATCCCGTCTTTGCAATCCTAAATGGATTAATCACTTTCGGGATTACTATCCTTTTAGCGGTGTTGGCCATTAACAAAATGAGAGAGACCGATTTTGGTGGAAAGATATCTTATTTTCAGGCGCTTATTGCCGGATTCATAGTCATCCTTGTTGCAACTTATATAGGTAACCTTTTTGGTTATGTGCTGAATGGCATCATTGATCCGGAATATTTGCCACGACTGATAGACGAGTTTTTACTCAATATGGAAAGCAAAGTACCCGAAGAAGTTTTTGAAGAAATTTTGAATTCAATGGACGAAAGTCGTGATCCGATGAAAAATCTACTCAAGGCACTCTGGATAGATCCAATCGTGGCCATTGTTATTAGTGCAATTGTGAGTATTTTTGTCAAGAAAAACACAACAGACCTACTGGCTTAAAGAATTAATGAATGGATGTATCAATTGTCGTACCGCTGTTAAATGAAGAAGAATCGCTGCCCGAGCTGGCGGCATGGATAGATAAAGTAGGTGTAGCCGCCCAACTAAGTTATGAAGTTATTTTTGTTGATGATGGCTCGACCGACAATTCATGGAAAGTAATTCAACACATTGCACAATCGCGGAAAAACGTGAAAGCCATCCGCTTTAGGCGTAATTACGGAAAGTCGGCAGCACTTAACGAAGGATTTAAAATAGCCGAAGGTGAAGTGGTAATCACCATGGATGCTGATTTGCAGGATAGCCCGGAGGAAATACCAGAGCTGGTGCAAATGATTAGGGAACAGGACTTTGACATGGTTTCAGGTTGGAAGAAAAAACGGCATGATCCCATCGGTAAAACCGTACCTTCAAAGTTTTTCAACTGGACAACACGAAAAATATCCAAAATAAAACTTCACGATTTTAATTGTGGACTGAAAGCATACAAAAATGAACTTATCAAAAATATAGAGGTGCATGGCGAAATGCACCGCTATATTCCTTTGATAGCCAAATGGGCTGGCTACACCAAAATAGGGGAGAAGGTGGTTCAACATCAGGAACGTAAATTCGGCCATACCAAGTTTGGGATGAGCCGTTTTATCAAAGGTTTTCTCGACCTTTTGTCGATTACCTTTGTAGCCAAATTCGGCAAACGCCCTATGCACCTGTTTGGAGCGCTGGGCAGCATCGTTTTTTCATTTGGTTTCCTGATTGCCGGCTACCTGGCCTACGCCAAGTTTTTTATGGCTGCCTACCGAATGACTGAGCGTCCGCTTTTCTATTTTGGACTTTTGGCAATGGTGATTGGTGTTCAGTTATTTCTCACCGGCTTTTTAGCCGAATTGATTTCGCTGCAATCACGCGACAGGCAGGAATATCTTTACAAAGAAGCATTAAATATTCAACAAGAAAATATACAAAAGAAATGAGGATTCACTTAGTTTCAGGAGCTTGTGGTTTCGTTGGCCGCAATATGGTAAAACGATTAGTAAAGACCACAAACGACAAAATTTTTATGATTGATGACCTGTCCATCGGAAGACATCCTTCTGAATGGCTGGAAGGTTTTAACTCAAAGATGCAAGGCGATCTGGAGATTCTTGACAAAGAAGAAAGATTGTATTTCTGGAAAGGCGACTTCAGAAACCTGCTGTTTTATATGCGCGAAAATCCGCGATTTATTCAGGAGAAGTACGGTATTGAATTTGAGCGTTTTGCTGATGTTTTTCATTTCGCTGCCATTGTTGGTGGACGCATGAAAATTGAAGGAGATCCAATGATAGTAGCCCTGGATCTTTCCATTGATGCTGAGTTTTTCTACTGGATTACCCAACATAAACCCGAACGGGTGCTTTATCCGAGTTCGAGTGCGGCTTACCCGATTAGTTTGCAAACTACCGAAGCTGCAATAGCCCTTTCTGAAGGCGATATCGACTTTAAGAAAAATCTCGGAACACCTGATATGACCTACGGCTGGTCGAAACTGACAGGAGAATTTCTGGCTCAGATTGCCGCCAAACATTATGGCGTACCGGTGGCTTGTATCCGCCCTTTCTCAGGTTATGGCGAAGATCAGGAACAAAGCTATCCGGTGCCGGCCATTGCGGCTCGTGCAGCCAAAAAGGAAGATCCTTTCGAGGTCTGGGGCTCCGGAAAACAAGGCCGCGACTTTGTGCATATTGACGATGTACTCGACTTTATTTTCTTGCTGCTCGACAACGTAAATGACGGTTCTGCCTATAATATCGGCTCAGGCCGCCTCACGTCATTCTTGGAATTGATTGAAGTATTTTCTGATATTGCAGGTTATAAACCGGAAATTAAACCACTGTTAGACAAGCCGGTAGGTGTACATTCACGCTATGCCAATATGGATTTGGTAGATAAAACTTTTGGTTGGAAACCCAAAATTTCACTTCGCGAAGGCATGACAAGGGTTTACAACGCGCAGCTAAAGAATTTATAAAGCTGTTTCGTACCTAATAAGCGCTTTTTTTTTTACCTGAATACTTCCTGACTTTTTTAAGAAAGGATTTGTTCAGGTTTTTTTTTAGGCAAAAGCAGCGATTCCGGTAATGTCGTGGCCTGTGATCAATAGATGCACGTCGTGCGTGCCTTCATAAGTGATCACCGATTCCAGGTTCATGGCATGTCGCATCATCGGGAAATCGCCCGTAATACCCATCGCACCAAGAATCTGACGTGTTTCACGGGCTACATTCAAGGCCATCGCCACATTATTTCGCTTTGCCATAGATATTTGTGCCGGTGTGGCATTGTCCTGATCGCGCAAAACTCCCAAACGCCAGACTAAGAGCTGAGCTTTAGTGATTTCTGTAAGTGCTTCGGCCAATTTTTTCTGTTGCAGTTGAAAAGAAGCGATGGGTTTGTTGAACTGTTTACGCTCCAAACTGTATTTTAAAGCTGCTTCATAACAGTCGGAAGCCGCGCCAATGGCGCCCCAAGCAATGCCATAGCGTGCACTGTTGAGGCACATCATCGGGCCTTTTAAACCTTTTATATTTGGCAAAATATTTTCTTTCGGGATGTTTACATCGTCGAAAACCAACTCACCCGTCATTGATGCACGCAGAGACCACTTTCCGTGTGTTTCGGGTGCTGTAAAGCCTTTCATCCCTTTTTCAACTAAAACACCGCGTACAATACCGTCCTCATCTTTTGCCCAGACAACAGCTACATCAGCCACAGGCGCGTTGGTAATCCACATCTTAGCGCCATTTAGCACAAAATGATCTCCGGCATCCCGCAAGCGTGTTTCCATACCGCCCGGATTGGAACCGTGGTTGGGTTCGGTGAGTCCGAAACAGCCAATCATCTCTCCTTTGGCCAGCAAAGGCAGATATTTCAGCCGTTGCTCTTCACTTCCGAAAGCATAAATAGGATACATTACCAGGGAGCTTTGCACCGAAGCGGCTGAACGGATCCCGGAATCTCCGCGCTCAAGCTCCTGCATTATCAAGCCGTAAGCTGTGTGATCGAGCCCGGCGCAGCCATACTTTTCAGGCAAATAAGGACCGAAAGCACCCAATTGTCCCAACTCCTTCATCAGATGAATCGGGAATTTTGCTTTTTCGGCATAGTCTTCTATAATGGGTTTCACCGCGCGATTCACCCAATCACGCACCGAAGCACGAATAATTTTGTGTTCTTCGGTTAAAAGATCATCGATTTGAAAATAATCGGTAGGTGTATTTTGGTAACTGCTCATAAAAATCGTTTTGGCAAAAATAGACATTCTTTAAAGTAATGGGCCTTTTGTAGCGCTTGGAAATTCAACGATGAGATATTATTGAAAAGTTTTTTTGACTCAATTATAGGAAAAAGCCGTAAAATTCCATTTTCACCACATTTCTTTTGTACTTTTGGTAACAATAATTATTCAACCTAAACCTCCATAGTTATGAGAACCATGCTTAAACCCATTTTTTTTAGCTTGGCTACAAGTCTTGTCATGGCCATTTTGTTTGTTTTTTCATCACAATCAATTCAAGCCCAAGAGCTTGGTAAATCTTCCAAGGAAAGTGCCAAAGAAAAAGTGAAGACAGAAAAGCTAAAACCTGAAAAAGGAAAATCAGTTGCTACCGAGAAGTCTGAAAAAAACTTACCATCGACAAAGGCGGAGCAGAACAAATCTGCTATTGACACAAAAAAAACACTTGAATCAAATAAAAGAGAGATTGAATCAAGCAATAAGGCTGATGTTGAAAAGAGGTTGGCAGAACTTAAGAGAAATCGCGAAGAGATTGAACTACGCAAACAACACGGCAAACTCACGGAAAAAGAGTATCAGGATGCCACCAACAAGCTCGACAAAATGGAAAAAGAGCTTCAAGGCGAAAGCAAACCAAAACCTGGCAGCAAGGGAGGAAGCTAAGCTTTGCTTTAATGGGTATTTTGCAGTACAAGCTAAATGATTTCTTACTATCTAATGCAGAAATTGTTTGACTACTAAGCAAATACAATTTTTTAGTTTTTGTTTTCAGAGTTTTAAAATACTTTTAGCCGTGAGAATATTTCTGATAGTAATAGTTTTCCTATTTTCTGTTAACTTAAAGGCTGACGAAGCCACTAATAATCGAAAAATAGACAGCTTAACCAACTTAATAAGCGTCCAATCAGGGCGCGAACGTGTGGAAACACTTATCCGACTTTCGGATATTTACAGGGAAACTTCTATTGACAAAAGTCATGAAACAGACTCTCAGGCCGGGCAATATGCCAGCCAGCAAGGATTGGATAATATGAGGGGGGTTATTTTATTGTCGATGGGCAAAACTGCTTCTTTATCAGGTGATTACGCTATGGCGCTGGATTATATGAATCAAGCAGAAAAAGCCTTGAAAGAGTCTGGTAATTTTGTGGAGCTGGCAAAAACTTTCATCAATAAAGGCCTGGTATTTAAGAAGATGGCTGATTTTGACCAATCCATTGAAGCATTCAATACAGCTCAGGCTATTGCAGAAGAGCATGGGTTAATAGAACAGCAAGCCGGTGCAGCAGCAAATAAAGCAACCACATTTTTTTCGATGGGAGATTACGAAAAATCCATTGAGAATTATCAGCGGTCATTGGCTATATACAAGGAACTCAACGATTCTCTTCGTTATGCCAAAATGATGATGAACATTGGTATTATCTATTGGCAATGGAACAAAAATGAATTGGCGCTGGAAATGCATTTGGAAGCTAAAAAGGTGTTTGAGGATAAAAATGATCTGGTAGAATTGGGGCGTGTTTTAAATAATATCGGTCGAATTTATTATCAGGATTTTAATGACACTACCCTCGCGCTGAAATATTTCACACAATCGCTTTCTTTGCGTGAAAAGCTTGGAGATCAACTTGGTAAGGCTATTGTTTTGGCAAATATAGGAAATATATATCGCGACAAAAACCAACATGATAAAGCCTTTGAGTTTTATGAAAAATCCTTAAAAATCAGCAAGTTTATTGGTTATAAAGATGGCATAGCGCTGGCCTACTATTATATGGGTGCAGCGCGTCAAATGGACAGTGCATTTGCTGAGTCAAATCAATTTTTGGATTCCTGTCGAGTAACTGCCTTCGCCTCTGAAATGACACAATACTATGCACCTATAAATCAATCGAAAATGATTAATTACGAAGCACTTGGTGATTTAAAAGGGTTTTTAGCCGAGTTTAAGATCTTTTCTGAGATGCATAATTCTGTAAAAAAAGAGCTTGACGAACTGAAATTCACAGAACTTTCAATACGTCAGGAACTGGAAAAGCTTAGTCCTGAACTCGAAAAGGCCGTAGATAAAATTGAGGAACAAAAACGCAGTTTGATATTTTACAAAATAGCAGTGGCCGCCTTGCTGATTTTACTTTTGATAACCGCTTTGTATTTCAGGAAAAAGCATAAGAAAAAGCTTGAATAGCAGATTGAAAGCTTTTTTTTTGAGCTTGTTAACAAAAGACTTTGCGTATCAATAAAATAATAATTCAACATTAAAAATTACCCTTATGAAGAATTTAAAAATTGAAATAAAATGGGCGCTAATATTCGTGCTTACCTCACTGATTTGGATGTTGTTGGAGCGCCTTTCAGGTCTTCACAGTCAATATATTGATAAACACGCTATTTACACAAACCTTTTTGCTGTCCCGGCTATTCTTGTCTATGTTTTTGCATTGCGCGATAAAAGGAACAATTTTAATGAAGGGATTATTTCCTACAAACAAGGCTTTATCAGTGGGCTTTTTATCACATTATTTGTTGTACTGATAAATCCGTTGTCACAATATATTATCTCAACGATCATTAGTCCGGACTATTTCGCAAATGCAATTGCCTATGCTGTTGATACAGGCAAAATGACGCCTACTGAAGCCCGGGAATACTTCAGTCTGAAAAGCTATATCATTCAAGGCTTTATTGGAGTTCCAATTATGGGAGTTATGACGACAGCAATTGTGGCACTTCTTATCAAGAGGAAGCCTGCGATGACAAGCTAAAGCAGTTGATTTTTCATGTAAACGATCAATAAATCAGATCGTATTAGTTGATGAGTAGAATTACCTGCGCTGTCTGAGTGCCTCAAAAACTACAATAGCGGTAGAAACAGAAACATTTAGTGAGTCGGCGATGCCACGCATTGGGATGATCAGATTTTGATCTGCGGCTTTCACCCATTGTGTTGAAAGTCCTGTGGCTTCTGCTCCCATAATAATGGCGGATGGCTTTCTGAAATCAGCATCCAAATAATTGATGGCAGCTTCCAGGTAGGTGGCGTAAATAGTAATCTGATTGGCTTTCAGCCATTTGATAGCTTCTGTGCTGGTGCAGGCAACTACAGGCACCGAAAAAACACAGCCCAAACTTGAGCGTATGGTATTGGGGTTGTAAATATCTGATATCGGGTCACATACGATTACCGCATCGGCTGTTGCTGCATCAACAGTACGCAAAACCGCACCCAAATTTCCTGGTTTTTCAACGCCTTCCAGCACAATTATTAATGGATTTTTGCTCAACGAAAGCTTTTCAAGGCTGTTATAAACGGGCCGAAAAAGTGCTATCAATCCATCAGAATTTGTCCGGTAAGCTGCTTTTTCAAAAACATCTTTTGAAATCCAAATTGTTTCTTTTGCCTCAATTTTAGTGTGTTCGCCACAGATTTCTGCGCAGGCAAAAAGCTTTTCCAGCTGAAAATTATTTTTCAGCGCACGTTCAATTTCCCGTCGGCCTTCGACCACAATCAACTGTTGCGCCTTACGTTCAGAAGCCTTTTGCAGGTGGATTAAGTTTTTCACCTGTGGGTTAGTTTTGCTGGTGATCATGGGATTTCAAAGCTGTTTTCTTCAAAATAAATATTGCGCTCTTTCAACTTATTCAGTATAAAGTTAACTATTTCTGGCTGACTGCCAAGCTGTTCCGGCAGATGAATTCCCGGCTTAGAAAACTTTCCGGAAGCCAAAAGTCTAAGCGCTGCGGTGGCCGCATAACCAGTGGTTCGCGCCATGCTATGTATCTGTGTTTGCAAATCATATTGATCAAAAAGCTCAAAATTATGTTGGTGTTTTTTTCCGTCGGCAGCGATGCCTTCAACCTGAATACGCATCAAGGTAAGGTCTGCCTCGCCGGCTCTCAACTTCCATTGGTCAAACAACAACTTCTGGGTGAATTCAAGTGGTACAAAATGTTGATTATTGATTTCCTGACTTTCAGTACTCAGAAAACCACTTTCTTTCAGTAATTTGATTTTTTGCGCATGACCAGGATAGCGTAAGGTTTTTTCAGCCATATAATCGGCTTTAAGATTAAAAAGTAAGGAGCGTAAGCCATCGCTATTAAAAGCTTCTAAAGTTCCAATACCCTCAAATTCAATTAATTCAAGCTCAGATAGTGCTTCTTTTACAACAATTCGGCCATTTTCAATCAGTCGGGCCGGTCGCGTATATTCTTCGATCACATCAGAAGGCGAAAACACCGCTTTATATTCCCAGGGTTTTGTACGAACTACAGGCAAGCCTCCAACGTAAATCAGAATTTTTTCCACTTTTTCAAGTCTGGATGCCCCATAGCCGCTCAGCAAATGACTCATTCCGGGAGCTACTCCCATATCACAAATCACACAACTTCCGTTTTTTTTGGCTTTTTCTTGCAACAGCTGGGGGTCTTCTGCATAAAATGAAATGTCTATAATGGGTTTGCCAAAGGAGATGATTTTTTCAAGGACTTTAAAACCAATGGCTCCCGGCACAGCGTTTAGGTAATAATCAAAACCTGAAAGTTCGTCACTGGAAGCATGAATCAAGTCGGCATTCAGGGTTTTCAGGCCAAAACTTGCTGCTGTTGCAAGGCGCTGGCTGTCGCGGTCGGAAATGCAGACATCAAACTCTTGCTCTAAAGCTAAATCACGTGCAATAGGCAGCCCTACAAGTCCTGCACCTAAAACCAATACTTTTTTCTGTTCTTTCATACACTTCTTACTTTTATTTTTTCAGTCGATTTTTTAATCTGTGAAAGCATCACGCCAATAATTACGCAGGCAATACCCACTAATTTGTCAAAAGTAATACTTTCACCGATAATTAAAAAGCTGAAAAATGCTGTAAAAACCGGGATGATGTTGGTGTAAATAGTGCTCTTACTAACTCCCAGTTTATGCACGCCATGAGTAAAAAACACAAAGGCCAGCGAACTGGCGAAAACACCAAGAAGCACAAGCGAAAACACCCAGGAAGCATGCCATTCAATTGAGTTAAGACCTACGTATTCAATACCGAAAACTACCGGTGCAAAGAATACTATCCCCAGTAGATTTTGAATAAAAACGATGGTGACCGCATCATAAGAATAGGTTAGTTTCTTTAATATTATGCCGTAAACGATCGCGGAGAAAACTGCCAGAAACAAAAATGCCAGCCCAATAGGTGAGGCTGTAAAACCCAAAGTTCTGTCGATTACCATGATTAAAATTCCGGCAAAAGATACAAACAGACCGAGAATATTCAATGGTTTCAGCCTTTCCTTCAAAAAAATAAAAGCAAAAACTGGTGTAAATAGAGGAATTGTTGAAATTATTACAGCACTGATTGTCGGCGAGATACGCTGCAAGCCATAGCTTTCTCCAATAAAATAGAGAAATGGATTGAAGAACGAAGCTGCGATAAGCAAGCCCCAATGCGCTCTTTTTATGCTGATTTTTTGCCGTTTCCACCTGAAATAACCCAAAAAGAATAGCACCGAAATAATCAGCCGAAACCAAACTGTGGTAGCAGGTTGTAAATAGTTAAAAACCTCCTTAGACCAAATATAGGAGATGCCCCAGAAAAGCATGGCGAGCAAGGTTAAAAGGTGGGGTTTGAATGCAGGGTTTTTCACAAATGTGGTTTTGAGCTGCTAAAGTAAAGGAAAATTCATTTTCTTTGCCAAAAAATATAGTTTCTGCATAAACTAATTATGAATAATTTTACAGAAATCCTGATCGACCTCCGAAAGATTGTTCGCTCGGTTAATTTAGAATCTAAAAGGATTCAAAAAGAGTTCGGTGTGAGTATTCCGCAATTGCTTTGTCTGCATTATTTGGCTTCACAACCTGGATTTCAGTCAACAATGACTGGTATTGCAAATTATCTTAAGCTCAATCTCAGCACTGTAACAGGCATTGTTAGTAGGCTTGAGAAAAAGCATCTTTTGGCTAAGCTCCCCAAAACCGGCGACAAAAGAATCACGCTGGTGAGCCTTACGGCAGCTGGCATGAAACTGATCGATCAATCGCCTAAGCTGATGCATCAACGGCTTTCAGACAAGCTTTCTGCGCTATCAGAACAGCAACTGGAATCGCTAAAAGACTCTATGCAACTACTGGTTCAAAGCTTTGACATCAGCGATGAAGCGGCTTCTCCAATTGTCACCATGGACGATTTTCAGGTCTGATTCTGATAGGATTAGTTTATTTATAAATATCGTCAATCGTATCACATTTGTGAAATATTTATAAGTAATTGAATTACAATATTTTGTATTGAAATATTTTGAAGTTATTTATATTTTTTTTGTCGGTTAACTAAAAAAGCAGTAATTTTGTTTCTACACAAACTAATTTTATTATACCTTAGGAAACATGTCACAGAAAAAAGAGGTCATATTCACATTTAAGCGTTATTTAAAACGCAAGGGATATATTAATGTACAAATACCTGTATTACAGGATTCTACAAACGCAATAAACACAGGTACTGAATTGCAGCCCGATTTAATAGCCGAAATAAAAGGCGTTTCCTATTATTACAAATATATCGAAGGTCGTGAGGAAGCATCCTTAGTCATAAAAAAGCTTGGTAGATTTTTGAAACAGCAGTCAGAGGCTACGAATAAAAAACTGAAATTATTAGTACCGGCCAAACAAAGCGATGCTCTAATCCAAAGTTTGAATGCCAATCAACTTGAAGACGTGGGTGTTATAAAGGTAACTCCCAATCTGGCACCTGCCTGATTATGATCCCGAAATTTATTTCAGACACCAAAAAATAGTTAGATGAATTGGATAGATTTAATGGTGTTCATCCTTTATATGGCCGGCATGCTTGGCATTGGCTATTATTTTCATGTGCGCAATAACAGTGTTGATGATTATTATGTTGGCGGAAGAGGAATGGGGCGCTGGCACATTGGGCTTTCGGTGGTGGCTACAGACGTTGGAGGCGGATTTTCTATCGGCCTTGGTGGATTGGGTTTTCTTATCGGACTGTCGGGCTCCTGGATGCTTTTTACCGGCCTGATGGGCGCCTGGCTTAGCGGCGTATTTCTTATTCCGCGCATAAAACGGCTATCAGATAAAAAGCAGTTTTTCACATTCCCTGAAGTTTTTGGACATTTTTATGGCGCAAAGGCGGCGCTTATAGCCGGAATAATTTCCGGTGTAGGCTATTTAGGGTTTACCAGCTCGCAGTTGTTGGCCGGTGCCAAACTGGCTTCGGCTGCATTTGTGGAACTCAACATGACGTTTGCTCTCATTATTATGGGATTCGTAGCAGTAGTTTACACCGTTTTGGGTGGCATAAAAGCGGTGATTTATACGGATACCGTACAGTGGATATTCTTAATGACGGGACTCATTTTCTTGGGTATCCCGCTTGCCTGGGTTTCAGTTGGGGGCTGGGAAGCTATTTCGGCGAGTTTACCTCAGGAATATTTCTCTTTTGCCAACCTGAGCTGGCAACAGTTTTTAAATTGGATGGTAACGATTTTACCGATTTGGTTTGTCGGCATGACGCTTTATCAGCGTATCTATGCCAGCAGATCCGTTTCTGAAGCCCGAAAAGCCTGGTTTATTGCCGGTGTTTTCGAGTGGCCTATAATGGCTTTTATGGGCGTTGGGCTGGGAATGATTTCACGCGTAGCCTACTCAAACGGTATGTTTTCCGATCTCGGGTTTCCGTCCGGAAGCAGCATGGATGCCGAAATGGGTCTGCCGCTGCTGTTGCGTACCATTATGCCTATTGGCCTGATGGGTCTTATCCTATCAGCTTATTTTTCGGCGATTTTATCTACTGCCGATAGCTGCCTGATGGCCTCTTCATCCAATTTTATGCACGATATCATTCAAAAAATATTTCCCAAGGCCGTGAACGAAAAAATGGCCATGAGCCTCTCCAAATTATTAACACTTTTGCTGGGGATAATTTCTGTATTGATTGCCCTGAAACTAACCGAAGTACTTTCGTTGATGTTATATTCATATGCATTTATGGTTAGCGGATTGCTGGTTCCCCTTTTGGCCGCTGTGTTTGCAGGCATTAAAGATGAAAAAGCAGCCGTTGTTTCGATGGTTGCAGGAGGGGGAACGACAATTTCGTTAATTATTTTTGCGAAACAACTTCCTTTAGGTCTGGATGCTAACGTATTTGGTATTTCAGTATCTTTATTGTCTTTTATTATTATTCATTCATTATTAAAGAAAACTGAACATGGAAATTCAAATTTATGACAGCTATTCGTCTATGGCGATGCTGGAAAAGAAAAGAATTATAGACTTTTTACACCAGCACCTCGATGAGTTTGGTGATACTAAGGACGCTATCAAAAAAGCCATTGACTATTCAATTGGCGAATCTTCACCTATTGGTGGTTTTGTAATTGTGGGTACTATTGACAACAAAATGGCTGGTGCTGTGGTAGTTAACCGCACAGGCATGGAAGACTATATCCCCGAAAACATTTTAGTTTACATTGCAGTGGATTCCGCCCTTCGTGGAAAAGGTATTGGTAAACAACTGATGAAAAAAGCCATTGATCTTTCAAAAGGAAATATAGCACTGCACGTTGAGGCTAATAATCCCGCCTTATTTTTATATGAGAAATTCGGTTTCACCAGCAAATACCTGGAGTATCGTTTGATAAGAAAATAATGACAGATTCCCCTCTTCATACGCCTTCGGAAATTGAGCTAAGTATCAGTGCAATGCAGCATAACCTTCATTTCATCAAGAAGTTTGTGAAAAAAAACGTCAAAATTTCTTCTGTGATTAAAGGAAATGCTTATGGTCACGGCATTGAGATTTATGTGCCTGCTGCTGAGCAATGTGGTATTGATCATTTTGCCGTTTTTAGTGTAGATGAAGCCATACGTTCAGCAAAAGTGAAACGGCAGGAAACCGAACTGATGATTATGGGTTGGATTCCTGAAAATGAGATGCCTTGGGTGCTTCAAAACAATGTGCAGTTTTGGATATTCGAAACGGGGCGGCTCAGCTATTCGTTGGAAATGGCCAAACAGCTTGGTGTAAAGGCGCAAATACATATAGAGATGGAAACCGGGATGAACAGAACAGGATTGAGCCATGCCGACCTGGAAGAAGTGTGGCCATTGCTGGAAAAATACCGCGATTCGTTCAGTCTGGTTGGGGTGTGTACGCATCTGGCCGGGGCCGAAAGCATTGCCAATCATGTGCGTATTCAGCGCCAGATTAAGCGTTTTCGGGTTATGGTTAATCTTTTTCGTGCACGAAGTTATGAGCCTGATATGCTGCATGTTTCCAGTTCGGCAGCTACGATAGCCTATCCTGCTTTTCAGTTCGATATGGTGCGTATCGGCATTTTACAATATGGTTACTGGCCCAGCAGAGAAACCTTTATACACTATATTAGCCGCCGAAAGAATAAAAAAGATCCTTTACATCATATCATAAGCTGGCGGAGTTGCGTTATGGCTGTCAAACAGGTGAAACAAGGCGAATTTGTCAGCTACGGCACTACCTATCTGGCCACCGAAGATAAAACGATCGCTATTATTCCAACCGGTTATGCACATGGCTACAGCCGCTCACTTTCTAACTCCGGACGCGTACTCATCAGGGGCCAACGCTTGTCGGTTATTGGCATGATAAATATGAATATGCTTATAGCCGATATTTCAAGCCTTGAAGATGTAAAGGTTGGAGAGGTGGTTACACTGATTGGAGACCAGGAAGGTGCCTCAATCAGTGTGTCTTCTTTTACTGAGCTGAGTGACCAGTTAAACTATGAATTATTAACGCGGCTTCCTACGGGAATCAATCGCCGCTTAACAACTTAAACCATGGCTTATATAGAGCTTGATTATCAAAAACTTCATCATAACTTTAGATTTCTGGATGAGTTTTTTTCTAAAAATAATATTCAGTGGGGTGTGGTTTCAAAACTGCTTTGTGGCGATGAGAGCTACCTCAACGAATTGATTGAAACGGGTATTAAAGAGTTTCACGACAGTAGGATTAGCAACCTGAAAGCGATAAAAAAAATCAATCCTGACGTACAAACGGTGTATATCAAACCTCCTGCGCGCAGGGCTGTGAAAAGCCTTGTAAAATTTGCAGATGTGAGTTTTAACACCGAATTTGATACCATAAAACTTATCTCTGATGAAGCTGTTAAGCTAAATAAAAAGCACAAAATCATCATTATGGTAGAAATGGGCGACCTGCGTGAAGGCGTGCTGGGAGATAATTTAGTGGACTTTTACTCGTCAATCTTTAAGCTCCCAAATATTGAGGTAGTTGGCCTGGGGACAAATCTCAACTGCCTTAATGGCGTTATGCCCAGCCACGACAAATTGATACAACTAAGCCTTTACAAACAGTTGATTGAGGCCTCCTTCAAGGTAAAAATTCCTTGGCTTTCGGGCGGAAGTTCTGTTACTATTCCTTTGTTACTAAAAAAAATGTTACCCATTGGTATCAACCATTTTAGGGTAGGAGAGACGCTTTATTTTGGCAAAAATCTGGTGACCAATAAAACCATTAAAGGCATGAAAAGTAACGTATTTACGCTTTATACCGAAATCGTGGAGCTGATGGAAAAACCGATTGTTCCTATTGGCGAACTGGGTACAAATGTGGCTGGCGAACGCTTTGAGGTGAACGAAGAAGATTATGGCAAATCCTCGTGCCGGGCACTCTTAGATGTAGGTCTGCTTGATGTTGATCCACAACATCTTACTCCCATTAAATCAGGGATTGAAATTACTGGTGCCAGCTCGGATATGTTAGCTGTTGACCTGGGCAAGAACCGCCGAAACATGAAAGTGGGAGACCTGATGGCTTTCAACTTAGATTATATGGGGGTACTTAAAATTATGAATTCTAACTATATAGATAAGCGCATCACCAATAAGCCCCATAACTAAAAAAGAATTTTCGACAATTTCGGGTTTTGCTTTTCCGGACTTTATAAATAAATGTGACAGCTTTTTTATCTATCAGTAATTGAAAATAGTATACATTTGCTAAATGCTGCTATAAAGCCACTTATTCCTGACATTTATGAAACTTAAAAGCTGGATTATCCCATTGTTTTTGCCATTTTTAGTAGGATTATATGGTTCACTTTATGCAGATAACCAAGCCCAGCAATCTTTTATTGAAAAACGACTCGACGAATTAAAGGAGATACGCATGAAAGAGCCTGTGCGTGTAAAAAATGAATTGCTTGATTTCATGGCAAAATATGCGCAAAATGCTACGGATGAACAGTTGGCCACTGCACGCATTATGTTGGGTTATAGCTATGCATACCTTAGCAAAGCAGATTCCGCCAAGGTAGCTCTGAATCAGGCCCGTAGCTTGATGACTGATGATTTTTCGCTACAAACCAAGTTTGATTTCTACAATAGTTTTGGAAGCTATCATAACCTGGTAAAGACCTATGATAGTGCTACCTATTATTTTAACTTGGCTACCGACCTAGCAAAGAAAATTGATAAACCTTATTATTTTGCTATAGTTTATACCTATAAAGGTAATCTGGCAGAGGATATGGGGAGGTCGAAAGACGCTTTTGAATATTATTTAAAAGCTTTACAAAATTTTGAAGCAAGCAATGAAACAAAAAGCATAGCCGTTATCCTTAATAATCTGGGCATTATATACCAGAAAATGGGAAATTTTGAACACGCATTTGATTGTTTTTATAGGGCTATTGTCATCAATAAATCTATTGATGCGGTTTATGATATGTGCATGAATTATGGTAACTTAGGTATATTATATAAGGAATCCGGCAGACTACAAGAAGCCATTGCAACCTACGACACCGCCACTAACATAGCCGAAGAGAATGGCTTTGTATTGGATATCGCCCGCAATAAACTAAATAAAGGCAACCTATTTATTATAGTTAAGGATTTTGAAGCAGCAGAAAAAAACTTTTTAGAATCATTGAAGTTATGCGAGGAGAATAATATCGAATATGGCAAGATGTTAAATTACACTGCATTATCTGATTTATATCTTAAAATGGGAGCATTGGATAAAGCAGAAATTTATGCAAAAAAAGCCCTTGAACTTGCTAAAGGCTTTGATGAAACTGAAGTGTTGCGGGAATCTAATGTTAAGTTGTCCAGTATCTACGAAGAGAAAGGCTTATTCGAGCCGGCACTAAAATACCGTAAAGCATACGAAGCCGCTAACGACAGCATGATTGCCCGTGCTCACAAAAATCTTATTGTTGAGCTGCAAGCCAGATATGATTCTGAAAAAAAAGAGTTGGAAAATGCCTCATTGAAAGCCGAAAATATAGTCAAAGAACAGGCAATCAGAGATCAAAAAATTATTAACATCATTATTAGTATTGCAGTTGTGATGCTTACCTTGCTTTTAATTTTTGTGTTTCGGATTAGCAATAAACTTAAAAAAGCGAATCAAAATCTGAATGCTGTGTACCAAAAAATAGCAAGCCAGAATGCACTTCTCGAAGAAACTATCAAAACTAAAGACAAGCTATTTTCTATTATTGGACACGATCTGAAGTCGCCCTTCAACAGTATGCTTGGCTTTTTGCAGCTGATAATTGATCAGAAGGAAAAATTAGAGCCCGAGGAACTTGAGCATATTCTTAAGGAGCTTTACCGCAAAAGTAATGATGCCTACACACTTGTAGAAAATTTGCTACAATGGGCGATGAGTCAGCGCGGGCAGATTGCTTTCAAGCCTGAACAATACAATCTATTTGATATAGTGGATGAAGAGCTGCGCTTTTTGCAGAGCCGTGCAGATAAAAAAGAAATTCTATTGAGAAATGAGCTGCCCGAAATTATTTCGGTTTGGTGCGACCACGATATGATGTCAACAGTGTTCCGAAATATCATCAATAATGCTATTAAATTTACTCCAGTAAAGGGTTTTGTGAAAATTACGTCAGAGATAAATTCTGATTATGTATTCGTCAAAATTAGCGATAATGGTGTTGGTATGGATGATGAAATGTTAAAACGGATTCAAAATAAAAACGAGTTTTATTCAGAAAAAGGAACTGAAAATGAGACAGGTACAGGTTTGGGTTTGGAAATTGTAAAAGAGTTCTTGACTTCTAATAAAGCGCTTTTCACAATCAATAGCACTCTTGGTGAGGGTACCGATTTTGTGATTCGCTTGAATAGAAAATAATTAGACAGCTGTAACTTTCTTTGTTTGCTTTTCGTCTAAGCAGGTAATCATCAAATAGTTTTAGCCGCAATTGCAGCCAGAACTATAAAATAATTTTTTGAAACCTAATATTTAAACCATGAAGATTAAATCAGTTGCCAACAAATTTATGCTCCTCCTTTTATGCCTTATCTTAGGATTGGGCGTCCAGCAAATTTCTGCGAATAATACTTTAACTCCCGCACGGGAAGACAGAAACATTAGTGGATTTACACAGCTGGAAGTGAGTGGTGGCTTTGAGGTGGTGCTAACACAAGGCAACAACGAATCAGTCACCATCGAAGCCGATGAGCATATTATCGACAACATAAAAACGCGTGTAACCGGTAAAACCCTTGAAGTATACACCAAAGGCACCATCAGAAATTACAAAGTCATGCGTGTTTATATTACATTTAGACAGCTTGAGTCTATTGAGTTAAGTGGCGCCGTCAAAATCACTGCTGATCAAAGTCTGCAATTTGACCGATTAGAGCTGGATATTTCGGGCGCATGCAGCCTTGAATTTGATATGGAAGCTGACCAGCTCGACTTAGACCTCAGTGGTGCCAGTAAGCTCTTACTCAATGGTTTTGTAAACCACCTGGATGCAGACTGCTCGGGTTCGTCAAAGCTGCTGCTGGCTGGATTAAAAACAAAAACAATTTCTTTAGATAGCAGCGGAGCCACCACCGCAGAGTTTTGGGTAACCGAATCGCTGAAAGTTGAGAGCAGCGGCGCTTCCAACGTGCGCTATAAAGGCGATCCAAAAAGTGTAAATCTTGACAACTCTGGCGCTTCGTCAGTGAAAAAAATGTAAATAAAAGTAATTGCAGTTTGTGCTCTTGAAAGCTTTGCGACAGCTATAAGGACTGTCGCAAAGCTTTTGTCAGTTATAAGCCGTGGCTGATTTCAGGTAAATTTTGATGCTACCAACAGCGATTTTTGCCTCCATCATTATCGGAATTTTATGGGTGTCATCGCTCACCCAAATCAGCAGTGCTTCGCCAGGCTTAAACATGGTGCCCCGGTCGAGCATGGCAGCAAAAAGGATACAATCCCACCATGCGCCATTCCTGTTTTTTATTCGCTCCCTGCCTTTGAAAACCACAGGCAATATAAAAGTACGGCCATCTAAAAGAAGCTGTAAATCAATAGTATCGCCGGCAGCATGGTTTTTAAAATCTATTGATCTGGCTACGTAAGTGGCTGTCAAAACGTCGTAGGTGCATCCTGAAATCGCAATGGTATCTGTACGAAATCCTTTTTTGGTTTCATCCATCTCGGCGAGATACAGCTGTCGTTGCGAATCAAAATAGTAGTTATTGTGGATACGAAAGCCGCCTTCCAGGGTATGCCTGCGGTAAAAAATAGCTTGTAAATCTGTTCTTCGGCTATAAACCTCGAAAGTGTCCCGTACCTTAAAAAGCCAATCCCAGCGCGAATAGGATTGACCTGTGCTGAAAAAATGAAATACGTCCTCCTTCCCAAATTGAACTTCTGAGGCCTCAAAATGAACTTCGCCGGCATTTATCCAGATAAACCCCCAGTTGTATGAAATTTCGTAATGCAGCTTTTCACCTGAGCTAAAACTATAGGGCTTTTCTACACAAATTGTCTGACTGCTAACTGTTTGTGCCAAAGAAAGCAAAAGTAAAACCCATAAAAAGGAAAGCTTCATTACTTCTTATTTTGCTTCAAAACTACTGGTTTTTCGCATAGCATACGATATAATTCTGTAGCTCAATGCCATTGAAGTTTCCGACAGCGCGCTAATCTTTGTTTTCTAAAAACAGTTCGGGTTCGTGCCTAATTCTCTCAAGTTTGCTGATTAACTTTTTCGTGAAATTTACAATATGCTCATTTACAATGACTTTGGCATCTTCTGGACAGTTTTTAACACAGCTGCAACACAAAATGCATGTTGTCGGATCGATATCCCTGAAGTTATCAAAATCAATGGCTTCCATCGGGCACAAATCGGCGCATATGCTACAATCGGTGCAGTTGTCGTTGGTTTCGGGAACTATCTGTGGAGCTGGTGGAAGTGCTTTGTAAGGGAAATTACCTTTGACAAATAGCGTTGATTTGCTTAGCGTATCAAAATGATTCAATTTAGCATTGATTTTTTGTCCAAAATCACAGGCAATTTTCAAATCACTTATATCAGGTCTTCTGGTAGCAATTCCTCCAGAGTAGGAATGTTCGCCGATAAAAGCTCCAGCGGCAACGCTAACAAATCCGGCAGTTTCAAAGATGTCTTTAAGTTCCAGCAAAGCATCTTCGTAAGCACGATTGCCATAAACAACCGCATAAACTGCCGTTGCATTATTGCCTTTAAAATTTTGGAAATAGTCTGCTAGAAAATCGGGTATTCTGCCTTTGTAAACCGGTACGCCAACAATCACTAAGTCATTGCTGCTAAAGGTCAATGCTTTGTAATTAATTCGGCTTTTCAAAGGAGTTAAATCATATTCATTATGAATTTCGCCAATACTACCGGCTATTGTTTTGACAACTTTTGCGGTGGTTCCGGTTGGACTAAAAAAGATTGTGCTTATGTTATAATTCATTTTCAAAATTGGACTGAAGTATGCTTACAAAAATAATTGGTTGTAAAATACAACAGCTACTTCGATTATTTACCGGCTTGCGTTTATCTGTTAAAGGTTTTTCTGCTCGCTTTAATGCTGCTTTATTTGATTTTCGTATATCCAGGTCGCATCCATTTTAATCATCTCATTCAGCGGAATATTTTGAGCTTGAGCTTTTTCTTTTACTTTTTCCAGCCATTCCGGGCTTTGCCTGATGCTCATCATCAGGATAGAAATCATTGCCGTTTCGTCATGCTTGTACTTCTCAGGCGCAAGTTGATAATCTTCATAAAGTAAAAATTCTGCTTCTTTTTCGATCCGATCGGTGAGCGGTATGTTTATAGCCTTAGCATCAGCGTAAATGCGCATAAAATATTCGTTATTGATCCGCACATGGTTGGCAAAATAGTCGATAGGATCTTGGGATTCATTATAGAAATGGTCAAAGAGCTGCTCATCAAAGTCCCAAGCGAAATTCTGGTGAAAACGCTCCGTAATCATAATGGCGAAAATATCAGTTTGGGCTATTTCATCTGTAAAATTTAGTTCATCTACCGTGCCGACTTCAACGCCCTCCCGGTTCCAAACTTGCTTATTGTAATACCAAAAATTACAATCGGCAAAAGCATTGTACATAATGCCA
Organism: Bacteroidales bacterium; assembly: GCA_023229135.1. Classification (GTDB taxonomy): domain Bacteria; phylum Bacteroidota; class Bacteroidia; order Bacteroidales; family F082; genus UBA5536. The sequence goes on from JALNZT010000001.1 coordinate 223,790, forward strand.
TCGCTTTGCCAGTTGAAATAGAAGCTATCGCCTACAAACAGGGCTTTCTGACTAACTGTTACAGATTCATCAAAAACTATCACAGGATATATTAAATCATCTTGTGGTGCTTCTTTTATCACATTCATTGCCAACCAAATATCATCATCAGGATGGCGAATTTTCTCGCGCTTTTCAAGTCTTATAATTTCCATTTCAGGAATAACATCGCCGCGCAACATCTGCATATAATCGATCAATGTATCGGCGGCCAATGCAGCGCCATAATAGGACCAGTGTGTGCCTCCACGTGGGAAAAGCCGGTAGGCAGAAGTATCGACCCAGTTGATAAAACAAGCGTTCAGGTCTAAGGTATTCACCTCAAAATGGTTCAGATACTTTATAAGCACATCATAATTGGAAACGGTTTTGTTGTCAAGTTTATATTTACCCGGAAAGCGTTGTGGATAAAGGCTTCCTTTGCCCGGCTCAAGGATAATGAAAAAGCTTTTACCAAGTTTACCCAGTGTATCCTGAACGGCTTTGAGTTTCTCAGCTTTATTTTTCCAGACACTTTCGCCAATATAATACTCACCCATCCAAGCTTTTATGTAATCTTCCTCGAAGAGTTCGCCGTTTTTTCCGGCAATCACTCCATCGGCATTGGCTTCACGAAAAAGGCTGTAATTTAACTGATGATATAAACGCAGCAAGCTGTTGTGAAAACCAATATGGGCTTCCAAATTGTCAGAGAACTCCTGCTGAAATCGTCCGCTGTTCCAGTTTTCCCAACACAGGCTGTCGAAGTCAGGTGCTTCCGTTTGATGAAATGCGCCCTGTAATGGTTTTTCCTTTATCAGCTGAAACTCGCGCTGAACGGCAGGTAAAACCATCATCAGAAAAAGAAGTCCAACAAAAAAATGTTTCCAAATTTTCATAAATAAAGCCTCAAAGTTTTACAACTTTATCAATTGCTTGGAAATTGATTGATTTTTTGTGCTTAGGCTTAGCGTGTAAACACCGGATTTATTGAGCCTATCGGTTATTTTAATGTTTTTTGAACCGTTAAAGGCAGAAATCTTTTGACTGTAAACCAACTGTCCCTGCTGATTGAAAACGCGCAAAAGCATAGGTTCATGATAAGGTGATTCAATTTGTATATTTATGGTATGGCTTACCGGATTTGGACTTATGTTCATTTTTAATAAACTGGCTGTTGCACCAATGTTTCCGGTTGTTACAGCCCTTGCCGGGAACACGATATAATCGAGCCAGGCGCAATCCGATCCATTGGAAACGCTGTAGTCTTTTTCATAACTCCAGCTAAAATTTTTGGGTCCCTCGCTCATCAGAAAGCCTGCTTTCGTCCAGTCTTTCTCTCCCGAAACGTTCAGCAAGCTTTCATCATTCACCTTGAACCTCAGAAAATCGTAATTCGCTTCTGACGAAACCTTATAATAAAAGCTAAGGCTGTCTTCGTAGGCCACGTCAAAACTGAGGTTCAAGGCAGAGAATAGTTCATGGCCAATCAGTCCGGAGCGTGCCGCATAATTTCCTTCAAAAACGACATCTTCTGTAATTGTCCAGTTTCCCGAACCACTCAATTCCCACTCAAACATCTGGAAGTTTCCAGTCTCGAAATTTTCGGCCATCAAGGAGGTCATCAAAGGCACGGTAGTTTCGAAAGTAAAACTTTTGTCGGCTTGCACAAGTATTTCAATTTCAAGGATTTCCAACGGCGTAGCATTTTCGTCGAGGCTTACGCTGAACAGTGCTTCCCACTCGTCATTAGCCGATAAAACATCCTGACTACAAGTGGGATTGCTTATGGTGAGTTCAGGATTGTTACAGCTGATTGTGGCCAGTAGGTTTGTCAATGCTGATCCTCCACTATTATGCAGATATAACGCTAATTGCGCGGTATCACCTGGATCTAAAATTCCGTTGTAGCCATCCTCGACAAGTAGTGAAACAAGGTGTAATTCAGCATTGTAGGCTTTAAGTTTGATGTGGCGTGTCCATTGCCCTTCGGCGGAGGTGAGTTGCAAGCTAAATTCAGCTTCGTGGCCATTGGGAACATTGCTACTAACGCTGACAGCAAACTTTTCTAATAACTCAGTGGATTCATGGCTGTTCATTGCCGGACTTGCTGTTGACCCGTCTGTAACATAAAAATAAGGGTCAGAGGTATGGAGAACTAATTCACCTGCTGAGAGGTCGAAATCATTTAAGTTTTCGAGCTGTAAATTCAACCTAAAAACTTCTCCGAAGTCAATCTGCGAATCACCTCCAGCTTGTGCTTCGAACTCCATGCGAACGCCGGCCAGCTGGCTACTCAGTATCACGCGTGAGCGGATATTATCTTGATCACGCGCCTGAATCAGGATGTTGACTTCTTCTGAATAATCTTCAACCAATGCCGTTAACAGGCCATCTTTGGTAAGGTTTATGCCTTTTAAATCATTCTGCAGTGAGAAGGAGGTTTTTCGACCATTTGGTGGATTGTAAAGTCCAACGGGATTCAGGTCGATAAAATTTTCGCCATCACCCGCCGAAATGCCGCCATAACGTCTGATATAGGATTCTGCCTGATGTATACCATAAAAAAACTTAATCTCACCATTGTTATAAAGCCTTGCCACTGTATTTATATTGCTGGAACCGGATTGTCCGCTCACTGATAATTGCCACCTGATATTGATATAATCTTCCGTTTCTGAATAAAAAATACCGTTAGCTGTGCCATTTGCAATATAAAATGGTTTAGAAAAACAGGGCGCAATTAGTTTGTTTTGTTTGAGATAACTGCGGCCGTCAATATAATAGGGCCAGGTAGAGAGGCCTTCTTCAAAACGTATAAATCCATCAGCGCTTACATAAATTTCATTATAGGTTTCGCCATAAAATATAAAAGGAAATGGCAGCGTAATAGCTACACTTCCATCATTATTATTGTTTGGCGTGAGTTTCAGCTCTTCTGTTTGTGGAAAATCTGCTGTACCTATTTCTGTTTCATAATCATATACTAACGACCAATTATAAGGAGCTGTTCCGCCACTGGCATTTAATTGTGTTTCGTACTCCTGGTATAGCTGTAAGGGAGGAATCCCCGTTTCGTCTATGATGATTTTGTCAAAAGAGATAGGAGCATCAATAGTAAGCAAAGTCTGGCCGTTATTTACTATCGGTACCTCCGTTTGCAAACTTTCAATTTCATAAGGAATGGTGCTATAATTAACCAATGAAAACTCGTGTACCGTTCCATTATTCTGATTCCAAGGGTCGTTTTCGTGAACAATTAGAAAAAAGCGCGCCATTTCACTGGGTTCCAGGTGCATCAACAGCATATTCAAATCAAGGCCAAACTCAATTTCTTCGATACCGGAATTACCCTGCATCGGCATGCAACCTCCTTGAAAGTCGAAAATAGGATAGTTGAGCACGTAGTCAGGTTCAGTGGCCTGCATATCTTTTGACATGCCAACGCCCACCTTAATCTTATTACGGCAGTCGTGGCTCATCCGCACTTTGGCTGTCAGCTTGGGTTCATGGTTTTGCTTGGCATCAACAATTACAACGAGATTGTCCCAAATTCCACCCTGTTGAAAGCGATCAGCCACGGTTTTATACATCATATATGCAAAACCATTGTCGCCCCATCCGCTGATAGAGCCATATGTATTTGCCATTTTAAAGCCACCGATTTCCCAGTCTCTCATATCAACAACACCATCTCCGTTAATGTCGATATGATTCGTATATTGGCCGTCGTTGTTGTAATCATACCGAATAGAATCGTTGTATCCCACTATTGCCATGGAGTGATTTGCAGAGTTTCCCCACTGAACGATCACGTGTTTTCCGGCTTCGGGAGTACCTGCATCCAGCAAGGTTGGCGGATAACTAAACTCGGCATAAAAGCAGGCAAGTCCGCCAGCCGAGCTTCCGTCGGCATGGTCATAAATCCATTGTTTGAGCGTATTCAAGCCTTCTTCTGTATTGGTTTTAATAGAATAAATCTGGTTGATGCGGTTATGCATTCCACGGTAATAGCTATCGTATCCACTGATCCAGCGCGATGGCCCGCCATCCGACATCCCGCCGTAATCTGCTACCGAAGGCGAGCCGGCTTGTCTTATTATTTGAAAAGTTTCATAATAATTTACGCCTGCATCGCTGCCGTTATTCAGAAAATTGTAGGTAAAATGAGTAGGAATCTGGTTCTCGGGCAGGCTGGCACTGGTGTTGCGCTTGAAATTGAGCTCGTAAGTAAACATGATACCGATACTGGAGGACTGTCCGCACTCCAAGCCAACTTGAGCAATCAGCGGACGAAAATAGCTTAAGGTTGAATTATCGACCATTGACGGCAGACTGCGGTTTCGGTATGTTTCCTGCATTTTAAACTCAGGAATTTTAGATAACTTTTCCTGATCGGCTTTTGACATCGGGGGAGGTGTCAAAAAAGTGTTTTGGGCTTGAAGGATATGGCTGCAAAAAAGCAGGAAAACAGCTAGAAAACTGATGGAAAAATATTTCATGACACAGGTTTTTTGGTTGAAAACAGGTCTCGAAAGTACAACGCTTTCGGTTTATAGCCATCAAAAAGACCCAAAAAAGATGAAAAATACTTGATTTGGTAATTTTTTGCTTACAAATCAGGGGTTGTTGGCGCAAAAATATATTGTAAAATATTCGCTCCCATCTTCAGCGCTTTTTGTCGAGTTTCTTCTGAATCATTGTGTACGCGCTGATCTTCCCAGCCATCACCCAAGTCAGTTTCGTAGGTATAAAGACAAATCAGTCGTCCTTCAAAGAACAAACCAAAAGCTTGTGCAGGTTTGTTATCATGTTCATGGATTTTTGGAACGCCGCCGGGAAAATCAAATTTCTGATGAAAAATAGGATGACTGGCCGGCAGTTCGATAAATTCCAGTTCGGGAAAAACTTTTTTAATCTGAGGTCTTATAAACTGATCGAGACCGTAGTTATCATCGATATGCAGAAAGCCACCGGAAATGAGGTAGTTACGTAAGTTTTGTGTTTCTTCGCTGTCAAAAATCACGTTGCCGTGGCCAGTCAGATGCACAAAAGGATAGTTGAAAATAGCGGGATCGCCAGGTTCAACCGTAGCAATCTCGGTGGAGATATTGGTGCCAAGTTGGCTGTTGGCAAATTTCACCAGGTTAGGCAATGAGGTAGGATTGGCGTACCAGTCGCCGCCGCCACGGTATTTCATCAGGGCAATTTGGAAATCCTGTGCCTGCAAAGCGAATTGCGTCAGCAAAAACAAAACAACTAAAGTGGAACGTATTTTCATTTCATTTGATTTATAAGTTGAAGGCTGTGGCAAGCTACCAAAGCAGCCGTTTCGGTGCGGAGTCTTGCCTGTCCCAGACTGACAGTTTCAAAGCCATTGATCTGTGCCAGAGCTACTTCCTCTGGGCTGAAATCACCTTCGGGACCGATCAAAACCAAGCAGTTTTCTCCTTTTTTATAGGTGTTAGCCAGCAAGTCAGTAACGCCTCCATCAATCCAGGCGATAAATTTTCGACCTTGAAAATCTTGTTTAACAAACTGGTTAAAACTTTGTAAATCATGTATTTTAGGTAAGCGACTTTTCAGCGACTGTTTCAGTGCTGCCACCAACACTTTTTGAAGACGCTCAGGTTTTACCTGCCTTCTCTCGGAATGAAAAGAATGAAATAGGAAAATCTCGTCAATGCCAATTTCGGTAGCTTTTTCTAAAAACCATTCTAATCTGTCATTATTTTTGGTGGGTGCAATGGCAATACAAAGCTTAAAAGACCAAAAATCATAGCCTTTTTCTGGATTAGAAAGCGCTACTACAGCTTTTTTCGGATGGGCTTCTTGCATCACTGCATCGAAAATTTTGCCGCTGCCATTGGTGATTTTAAAAGCTGTTCCGACCTCCATGCGCAGCACCCGCACACAATGCTTCGATTCCTCTTCGGGCAGTGTCATTATGCCAATTTTGGCTTCTGGAAGACAAGCGAAATGCATATTTCTATCTTTTGGTACAAAGTAAATGAAAAACTTGAAAAACAGTCATCATTTAGTAACTTAAAAACTCCTCAAACCAAACTTGCAGATAGGCTTTTCCCTGTTTTATGATGCTGTCTTCTTTGGCTGGAGGCAATGCTTTTTGAAGGTAACGGTCTGCTTTTTTCTCCCAAACGAAATAACCATCGTCAGTTTTGAAACCGAGGCCTTCGTTGGTTTCAAAATAAGCAAAGGGCTTGTAGCAGCGATTGAACAGGTTTTTACTCCAGAAAAAATCCTGCTGCGAAAGTCCTAATTGCGCTAGCAAAGTGGCCGGAATATCTGTGTTTCCACTGATTGCATCAAATTGTTTTCCGCGCAGTGAATCTTTAAGTGCCGGCCCGACAATCAGCAAAGGGATTTTTCGGTATTCAAAAGATGCGACCGGATGGTTGCGGTAGGTGTTGTGGCTGTGGTCGGCCATAATCAGAAATACGGTGTTTTCGTACCAGCTTTGTTGCCGTACTGCTTCAAAAAATAGTCCCAGCGACATATCCGTATAATGCGCCGAATTGACAAAATCCTTTTCCAGTTTTGGCCATTGAATACTATGTTCCATCGGGAAATCGTATGGCGAATGCGAGCTCAGTGTGAAAATCGTGCTAAAAAATGGCTCCGGAAATTTATTCAGTTCGCCGGCATACCAGGGCAACATAAACGAGTCATGCACGCCAAGTTTTCCGCGTGGGAAATCTTCTTTGATATCGCTGCCTTCAACAATCTTAACAAACTCATTATAAATAAGATAGGAGAGGATGTTGCCGTAAATCAGTTGTCCGCCAAAGTAAAAGCTGGTGTGGTAGTTTTGTTGATTGAGGGTTTTCACAAAGCTGGGCAGTGCTTTGTATTTTTCGGGATGATTGGTGATGGTGGTGAGCGGAAGTCCGGGCATTCCTGCAAAAAGAGATCCGATGGCTTGTTGTGAGCGGTTTGCGCTGGCATAAAAATTCGTGAAAAGCAGCCCATCTTCTTCCAGGGCGGCGAAATTGGGCGTAATTCCCGGCTCGCCGCCCAACGAAGCAATCAGGTCAGCCGACCAGCTTTCGAGCAGCACAATCACGATATTGGGTTTTTTTATTTTCAGGATGGAAATAGTGCTGTCGCAAGTTGTGTGGTGCAGCGCTTCAACCAAAACGCGTGCTTCCGACTCGGGCATGCTTTTGAACAGGTTTTCTTTGTTAAAACTCCTGGAGTCGAGCGTGCTGACCAACATATTATAGGCAGGGTTTACCGCAGTGATATTGAGAATATTGGCCTGGCTAAAATAAGCTGCACTCGAAGTGATGGGAATCTCTTTGAGGCCACCGCGAATACCAAAAAACAACAAAAATGACCAAATTGGAAATGACCAGATTAGCTGCTTAGGTTTCGGTATGGAAAAAGTTTTTTTTATGTCAAACCATTTGAGGTAGAGTAATATGGCCGCAGCAGAAATGAATATCCACAAACCTATCATCAGGAAAAAACTACTACTTTCTGCCGAATTAAAAATCTCGTCGGGATGGCGTAGGTAAGCCAATGCTTTGTATGAAAGTTTGGTTTTCCACTCGGCGTATAAACCAGTTTCGCCCAAAGCTAAAAGTATGTACAACACAATCATTATCAATGAATAATAGCGTATCACTTTCAGCGGGAAACGACTTTGTAAAAGCGTTGCAGCGCATATTAGCAAAAAAGGTAAGATCAGTAAATAGCTAATTGTGGAAATATCTAACCAAAACGCAGCTGGGAAAACCCTTAAAACCTCAACAAAAGGAACGGCTTCGGCCTGCAAAAGCTGGTTATAGTAAAGCAAAAAAATCACCCGGAGGGCCGTAAAAATCAGCAGCCAGAATAAAGCCAGCTTAGGCAGCGATAGTTGTGATTGTAGTGTTTTCATCAGGGCTGCAAAAGTACGATATATTGTATAATGATAAGCTGCTGATTTATTGCTGAAGTATCGACTTTGGTACTGATAAAAATGCGTATTTCAGTGCAAAACAACCTAATTCCGTATCTTTGCACTGTTTTAAAGACTAAAATTACGCTGTGATGAACAATACAATTGCCGAAAATCTAAAAGCTGTCAAAGCAACAATTCCCGAAGGGGTTAAGCTGGTTGCTGTTTCTAAAACTAAATCGAACAGCGAAATTATGGAGGCATATAACGTTGGCCACCGCTGTTTTGGAGAGAATAAAGCACAGGAGCTGGAGCGCAAAACGGGCGAGCTTCCTAAAGATATCGACTGGCATTTTATTGGTCACCTGCAAACCAATAAAGTAAAAAATATTGTGCCTTTTGTGGCTATGATTGAAGGGGTTGACCGCCTAAGAGTCTTGAAGGAAATCAACAAGCAGGCAGCTAGGCATGAACGTGTGGTAAAGTGTTTATTGCAGTTTCACATTGCAGAAGAAGATACCAAATTTGGTCTGGATCGCGAAGAAGTTAAGGAGTTGTTACTTTCGGAGGACTACAAAGCAATGCAAAACGTGCATATTGTTGGTGTGATGGGCATGGCCACTTTTACAGAAGATATGGATCAGGTAAGGCGTGAGTTCAAGTTTCTGAAATCCATTTTCGACTGGCTGAAAAAAGATTATTTTGCTGATCAGCCTGATTTCAAGGAAGTTTCGATGGGTATGTCAGGCGACTATCCAATCGCTATAGAAGAAGGTGCCACGATGGTTCGTGTGGGCAGCCTGATTTTTGGCGAGAGAAACTACGGCAAAAACGTTTAGTTGCATGACAATCACCTACGTACTTTTTGCTGTCGGTTTTGTTATTTTAATTTTGGGAGCCAACTTGTTGGTAAACGGCTCGGTGTCGCTGGGCTTACGTGCAGATCTCTCACCCCTTGTTATCGGTCTTACGGTGGTGGCTTTCGGTACTTCATTACCCGAGTTGGTTATCAACGTATTTGCTTCATTAAAAGGCAGTTCCGATCTGGCAATCGGTAATGTACTGGGTAGCAATATCATGAATATCTTTCTGATTTTGGGCGTCAGCGCGCTGATTATGCCGCTTCATGTTGAACGTATTTCGATTTACAGAGATATTCCGGTTGGTTTGTTCGCGACCTTGTTTTTTGGCCTGATAGCCAATGGTTATTTTATGGGCTTCGACCTGGTCATCAACCGTTTTGATGGCTTTATGTTGCTGGCAATGTTTGGTTTATATTTGTGGTTCACGCTCAAAAAAGGTAAGCCGATCGAAGTGGATATAGACATTGAAAAACAAGTTCCTGCTTCCTGGACTAAGACCTTGCTGCTGATTTTTGGTGGTTTGGTCGGCTTGTATTTTGGTGGCGAATGGGTTTCGGAGGGTGCACTCGAAGTTGCCAGAGCCTTTGGTATCAGCGAAACAGCTGTTGGTCTCACCATTGTTGCTGCCGCTACCTCGTTACCTGAACTGGTTACAGCTATTGTGGCTGCCATGAAGAATAAAATCGAGATAGTAATGGGTAATGTGTTGGGTTCCAATATCATCAATATTTTTATCGTATTGGGTACCAGTGCTGTCATCAATCCGCTGGCATATCAGACACAGCTAAATGTGGAGCTGGGAATGGTAGTGGCTGCTAACCTGGCACTTGTAGCCTTGATATACTTAGGCAAAGGAAAGCGACTTAGCCGCATTGAAGGCACTTTACTTATCATGATTTATGCTGTCTTTATCTGGTTCTCACTCAATTACAATTAGTCTTTGCCAGAAAAGACAAACACACCATCAAATATCACAGTTTCAGCTTCATTTGTATGGCCTGCACTTCTTTCTGAAGCTGCTTCACGGTTTCGGCCAGCGGCTCGCGCTCGCGATTTTTCTCGGGCATTTCGGAGCTGATGTAATGTACAAATTTCCAGATCTCCTGCACTTCGCTAACGGGCAAATCAAAAGGCTCGTAAAGTGGATTTAACGAACTCATCCTGAGGGTTCCATCTTCTTTCATCCTGTTTTCTACAAGCTTAAAAACCACACCATCTTCGCGTGTGAGTACAATATAAGGCTGGTGGCTACGAAGAAACTGCCAGTCGATTACGTACTCGCCGGTAACATAAGATTTGTCGGGAATGGGCAGCATAGAGTCGCCACTAATCTGAAAGGTGCGGTATTTTTTACTGCGCGACAAAAACGGCAGGTGAAAAGCCGGCAGCACCTTAATATATTCCGGATCAGCAAAACCGGTGCCATAGCCGGCTTTGGCTTTCTCGTTTACCAGCTCAATATTTTCGTTGTTCTGGCTGTCGATGGTGGTGGTGAGTACCCTGAGGTTGCTGCCTTTGATAAACACATCGAAGCCGCGCTCAAGCTGGTTGAGATGGTATTCGCTGAGGCTGGCCAAATCTACCTTGATAAGCGTGTCAACGGCTATGTTGAAATAGTCAGAAAAAGCCACTAAGATGTCGATGCCGGGCTGCGCTACCTTGTTTTCGTAGCCACTCAGCGTAGAGCGTTTCATGTTGAGGGCAAAAGCCACCTCATCCTGTGTGCGGCCGCGCCTTTTGCGCAAAAATTTAATGTTGGAGTTGAAGTTCATCGCGGGTTAAATTTTTTAAAAAAGTGAATATTTTTTTGTTGCAATTTTTGAAAAATGATTAAATTACCGTCGTTAAAATGATTATAATCACGTCAAAAGTACAACAATTAAATAAAATGTCAAGTTTTTAAGTATATTTTTTTCAATGATTTCAAAAACAATTGCACATTTAGACCTCGACACCTTTTTTGTGTCGGTAGAACGTTTGGTAAATCCATCGCTGAACGGCAAGCCGGTAATTATCGGTGGCGTCTCAGATCGTGGCGTGGTGGCGAGTTGTAGCTACGAAGCGCGGCGCTTTGGGGTACATTCGGCCATGCCGATGCGGATGGCACGCCAGCTGTGTAGCGAGGCGGTGTATGTGCGTGGCGATATGGAGCTGTATTCGCAATATTCGCGCCTGGTTACCGACGTGATTGCCGATAGCGCACCGCTTTACGAGAAGGCTTCGGTGGATGAGCATTACTTAGACCTCAGCGGGATGGACCGCTTTTTTGGTATTTATAAATGGACGCACGAATTGCGCGAGCGAATCATCCGCGAGACGGGACTGCCGATCTCATTTGGGCTTTCGCAAAATAAGACGGTATCGAAAATTGCTACCGGACAGGCCAAGCCGAATGGCGCGCTGCAAGTGCTTCCCGAGCAGGTACATCCTTTTTTGGATCCGCTTTCAATCCGTAAAATCCCGATGGTTGGCGATGTCGGCTTTAGGCTGCTGCGCTCGATGGGTGTGGCAAAAATTGGCACGCTGCGGCTGATGCCGCCCGAAATGGTGCAGCAGGTGTTGGGTAAAAACGGCTTAATGGTCTGGAAAAAAGCTAACGGCATAGATCCCAGTCCGGTAAAGCCTTACAGCGAACAGAAATCGATGAGCAGCGAGCACACCTTTGAGCAGGACACCACCGATATGGCGCTGCTGCGGCAAAAGCTGTCGCATATTGTCGAAAAACTGGCTTTTGAGCTGCGCAACAAGCAAAAACTTACCGGCTGTGTTACCGTGAAGATCCGTTATGCCAACTTCGACACGCACAGCCGCCAGAAACATATTGCTTATACCGCCTTCGACCATATTTTGCTCAACAACGTGATGGAGCAGTTTGCTCAGCTTTACAACCGCCGGATGTTGATCAGGCTGGTAGGCGTGCGCTTCAGTCAGTTGGTGGGAGGTTCGCAGCAGTTGAATATGTTTGAAGACACGCCCGAAATGAGCAATTTGTATCAGGCCATGGATCACATCCGCAGGCGCTACGGAAAAGCGGCCGTTGGCAGGGCAGGGGGGATGGCTTATCCGGTTTAGGAAGCGGGAAAAAGCCTATATTATTCCTAAAAAAATGATTTAAGATTTAGGATGTTGGAATTTAGAACTTTATGAATAAATTATGAAAATCATTCTCTTACGAGAGCGTTTAGCCTGCCTTAAGGCTTGAATAATACAGGTTTTTTTTATTTGTGAATTGTGTTAAAATACGTTAATTTCGTTGGCGAAATAAGTTCATAAACTGCGTCTGTTAAGCTGGGGTTGGATAAGTGGGATGTTGCAGGCGTTTTGAACATAAACAGCAACCAACCCTAAAGTACTTTCCGTGTGCGGCTTACCGAAAGTATATGGGACTGAGAAGGCGATAGCGTGTGGGGTGTTAACAGATTTAGAGCATTTTTTATCAAGATTTGGCGTGCGTAGTGGCCGCCGCGGGGCAGAAGGAGACACAGGGCCATGGGTCTCAACTGCGTGATAAACATAAATACTGATGGCAAACAGTCCCGAAATAAACGACAAGAAAAGTTCGCATATCTTCCATTAGAATGAAATATACGCAACAATGAAAATCTTTGTTTCTAAGCAAAATCACCGGAACGAGGCACGCTTAAAGCTTGATTTTGAATATAATAAAACGATAATTGGTCTGATAAAACAGCTTGAAGGCGCCAGTTGGAGCAGAACGATGAAGGCCTGGCACGTGCCAGATACAGCGGAAACACTCAGCCAGTTGAAAGTGCTACTCGCTGAGCACGAACTATTGATGGCCGGGGAATTGGAATCTCCGAAACTCATTGCAACCGAAGCCGCGTTCATCAAAGAAGCACCAGCTGGAAACGTTGGCATAGAAGTAATTAACCGCAAGATATTGATAAAAATGCCCAAAAATGAAGCAGATATCAACTTCATAAAGACATTAAGATACAGCAGCTGGTTAAATAAAGAATTCCTGTGGCAGGTTCCTGATTATCCGGGCAATATGGACTTGATAAAAGATCATTTTGGAAGCCGGATTCATAGCCTGAACATACACGATTCCATTGATGTGCCGCCAAATGCAGGAAATCAAAAGACCATTGCCCGGAATGAAGTCCTGATTTTGAAATCACGTTCGGGAAGAATGAAAATTATTACGGAGTTCAACAAAAAACTGATTACCGCTTTAAAATCCATTCCTTACAACCGCTGGGATCCAAAAAACAAATGGTGGACGGTGCCTTTTTCAGAGATATTCATGGCGCAATTAACATCGGCATGCCAGGCCGAAAACCTGAAAGTTATACTTGAAGAAGAGCCAGCCGGAGAAGCTGGAGTTAAGCGTATTTCGCCACTTGATGTACCCAATTATCGGCGGGCGCCTGAAGCATACATCAACAAACATATAGAGCTTAAGCATAGTCCGCACACCATTAAAAACTATGTTTCCGCTTTTGAAGAGTTTATAAATTATCATTATCGACTTGATATAGATTCTATTACAGAGCCGCAAATACTCGAGTTTGTTCGTTTTTTGATTACTGAGAGAAAAGTTTCTACTTCTTATCAAAACGTATCCATAAACGCGATCAAGTTTTATTACGAGCAAGTTTTGAAAGGGCAACGTAAGTTTTATTTTGTTGACCGACCGAAACGAGACAAAACACTTCCCATTGTACTAAATATTGAAGAAATAACCGCAATGATTAAGGTTACAACCAACATCAAGCATAGGCTGATTATCATGTTCGGCTACTCATCCGGTTTGCGGTTGAATGAAATCATCAACGTCAGACTAAGTGACATTGACAGGGTACGCATGCAACTGAGGGTAACACAATCAAAAGGACGAAAAGACCGTTATACGATACTTTCGGGAAAGCTACTGTCCGTTCTTGATGCTTATGTGGATGAATATACTCCTGATGATTTAATATTTACTGGGGTTGGCGGCAAGGCTTATTCTGACAAATCGGTTCAGGAAGTGGTAAAAAACGCAGCAAAAAAAGCCGGCTTAACAAAAAGCGTTACCCCAAAAACGCTTAGGCATTCATTTGCTACACACTTACTTGAAAATGGCGTGGACTTAAGGTATATACAAGAACTGCTGGGACACAGCAGCTCGAAAACGACTGAGATTTACACGCATATTACCACCAAGGGATTCGAGAATATTAAAAGCCCAATGGATAATTTGGATATATAAAAAACCACTATCTTTACAGCACCTTTGTTGGCTCAGTAGAAGTTACAGAGCCATACACAAGGCAGATATATACGCAATATTGCGTATATTTACTCGTTAACTGCAATATTAAAGACAAAAACATGATACGTTTTTTTAAAACATTTGGACTTCTGACTTTAATGAGTTTATCAATTACAACTTTTAGTCAGACTTCTGAAATAAGTATTAAATTTATTGGAAACTGCGGACTTTACATGACTGACGGAATTTCAAATATCTATATTGACTTTCCATACAAATCAGGTGCACATAATTACATGGAATATGACTTATCCGAGCTGGACAGTATTAAAAGCAATCCAATTTTTATTTACACACATAAACATTCAGACCATTATCCAGGTAGATTAGTTAAAAAATTGGCGAAAAGACTTAACGGGAAAATTTATACACCTTGGAATGTAAAAGACCTATCAGAACTAAACAATGAATTAAATGACTTTACAATTGATGCGTTTAAAACAAGACATAAGTTTTCAATTAATCACTATTCATATTTAATTACTTGGCATGACAAAAGAATTTTTATTTCAGGAGATACAGAACATGCAGAAACCATTGCCTCATTAAAAGACATTGATTGGGCATTTGTCCCGGCTTGGTTAATAATGGACGCAAAAGAGAAAGGAATTAAGTTAGGAGATATTATTAAAATGTTTGCCATTTATCATATTGGGCCACAAGACAATATAAATATTACTGGAGACAAAGTAAAAATGTTAGATAAACAAGGAGAGATTATCAAAATTCCATATTAATTAAAGAAAATACAGCAGTTAACAGCACCTATATTGCATGCCGCAAATCCGGGTCATTAAGACAAGAATTTGTATATTTGAACATCATGAACATCAACAAACATAAAGGTACAATTGCGGCACGCAACATAGCTGCAACACGTTGGCGGCAATGTTATGACCACCTTTCAATATCAATGCTTGGTCGCCACTTTAAGGATATTTGACCGCTTTCTTTCAGTTTATTAAAAGTGTCCTTCCTTATAGTTTCGATATCTCCTGTAATTTCGACTAAAGTGTAGGTGTGTTTTCCATCTTCAAAATCTACTTGAATTTCTGCACCGTAATTTTCGCAAAGACCAAGTATTATTAATTGAGTTCGAGAAAAAACACTACCGCCAACATTCGCTATAAGTAATGGCGGGTTCATCGTTTCTTCAAGGTCTGTATTTCTATTTTTCATCTGTGCTAATTTGAAAGTGAGTAGTTCTAAATCCGCCACTACTCATAGCGGATGCCGTTGTATGCCATGCTGAAAAAGCCAACGCGCAAATAGGCACATTTGGTTTTTGCCGACCCAGAAGCCAAACGAAAAAACCAAAAGAGCCTATTTTTTTGCCCACGCTCGGATAGACTACCAAGAAAACGAACGAAATGTATATTGAAAAACGAGATAAACGGAAAATTTGGACTATTTTAGCAGCTTAAATTTATGCGGAGATGAACCGAATAAAGGAAGTACTTGAACAGAGAGGAATTAAACAAACTTGGCTGGCGGAGAAACTTGGGAAAAGTTACAACATGGTTAACGGCTATGTTCAAAATCGGCAACAACCAAGACTTGAAGTATTGTCAGAAATCGCCAACATTCTTGATGTGGACATCAAGGAGTTAATTGTTTCCAATAAGAAATAAGTATGGCAGATGTACACGACAAGGCAACCCGTAGCTACAACATGAGCAGAATTAAGGGAACTAACACAAAACCCGAAATACTTGTTCGGAAATACTTACATGCAAACGGCCTGAGATTCCGATTGCACAACAAAAACCTGCCCGGAAGACCTGATTTGACGCTTAGTAAATATAACACAGTAATCTTTGTGAATGGTTGCTTCTGGCACGGGCATAAAGGATGTAAGTATTTTGTGTGGCCTAAAACAAGATCTGAATGGTGGCAGGATAAAATTGAAGAAACAATAAAAAGGGACAACAAAAAAATGAAGGAATTGAAAGAATGCGGATGGAACTCACTGGTCATATGGGAGTGTGAATTGAAACCAGAGAAAAGAAATACGACCCTTAAAAATATCTTGTTTACAATAACCAAAGGAGCAAATAACTAATGGCCAAAAAGAAAAAGGAATTCAGATTCATTGACCTGTTTGCCGGAATTGGAGGCTTTCATATCGCCATGCATGCCAATGGTGGCAGATGTGTTTTCGCTTCAGAGATTGACAAATTCGCCCGCCAGACATATGAACATAATTTTATAAAAATTTCGCCCGAGATTTTTGAAAACGGAAATTTCAATAAAGATATAACTGACCCTGAACTTGATTATTCTAACATTCCGGATTTTGATGTTTTATGTGCAGGTTTCCCTTGCCAGCCATTTTCACATGCAGGCTTAAAAAAAGGATTTGATGACACAAGAGGAACCTTATTCTTCAATATCAAAGAAATTGTAAGAGCCAAAATTGAAGCGAACAAACTCAATAAAAAGGTATCAATACCTAAAATTCTCCTATTAGAGAATGTAAAGGGTTTTAAAAATCATGATAAGGGAAATACTTTTAAGCGAATAAAAGAGGTTTTGGATGATTTGGGTTATGAAGTAAGTGCAGAAGTTTTAAACAGCAAACATTTTGGAGTTCCTCAAAACCGAGAACGTATCTTTATAGTCGCTTGGTATCGGGATATTGTAAAATCAAAAGAGTTTAAGTTTCCGTGGGGTCTAGATGATAATGGGAAAGTCATTTATGACAAAGAAAAAAGAGATGAAAGGGCTAAAATTATTAATGTTGGTTCCATTTTATTGAGTCAGGATGAACTAGAAGCTCTTGAAGAACGAGATAAAAAGACTTATACAATATCAGAGAAATTGTGGGCCGGTCATCAAAGACGCAGGGTTGAGCATGCACAAAAAGGAAATGGATTTGGTTATTCATCGTTTAATGAAGAATCCCCATATACAAGTACTATCTCGGCTCGATATTATAAAGATGGAAGTGAAATTTTAATTGAACAAGATAATATACCTAACAGACCAAACAGACCAAGGAAATTGCATCCTAAAGAAGCCGCTAGATTGCAAGGTTATCCTATTGATTCTTGGTATGAAATACCTGTTTCTGACAACCAAGCTTATAAGCAGTTTGGTAACAGTGTTTCAGTTCCCGTTGTAACAACAATTGCAGATGAAATTAAAAAGCAACTATTATGATTTTAAAAGATTTAAACCGACTGGCAATACAATCTCAAAATGAATTTCAGGATTACGAAAAAGAAGAAGTTGCTTTGGATAGTAACTTTAAGAGTCGTTATACTGAACTGTATCACTCTAATGAAAAAATCTCATTTGCACAATATACAACTTTAGTTGAGACAAGTAGTAGCTTAACAATCACTTTCCCAAATCAATGGTTTTATATTGCTTCATATTTTGTAGAATTCTTGATTGCTTTAAAGGAATATAAATCTTTTTATAATACAATATTTCAAGGTGTTCAAAATGCAAAAGAGGTAATAAAATCGATTAAGGACACAGGAGTTGTTCCTGAAGAAATAAAAGATAAAGTGTCTATCACTTTTACAGAATCAAATGATGTTGATTTGTTCATTCGCTTCCTTTCAGATTATAGTTGGTGGTATGGTAGTAAAACAATAGATAGAGGTGATTATTTTGTTTCACCAATTCTGAGTCTAGCAAAAGTTGTAAATGTTACACAGTCTTATATTGCGGATTTAGCTTATAGGTTGGCTGAGCATCCTGATTTATTGGATTTATTAAAGAAAAGTAAACTAAGCATTATTAAACCAAAAGAATCTGTTAAAGTCGATACTAATTTTTCTATTCATGATTTGATTAATGATGTTAGTGGTTCAGGCTTATTGTTTGATTCGATTCTAATAAAAAGATTTATATCATCTCTTCTTACAAAACCGTTTGTAATTTTTTCGGGTCTTTCAGGCTCAGGAAAAACAAAACTTGCGCAGGCATTTGTACAGTGGATTTGTCAGGATGAAAGCCAATACCACATTATTCCTGTGGGTGCCGACTGGACGAACCGCGAACCCCTGTTGGGTTACCCAAATGCGCTGAAGCCGGAAGAATATGTAAAGCCCGACAGTGGTGTCCTGGATTTAATTATTCAGGCCAACAAACAGCCAGACCTACCACATTTTCTTATTCTTGACGAAATGAATCTGAGCCATGTGGAAAGGTATTTTGCCGATTTCCTGAGTGTGATGGAATCGAAAGAAGAAATTCCATTGTATGCCGAAGGTACTGTAGAGAATGGCGTTCCTTCAAAACTGAAAGTCCCTTCCAATCTGTTTATCATTGGCACCGTAAACATTGACGAAACTACCAATATGTTCAGCCCCAAGGTGCTTGATAGAGCAAATACCATTGAGTTCCGTGTAACACAGGATGAAATGAAAAACTTCCTGAGTAACATCAAGGACATCAACATGGATGCTCTTACCGGAAAAGGTGCCGGAATGGCTGGGAGTTTATTGGAAATGGCAGCCAGCAAAGAATTTGCTACTACAGATATTGCAGAAATCAATGTTGCTTTGGTTCAGTTTTTTGGCGAGTTGAAGAAAACAGGAGCAGAATTTGGCTATCGCAGTGCAACGGAAATTCTAAGATTGATAAATCAGCTTACAGTCTTGGATAATACCCTTACAACCCATCAAAAGATTGACATAGCTATCATACAAAAACTTTTACCCAAGCTGCACGGTTCACGGAGAAAGTTGTGTCCGGTATTGGAAACATTGGGCTCTTTCTGCATCAACAATGAAGTCAAAATCATTAAAGATGTTTTTGAAAAGACCGACTTTGATATCAATGGCGGAAATGTACTTTATCCGCTTTCACTTGAAAAAATAACACGCATGTATCGGGGAGCAATTGATAACGGATTTGCAAGTTTTGCTGAAGCGTAATAAATGAAGTCAGAATCAAACATAGAAATCAACCTTGATTCCATTCAGGAAGGTTTGCGGCTCTGGATAGATTCCCGCAGGCCTGATTCCTTGTTTGATGCCCAAGAAAACGCAAGTGAGCATAATGAAGCCCGATTTCAACTGGTTGAAGGTTGTTACTATGATTTTCAAATCAGCGACCCTGAATTTATATTGGGTGATGTTGGCGAAAACATCATACAACAACACAAGAGAACAACAAATCTGGGCACAATTGCTCCCAATATTTTTGTAGGAACCCTTTCGATTCCATTACTGGAAAAAGGCTCTTATCAGGAACGCTGCAAAGTCGAATTAGAAGTTCAATCCATAAAAACAGGTTATCGTGATGATTACCGCGATATGCTGGAACTGATTACTGAAAAATGCACGGACCTTTTGTTGCAGGCAAATTCACCTGTTTCGCAACACTTTGAAATTGATTACACCAGAGATAGTCAAACGCTTTATCAGAAATTTGCCTTTATTAAGTCCATAATTGGGACTGACGAGTTTACCGAAGCAATTCACCGAATTGTTACTGCACCTGTAACAAAATGGGCCGAAACAACCGAAGAAAAAGACATTCGTAATGCGAGACGCTTTTCAAACACCAATATTAAAGAAATACTAAAAGTCGGTAAGCGAAACAAATTGCCTGAGACCCATTATCTGAGAAGTTATGGCATAGATACATTGCCGGAAAGAATTACTACTATCAGAAAAACAGATTCCGTTAACACACCTGAAAATCGTTTTATCAAACATGCTCTTGAAAACTTCCTTAAATTCTGCACAGACATAAACACCAAGGCAAAAGAGTTCGGCCATAAGAAAATGGTAAACGAATCAGAATTATTGATTCGTGAACTGGAGAGTCATCTGCATAATTCTGTTTTCAAAGATATTTCAAGACCAACAACTCTAAAACTGAACAGTCCCGTATTGCAGCGGAAAGAAGGTTACCGGGAAGTGCTTCGCGTATGGCTCATGTTTGACCTTGCAGCTAAACTTATCTGGAAAGGCGGTGATGATATTTACAGCGGAGGGAAAAAAGATATTGCTACCCTATACGAATACTGGCTTTTCTTTAAACTGCTCGACTTGTTTCAATCCATTTTTGAAATTGAACCTAAAGGCATTTCAGACTTAATCAAAGAAACGCCTGACGGTTTAAATCTTCAGATAAAGCAGGGGAAATATACTGCTCTAAGAGGTGTATACGATTCAGGTAACAGAAAACTGAATATTCGTTTTAACTACAACCGGTCATTTAGCGGAAAGAAAAATTATCCTGAATCAGGAAGCTGGACAACCACCTTACGCCCTGACTATACGCTTTCATTCTGGCCTTTTGGAATTTCAGAAACCGAAGCGGAAAAACAGGAATTAATTGTTCATGTTCATTTTGATGCGAAATACAAAATCGGTAACCTGACACATTTCTTGGAACAGAACACAGAAAACAACCTTGACGAAGAAAAAGCAGAAAACAGAAAAGGTATTTACAAAAATGCAGATTTACTGAAAATGCACGCCTACAAAGATGCAATTAGAAGAACAGGCGGTGCATATGTTTTATACCCAGGTGACAAAACCATTAACCAGAAAGGATTTCATGAAATTATACCCGGACTTGGTGCATTTCCTGTAAAACCATCTAAAACCAACAGCGGAATCGGTGAACTGAAAGCGTTTATTCTTGAAATAATTGAACACTTCATAAACCGTGCTTCACAGCGGGAGAAAATTGCTTTCAGAACATTTGACATTTATAGAAATCCACCCGAATCTGATAATGTGGTCAAAGAGCCTTTACCAGAACCATACAACACCAACAGAGACTTAATACCGGACGACACCTTTGTTTTAGTGGGTTATTACAACTCCAAGGAACAATACGATTGGATTAAACGGTCAGGACTTTACAATTTCAGAATGGGATCAGGTACAGGTTCACTAATACTCGACAAAGAAACAGTGAGTTCAAAGTATTTATTGCTGCATACATCGGGCGACACAGATTCCGGTGATTTATGGAAGATTGTGAGCAGAGGTCCTAAAGTTTACTCAAAAGACGACTTAATCAGAAAAGGGTACCCCACTCCATCTCAGGACAATTATCTCGTAATTCAAATAGAGCCAGTGACTGACTCCGAATTTGAAAACGTAAGCTGGAACTTTAGAAATCTTTCAAACTACTCGACTGGTAGAGCATCGGCATTTCCGTTTACAACCAGCCTGACAGAACTGATGAAAAATAAAATCAGATAATATGACCACCCTTCAAAGCCACACACATTGCCAAGCCGCTCAAACCAGCCGTGCCAGCCAAAGCTTGTCAATAAGTGTGTCTTTCCCAACGCAGGGACGAAAAGAAAGCACGGGCATACAACATTGTATAAAAGCAATAGCGGGTGAAGTGGTAAAATCTAGGTCTGTGCATTTAATAAACTTTGTTGGTGGTGGACAGGAAATCGCTTTGAAATCCGCTACTGCTCTTATACTTGACCGTTATAGGGCATTTTAAAAAAGGCGAACGAACAGGCATAAGTAAATGAAAAGAATTAAAGCAAATAAAGTTTTGTTTATTAAACTCGGACAAGGTGGAAAGTTTGAGAAAGAATGTATTGAAAACAACCAAACTTTGCGACTTGGATATAGAGAAGTTGACCACGAACTTTGTATAACAGGACAATGGGACAGGGTTCATGACTATTTCACAACCGAAGAAAATTCAAAAACATTTGTAGCGACAAGTCATTCAAATCAAATCAAACAGTTTTATGAAGAAGACGAAAAAACACTTTGGATAACTTTTTACGCGAACAAACTTTGGTGGTGTTTTTCTAGACCTGAAATAACTTTGCTTGCAGACAAAACCAAAACAAGACCTGTAATTGGCAAATGGTCTGACAAGGACATTAACGGGAATGTTTTACTTGCTGGAAATATCAGCGGAAAACTTTTAAAAACACAAGGGTTTCGAGGGACAATTTGCAGTGTGCCGGAAGAAAAATACGCACTTGCCAAAATCAACTGCGAACAAATGAAAGAAGTTGTTGAAGTTGAACAAGCAATGTTTAATCTCAAAACTAAACTGACTTTCTTAATTCAGAATTTACAATGGAAGGACTTTGAAACGTTGGTGGACTTGATTTTTAGGCAAGCAGGCTGGCAAAGAGTTGGCGACACGGGAAAAACGCAAAAGACATTAGACCTTGAACTTTTTGCACCAGTAACAGGAGAAAGAGGCATAGTTCAAATCAAGGCACAGTCTGACTTACAACAGTTTTTAAATTATCAAGAACAATTTGCGACTATGAACGACTATGAAAAATTCTTCTATGTTGTTCATACTGCCAAAAACAACTTGACTACTTACGAAAACGAAACAGAAACAAAGCTTTATCTTGTTGACAAAGTTGCTGAATTGACAATATCAGCAGGACTAGTAGATTGGGTTATTAAAAAGACTTCATAATGACAAGAGAGAGAAAAACGCCCTATAACACGCAATAAAAAACATAGGGCGGAAAGTGCTAAATTTAAACGACATAACATTTAATAAACGGCTCGGTAACTTGATAGGTTAGTGCTTCGAAATGCCCTACGTTTCTTATTGCCAACCGTTGTAGCACATTAGAAAAAGACACTAAATGAAAATGACGACATACATAATCATTGGAGCAGTACTTATAATCGCTTCGGGAATATTTATAGCCTGTAAACCCAAAAATCAATCGGCTGACAATCAGGAAAACAATCAGACTGAAAACAAATCAGAACAGCAAGAAAATCCTTTCAATGGCCTCCGACAAATGGCGTTGAGTGCAACACCTGAACAACTTGGATTGGAAACTTCCGAAGAAACTAAAGTATTTGGAATTGTAATGGATTGGGATTTAGGAGACGGCATTGCGACCGTGACAGCATACGAAACAGGAGATGCAAGTATGTACTTAGGTTCAGGTGGTGGAGTAATTGGCGGTGGACAACATGACAATGTCCGACAAGTCGTTTTCCCTTATGTTCAGCTTGGACAAGGTTTCTTAACCAAAGCAGTAAAGACAGAATCAACACCATTACCAGACAAAAACTGCGTAAGATTCTATTTACTGACTAACAAAGGAATTTACTACGCCCAAGAAAAAATGAAGAACATTGAAAATGAAAGCTCTGATTGGTTAGGACTCTTTGAAGAAGCGAATAAAGTACTGACTGAATTACGATTGACAACAGAAAAAAAATAATAAACGTGCTACAACACAGCATATAGCTTATGGCGGGTGAACGGCTGCCAGCAAGGTTTTCGCTCCGTTACCAGCTATGGTTTCGGTGGACAGGAAAGTGCTTCGAAACCGCCACAAGCCATATGCAAAACGTTGTGCGTAATACCAACAAAAAGAAAAAGAAAAAGAAACTAAATAAATAAACAGACAAATAAAAAATTCATGAAACATAGATTGACAATTACTTTTGCTTTGATTTTTATAGCAAACTTGACACACAGTCAGATAATTGATAGGTATGGAATTAATATTGGAACTTCATATTCTTCTCAGATTTGGGATTACAAATTGATGCCAGTTAATTCCGATAACAAATATAAATTTGGACTTCAAGCCTTTCTTCAAGCCGAAAAAGATTTTGGAAACATTTTTGCTTTTCGCACAGAATTAGGTTATATACAAAAAGGATTTAAAAATAATTTGGAACTTAGATTCGCAGACGGAACTTCAGCAAGGACAAATAATGATAATGTGGTTTTACATGACTTAGCATTGAATCTTGGTTTAAAAATAAAACCTTTAAAAACGAATTACTCACCATATCTTTTGCTCGGGTTACGATGTGATTACATGATTTCATATAAAGACATTGTATTCGAAGAGCAGGCATCTGGACTAAAGTTCAATATGTATGAATCAATAATTGAAGAGTTTAACAAATTTAATTTAGGTGGTTTATTCTGCTTTGGAATTGATATAAAGAATTTGATATATTTTGAGATTGAATATAATCCAAATTTCACGAAGAGTATAGATGACACAGGATTAAGTATAAAAGATAATTGTTGGGGAGCAAAACTTGGATTGAATATTAATAAACTGACTAAATAAAAAGGCACATACGCACAACATGCGGTAATATTTCAGGCGGCGGATATGTTTAAATAATTGGTATTTAGCTTTATATAAAGTTTTTAACGGCTGGAAAGTTTCAAGTTCCTTTGCCGCCCGAAAATATACCGCCACCGTTAACTGCAATATTAAAGACAAAAACATGATACGTTTTTTTAAAACATTTGGACTTCTGACTTTAATGAGTTTATCAATTACAACTTTTAGTCAGACTTCTGAAATAAGTATTAAATTTATTGGAAACTGCGGACTTTACATGACTGACGGAATTTCAAATATCTATATTGACTTTCCATACAAATCAGGTGCACATAATTACATGGAATATGACTTATCCGAGCTGGACAGTATTAAAAGCAATCCAATTTTTATTTACACACATAAACATTCAGACCATTATCCAGGTAGATTAGTTAAAAAATTGGCGAAAAGACTTAACGGGAAAATTTATACACCTTGGAATGTAAAAGACCTATCAGAACTAAACAATGAATTAAATGACTTTACAATTGATGCGTTTAAAACAAGACATAAGTTTTCAATTAATCACTATTCATATTTAATTACTTGGCATGACAAAAGAATTTTTATTTCAGGAGATACAGAACATGCAGAAACCATTGCCTCATTAAAAGACATTGATTGGGCATTTGTCCCGGCTTGGTTAATAATGGACGCAAAAGAGAAAGGAATTAAGTTAGGAGATATTATTAAAATGTTTGCCATTTATCATATTGGGCCACAAGACAATATAAATATTACTGGAGACAAAGTAAAAATGTTAGATAAACAAGGAGAGATTATCAAAATTCCATATTAATTAAAGAAAATACAGCAGTTAACAGCACCTATATTGCATGCCGCAAATCCGGGTCATTAAGACAAGAATTTGTATATTTGAACATCATGAACATCAACAAACATAAAGGTACAATTGCGGCACGCAACATAGCTGCAACACGTTGGGCAACATACAAAAAGCCAGCCGCACAAACAGCACATTTGGTTTTTGCCGACACGAAAGCCAACGCTGAAAAAACCAAAAGAGCTGTTTTTTGCCAACGCTCGACAGAATGATAGAACAAAAGATTGAACGAAAACTAAATGCTGAAAAGACTAATAATACTAAATTCTGACATTTACTCGAAAGCTGATATTGAGCTTGACGACTGCAATTCGCTTCAAATTGTCGGACCAAACAATATCGGAAAAAGTACGCTGATTTACGCACTTAATTTCTTGTTTATAATTGACGGGCGAGAAATGACGTTTAGTGGAAACAGAACGGGAGACAAAACTACATTCAACCACTATTTTCCTTCTATAAATTCAAGTTTTATCGTCTTTGAGATTTTCAAAAATCGCTTCTACTCTATTTTGGTCAAAAGAAATGCCGAAGGCAATCTCGACTATTATAAAATTGACAGTGAATATAAAGAAGAACATTACTTTACCAACACAACGAACGGTCAAAAACTAAAAAAGTTTGATTCATTACTTTCCGAATTTGCCACAAATGGAATTGAACACAGCAAATTCCCAAACCGTAGGGAAGTTTTCAACTTTGTCTATCAGAAAGGGAAACGAAATAATGCGGTTGTTTGGTTAAACCAAAATGTAAACCAAGATGGACGGGGAATTAGCAACAATTTTTCCAAAATCTATAAGTACCTTATAAACTCACAGCTTATAAACAACAACTCGCTAAAAGAGTCATTGATAATTGCAGATAATAAGGAAAACGAAAGCGTTTCCTTTTCAAAGAAAAACCAAAAAGACATACAAACCTTATTGAAGCACAATCGGGATATAAAAGTTATCAAAAGTATCCAGCGTAGCTTTAATGACTTCAAAGAGTTGGTAAATCAGTATGCAGGAAAAAGTACGATACTTTCAGAGTTGATATTTGCTTTTGACCATCAATATTCATCGCTTTATTCAGAATTGGGAACTTCTGTTTCAAAAATGAAAACTGAAAGAGACAAAGATAGAACCCATTTAAACGAGACGCTCAATCCGAAAAAAGACAGGCTAAACCAAGAATTGGGTAAAATAGAAACCCAATTGGAACAAAAACAGAGAGACATTGACCAAAAAGATGAATTGGTAAAAGAAGTCAAGTCTTATGAGAGTTTACAGTTTTTAGAGCAATCCTTTCAAAATTTGGATGCTGAAAGGAAAACAATAGAGAGCCAACTAACCCAAATTGAAAACCAAAATCTAAACAGTAAAGCAATTGAGAGCAAGATTGAAAAAGCCGACTCACAAATCAGAAAAATCACGAGTCAAGTTAATACCTATTCCAATCAATTGATTCATCAAATTTCAGATAATCAAGATAACAAGGAATTACTGAATAGGATTCTATCAACGGATATTTCAAGTCTATCATCTGACCACATTTCCGATAAAATTTCAAAAACGGAAAACTTGATGAAACTCTTTGACGGAGTTATCAAGTTACCAAACGACTTGAAAGGAAAACCAATAGAATCTATTGAAGAGTTAGAAAAACAAATCAAAGAATTTGAAAAGGAAAAAAGCCTCAATGAAAAACTACTTCTAATAGCCAAGAATTTAGAGAAACATCAAAAGGATTTAGAAGAAATCAAGAAAAAAATCAAGGGTGTAACCGATAAAATTGAAAAGCTAAAACAGCTTCCAATTTTTGAGAAAGAACTTGAATCCATAAAATTGGAATTTGAAAATATACTCAAACAAAAAGAACAATCAACTAAAGAAATAAAACTGCTCAAAGAAGAAATAAGAAAGTTAGAAGAAGCGATAAGGCAAGCGGATAAAGAGATTATAAATAAAGAGAATAGAATAAAAGAAATTCAAGATTGGAAAGTTGAACTTGAACAACTAGGAATCAAACCCAAAGAATATCAGTCCACCGATTCTTTGGACAATATCTATAAAAACCTTAAACGAAACTTTGAGGAAAGAAAAGACATTAAATATAAAAAGGATAGTCTCTTTGAAAAGCTGAAATCCAAAACAGAAACTTCTTTTGCAAGCGAAACCGATTTTATAAAACACGTTGATTCGGAATTGGTAACTTTAGACGACAAACAAAAAGCAATTGATGGCTTATTAAAAAATATTTCCACCCAATTTGCAAATCCTTGTCGAACGCTATATTCAAGGTTTGAAGAGTTTAATTCCTTTATAACCAATCAATTCAATTCTAAAATTCGGAAGATAAAGATATCGGATATCGATACGTTGAAGATAGAAATCATTGAGAATGAAAAACTCATCAAGGATTTAAACAAAATCGTACAAATCAGGGATTTAACTTCTGAACTGATTTTTGACGACCAATCTGAAAACCTAAATACGCTCAACAAATACTTGGATAGTCAAACCACAATTTCGTTCAATGATTTGTTTGACATTAAGCTTCATCTTCATAAAAAAGGACAGCACAAAGTCGTGGACCTGAAAAACCAAATCGAATCGGACGGAACAGACAAAATGATACGTTTGGTTCTGATTATGTCAATCATCAATCAAATCGTTGTGAAAGATGATGAAAACAAGATTGTGATATTTGTTGATGAAATCGGAACCATTGACGAGGCAAATAGATTTGAAATTTTGAACTTCTGTAAGGAACATAACTTCATACCGATTTCAGCCGCACCACTGCATCCTTATGACGGTTTTGACAAATACTATTTGGTGAGGAGAAGCAAAGGGAAAATAGTGGTCAGCGAGAAAAATGGAAATGTTATTTTGAGAAAACCCGTTGAAGCGTAATGAAAGAAGTCGATTTCAGAACATATCAATTATTGCTTGTAAACAAAAGCGTTTCAAAATCGGCTATTCCGAAAAGTGTTTTGCAATCTGACACTTTTCAAAATTTGCTTCAAGCCGAAATTCTGAAATTTTCAAAGCTTGGCAGAGGGTTTAAAGTTGAAGTTTCTAAGGAAATCGAATTTGAAAAGTTTTTTAACTCGTCATTTCCGGAACAAGACGTTTCCAAAACCAAATCAGGAAACATTAAGAAATATAGAAATTCAAAGGCGACAAAGGTTGATAGCAGTCCAATTTTTTTGTTTAGGGGATTTTCTGTTTATCAAATCAATGAGCAGATAATTGATTTACAAAAACAAACACGTGATTTTGGGTTGTTCTCTGTAATCCCCAATTCTGTCATAGCTGATAAAATATGTTTTGTCGAGAATTTGGAAACCTTTTTGAATGCGGAAAAATTATTGGGCAACGAATTTCTATTTGTCCACAAATACGGACGAATAGGCAAAGAATCCATTTCAATGATTAAAGCAAAGGAGGTTTTGGTTTTTGTTGACTATGACTTTAACGGGCTTAACGAATATTTGAGAATCAAAGAAGTGTTTGGAAATGCAAAATTGTATTTGCCAAATAATTACAGTGAACTCTTTAAAAAGCATTCGGCATCTTTAAAAGGAAACAAAGCTAAAATGAGTAAGGCTGTTAAGACATCAGATGATTCAACAGTCGTAAAAATCAGAGAACAAGTTGCCCGAACCAATAGATTTTTAGAACAAGAAACGCTGATCAATGTTTAAGTCAGAACCAAAGAGCATAGTACAATTTTTAGCAACTCATTTTGACTTGCTACGCCAACTCTTTGACATTCAGGTTAAGAATGAAATTATCTTGAAAAATCAAGTAGCTGAAACACTTGATGAATTTGGAAGCGATATAGAATCCCAACTTTTTGAGCACAAAATACTCGTTGAACAGAATGATGACTTTGTGATTAACGAACCCTATTTTGTTTTATTTGAGTTTGTCCTGCAACAATTTAAACCTTTGCTTCCTGAAGAAATTGAAAAATTTGGTCAATCTATAAGAACCTTGTTTTTGAATATTAAAGAAGGTATCAATCAAGACAAAAACATTTTGTTGGACAGAATTGAAGCTTTATCGAATGAAATCAAAAAGTTCAGAACTGCCGTAACTAACAATACAATTAGCCTTCTAAATGAATCAAGAGAGTTAAAAGCAAATACCCGAAAGATTGAATACCAAGAAAAAGTTCAAACTGCCAGATATTTAATTGATTACTATATTATTCCCTTGAATACGATTTTGGACATCAATCACTCGCAATCGATTTATAATGAATTACTTGCAATTTCTCAATTTTCTAACAACAAACGATTTGATTATTCAGACGAAAGTATAAGAAGACAATTTGAAAAACTCTACAATCTTTTACGACAAGTCGTTAAGGATATCAGTCAACAATCGACAATCTTAAGCAACGAACTTTTGCCATTATTGGACAGAATTAGAACGGAAAGTGAATATTTACAAGGGTTTCATTTGTATCTGACAAATATGAATTGTTACAAAGGAATAAAGCCACCAAAAATATTCAGTACTTCCAGAGATAATCTATACAATCCGTATATCTACGAAAACACAAAAGAGTATTTTGAGCAATTTAAAAATGAAGAAGATGTTTTTGTTGAAGAAGAAGCCAATGATATTGAGCAATGGATATTCAATAAAAATGAGTACAAATCCCAACTAAACTCAAAGCTTCCTGTACCTGATTTCTTCTCTTGGTGCAAGAACGCAATTGAAAATGAAAAGAAAGATTTTGATATTGACAATTACTTTATGGTAACAAGTCTAATATTTGAAGAAGAATACGATATTGAACAAGAAAAGGAAAGGGAGAATATTTCTTTGAAAACAAAACAAGGAGAATTTATTATGCCCAAACTAAAAATCAGCAAAAAAGAAAATGTATCCGAATAAACATAAGCAAATAGTGACATCTTTAATGGATGGCAGATTTATCACAATTGATGAATCTTATTTTGATATTCTAAAGGAAAATCAAGATTTTTATGTTGAGTTTTTTAACAAATCATTTGGATTTGAACTTAAAAACACGCAAGAATTTTATTATCTGATTTCAGATGAAACAAACGAGAACACTTCTCGTGATATTAGCATCTTCTTCTCGATTCTATGCTACGAATTAGACAAGGATGGGAAAAACTTTATGGATGAACTAGGTTTTTCAGACTTCCATATTGACGAGATAGTAGAATACATAAAAAACAGTACTTGGATAGATGTTGTAAAAGCGAACAAGCAATTAAATGATGGCGAAAGCATCAAAAGATTAGTTGGTTCGACTATGGTAAAAAGAAACATAGCAATAAAACATTCTGATGACAAATATTCATTTACGAAGGCTTATAAACTATTTATTGACTTTGCCAGAGAGTTGATAAAAACTGAAATGAATGAAGCCAACGCATAAAGCCATACACATTGGCAAGTCGCACCAGCCGACACGAAAGCCAAAACTTGCCAAAGAGTATGTCTTTTCCAACGCTGACAGACGACCGAAAAAAAAGTACGACCGCACAACAATGGCTATACGTAATGCGGGTGAAAGAGCTGATATGAAAGTAATTACATTAAATAAACGAAGTGCCAAATTGAAAGGTAAGTGCCTTGAAATCCCGCACTACGCATAGCCGAGACCGTTGTGCGGCATACAAAAAAGCCAACGCACAAACAGCACATTTGGTTTTTGCCAACGCACAAAGCCAACGCTGAAAAAACCAAAAGAGCTGTTTTTTGCCAACACTCGAACGAAAATTGAAGAGAATGAGGAAAACCGTAACAAAAGAAATAAAATGAATAGTATTTTTAGGCATTCAAAACCAACCGAAAAAATATGGAGCTAATAAAAAATAACCCTTACCGAATTGCAGGGATTCTTTCAAACGCTTCTGAAAGAGAGTTAGTAAGGCAAAAGAATAGAATTATTGCTCACGCCAGAATAGGTAGAGAAACCGAATCGGTTTATGATTTTATATTTCTGACAAAAATATCAAGAGCAGATTTACCATTTGTGGAAAAGGCGTTCTCAAACATTGAGCAAAATCAAGACAAAGTAAACTACGCTCTGTTTTGGTTTTTAAACGCAAGTCCTTTTGACAATACCGCAATTGAATACTTGAAAAATGGAGATGCAGAAAAAGCGGTGGAGATATGGGAAAAAGTAACAACCGATAAAGACGTTAATTCAAAAAACTTCTCTGCGTTCAACAATTTAGGGACATACAAACTTTTAAGCAGGGATAAATCAGATATTAAAACAGGGATTGAAGCAAAAATTAAGCTAATTGAATCAGACTACTTTGAAAGTTTTGTGCATTCAGTTGCTGATGAAACTTATACAATTGACAATCAAAAACAATCTGAAAAATTGATTGATGAATTGCTAACGCAATTTAAAAACCAATATTCCAGTTCAGAAACATTGCAATTGTTCAGTGGATGTAATGGAACTACACAAAAGTACCTTTCCAAAAAGTTTACAGAAGCCCCATTCCACAAAATCGAAACCCAAATTGGAAGTTGTAAAAAGAAACGGAAAGCTGACAAAGGCAGTGCTTATGAATTCGGTTTAGGACTTTTCACAAACACCAAAGACGATTTATCTCTTCTCAAATCATTACTCGGCACAAACGACCTAAAATACAAAGCAGTTGCTGACCAATTGGCTAATGAAATAATGCAATGTGGAATTGATTACTTCAATGAAAGTCAAGAAAATGATTCGAGTGAAAGTTATCTTGAATCATCTCAAAAGATAACAAAATTGGCTGACTCTATAGCAGTCGGAAAATTAACAAAAGATAGAGCAAAAGATAGTCTTGCAACTCTTGCCGATATGAAAGACCGCGAGGTTAATCAAGCTATTGCAATACTGAATTCTATTAAAGAGGCGTACAATAGGGCCTGTAGTCAAATTGATGCCGAGGTAGAAAAATTACAATATATCGAATTTCAAGGAATGCGTTTGCCAAGGACTGACGTCTCAATCAATTGGAGCAAGGTCGAAAAAATGAAAAGCAGGGCGTTAGATTGGGATAAAGTGGTAGAAGTTGTTAGTAATGGAATAAGTATAAATAATGTTGAAGCCATACAGCGTTGTTCAAATCAAAGCAAAGTTTCGGAATATAAAAACCTTGTAGATTTTTTGTTTGGCAAACTTGGACCAATTCAAATGAATCAAGTGAAACATCTATGTTATTGGAAAGACGTTAGAGCAGCTCAAGCAAAATCTACAGCAAAAAAAGTTGGTTCAACTATCAGTAGTGCAGCAGGTAAAGGAGGTTGCTATATTGCAACTATGGCTTACGGTGATTATAACCACCCACAAGTAATAGAACTACGAAGGTTTAGAGATGACTTTTTGAGCAAAACAATATTTGGTAGAAGTTTTATCAAATTTTATTACAAGTACTCACCAAGTTTGGTTGAAAAGCTAAAAAATAAGCAAAGTATCAACCTCATAATCCGCAAAGCATTAGACCAATTTATAAAAGCAATCAGAAAATAATGAAAAAAACTTTACTCATAGCTCTATTTTTAGGAGCAACAACTCTTTTTGCGCAACAGCAACAGGATTCTACTTTGGTGCAATCTGTAAACAGTTTACAAACAAAAGTAAGCCAGCAGCAAAAGGATATTCAAAAACTATATTCCGAACTCAACAAGGAATACAGGACATACCGTATTGTTAAGGAAGATTTGAATAAAAAAATCATTGATAAGCAAAAAGAAGTCATCGACAGTTTAAACTCGCTTATAGATAAAAGCAACCAAAAGTTAGCTTTAATCAATGAACAACTTGATTCAAAAATCCAAGAAGCAGGACAAAAAGCAGATACACAAATAGCCGAATTGGACAACAGCGTAGAAAAAAACCGCTTGTATTGGATAATCGCCACTTTAGCGATTCTTTTATTGGGTGGTTTAATTTATTGGTTGCTGGGAAAACGCATTAAGTCAAGCAAAACAGATGTGGAAACCCAAATCAGAAACACCAAAGCTTCTTTAGAAGAAGAGAGTGTAAAATTGGACAATAAATTGGTGGAAGTTTTGGAAACGCAATTAAAACTAAAACAAGAGGCAACCAAATCACAGCCCGTTACTTCTGATGAAACGGCAGACCACTCTTTAGCATTAAAAGTAGCGGACGAAATAATTCGTATTCAAAAGAATTTAAGCAGGATGGATGAAAGCAACAAAGGCCTTAAACAATTAAATTCTTCCGTAAAACGTATTCAAGACAACTTTGCATCCAACGGATATGAATTGGTGGATATGCTTGGAAAAGAATATAATGAAGGAATGAAAGCAACCGTAAATTTCGTTCAGGATGAAGATTATGAAGCAGGAAAAAAAATTATAACAAGAATCATCAAACCACAAGTGAATTATAAAGGTACAATGATTCAAACAGCACAGATTGAAGTAACAGAAGCATAAAAATACAATCAAATGGCAAGAACTAAAATTGACTACGGAATTGATTTAGGAACAACGAATTCCGCTATTTCAAGAATGGAAAATGGAGAACCAACCATTAAAAAAACGGACACTTTAAAAGACACAATGCCTTCTTGTGTTTATATCAATAAAAAGAAAGCTATTCAAGTTGGGGATAGTGCCTACAATGCGTTAAAGCGAGACAAGTTGAAATCAATGAAAGGTGCCGATGGTTTTGAATCAAACGCATTTATTGAATTCAAAAGAACGATGGGAACGGATAAAACCTATTCGAGTTCCAATTTTGAAAAAGATTTGACTTCAGAGGAATTGTCCGCAGAAGTTTTGAAAACCCTAAAATCCTTTGTAAAAGATGAAAACGTTAATTCAATAGTGATTACTGTTCCAGCAGCTTTTAAAAACAACCAAAAAGAAGCTACAAGGGAAGCTGCGAAATTAGCGGGTTTTAATCACATAGAATTATTGCAAGAGCCTGTTGCTGCGTCTATGGCTTACGGTTTAGATTCAGACAAAAAAGATGGATTTTGGTTAGTCTTTGACTTTGGAGGTGGAACTTTTGACGCAGCACTTTTGAAAGTCGAAGAAGGGATAATGAAAGTGATTGACACCGAAGGCGATAATTACCTTGGTGGTAAAAATTTGGATTTCGCAATTGTAGATGAAATTATCTTGCCTTACATCCAAGAAAACTTTGTTATTGATTCCATTTTGGCGGATGATGTAAAAAAGCAAATTCTGCGTAATGCAATGAAATTTTATGCAGAGGAAACCAAAATCAAGCTTTCATTTAATGAGACTCATAATATTTTATCTGATTTAGGAGACATTCCCGGAGAAGATGATGAAGGTGAAGAATTTGAATTGGACATTACAGTTACCCAAGCCGATATTGCAAGAGCGCTTTCGCCAGTTTTTCAAAAAGCAATTGATGTCAGTTTAAAACTTTTAAAACGTAATAACTTAAAAGGTTTATCATTAGATTCTTTGATACTTGTTGGTGGCCCAACATTTTCTCCAGTATTAAGAAAGATGTTGGAAGCACAAATCTGCAAACCAGATACCAGTGCAGACCCAATGACCGTAGTTTCAAAAGGTGCTGCATTATACGCATCAACAGTTGACGTTTCAGAAGAAGTAAGAGAACAAACCAGAGATAAAACCAAAATTCAGTTAGAAATTGCGAATGAAGCATCAACAGTCGAAACCGAAGAATTTGTTCCAATAAAAATTTTGGCAGACAAAACGGAAGGTGAAATTCCTGAAAAAGTATTTGTGGAAGTAACCAGAGGTGACAAGGCTTGGTCAAGCGGGAAAGTTGAAATTAATACGATAGGCGAGGTTGTTGAGATTCAACTAAACGAAGGGAAAACGAATATTTTCGAAGTCGTGCTTTATGATGACAAGGGAAATGTTTTAGAAAGTGAGCCATCAAATTTCAGCGTTATTCAAGGCTCTAAAATTGGAAGTGCAACATTGGCATATAACATTGGAATAGAAATTAAAAGCAAGTCAACAGGTAAAATAATCTTTACAACAATCAAAAATTTAGAGAAAAATCAATCCATTCCTGCTATTGGAACAAAAAATGGATTAAAAACTCAAAAGCAAATTCGACCAGGAATGGATTCTGATTTCTTAAAAATACCAGTATATGAAGGAGAACATAATGCAGAAGGGACCAGAGCCATTTATAATGAACACGTTACTGATATTATCATTAGTGGAGCAGATTTACCTTCGCTTTTACCTGAAAATAGTGATGTTGATTTGACCGTTAATATTGATAGGTCAGAGAAGATTACAGTAACTGCCTTTTTTCCTTATTTAGATTTCACCTATGAAGCAACAGTAGAAAGAACAATTTCATCTATTGAGACATCTTGGTTAGAAAATGAAATTAGAAAAGCAAAAGGAAGTATTGCAGAACTGAAACAAGATGGCAATTCCGATAACGGTCAATTAGCCAAAGTTGAAGCCGAATTAGAACAAATTGAAAAGTCTTTTGAGAATAACAAAAATGATGTTGACGGAAAACAACAAGTTCTAACCAATTTAAGAAAATCATTAAAAACCATTGATGAACTGAACGAAACTACGGAATGGCCAAAATTGGAAGAAACTTTAAAAGAAGAGTTTTACCGATTAGAAAAAGCCGATAATGAATTAGGAAACGATAACACTACACAAGTAGTCAATCAATTCCGTTCACAGTTGGATGAAGTCATAAGAGCTAAAGACGTAAAACTTGGAAATTTACTGTTAGAAGAGATTGGGATGTTCTTTTTCAAATTGACGGAGATATATCAGTTTATCGGAATGATAAAAAACTTCAATGAGAATTTCGGAGATTACTCTTGGAGTAACCCAACCAAAGCAAGGCAATTGGTTAATTCAGGTATGGAAAAAATTGCAAATGGTCCAGACAAAGAAGAATTAAGAGAGATTTTAATTCCATTATATGATATGATCCCAACGGATGAAAGACCAAGTGGTGATGATTCGGTATTGATTGGATAAAATATTAACGAAATGAAAAAACACATATTATCGCTGATATTATTCTTGAGTTTTGCAACCCTTTCAAATGCTCAGAGCTATTTAGGGTATGTGACTAAACAGGTGAATTTCAGAACTGAATCAAATACTAGCTGTGAGATTATTTCATCTTTACCAAGAGGTACCGCACTTTTTGTTATTTCAAAAGATAAAATAAACGGATTTTATCAAGTTTTAAATATTGAAAGCAACGAAGAAGGCTTTGTTCATTCGAGTTTCGTTCAACTCGATAAGATGCTACCCAAAAATGAGGATGGTATTTTTACACCTGTCGGGAAAACTAGTTCTACAAAACCAATTATCAAAATACACAACAATACAAGTCTTACGCTTACTTTAAAGCTGAATAATGATTTGTACACCTTTTCGCCACAAGAAAGAAAAACATTGACTTTAACATCAGGCTCATATACTTACAGAGCATCAGCACCAGGCGTTTTACCTGATTATGGTACTGAGAATATGCAAAGTAATTACGAGTATGAATGGAGTTTTTACATCTCAACTTCTAGGAATTAAATGAAGCTAACCCACGCCATACATATAGGAGTTGACTCAGCTTCCATCGCAAGAATGAAAGATGGAGAGCCTTGTATTATGAAGACTAATACACTGCGAGAGAAGATTCCTATTTGTGTTTATGTGAACAAAAAAGGGGCAATTCAAGTTGGTGATTCGGCACTTAATGCTCACAAAATAGATAATCTAAAAAGTGCAAAGGGTTGGCAAGAACAATCTAATTCCTTTATTGAGTTTACAAGAACCTTAGGTGACGATAAAACCTATTTCAGTTCTAATGCTAATAAAGAATTTACTTCAGCAGATCTTTTAGCAGAAGTCATCAAAGGACTTTTAAGCTTAGAAAAAGAAGAGCAAATAAAAGCAGCAATTATTGCCGTTCCTGATGGTTTTCGAAATATACAAAAAGAGGCAGTTAGACAGGCAGGGAAGTTAGCAGGCTTGCAGCAAATTGAATTAATCCAAGAATCCATCGCTGCAACTTTATTTTATGGTTTAGACTCAATCAAGAAAGATGGCTTTTGGTTGGTTTTCAATTTTGGAAGTAAAACCTTTAGTGCTTCTCTTCAAAAAATTGAAAGAGGTATTACAAAAGTTATCGATACAGAAGGAGACAATTTTTTAGGTGCTGTTAATTTAGATTTTGCTGTTTTAGATAATATCATATTACCCTATTTACAAGAAAACTATAGTATCAATTCTTATTTGGAGAATGATGAGAAACTTCAATCTTTTAGGCATTCACTCAAGTTTTACGCAGAAGTTGCAAGAGAAAAAATGAATTTCGAAGAAACTTATTGGTTGGCTTCGGATTTAGGAGATATTCCCGGAGAAGATGATGAAGGAGAAGAATTTGAATTAGACATTACCGTAACTCAAAATGACATTGCCAAAGCGGTTTCGCCTGTTTTCCAAAAAGCAATTGATGTTAGTTTAAATCTTTTGGAACGTAACAATCTTAAAGGTTCTTCCTTGGATTCTTTAATTCTTGTTGGAGGTTCAACGTTTTCACCAGTTTTAAGGCAACTATTGGAAGAACAAATCTGCAAACCCGATACAAGTGCCGACCCAATGACGGTAGTTTCAAAAGGTGCTGCCTTGTATGCATCAACGGTTGATGTTTCAGAAGAAGTTAGAGAACAAACAAGAGATAAAACAAAGATTCAGTTGGAAATAGCCAATGAATCTTCAACGATTGAAACCGAAGAGTTTGTTCCTATCAAGATTTTGGCTGACAAAACGGAAGGAGAAATTCCTGAAAAGGTTTTTGCAGTGGTTACAAGGGGAGACAAAGCTTGGTCGAGTGGAAAAGTTGAAATTAATACCATTGGTGAAGTTTTAGAAGTAATTTTAGAAAAACAAACGAATAACCAATATGAAATTTCGCTTTATGATGGATATGGAAGCCTTTTGGAAAGTGAGCCAAGTAATTTTAATATTCTACATCTTGAAGAATGGCAGGTTACTAATGCAGTCTTACCTTATAATATAGGTGTTGAAGTTAAGGACAAACAAACAGGCAAACTGATATTCAGAACTATTAAAGGTTTAGAGAAAAATCAATCTATTCCAGCAATGGGAACCATAAATGGATTTAAAACAGAAAAACCGATTCGTCCAGGTGTAGAGTCTGATTTTATTAAAATTCCAATTTATGAAGGTGAACACGGAGCAGAAGGAACAAGGGCTATCTTCAATGAACACTTTACTGACGTTATCATCAGTGGAGCTGACTTGCCTTGTCTTCTACCTGAAAACAGTGATGTAGATTTAACGATAAGTGTTGATAGGTCAGAAAAAATAACTGCTACCGCTTATTTTCCTTCAATAGATTTTTCAGTGGATTTAAATATAAGAACTAAACATAACTCAATATCAATCAGCCAAGTGGAAGATTTGCTATTTGAATTGACAGAAAACGAGGTTTTATCAAGTAATGAATTTCAAAAATATTTTGAACAACTATCAGACTTAAAAAAGAGACCAGATATTGATGCACTTTATTGTATAAACACAGAATTAAAGAACTATGCCATCAAAACATAACCACATATTAACCAAAGGTAAAGTCATTGATGACAAATATACCGTGACCTTCTTTCTAAAAAAAGGGAGTTATGCTGAAACTTATCGTGTAAAAGACCAAGAAGGAAAAACAAAGCTTTTGAAACTGTTTAGGTATTCAAAATTGAACAGAACACAGTTTACTGAAAATGGTGATGTTTTGGAGGTAGAGATTTTAAAAGAAATCAAACATCCAAATTTGGTTAAATACTGTGATAGTGGCGAACTTCTTTTAGATGGTCAAAAATATTCTTATGCAATCCTTGATTACATCAGTGGGGAAACCTTGGCAGACAAATTAAAAAGAGAACAGACAATTAATCCGTATGAAGTTAAAGACATTATTTCAGGCGTTTTGAACGGATTGAACTATTTGCATTCTCTTCAAGATCCAATTATTCACAACGATATTTCGAACTTAAACGTGATGTTGGATTTATCAGGTAAAGTTGCGATTCCTAAAATCATTGACTTTGGCTATGCCCGTTTTTTAAGTCAATCAA
The DNA here is from genome assembly GCA_023229135.1 of Bacteroidales bacterium. GTDB lineage: Bacteria > Bacteroidota > Bacteroidia > Bacteroidales > F082 > UBA5536. The sequence goes on from JALNZT010000001.1 coordinate 262,875, forward strand.
ACAAAGACTTTTTAAAGGACGGATTAAATCCATTTTATCAAGCGAATGAAGCATTTAATAAAGTGTTTTCGGTACAAAGTGATATGTTTTCAGTTGGTGCATTTTATTTTCATTTGTTAGAAGGATTACCGCCTTGGTTTGTTGAAATTTCAAAATACAAAGCAGATTCCATTAAGTTGGAAGATGCTGTTATCGAAGAACGTAGAAAGCCTTTAAAATTTTCGTCAGGTACAGACCAAAATACCCAAAACATAATCAGCAAAGCATTACAGCCAAATGCTGAAAATCGATTTAAAAGTGTCAAGGACTTTATTAAAGCAATGAATGGCGAAATGGAAGTACAACAACTTTCATCACCGCAAGAAGTGTCTAAGCCGAAACTAAAGGAAATAAAAAAAGGAAAAGGGTTTTCAGCAATCGCAGGAATGCAAGAACTGAAAGACACTATCCAATTGGATGTGATTGATGCCTTAAATGAAAAAGAGCGTTACGCAGAATATGGCTTGACCATTCCAAACGGAATGTTACTTTATGGCCCACCAGGTTGTGGTAAAACCTTCTTTGCAGAGCGAATGGCAGAAGAAATAGGATTTAATTTCTATCAATTAAAGCCATCTGATATTCAGAGTAAGTATGTAAACGAATCACAGGAAAAAATCAAAAACCTTTTTGATGAAGCTCGTGAAAATGCACCAAGTATTATTTTCATTGATGAATTGGATGCAGTTGTTCCCAATCGTGACAACTCGAATGTAAATCATATGAATACAAGTGCTGTTAATGAGTTTTTAGCACAAATGAATAATTGCGGAGATGATGGCATTTTTATTATCGGAGCAACTAACAGACCTAATTCAATTGACCCAGCCATTTTGAGAGCAGGAAGATTGGACAAAATAATTTATTTACCACCGCCCGACTTTGAAGCCCGTGAGTTAATGTTTAAACTTTACTTGGAAAAAAGACCAAGAGAAGTTGGTTTAAACTACTCTGAATTTGCAATAGCAACAGAAAACTACGTTTCAAGTGATATAAAATTCCTTTGTGATGAAGCGTCAAGAAAAGCATTGAAAATGAAATCAAGAATTTCCAAGGAAATTTTACTTGATACCATAAACAATAATAAGCCTTCAATTAAGCTAGATGAATTGCAAAGTTACATCGCTATAAGAGCAAAGATGGAAGGGTTATCAGATAATACTAACGACCGACCAAGAATCGGTTTTAAAAACAATTAGATATGGAAACATTACATTTCAATAAGCTGCTTCTCAAGACCGCATTTTCTTGTATGGCTTGCGATGGTGATATTGACAAAAGGGAAATCAAATTGATTAAGCAATTGCAAAAGGAACATAAAACCTTTGGAGAAATTGACATCAATGCGGAATTAGATACTTTATTACTTGCTATCAATAAAGACGGTCATCAATTTTTAAAGAGATATTTCAACGAACTTACAACTACTGAATTAACAGAAGCAGATGAATTGAAATTGATTAAAGTTGCAATAGATACCATTAAAGCAGATGAAAAAGTTGAATACAGCGAAATCAAGTTTTTTAAAGTTATTCGCTCAAAACTGAAAATTAACAATGAGCCAATTCTTGAAAAGCATCCTGATTTTGAAGACTATTTGGAACAAGATATTATAACTGACTCATACTTATCAAGGTTGCAAGACGACTTTTTTGACACGCATATTTCAAATGAATTTGAGTTGATAAGTGAAATTGATGATGACATTTTTGACAACACGAAAGACAAAAATGAAGAATAGTATAGCTTTAATAAAGATTGTATTAGCAATTCTGTTGTTTCTGTGTCTGTTGGATATGCCATACGGCTTTTATCAATTTGTCCGTTTTGTTGCTCTAATTGGTTTCGGAATATTAGCATACAAAGCAATTGAACAGAATAGGAAACCTGAAATGATAGTTTACGGTGGACTTGCCCTACTCTTTCAACCATTTTTTAAAATAGCACTTGGGAGAGAAATGTGGAATATCGTAGACGTGATTGTCGGCATTGGATTAATAGGAAGTTTGATTATGAATAGAACGAAAAGCCAACGCTAAAAGCCATACACATTTGCAATTCGCACCAGCCGACACACAACCCAAAAATTGCAAAAGAGTATGTCTTTGCCAACGCTGACAGACGACTGAAAAAAAAGTACGACCGCACAACAATGGCTATACGTAATGCGGGTTTAAGTGCTGAAATTAAAGTAATTACATTAAATAAACTAAGTGCTAAATTGAAAGGTAAGTGCCTTGAAATCCCGCACTACGCATAGCCGAGACCGTTAGCTGTGATTTAAAAAAACGACACGATACACGGAATGATAAAGAAAATGATAATAGGAATATTGCCAGTGATTGTAGGCGGACTAATTTACCTGACTTACAGAACTGACTCGTTATTAATGTTCGGTTGGTTTAATAAAATTGGACTTTCTGACACGGTTGACTTCTTGCGTTCAAACACACATTTGCAAAACTTACCTATTCCAAGTTGGATAAAATTTAGCTTGCCAGATGCTTTATGGCTTTTTTCATTCAACTATATTCTATTGATTTTGTGGAATTTCAATGTAAATCGACAATCAGCTTTTTGGCTATTCTTAGCACCAGCAATTGGAGTTTTTTCAGAAATCGGACAATTAAATGGAATTGTTCCAGGGACATTTGATATGGTGGACTTAGGTTTACTTCTAATAGCGACACTTTTACCTTTTCTTTCAATTAATAATCTAAAATCAATTAAACTCAAAACAATATGACAACAAAAAAACTAATGAAACATTTTCTTTCAATTTTAACTGTTTGCTTCTTTATTTTCATTGCATTTGGAAGTGACGATGAAGAAAGTAAAACAAATGCTGACGGAACACCCAAAACAGAACGACAAATTAAGGTGGAAAGCCAATTCAGCTCTTGGGATGGCTCACACAGAGGTCTGACCGATTTAATAAAGAAAAGTATGAACGACCCAGACAGTTACGAACATATAGAAACGAGATTTAGAGATGATGGAGACAATATTTACGTAATAACTAAATTCAGAGGTGCAAACGCATTTGGAGGAAAGGTAATTAATACGGTTACTGCGAGAGTTGATTTCAGCGGTAATGTGATTGAAGTTATAAGTCAAGAATAAAAACCACAGCTAATAAATAGGACTCTAAGCGGTCGGCACGACCCAGCGCGGAGTCCATGTTGAACTACATCCCGCCTTAGTATGTGCTTAGAAAAGGGTTTGCTTGTTTAATGTGGCGTTTACCAAAGTTGGGTTAC
>JALNZT010000052.1 GCA_023229135.1 Bacteroidales bacterium
AAAATTAGAACTATATTTCTATAACATATAGTGGTTTTCGCACTACATTTTCGGCATTTCTAAAATAAAATCCTTGATTTATAAGGGTTACAGAGGTTTTTGGTGAGGGTAGGTGTCAAACTCAGGAGAAATCTCCGCCTTATCAACCGCGGGAAGCATTGACTTTGCCACACGAAGCATCAGTAGGCTGGAATCTGTTCTGGCGAGATAGTAATAGGTCGTACTCAAAAAACCCAAGGTCTTTAGCATCCCAATTTTATCGTCAAGCTCTTCAAAACGCCTGTATAGCACTTTCAATTTCTTGTTAGCTATAACCGGTTCAGATACAAGCTGCTTATTCGCCGATTCAAGCATAACCGACAAGGTATCAGGAGATGCCGATCTGATCTTTTCAAGCATTTCAAGTTCGCTTTCCTGACCATTAGCCGTTGCGAAAAATACGCCTTGAACGATAGAAAACGCTACGAAGAAAATGATAAAAAGTTTACTTGCTTTCATGACTTTTTGGTGTAAGTATTGGCCGAAGGGCAACGCAAAAATACATGAATTTTTAAGATAAAGCAATGCCGGCTGTTTAATTCTTCTACGTGCAACTTTCGTTACGTGGAAGGCAAGGCTGGATTTTATAAATAGTGCTAACACTATTATTTTTAAACTACTCGTAAAAAAAACAACGCAATTTTCCTTAATTAACTTATCTCCTTGGCAATATCACACAAACTATTGATATTTAATCATTAACATATTTCTTTATTGCAAAATTGGCATCCCAATGCTATTTAGATTATGTTGAGAAATTCTTCACAAAAGTGCTTGGCTTTGATTATTTCCTGTTTTTCGTAAATTATACACAGTTCACATTAGTAATATAGCAGTATTTAACTAAATTTGCTTCTATAAAAAATTAGGTACCGACAAACCCATAGCTTTATGAACAACGCTTTAAAATTCACCGTCTTAATTGTTGACGACCGCCCTGAAAACTTGTTAACACTCGAGGGAATACTTGAAAATGAGAACCTTAACATCCTGAAGGCAAACTCGGGTAACGAGGCCCTGGGCATGATGCTTGAACATAATATTTCACTGGTTTTAATGGATGTTCAGATGCCGGGCATGGACGGTTTTGAAGTTGCCGAGATTATGCGAAGCAGTGAACGCACGAAATTTATCCCTATAATTTTCATCACCGCCATCAGCAAACAACGGCAGCATATATTTAAAGGCTACGAATCGGGTGCCGTTGACTATCTTTACAAACCACTTGATTTAGAGATACTTCAAAGCAAAATAAAAGCATTTATCGAATTTTTTCAACACAAAAACGCCCTCGAAGATACCACCCGAAAACTCGAACAAACGATCGCCGAGCTCAATGATGCCAAGAAAATTGCTGAAGAAGCCACCACCATTAAAAGTGCTTTCCTGGCCACGATGAGTCATGAAATCAGAACACCACTCAACGGCATTATCGGCATGGCCGAGCTGGGATTGATGGACGACGAAATAAGTACCCTGCAACGCGAACGCATGCTCGACATCAAAACCTCGGGCGAATCGCTGCTCGAAATCATCAACGAAATCCTCGACATATCAAAAATTGAAGCCGATAAGCTGGAACTCGAAGAAATTGAGTTTAGTATCAGAGACCTTATTCAAAAAGTGGTAAACCTCTTGTCAATAAAAATATTTCAGGAAAAGCTGGAGTTTGTCTGCGAAATCGATCCCGAATTACCGGATATTCTCATAGGTGATCCATTGCGCATCAGGCAAATACTCATCAACCTTTTGAGCAATGCCGTAAAATTCACCGAAGAAGGCACGGTCAGTATTAATGTGAAAATGGTGGAACATATTGAGGAACAGATCAGTCTCGAGTTTTCGGTAAATGATACCGGTATTGGTATTGAAGAGAAGAAACTGAATCAACTTTTTGAGTCTTATACGCAAGCCGAAAAGTCAACTACCCGCACACATGGCGGAACAGGGCTTGGTCTGAATATTTCGCAGCGGCTGGTACAGCTAATGGGAGGAAAAATCAACGTGGAAAGCGTTCCGGGCGAAGGAAGCCGTTTTTCCTTCAGGGTAAATATGATCACCGGCACCCAAAAAGAAATGCCCTGGCTGCTCGACCTCAATAAAGCAAACGATCAGTTTAACGTACTGATAATTGATGACCATGAAAAATCTGCCCGAGCGATCACTAAACTCCTTGAACATTGGGGAGTTAAACATACCTACACGAACGACTGTAGTAGCTGCGAAAGCCTACTTAAAAATGAACATTTTGACTTGATTCTTATTGATTATTACCTGAAGTCAAAAACCGGTGTAGAAGTTGCTGACGAAATAAAAACCATGCTCGTCGACCAGTCAATACCCGAAATCAGGTTGCTTTCACCTTCTAAAGCCAGCATCGAGATTTTAAAACTAGAGAAAGCCCAAAAATACGAGTTCCTAACCAAACCTGTACTGCAAAATGATCTCCGCTCATTACTGATCTCACTTTTTGGTTCAAAAGAACAAAAGCTAAAAGAAGAAATGCAGAAGCCCTCAGTAGCTGTCATTCCTGAGAAAGTACTGGAGATTCTGGTCGCAGAGGATCAGATTATCAACAGGAAAATCGTGGTGCAACTCCTGGAGAAAAAAGGATGGAATGTAAACGCGGTTGAAAACGGCAAGCTGGCACTTGAAGCCGTGCAGGAAAAAAATTACGATATCATCTTGATGGATGTTCAAATGCCTGAAATGGATGGATTTGATGCAACGCGAGGCATACGTGTGTATGAAACAGACAAATCTTACCACACGCCTATCGTAGCCATGACGGCTCACGCCATGAAGGGCGACCGCGAAAAATGTCTGGCAGCAGGGATGGACTATTACATCACAAAACCAGTAAATCCAATTGAACTTTACTCCACCATCGAAAAATTTGCACGTATCCCACAGGACAATTAAGTGATAAAACATTGACTCACACCGCCAACCTATGGAAAATCTGGACTACAACAAAGCCTCAACCTGGGAAAAAATCAAGCATTCTTTCCACTCCTGGCGCTATATTGGCGTGGGCAAATCATTGCTGATCTGGTTTCTAACCATCTCACTGGTGCCATTGGCTTCTATTAGCTTCATCAATTTTTTAAATGCTTATCATGGGCTTACGATCGTTGCTGAGAAATCGCTCAACACGACCTCGCAACTAAGAGTAGCTTATATCAACACCTTTTTTAATGAGATAGTAGATTTCCTGGAACTAAACAGCCGACAAAAAGCTGATATCAACTTCATTATCGGGCTTGATTCTACCTGGAACATTGCAAACAGCAAGCTTACCGACTATGTTAAAACTACTCAATGGGAGCAAATTACAGCAGAGCATCGTGATGAATTTAAAGATTTAGCCAACAAAAACGGCTATCACGATATTTATTTTTTGGATGCTAATGGCAATATCTTATTTAACCTGCGTGAGGGAACAGACTTGGGAACCAACCTTTTCACCGGCCCTTTTCGGTTTACAAAATTCGCTAAGGCAGCACGTGAAGCCATTGAGTCCAAAAAGTTACAGTTTTCTGACCTGGAGTTTTACGAGCCTTCATACAACGAGCTTACCGGCCATTTTGTGCAACCGGTAAAGGACTTTAATGGTCAGCTGATTGGCATGATTGCTTTACAAATCACGATGGATCGGATTAATCAAATCATTCAACAAGACGCGGGGTATGGAGAAACCGGTCAGGCCTATATCGCTGGGAATGATAGACTGTTGCGTTCTTCGATGCGTTTTGGCCATGAGGCAGAGATTATGAAAACTCAAATTAGCAACCAAAAAGTTACTGACTGGTTGTTTTATCTACAAAATAGGCATAACCCACAGGTTTTGAAAGAAAATGAACTGGAAATTGAAAAGGTTTCCACTTACGACTCCGACAAGACCGGACGCTATGTTTTGGGTATATACCGTAATCTCAGCACTTTGGAGCCCATGGGCGTAAACTGGGTACTGATCGAGGAAATTGATCATAGCGAGGCTTTTGCTTATGCGCGTAAACTTTCTGACATCGTGAAAATCTCTTTTATCATCACCATTATCGTCGTTTTCTTTACCTCTATTTTGGTGACTCGTTGGTTTGTAAATCCTATCAAACAACTCTCTTCCTGGGCTAAAGAAGTTGCAGTAGGCGAAATAAATCGCAAGCAAATCAAGGCCCCTCATAATGAGATAGGCGAAATGGTTGACACCTTTAACCGACTTATTATTAATCTTCAACAGTATTCCAACATAGCCAAAATGATGGCTAAGGGCGATTACTCTGAAAAGATTGAAATCCGTAGCGAAAAAGATTTGCTGGGCTCGTCCATGAATAAGATGGTTGAAAGTTTCAGGCAGGTGGTAAGCCAAGCAAATAGCATTGCAAAAGGTGATTATACAGTTAAAGTGGTACCACGCAGCGATAAGGACACCTTGAATGTTGCCCTCTATGAAATGACACGCACCCTGGCAGAAAATGCTTTGCAAAATAAAAACCAAAACTGGCTGAAGAGCGGCATCAATGAGTTGGATGCCGGATTGAGCGGCCAACCCGACACGAAAAAACTTTCGCAATCCATCATCGACTTTACCAGCAGATACCTGAAAGCACAGCTCGGACTGATGTATATTTATGAGGAACAGACAGAAAGCTTTGCTCTTAAAGCCAGCTTTGCTGCCGACAACAATTCAAATACCATCAAGCAACGCTTTGCAGAGGGCGAAGGACTTATTGGCCAGGTGGCCAAAGATCAACAATTAATGCTGCTGAACGAAAACGCGCATATTCAAAATATTGAAATTGGTGAGGGTACTTTGCAACCCAAACAATACGTATTGTACCCCTTGGTGCACGATGGCAAAACATATGGCGTGATAGAATACGCGACTATAAATCCATTTGATGAACTCAAACTGACTTTCCTGGAGTTGAGCCAATCCAATATTGCCATCGCTATCAAAACTGTTTTGGCAGCCGAAACGGTAAAAAAATTGCTTACCCAGACACAAGATCAGGCCAATGAGTTAGAGGTGCAACAGGAAGAACTGCGACAAGCCAATGAAGAGCTGCAAGAACAAACCAAAGCTTTAAAAATTTCGGAGGAAAGCCTGCAAACGCAACAAGAAGAGTTGAAAGTCACCAACGAAGAGCTTGAGGAACGCACAAAAGCACTTGAAATTCAACGCGATGCCATTAACCAGAAAAATCAGGAGCTGGAAACGGCACGGAAAGAGATTGAACAAAAAGCCCGCGACTTACAACAGGCCTCACAATATAAATCAGAGTTTTTGGCCAACATGTCGCATGAGTTGCGCACACCCTTAAACAGCATTTTGGTACTTTCGCAGTTGCTGGCCGAAAATAAAAAGAAACACTTAGACGAAAAAGAACTGGAATACGCCCGAACCATCAACGGTTCAGGCAGCGACTTGCTGGAACTTATCAACGAGATCCTGGACTTAAGCAAGGTAGAATCAGGAAAAATCGAGCTGTATATAGAAAACATGTACCTCGAAGACTTGTCTTATTTTATTAAGAAAAGTTTTGAGCCAGTTGCCGAGAAAAAAGGCCTTTCTCTTTTCGTCAATATTTCCAATGACCTTCCAGAATCTATCCAGACCGACGTTCAGCGCTTTCATCAAATCATTAAAAACCTCTATTCCAACGCAATTAAGTTTACGCACGAAGGCAGCATCTCGCTAAATATCTTCCGTCCGGCTAAAGATACCAAGTTTTACCACCAACATTTATCGAGCGAAAATAGCGTAGCGTTTTCCGTTACAGACACCGGCATCGGTATTCCTGAAAACAAACTTCAATTGATTTTTGAGGCCTTCAAGCAAGCCGATGGCACCACAAGTCGTAAATATGGCGGCACCGGGCTGGGATTGAGTATATCCAAAGGCTTCTCCGAAATCCTCGACGGTGAAATTAAAGTGGAAAGCAAAGAAGGTGAAGGCACAACCTTCACGATAATTCTGCCTGAAAAATATATTGGCATAAATAACGCCATTGATGCACTGTCGGAAATCAAAACCGAACCACAAGTCGCTGAAGCGCTTACGACGGAACAGCATCTAGAAATAACAACGTCACAAGCTACTAAAGAGCAGCAAGAGATCCAACTAAAAGCACTGGAAGAAACCAACGACGACCGAAACAGTATCATGGAAGGTGATTTGGTGTTGCTCATCATTGATGACGATAAAAACTTTACCAAACTGTTGTATGATCTGGCGCATGAACACCGCTTCAAATGCCTGATAGCGCACGACGGCGAATCGGGATTGCACTTTGCTGATTTTTATCAGCCACATGCTGTGATACTGGATATTGGCCTTCCGGGAATCGATGGATACGAGGTGATGCGGCGTCTAAAACAAAATTCGCGCACCCGCCATATTCCGGTGCATTATGTCTCAGCAGCCGATAAATCTATCGAGCATTTCAAACAAGGCGCAATTGGTTATTTGAGTAAGCCTGTAAGCAAAGAATCCCTTGATGAAGTATTCTCTTTTATCGAAAAAGTGATAGCTAACCCGCTGAAACGACTGATTATCGTTGAGGATGAGCTGAGTATGCGTAAAAGCATCGCCAACCTGATGAAAGACGAAAACGTAGAAATTGTGGCCGTTGCCTCAGGTGAAGAAGCCCTTGAAAAAATTACCTCAACACATTTTGACTGCATGATTTTAGACCTCGGCCTAAAAAACATGACCGGCTTTGAGCTTTTGGAAGCCATCAAGGAAAGCGACAAAACCCAAAACCTGCCCGTAGTGGTTTATACAGCACAGGAACTAACACGTGAGGAGGATTTAATGCTACAACAATATGCCAATAGCATTGTGCTAAAAGGAGCACGCTCGTTTGAACGGCTATTGTCAGAAACCACACTCTTTCTGCATCAGGTGGAGGCCAATTTATCGAAGAAAAAACAAGAAATGCTGCGCAAAATTCAAGTGCGTGAAGATGTTTTGAACAATAAAAATATCCTTATCGTGGATGATGATATGCGCAATGTTTTTGCACTCACAAGCGTGTTGGAGAACTACGAAATGAACGTTGTTTTCGCCAAGAATGGCCGCGAAGGAATCGATAAACTGAAGGCTGCCAAAAATATTGATCTGGTATTAATGGACATTATGATGCCCGAAATGGACGGCTACGAAGCCATGCAGCTTATCCGAAAGGAAAAGAAATATAAAAAATTGCCCATCATTGCACTCACCGCCAAAGCCATGAAAGACGACCGTGAAAAATGCCTGGCGGCAGGTGCCAATGAATATTTAAGCAAGCCGGTTGATACGGCTAAACTTATTTCATTATTACGTGTTTGGCTGTACAATGCCTGATAACACTCAATTTAAGCTTATAAAAAATGTCTAAGAATTTGGCTTCCCCTGATGAGACCACTTCAAATATTGAGCTGGATTTGCTACTCGAAGCCATTTTTAGAAAATATGGTTACGACTTCAGAGACTATAGCCGGGCTCACGTGAAACGCAGGCTTTATAGCAGAATTAAACAGCATGAATTGCAATCATTTTCACAATTGCAGCATCTGTTGCTCTATGACGAGCAGACTTTTCAGGAAGTATTGCGCGGCTTGTCAATCAATGTTACCGAAATGTTTCGAGATCCGGCGTTTTACGCCAAAATGAGAACAGAAGTTATACCACTGCTCAAAACCTATCCTTATTTAAAGATATGGCATGCTGGCTGTTCCACTGGCGAGGAAGTATATTCTTTCGCCATTTTGTTGCATGAAGAGGGCTTGTATGAACGCTCTCAAATTTATGCCACGGATTTTAATACCGATGTGCTGGAAACAGCCAAACGTGGCATTTATCCTACCTCCCGCATCAAGGAATACACCATGAACTACCAAGAAGCTGGCGGAAAGAACTCATTTAGCAACTATTATACTGCACGCTATGACAATGTTATTTTTGATGCTTCACTGAAAAAAAACATTGTTTTTGCTGAACATAACCTGGTGACCGATAGTGTTTTTGCTGAGGCACACCTGATTATCTGCCGAAATGTTTTGATCTATTTCAACCGAAGCTTGCAAAACAAAGTGCTTCAGCTTTTTTCAGAAAGCCTGATAAAAGGTGGATTTTTGGGTTTAGGTTCCAAAGAAAACATCCTCTTTTCGCCTATTGAAAACAGCTACAAAACCATTGATGGTGAACAAAAAATTTATCAAAAAAAATTTATCTGAGTTATGCCTTATCAAGCTATTGTAATCGGTTCATCAGCAGGCGGTTTGCATGCTTTAAAAATCATCATCAGCGGGTTTAGCGCTTCGTTTGACACGCCGATTATTGTGACCCAGCATTTGAGCCCGAACTCGGATAATTATTTGGTACAGTTTTTAAATCAGTTTACCCAACTCACCGTAAAAGAAGCTGACGAAAAAGAAGTAATTTTACGAGGCTATGTATATATTGCTCCTCCTAATTTTCATCTTTTAGTAGAAGAAGATTTCACGCTGAGCCTAAATGTGGAGGAAAAAGTAAATTTTGCACGCCCTTCCATTGACGTACTTTTTGAAACCGCCGCCGAAGCATATAAAAATCAGTTAATTGGAATAATCCTCACCGGAGCCAATCACGATGGCGCCAAAGGAATAGCACGAATCAAACAAAAAGGCGGCTACACCATTGCCCAAAGCCCCGACACTGCCGAAGCAGCTGCCATGCCGCAAGCCGCCATTAACACCGGCTTTGTGGATCAAATTCTCAAGCTGGAAGATATTCCGGTGTTTCTAAATAAAATCTGTAAATCAAAAGTTTAGAAGTATTCTTCTCGTATTTTTAATTCGACGTTTGACCTTTAATTAAACCAATATATAAAACTAAATACTGTTCTGTCAAGGCGCTGGCACAGATTTGAAATCCGTGCCTTATCACACTATTTCAATAGTATAGAAATATGTTTCGGTCTTCTAATCGACATTTTGAAGTCCTTCGGATGTTCAAAAGTCGTTTCGCGTAATGTTTAACTTTTCATCGTCCAATCTCCCAATTGGCGGGAGAGGAAATGCAAACCTTGGAACGCTTCAACCCAGCCCCGTCAACGCTTGAACCCATAAACTCATGTATTATTTGACAGCACAAGAACTTCACTAAGTTCCTCCTGCTCCCATAAAAAGGACAGGAGCTTGACGAAATTCTTCCTATTCCTCTCCAACCAGCAAATCCATATATATTGGCAGGTGATCGCTAAAACCACCTTGGTATTTAGGCCCGATATATGTACGGAACAATTTGTCTCCCATATAGCGTTCGTCTTCGACAAACAAAAAGGGTGCATGGAAAATTTGAGCGCTACCCGGCTTATAATGCATGCCTTTTTTGGCCTTGTAAAGCGATTGTGAGACAATGAGCATATCAAAAATCTGCCAGTTATACTGATATTTGAGTGTTCCGATATAGCCCAAATCACGCTGCGGCGTAAATAGATTCACTAAATCTCCTTCGTCAGCAACTTCTTCTATCGGCAAAGCCCTAAGTCCCTGCGTGATACTGACTTCATCGGGTGTATCATTAAAATCGCCCATGATGATAAAGTTGGCATGCGGGTTCACGTTTTCACGGATAGAATCCAGGTGGTGACGCAAGCGTTTGGCTGCAAGCATTCTAAGGGGTTTAGTGGCAATCTCTCCGCCCCAGCGCGATGGCCAATGGTTGACATAAACATGAATCGTATCGGTGTCTTCAACCAAGAAAGAAGCATACAGCATATCACGCGACCTAAAACGTGGATTTTCAGGATCCTTCAATGGAATGGGCTCACTATAAATCAGGCGCAATTGCTCAGGCCGATAAATAATTCCCACATCAATCCCTCTCCTATCGGGCGAAGGATAGTTAATGTACTGGTAATTAAACTGCTTTAAAGGTGTGCTAAAAATTAAATCCCGCAACACGAAATCATTTTCTATCTCGCATAGACCCAACAGACTCAGGGGTTTTCCGGCACCCATTGCCATAATGGTCTTATACATGTTTGTACGTTTTTTCTTATAACGGAAATAATTCCAACGCTGTTCGCCCTGTTCGGTGAACTCGTTGTACTCCCGAGTGGAATCAACAAATGGATCAAAAAAGTTTTCGACATTATAAAACCCGATTCTTAATACTTTAGCATCCTGCGACTTAACAAAAATAGAAAGCAGTATCAACAGAAGCAGTAAAGCTAATTTCAGCTTCATTGCTAGAAGACATTTAATGTTTTTCGACGGCTGATTTAACATCAATAATAATTTTTGTGTAAAATTAAAAAATTTCCGATGGGTTTTAGTATGTTTGTGGTAATAAACCCTAAAAACATTATGTTAACTAAGGTTTTTTTATCAACACAGATAATGTTGATATACAGTACATTACAGCGGTTTTTGAAGTTTTTGAAAATATTTTTTGATGACTATTTCAATTTTCTGACATATTATGGGTGAAGAGGAGACGAAATTTAGTTCTTTTGAAATCCTGGAGGGTATAAAAACCCATGACCGGATCATCCTTAAATATGTTTACGACACCTACTTTCCGCAGGTGCATAAATATATTGAAAACCGAAAGGGTTGCGAAAGCGATGCCTGGGATGTTTTTCAGGATGTGATGGGCGTGATTTATGATTATTCTCAAAAACCGGATTTCAAATTAAGCGTCCCTTTTCCACAGTTCTTTTTTAGCCTTACCCGCAATGTCTGGTTCGGTCTATTACGAAAATGGAAAGTTGGCGTAGATTTAGTTTATGACGAGTTGAAATACCTCCCTGATGATGAAACTGAGAAGCTTCAGGAAACAATATACAATCAGGTGATTAATCGACTGACTCATAAATATCTTTCCCAACTAGATGAGCGGTGTATAATGCTTATCAAATTTTCCGCTTTAGGAATAACGACAGCATCAATAGCAAAAAAATTGAACTACCATTCAAATCGAGCTGTTTTCAACCAGCGGCGGAAATGTATCAGAAAATTAATTGAACGGATTGAAAATGATCCGGATTACAAAAACTTATCCGACTATGAAAGACCTTGATAAATTTGAGGATTACATCAACGGTGAACTTGAAGAGGGCGACCTTTGGGAGTTTAAAAAATCCCTGGAAGCGGATACTGACCTAAAAAAACAGTTTGAGCTTTTTATGGCCGTTAAACAAGACATCACCGATAACAAAAAGCAGATGTTTATGAAAGAATTAAACAACATCCACAAAGCGCAGCAAAATACAGCTAACAAGCGAATACGCAGCTTTAAACGAAGCTGGGCAATCGCGGCCAGCCTCATTATTCTTGCTGCTGCAGGCTTTGGCGTTCTGAGTATCAGAACTCAAAACAGCAATCAGAAACTTTTTGAGACTTATTTTCAAACAGAATCTGCTGCTTTTGCGGTTCGCTCGGCCAGCAACACTATGGAACAGCCTGTGCTCGATGGTATGCAGCTTTATGAACTGCATAACTACGACGCAGCTATCGAAATGTTCGAAAAATCACCTAACAACCTGATGGGCAAGCTGTATACAGGCCTTTCGCTAATAGAGCTAGGCGAATTTGACGAGGCAATTTATAAGTTCCAGTTCATTGTTGAACATAACGATAACCTTTTCATCGATCAGGCAGCGTGGTATCAAAGCCTATGTTACCTAAAGACAGGAAAGCGCGAACTCGCCATTAAAAACTTCAAAGAAATTGCTGCTGATAATGGCGTTTATAAAACCAGGTCGCTAAAAATCCTGAAAGAGATGAAAGTGGAATAATCGTTTTTTCTATTGTTTTCTTTTAAAAACCTATAATTTTCAAAGTGCAGGTTAGGGTCTACCGTAACCGGCACTTTTTTTTTATTTTACGTCCCGCGTAGTCCCGTACATACGAGACTTCGTGGAATTATCATGTAGTCTCGCCCTCGAAACACGATGCTGCCAACGAAATCGTTTAACAATTATACCGCTGGCAATCATGAAGCAATGACTTATAAGCGCTTAGAGGATTTTCGACGTCTGTTGTAGGCCATAAACCCAAACATCAGAATTACAATTAAAAAGCCAGACAGAAGTAAAACAATGAGTCTTTCGCTAAATATTGGGAAATCAATGGGTTCAGTATTTCCTATGATCACGTAAGAAGCCCAAAAATAGGGATGCGCTTTTAGTTGATTGGCTTGTGCAAGAAAATCAGTCTTAGCTTTTTGCAGTGCCAGATCTTTGTCCATTCCTTCGCTCAAATATTTATAAAAGCTTTCCATCAGTTGTGCGCTGGCCTGGTCATTCACTTCCCAGTTTGTCATTACAATAGATGGCACGCCTGCATGCACAAAACCGCGCGTCAGGCTCATTATCCCCTCCCCTTGCCTCAACTTACCATAACCGGTATTGCATGCGCTGAGCACCGCCATAGAGGCGTTTAAACGCAATCCAAAGAGCTCATAGGTTCCCAGGGCATAAAAGTCAATGCTATCGCTCTGCTGCTGAAAAATAAGCCTCGAATACATCGGGTTTTCATCGTCGATTATTGTGTGCATCGCCAGGTGTAGAATACTGTAGTTTGACGCATCCTCTAAGAAGGCTTGTTTGGTAGCCTCAGCACCTAATGCCAGATATCCGTTATAATGACTTAATACCGCGTCAGACTCTTCTTTTGCAAATGGCAGCTCATTCAATTGAATATGCTTTCTTCCCACCAAATCAACAGCACTGAAATTACTGTAATCCGGCACTACTGCCAGCACCTTACCGTTGGCTTGTGATTTTTTCGACTGACTTCCAAAGCCAATAGTAGCCGAGTACTGATAGGAAATAGCATATTTCTTTACCAGGTAATTAAGCGAACGGTAATCAATTTTGGTAGTATCATTTTGTGCCTCACTGATTAACAATTCAAAAGGTAAATAACCCAGTCTTCCATCTGGAATAATAATTAATCTTTTATGCCCAATGAACGGAATCAGATCAGCTACCAATGCCTTATATAAACCGTTTGAGCTGTGGCTAAAACGATTAAAATCAACGCGGCCATGCTGTCCAAAATCAGTTTTGAGCTGTGACAGCAATTGATCCGTCATATCCAAAACAGAATCAGTATCACTTAGCGGAATGATGTGACTGGAAGTGTGATCAGCCACAATAGCATAAGCCTGTTTTTTAGCCAAAATATAGGCAATTAAAGTTTCGTCAGGCTGAATTTTTTGTTGAATATCACTTAGCGATACCACTTCTGCACTAAACGCTAAAGCATTGTAATCAGGATAGTTCTGTTGGATATAGTTCGTAAGCTGCTCTATTTCGCGCATAATTTCCAATTGCTTTTTTTCCAGAAAAGCAAGCCTAAATTCATTGGGAAAACTTTTTTGCTGTTCTTCGTATTTCAGCTTTTGGATCAGCGATAAATCTTCTCTTAAATTGGATTCTCTTTTTGCAATAGAATCGTTGATGCCGGATAGCTGCATAGCTTCTGATTTCCTGATAGATGACAGCAATACCGCGGCGCGGCTCTTTTCCGAAAAATAAAAAGCATCCTGAATATAGCTGTTTTCGCCGCTAATAGTATTTAATTTAGCAGCAACTACGAAAGCTTCATTTAGCTTGTCGCGAATATCCTGATTCAATAATATCCGGCTTTCGTCAGTTATATAAAGCCCTACCTGATCAAGTAGTTTTGTGGCTTTATGAAAATAATTTAGGCTGTTTTTCAATTTTTGAGGGTCAGCTTGCTGCTCGTACCAACGGTGATAAAGTTTTCCCCACCAGTAATAAACATCTGCTAACCTGATGTTTGTGAAACTATTTGTAGTTGTTGACTGCCCTGAAGAATCCGAAACATAATACAATAGATTTGATTCGGCATCTTTTATCAATGCCAAAGCATGCTCGTAGTTCGTCAGGTGCAACTCGCAGATTGCCTGTTTTAACAGCACATCAGCAAGTTCCGTATCGCCATGGCCAAAAATCATTTCAAATATTTGATAGGCAATAACATAATTTTTATATGCTTCCTGATAATTAGTAAGCTCCCAATAATAATCGGCCAAAATTACATGAGAATTTGCCGTTTCAAAATGCTTGGCACCCAGCTCCTTATTTGATATTTCAATTGCCTTGAGATAGCTTTTAATAGCTAATTCCTGTTGAAGTTTGCCCGCCTGCGCTCGGGCAATATTTCTGATTAATTGCGTTTTTGTAATTGGGCTTGTTACTTGTTCAAGTGCCTCACCGGCAATCTGTTGTGCTTTATCAAAGTCACCGAGTTGGTTGTAAATAGTAGCTAGATTATTCGATACCGTAATATTGAAAGGGTGATTTGACTCATAGTTCTTTCTATAAATATCTTGAGCATTTAAAAAATAAATTAACGCCTTTTCATAGTCATTTTTTAAGTGTAAATAGCTCCCAATATTAACCTGTAGATGTCCATTTAGAATATCATTCTCCAAATTGTGCACATCCATTATTTTCTCGGCCTTCAGGTAATAGTCATAAGCACTGCCTACATCGCCTGCCATGCTCAATATTCGGCCATAATTAATATAAAAACCACTCAAAACGGGATCATCTTCCGGGAAAAGTGCTTCGTATAAGTTTTTCGATTGATTCAGGTATAAAAGTGCGCTATCAAAACTACCTTTATAGATATAACCGATGCCGATATTCTGATAAATATCTGCCAGGTCAATATTCTTCATTTCGTTTTTAAGCGCGATACGCAGTGCTTTCTTATACGCTTGCATAGCCAACTCCTGATTCCCCATGAAATAGGCTGTAACCCCCTTGTAATTGACGATTTTAATAAGACTGGGTGCATCCCTGCCAATAGTTTCTTCAATAAATCGTATAGCAGAATCGAATAAAGCAATGGCTTCCCGGTAGCGGCCTGTGTCAGAATATAATTTTCCTTTCAAGTGCAAAAATTGATAGAACAATTGCTTGTCAGTATATTCGCCTTCATCAATAATCAATTCAAGCTGCATGATATACTTTAAGGCTTTCTCATTTTCCCTCTGGATGCGGTATTCTTCGGCCAGGTATAGCAGAACAGCTGCAGTGCTGTCAATCGCCGGGGATCGTTCCAATGCTTTTTGAAAATAAAATATCGCACTGTCGGGTTGTGTCTGGCTGCTGTAGCGCAGCGCTAAGTGTTTATCTGCTGTATAAGTAGCAATCGTATCAATTGTATTATACGGCAAAGCAGTTGCACCAAAGCAAGTCAAACAGATAACCACTAACAAAATCAACAAGCGCAACTTAACAAGCATTCCCTTTTGGGTTAAAAGCCACGAAAGTAGTAAAAATGCGAAGATGTTTGAGTAAAAAACCACACAATTAAAAAAAAAACGTGGAGGAAGTTTGCACCTCCCCCACGCTATCAGTCTGCTAAACAAAACACTAATGGATGAGTAGCTTTTGCTTAACAAGGGTTTGCTTGCTTTTCGAGTTAATGAGGACCAACTGATAATGTCCTACTGGAAGTGCTGCCACACTAATTTGCTTTGTTTGCAGGCCTTTTATTCCGTTTAATTGAATTTGATCAACAAGTTGACCAGCTGCATTTGTGATGTACAATTCGAGCATGGCTGCGTCTTCCAGCTCAAAAGAAAGCTTCGCGAAATCCGTGGCAGGATTGGGATAAACAGCAAAGCTATTGGTATTCGTGCTTTTTATGCCCGGCATTTCAAAACTCAGGTAAGTCATTTTTTCACCGGAAGTATTGATGACATGGCTTTCGGGCTGCACCACGAACGCGTTTCCATCAGCAGGAAGTTTATCCGTTAACAAACGAACCGTGAAAGTTGCCAGGGTTTCCTGTTGGATGTTTTCCCGGTCTAATGCTGTGTTAAGCCAGCTCATCCTTACTTCGTTTCCTTTCACGCTAAACTGCGCATCAGCACCGGCCGGCTCAACATTTACCAGTTCAACCAGGCTTGGATCGAAAGTAACAACGAGACCATAACCCATAAACTCCTGATTTACTGCTTTCAGGTTTAAAGGAAGATGTATCAAATCTCCTTTTGCCACGTAGGCAAAACCAGCGTTTTCAATTTGATAAGGCATGAAAACATCGCGACCTGTAGGCACCAAAATCCCCTCAGTATCTCCCGTTCGGCTACCTCCAATTGTGATGGCTCCTTCTCTGCTGGAAGTGCTTACTTCTACATCTTCAAACACCCAATCGCCGGCAGGAAAATCCCTACCAAATATAAAATACTGGATAAGAATAAAGTTGAAATCGGCCATATTTACCTGACCATCAGCTGTTACATCCATCGCAATCAATTGCATGGGCGTAAAACTACGAATACCAAGGATATGGTACAACACGTTTAGTGCATCGTTTATGCCCACGGTGGCTCCTTCCAGGTTTGTTTCAAAACCCAGCTGATACACCCCTTCAGGCACATTGTCAAATGAAAAATAACCATTTACGTCAGTTGTTGCTACGCCAGCAACATTTCCCGACGCATCATATAAAGTGGCCTCCACTTCCGGAATCGGATATTCCGACTTTTGGTGGTAAAGTAGTGTGCCGTCAACATAATGCTGACCTACCAAAAGAAAAGCACTCATGCTAAACGCTACCGTAAATAATAATCGTTTCATAAATCATTTTTTTTAAAATTTGAAGAACTACCATTCTCTTCACCCTTAATATGTCAGAAAACGCGAAAGTGCATCACTTTTTTTGAAAAAAAATCAACTTTTTTTTCAAATAATTTGTAATAAGCTGATAACGTGTAGTTTATTTTTTCACTTTTTTTGAAAAAATCTCAAAAACGCGCTCAACATTATGTTAACTTTCATGTTTTTTGGATGAATTTTAGGGGTGTTTTTACTTAAACTATGACCAAATCTACGCAATAATTTTTGAACAGCGGGATGCAGTCTGAATTTTTCATAAACTTTCTTAAACTGCAAATTGAATTGAGAAAAGATTCCCATGCCGAAAGTATGGCAGAGGAATCGTGCGGTTTATTTAGTTGGGAGTGGTGGAGTTGATGAGTTCAAGAGTTGACGAGTTTTATCCCATAAACCCGTAAACATATTTCAGGACGAGTTACAGCTTCTTTGGTCGTTCAGCGGCTTGTTATGTCAGGATTTTTCTCGTTTTTTATATGCGACCTAAATTAACGCTTAACAACCAATTTCTGCCAATACCATTGTTTCCCGTCAAATAACCTTACCAAATACACTCCTGACGGCAATTTAGAGGCATCTATTGTCACCAAATCGGCATCTGGCATGAAGTCAATCAGTTTCTGTCCCGAAGTACTGAACACTTCTACAACAACGTTTTCAGGTGAGATATTTTCCGGCAATTGAAGGCTGACTTGCGAAGTAGTCGGATTAGGAAACATTTTAAATGAAGCATTGACTGTTGCGAACTCAGGACTGCCTACCGAGTTTAAAATATAAAACAAATAGGTTCCTGTGGTTTTAAATTCGGTATAAGCTGCAAGCCCGCTATTGTCTTCAAAACTAAGATAGACTTCAAAGTTTGGGGACGGAATACCAGTTAGGTCAAAGACATAAGCAAAAGGATTGTCATACGAATAATCTCCAACGAACACTCCATCAAGCCACAGTTTTGCCATGCTACAGCATAGCGTAGTGTTCCAACCGGTGAGCCTCATTTCGACCTTGTTATCACTTACTACTTCATAAGAAATATCCTTAAAACCAAAGACCTTATCAATAATATAGGTGCTGTCGGCTGTTTGGATATGAATGGCATAGATGGGCGGATATTCCGGATCGAAAGTGCCGGTATCTATATAACTAAATAAAGAATCAGACGAAACAAGTATCTCGGTTGTGAGCAATTCGTATTCATCAATGAAGCTTACTTTTTTATAGAGATAGCATCCCTCCACCTCTAATTGATCGCTGTATGCATCCCACCAAATAGTTACGCCATCCGGAGATCCGACGGTAAAGGCATGGGAGTTTTGAAGTTGTGCAAATAGCTGGGTTCCAACTAAGCTAATTGCGATGATCAAGAGTAATTTTTTCATGGGAACTGGGGGTATTAAATTTTACGAAAATTGGATTAAATTTCAAGTATTTGTTTGGCAAAAAAGGCAATTGTCTCGTCAGAATGTTTAGCGAAGTGCTTTAACGAACTATCAAGTTCAGCAGGCATCTTCAAAGTCATGTTTTTGCTCCTGATTTTGTAAAATGCCATAGCACGCAAAAAAAGGATGGATTCATCATAATCTGTCTGTTCAGGATTTATTGTGAGCAGGTATTGAAGCATTGTTTCCAAATCATCAAAACGAGCTTTGTGTGGCATTGTATGGAGATATTCCGTTCGGAATACCTGGGGAAAGCTAAGTGGTGCTATGGATTCATTGGCATCGAATGGTATAAGATAAATGATGGTTTTTTCATGGAATTTTACATCAGCTTTAGGCAGAAGACTTAATCCTTTCTGACCCATTGAAATTAAAGGGAAAAGCAAAAGTAACAAAACGAAATATTTTCTTGAATTCATAGCATCTTTTTAATATTTAATCATTTTTTGAGTACCGGGTGCATAACCTTGTTTGAGAACCTGTATAATATAAACCCCTTTTGGAAGTGAAGTGACATCAATGCTGCTGCCTGGATTATAGTTAGGCAGATTGATAAGCAAACTTCCGTGAGTGCTATAAATGTATATATCAATTTGGCCGCTTTCATTTATTTTGTCAAACTGTAAATTTATCCTGCCTTTACCCGGATTAGGCTGAACACGAAAAGTTAGTTTGTTTGGTCGGAGGTTTTGAGAAGGATTTGACAACTCGTTGATGCCGGGTATAATATGCCAGTTATCAAGAAAAACCTCCCCATGACTTATCGGATGTGGACAAAGGCTGTCGTAAATACTATTATCCGGGCGTATGCTATCTGTTGCCAACATTGCATTCATTTTTAACAAATACAGATCTGTATAGGAAGCTGCAGACTGGTCTTGTTGTGTTTTTATTGAAATAACCTTATTGTCACTAGTTTTCGTAATGATGTGCAGCATACCCCACTTATCCTCAAATGCTCTGAGGTTAAGCAGGGGCAATTCTTCGTTAAAAACATCCATCCCTAAACTTAGAACAGACGGATAACCTTCATAATTTGGGTTTGGCAGGTAGGGCATTGCTAAGACCAGTGTGTCGCCAAGCTGCTCAATATCCTTAAAAAACATACTGTTGCAGTTTTCGTCTATTTCGTTTGGCTCCACACTCCTGTGATTCAGCACATTGCCATCGTTGTCCAGTTCAATGATAAAGCCATGCTGAATATTTGATCCATAAAAAAGGTGCCTTGCAGCGCAAAAAAAATGACCGTTTTCCATCTCAATACATGCGTAACCTTTGCCCAATAGTGAATCGGCTATGCCAAAGGGAGTTATCCATTGCTCGTTTCCGGCCTCATCATAAAGCGCGTAAAACGGCCTGAGCCAATAAACAGAGTCCTCCGGTTTATAACGCCAGTAACCTTTCCCGCTCAGCAGATAGTTACCTGCTTTCGTCTTTAATAAGGTTTGGCTATATGGAACGGCTACATCAGTATATATATCCGGGTTTATCACCGGTTTGGCCCATAGCTGTTGCCCATTTGCATCAAGCTTAGCGAGGAAAGTATTTTCTGTATCATAATCGCCATAACTGTTCAGTGTAATTAAAAAGCTGCTGTCATCGGTGACCACAATATTTTGTGCCCAGGGTAATAACCTGTCAGTCTCAAAATAAGTACACCATTCCAACTCACCACAAGCATCCAGTTTAAAGGCAAAGGGTTTTGATAACCATGCTGAGGAGTCAATATATATTGAACCACAGCCTGCAATGCCACCATCAACAGTATTGACAATACTATGTACTTGATTCGTATAATTGCTTTTTATTGTTTTTGACCAAAGCGAGTCACCATTTCTGTCGAGCTTAATAAGCCAGGTGTGGGAATCAGCATATAAAACTCTGGATGTTCCTCCTGTAATAATCCCTTTATCATAGGTTTCAATCAAAAAACTGGAAAATTCACTGGAGCTGGGGTTGGGTTTCCCGTAATAATGCTCCCATAGCTGTGCTTGTGTATAAAGCGGCAATAAGGAAATGAAAATTAAGTTTATAAAAAAGTACTTCATAACTTAAAACTTAAAATAGGAACCTCTGTTTTGGAAAGTAGTATTATAAGCAGCTAATTTACCTCCAGCTTTAACTTCAACGTTACCATCCCAGGCATTATAGGGGTCAAATCTAACCGTGAGGTCATGTATAGTTAAAAGCGCACTGTCTTCTATAATCAGTTGCTCTTCAATATCAACACCATTCGGATGTGTTGTCAAATCCCATGTTTCAATGCCTGTAACGGTATAAGTCTGGTAAACAGTTTGCGTACACAAAGCATTGCTTAATATGACAGTAAAAAAAACGATAATTAATTTTTTCATGATTGAGTGATTTTTGGTTCAAAAAATTGTTGATTTTTTCTGATGTTTTAAGCCACCCCAAGGTGTTTGCCTCAAGATGGCTTCATACTTATGAACTTATTCTTCCCCAGCTTAAAGATGCAATTTGTTTTACAATAAGGAACAAATTGCTTATTGAAGAAATGCGAAAAATAAAACAAATGAGAATAACCAAGAAGGCTAATAAATAAAATCAATTTTGAATAATTAATATTTTGGTGGAAAAGTAATGTACAGTAATCAAAAGACTGACTTATCAGAAAAAAGGATATCAAGCTAAGTGCAACATTAAATAATAATTTTTTCATAATCATAATTATAGATTTAGAAGAACTACCATTCTCTACACCCATAGTGTCCAAAAATGCCAAAACGCATCACTTTTTTCGAAAAAAAAACGAATTTTTTTTTATTAATTTGTAACCGACTGATATCGTGTTATTTATATTTTCATTTTTTTCGAGAAAATCGTCAAAACGCGCTCAACATTATGTTAACTTTCATGATTTTTGGATGAATTTCATGGGTGTTTTCACTTGAATTATGACCAAATCTACGCAATAATTTTAAACAGCGGGATGCAGTCTGAATTTTTCATGAACTTTCTTAAACTGCAAATTGAATTGAGAAAAGATTCCCATGCCGAAAGTGTGGCAGAGGAATCGTGCGGTTTATTTAGTTGGGGTGATGGAGGATTGGTGGAATTCCTTCATTCTCTCCTCATGGCCTACCAAGTTTGAACTGGCTTGATTGATTATCACGACTTGGAAAACTCACGAATAGCTATAAATGCCGCGGGTTTAAAAGTATTTTGTCCTGACAAAAGTAAACTACTGCCACACGAATGCTCGAGGCAATAAAATCAAGCAAAAACTAGATTCGGGTAGGGAGTATAGTTTGTAAGCAGGAAGCGTTGATTGCAAATCGTAAGGCTCTTTATTTTTTTATCCATTTTCCGGTTTCAAGAATTTCATTTTCATTGTCAATAAGTCTATAAAAGTAGATTCCAGAATTTAAAAATCCTGTGTTTATTGTTTTAAGATTGTTAACATTTTCCCTAATCACATATTGACCGTTTAAATTTATCAACTCAAAGGTCAGTTCTTTGTTGTCTGTTTTAATATTTATCCGGTTTAATCCCGGGTTTGGATAAATCGTTGTTTCTTGCCTGCCAATTGGAATCTCCTGTGTCCATACTATCAGCCCTTCACTGTTTACTTTGGCTATGTAGATGTCTCTTTCTTGATTTTGTGATTTGTAATCATACCGAGTACCAACCATTATGCAGCCTCCATCATTTGTTGCAAGAATATTGTATAAATGATAATACGCATCGCCACCATACCAATATTCCCAAATAGGAGAAATGTCAGGATTGATTTTTATTAGGTGAAACCAGGAGTCGAATGTACTCCAAAAAGGATTGGCATAATCCAAATTTGAGGTTCCGCCTACATATATATTGTTTCCATTTTTACTAACCCCATCGAACATTGCCGGGTGTTCACGCAGGTCAACTTTCTTAAACATATTATAATCAACGAGTTCAAATGACTCTGTTATGGTTACTACATTTAGCATATAATCATTTGGAGGTTCAGCACCCCGCTTCCCACATATAATAATTGTGTCTTGATTTAAATAAACGGGAGAATAAAAATCATAAACTTGCATTGGAATAGGATTGATCGCAATACTATCAAGGTTTTTATTCATCGTTAGTATTTGACCTGAAACTCCAAAAATATTCGTAAAATGGCTTACAAAGGCGTAGTATTTTGAACTATCAGTACTTTCTATAATATCGAAGGAAAAATGAAGAGGTATGAATGATGTATAGAACTTTGAATTTAGTGAATCTCCTGCCAAATTCATTTTATAAAAATACGCGTTATTATCATAGGTATATATTCCGTCAAGGCTTGTTGTATAGCCTGTAATTATGATATTTGTATCAGAATCTATTTTTGAGTTCATGTGTGAAATCCATCTATTCTGAGGAGTATTCATAAACCTTTCTTCCTCTATTTCTAAATTGCTGTTCAGCTTCAGATACCAAATTCTTAAAAAATCAGGACCGCTACCCTGTATAGCACCCAAAATATAATAATGATCGTTAAATAAATGGACATTGAAAAACATAGACGCCAGGTTGTCAACCGAGCTAATATTAACTTCTTGAATTATGTTGCCGTAACTGTCTATCTTTATTAAATAACCATCAGATACCAAAGTTGCAGTATTTTCTATACGACCTATCATTATAAAATTTCCTTCATTATCTTGGATAACTTTATTTATAATTTGGTCTTCATGTTTTGAAATTAAATTCTCAAATGAATTCTGTGCAATTAAATCTTTGCTGAAAATTAATATAACAAAAAAGAGTGAAACTTGAAGTGTTTTCATTTTAATACAAATTAAACCCGGTGAATAGTCTATTCACCAGGTTATTAGTTAGTTCACTACTTTACTTTAAAACTCATCACTTTTAATATGCCAAATACCATATTTTATTTTTACGACATGGCACATGTCCCAACAGTCGTTCCCTCCACACAACAAAAATGATGTCTCATCCCAAGCATAGAATTTTATTAGACTTTTGCTTGTTGGTTTATACATATTTGCTATTGTACCTAGTGCATTCGCATAAAACGAAATTTCAGGTTCAGATAAACAATGATGATTTAAAGTGTTTTCTTGAAAATCATGAAATAGCAAATATTCTCCATACGGATTATTGTTTGTTGGCACGTCCCAATACCATACTTCGATTTCGGATACGCTTGTGTAATATGAACTTCCTACAGGTACAGATATCATCATATTAGCAAGATAGGCAATTTTGTTAGCAGCATCTATACCAGTTCCAAGACCTGAACCATCGCACCTGCCAAGATCCCAACCCCAGTACCAAGAGTAGTCATTACCAAATCCAGCTGTTCCATCAGTTCCAAAACCTGATGTTAATTCTAATATTACCCTATTATCATCTGCTTCTTTTAATGAAATATCAGCAACAATTAGTTGTTTCTCATTTGATGTAATGACGGCATTGTGTGCAGCTAAACTGTCAATAACCTTGTCATAAGCAGCCTGAACATCTGACAAAGCAATCTTACCATTAGTGAGGGGGACTTCAATAAAAGAAGAATCAACAACAAATTCTTTAAGAGTCGTGCTGGCATCTCCATAGGTAAGGTTGGAGGCTGCTTCAATGTACCAAATTGCACTATCAATCTCCATTGTTTCTGATCCTGATTTGAAATTTGGGTTTTCGCGAATTTGTTCTATTTTATCTCTAAACGCGATTATCTGTTTTTCAAGTTGAGCATCTTTAAATGATTGCTCTGGTTTGTTAGACGATTTGTTGATACCTGATTGCTCCTTTTGACAAGAATAAAAAAACATACTGAATGCAATTATAATTGCAAGACCGAAATAAGTTAATAAATGTTTCCTTTTCGCTACTGTTAATAATGATTTTTTCATAATAATTAATTTTGGCGGTGTTCTAAATAATAAATGCCCCAGAGCGTATTAATATAAAATCTCGCCAAGCCGTAGCTGATTTTACAGCTTCTTCAATGGCTAATATTGCAGGAATAGCACTTTTCATGAGCTTATCA
>JALNZT010000086.1 GCA_023229135.1 Bacteroidales bacterium
CTGGATGAAATGGATCCTCAGCATGCGCTCGATACCGATTGGGCGCCTGCCGGCGCCCTCTGGCTTGGGGTAGAACGGCTCAATAGCAGCGGTCAGCTCCTTCCAGGGAATGATGGTCTCCATCTCTCCCAGGAACTGCTCTTTGCGAGTCTTCTTCCGGTATTTCTCGAATCCGGCATCAGAAAAGGAGTCTTGGCGCATGAGGTTCAACTCGTTCTCGGGACTAGACCCATTATAAATGAACGTCGGAATTAATCAGAGAGTCCTTAACTATATCGACTGATGCTTGGGAAAAGCTGTTCTCTGGTGCTTTGACTAGCGTAATGCTGGGGTGTAGATATGCTGTTCTACAGATGAAAAAGCAGGGTGCAGGAGGGAGTATTATTAATACATCTTCTATGTATGGTGTTTTGCCGTTCAATCGACATGCGGCCTACGGCACTGCTAAGGCAGCAGTAGTGATGTTATCGCAATATGTGGCAACCGCTTTCGGGACTGATGGTATTCGTTGTAATGCTATTGCTCCATCAATGATTAGGACAGAGCTGCTAGAGCGGTCTGCACCTGAAGAACTGATTAGGATCAATGAAGAGAATGTTCTAACAGGAAGTTTAGGAAGTCCTGATGATATTGCAAATATCGTTGCTTTTCTGGCTTCTGATGATTCAGCATATCTAACTGGACAGTTAATTCGAGCGGATGGAGGAACCACTTCTCATCTGCCAACTTATGCTGCGGCTGGGAAGTTTTTCCTAGGTGCCACTGAGTAAATTAGTATTTTTTAATATTAAGGAGCATGCATTGAACAAAAAGACAGCGGTGGTGTTTGGTGCGACAGGCGTAGCAGGAAGTGCTGTTGTCGCTTCATTGTTAAAAAACGATTGGCAAGTCCGTGCTGTGTCACATAATCCAAAGGGTGATAAAGCTAGAACAATATCAGAAATGGGTGCCGAAGTAGTAGAGGCAAACCTTGATAAGCGATCTTCTATTGTTGAGGTTGTGAAGGGGGTGGATGCTGTGTACTTGTCAGGCCCCTCTCTTCAGAATCGTTGGGATATTGGTCAGGCTGCTCAAGGGATAAATGTTGTTGATGGTCTTCTTGAAGCTGGCGATACTAAGCACTTTATTTATCAATCAGCGCTGACAAGCGATGCCCGTGGCGTTCTGAGTGTTGGCTCTAAGCGTGCTATCGAAGAAAGAATAGCAGAGGTTGAAATACCAGCTACGATTTCAAGACCTGGATTGTTCATGGATAACTTTCTAACCTTCCTAAAACCACAAAGGCAAGGTGATAAGCTGATCATGGCATTGCCTTTGCCTCTTGATAAAAATTTAGGGTTGATTTCATCGCGTGATATCGGAGAGGCGGCAGCTGCTATTCTCTCAGATCCAGGGCAGCATGTGGGTGGTGAATATGACTTGGTTTCGGATATTATTTCCTTTAAGGAAATGGCAGCTATAGTGAGCGAGGAATTGGGAGAGACGGTCCACCCCATACAGGTTTCTTTCGAGGCCTTAGAAGCTCAATGGCCTGAGGGTGTAAGTTTGTATCGTTGGCTGTCTGGGCGAGAGTACAAGGATTCCACTCAAGGCTTGAGACGTTTAACTGGAAGAGTTACCAACTTTCGCGAATGGGCTCGTGATAATTTATTGCCTATTATTGAATAATGGTTGGCAACGAGTAATTTTTAATGGGTTGCATGATTTTGTGCAACCCATTTTTGTTGTCAGGTCAAGGTCTTTTAAGCTCATCCATTAAGTCTATTGGTTCAAAGTTAATGTCGCCGATGGCGGCAAAGATAGGCTCGCAAAACTTATCTTTATCTACACAAGATGAGAACTCATATTCGGGACGATTTGAAAAGGCTTTCTTAATATTCTCCATAAAGACTTCTGGGTCATCAGCCATAAAATAATATAGAGAAAGATATTTAAACTGATTTTGCATTTCGAAAGGATACAGATGGGGCACGTCAACCGCCTTGAACCGGCCTAGTGGGACTAGCCCAGGGAGTGATTTGTATGTCGGCATGGCGATACTATCATACCACTTGTTGTATTCTTCCTCTTTCCCGTCTACAGGGTTTGTAAGTGCAAGAATAAGGTGAGGTTTCATGTATTGGCTCCAGCTGTGTATGTTGTTAATTTTGAGAAGTGTAGGCTAGTACTGCAAGAGGATCAAAAAACTCCTTTGCCTCTATTATCTTCCCATCTTTCATCCGATAGAGCATCAGATATTGGTTCTCATAGCTTCTTGAGTTTTTTCCTAGACCCTTTGAATATGCTTCTACAATGACCCGGTCATCTTCTGCAGTGAGTGAGACTATATTAAATTCCAGATCACTGAATGAGCCCAAGAAGTTCGATAAAAGTTGTGACATCGCAGACTTATCATAGCGGCCGGCAAATGAAAATGTCTCCGGGTTCCCGTTGATTGTCCAGTGTCCTTCATCCGCAATATGCGCGGATACACCTTCGGCATTGCGGTCGTTTAGGTGTTTACAGACTGCTTGTATAATTTCTTTGTTCTGTCTTTCAAGGTCAGACATTTTCTTATCAACCGTTGGCTAAAGAATTGAACTCTTAAGGCTAAATAATATTGACCAGTCTGTCAATTGTTGGGTGGTGATATTTCGTCTCACTACACTAGCGAATAATTAAAAGTTTTGATGCTTGGGTTCGGAATGATTCCCTTTGATATGTTTAGTTGTTTAGCGCTGTAAGGGCAGCGCCGTCTTGTATCGCACCTGCTTCAACGCAAAACTTGACCGAATCTTCTCAATCTCCGGCATGGGTGAAAGATGGTCAACAATAAAGCGTTCTAGCGCTGCAACATCTGGCATGACTACCCGAATCAGGTAGTCCGCATCTCCCGTCATTAAGTAACACTCCATGACCTCTTCGTGAGAGCAGATTCGCTCTTCGAAATCCGCCAGCAGCTCCCTATTTTGTGCCTTCAAGCTAATAGAAATGAAAACATTCAAGTGCAATCCTAGTTTGAGGGGGTCTAGCAGTGCGACATAAGAGTTAATTAGACCCAAAGACTCAAGACGCTTTACTCGCATGAGGCAGGGAGATGGTGAAAGGTTGATTCTTGTCGCCAGCTCAGCATTGGTGATTTTGCTATTGCGCTGCAGCTCACTCAAAATTCTGTAGTCAGTGAGATCGATATGCATAAAATTCTTCCAAGTGGTCAGTTTTAGAAAGATTATGCTTGTGAGTGTCGTTTTGCAAGCTTAAAACAGCAAAAAAATTGGCCAAGGTAAGTCTAAAATGGCGTCAGGAGGATGTGACTATGACTCACTCAAATTCTATGATTACGCATTCAGATTTGCAGGTTAGTCTCAGTGAAGCCGAACAGGAAATTCTTGAGTGGTGTGAGGCCCTGCAGTCAGTAGTTTCCCATTCTGGGCCGGAAAGAGCCCGGCAGATACTGGATTCCATAGCTGCAATTGCTCGCGATCCGGAGATTGGCTGGCAACCTTCGTATGGAACCCCTTACGTCAATACCATACCTTTGGAGCGGCAGCCTCACTTTCCTGGGGATCTGGCAATAGAGGAGCGTTTGGCTTCGATTATGCGTTGGAATGCGCTAGCCATGGTGGTACGAGCCAATAGAGCTTATGGCGAGCTTGGCGGGCATATTGCTAGCTATGCGAGTGCAGCTGATTTGTTCGAGGTGGGATTCAACCATTTTTTTACAGCTAAGCATGCCGGTTTCGAGGGTGATCTGATCTTCTATCAACCTCACTCCGCACCGGGTATTTATGCGCGAGCCTTTCTTGAGGGGCGCCTGGATGAGCGTGATCTTGAGCACTATCGGCAGGAGGTGACTGCAAGCAGCAATGGTGCAAAAGGGCTGTCCAGTTATCCGCATCCCTGGTTGATGCCTGATTTTTGGCAGTTTCCAACAGGTTCAATGGGGATAGGGCCAATCAGTTCCATCTATCAGGCACGCTTTATGCGTTATTTGCATAATCGAGGTCT
>JALNZT010000087.1 GCA_023229135.1 Bacteroidales bacterium
TTTTCATCATCAATAGCTATCGCCTGCGCTAACACAAAAACAGGCCAAAGAACGATTACGAAAAGCAACAGGTATTGTCTCATATATTCAGGTAATTCATCAGTGAATCATAGCGTTCACGCAGGTCGTCATGGTCGTTTTGTTCACTAAATGAGGCAATTATATCATATTGAAAGCGGTTAAAAGTTTGAAGAATCGGCTCGATATCTATACGGTTCACTTTTAAGGATAACTGCAAACGCATGGAGTTTGGCGCGGATTGGGTGAAAAAGCTGAGGATCTTAGCGTCGTTAGATTCTACGATGCGCGCAATTTCTGAAAGCACAAAGTCACGTGCACTAACTTCTAGCACAATCACACCACCGGGTTCTGAAACCGAGAATGAGGCTGCAAAATGCTCCAGCAAGGATTGCAAAGTGATACACCCCAAGTAATTCTGATGTTGATCTAAAACCGGAACAAGGCTTAATTTGTGTGCATGCATCACCTTAAGTGCATCAAAAATATGCTGATAATCATACACATAAGGCGCATTCAATGATAATTCAAGGCTACCAATAGGCGCTTCTAAATCTTTGGAGTCATACAGATCGAACTCGGAAAGCAAACCTAAAAAGATACTTTCGTTGACTATCGGCACATGCATTACCCGTAGATCTTCCATCCAACTCAAGGCATTTCTGGCAGTTTCACTGGTTTTTAGCGGCATTACACCATCTGTTATCATTTGTTTTGCTATCATAATCACAAAATTTAAGCCGACACTTCATCAGACATCATATTCAAATAATTTTTATACCGAAAAGCAGCAATTTGCCCATTTTCAACCGCTTGCTTTATCGCACATCCAGGCTCACTGCGGTGGGTGCAATTGGCGAATCGACATTCCGACATATTTTTACGCATCTCCGGAAAACGCTGTGCCAGTGTTTCTTTCTCCAAATCGTAAAGCCCAAACTCTTTGATACCTGGCGTGTCAATGATCCAGCCACCAAACGAAAGTGGATGCATTTCTGCAAAAGTTGTGGTATGTTTTCCCTTATGATGCGCCACCGAAATATCGCCAATGCGAATATTTAAACCGCTATCAATGGCGTTGATAAGTGCTGATTTTCCAACACCGGAATGTCCAGAAAACAAACTCACCTTATCTTTCATCAAGGCCTTTAGCTGATCAAGGTTTTGCCCCGTCTCTGCCGAAACCTCTAAAACCTGATAACCTATTGTTGCATAGACGTTTTTCAGCAGCCTAAGCTCTTCCATTTGTGCCGGTGTATAAAGATCAATCTTATTAAATATCAGCGTTGACTTCAAATGATACGCCTCTGTGGTAGCCAAAAAACGATCAACAAAACCGGTTGAAGTTCTGGGCTGATCGATTGTCACCACCAATAGTGCCTGATCAAGGTTTGAAGCAATAATATGTGCTGCTTTGGACAAATTGGTCGATTTTCGGACAATTACATTGGCCCTATCTTCAATTTGTTCAATAACGCCTGTTTCCTTACCCGGTTCTATCTTAAAATAAACCAAATCGCCCACCGCTACCGGATTGGTGGTACGTAGCCCTTGCAAGCGATATTTGCCCCGAAGCCGGCAATCGCGTATATTATTATCAGCAGACATCACCGTGTACCAACTTCCGGTGGAACGGATGACGCGGCCTTTGATCAAAGAATCGGTATTTTTTTTTGACACGGGGTTTTTATTGATAACTACTTCTATAGCTCACAAAAATAGAATTATTACCCATTAACAACACATAAACACGTAAGGAATTGCTGAAAAATCATTCTAATCCTAAAATAATTACTCGTTTTTTCTTTTTGGCTTTCATAAAATTGTATTTTTGAATCTTATTCACAAAAACAACCTCAAATGGCTATTTCTACAATCTTAAGTTACCTACAAGCACCACTACTAGCAAGTTTATTTGTGCTTTACATCAAACAAAAATTTCAGCTTAAAACCACAAAATACCTTTATCAGGCTTACGCTTTCGGTTTGTTATCTATTATCATTTTAATTGCTATTGACTTCACAATAAGTCTATTAGGACTTGATGGCTTAAATAGTTTGAAGCGAAGCGTATTCTACTCCTTTGTAGTTATTGGCTTTGGATCTCAAGTGGGTATTTTTGTTGTATTGCGCTATATATTTCTCAAAAAGAGACATTTCAAAGGACCTATTGATGGTATTATTTACGCCATTATAATCGCATTAGGGTATAGTACACTGGCCGTTCCGCTATTTGATGCGGGTCTGTTTGCCAAGGCGCCAGCTCCATTATTCCTTTACACCTTGCCCTGGGCCGCTTTGTTCTTTGCTATCGTGATGGGATTTTTTACCGGCATGGGGAAGTTCCGAAAAAACAGAATGATAGATTCCCTTACAGGCATTGGGACAACCAGCTTTTTTATGGGTTTTTATTACTTTGCCATTCTTACCAAAGAAGATATTATCCTTGTTTTGTTTGGTATTGGCGTTATTTTAATGTCAGCCCTTTTTGCTGTAAAAGCCCTCAACGCCAAAACTGAAAATAGCAGCAACACCTCCAATTAATTGGCTTTTTGATAGCGTTTTCCAGGTAAGGCTACTAAAATCCCTTCAAATTCAAGCCCTAACAAGACGCCTGCCAGTTTTGAAGCGCTAAGTTCTGTACTTATCAAAAAATGGTCTAAGTCACAAACATCGTTTCCATTAAAGGCATCTATCACCTTTTGTTCGTTTTCTGAAAACTCTCTGAATAACTGTGTTTGTTTGGCAGCAATTTTTTTGTTGTCCGATTGCCAGCCCATAATATATTTAAGGTTTACAGCACTTTCTATCATGGCGGCTTTGTTGGTTCTGATCAAAAAGTTACAGCCTTCGCTATAGGTATCTCCTACCCTCCCGGGGAATGCAAACACATCGCGATTATACGAATTGGCAATTTCGGCCGTGATAAGCGCACCCCCTTTTTTGGCCGATTCCACCACGATTAGCGCATCTACCATGCCAGCTACGATGCGGTTTCGCCTAGGGAAATTTTCCCTATCAGGAATGGTCTTACTCATAAACTCCGTTAGCAAGCCGCCATTTTCCTGCATTTTAAGCGCCACACTTTTGTGGGTAAAAGGATAAATGCGATCCAGGCCATGCGCCATCACACCAACTGTAGGAATATTAAATTTTAGGGCTGCCCGATGTGCAC
This sequence comes from Bacteroidales bacterium, assembly GCA_023229135.1. GTDB lineage: Bacteria > Bacteroidota > Bacteroidia > Bacteroidales > F082 > UBA5536. Next base: position 3,194 of record JALNZT010000087.1, read on the forward strand.
AAACATCAATTCCATAAGCCAACCCGCTAACCACCAAAATATTTTCATCCTTCAGGTCATCTAAAAGCTGTTCGCATAAACGTTTTCCGTATTCAGAGGCATTGCGCGTTCCAACCACTCCAATCACTTTTTGTGCGTTGAGCTCGGTATTCCCATTATAATAGAGCATCATCGGGCTGTCAGCACAATGCTGCAAGCGTTTGGGGTAGGCTTTATCGAGATAAAAAAGAGGCTGAATAGCGTTTCTCTGAATAAAATTCACCTCCTCCTCAGCGCGCAGAAGCACTTTATGACTTAAAACACTTCTAATAGTAGCCTGACCGATACCGGGGATTTTCTCTAAGCTGGCGCGTTTTTCTCTAAAAACGGCTTCCGGACCACCACAATAGGCCACAAGCTTTTTGCCCAACACATCGCCAATGCCAGGCATTAAAGTCAATCCGATCTGATATAGGAGTTGGTCTGTCATGCGAGGCCAAAAATAATCTAAAATATGTAATTTGCCCGCTGAATGTTAAAATTTGACTTTAATTTTCGCAAGGCGCATTCTTTAACCCAACTTGTTTTCGTCCAAGGTATAACTATCACATCTTCAATTTTATAGGAGTTTAATATTTTTTATTCGGGGACTACGGATTTTTTCATAAAATAGGGATTGTGTTTGTAATTTAGCGCAT
>JALNZT010000056.1 GCA_023229135.1 Bacteroidales bacterium
ATATTAAATGGCGCTTTTATGTTTGCTGCTGAATTATTCAAAAGCCTGGAGATAGAATGTGAAGTTACGTTTGTTAAGCTTTCATCTTATGCCGGAACACAGTCCACCAATGTGGTACGCGAATTAATTGGCCTGGACCAACCGGTAGCAGGCAGAAACATTGTGCTGGTAGAAGATATTGTTGATTCAGGATTGACGCTTAACTACACCATCGACAAGCTTAAAAAGCTGGAAGCTAAATCAGTAACAATTGCTACCATGCTATTTAAACCTAAAGCCTTCCAATATAATTATGAGGTGGAATATGTTGGCATCGAAATTCCAAACGATTTTATCATTGGCTATGGCTTAGATTACAATGAACACGCGCGCAATTTGCCCGATATCTATAAAGTTATTCCATAAACTCTCAAAACTGTTTTCATGCTTAATATAGCGTTATTTGGCCCTCCCGGAGCCGGAAAAGGGACACAAAGTAAACTGTTACTCGATAAATTCAACTTAACCTATATCTCTACAGGAGATATACTTAGGGAAGAAATTGCCAACAAGACGCCACTCGGCAAAGAGGCCAAAGGCATTATTGAAAAAGGAGGTTTGGTTCCTGACGACCTGATCGTTCAGATTATTGAAAAAAGGGTAACGATGAACCTCAACTCTTCCGGAATACTCTTCGACGGTTTTCCACGTACCGTTGTGCAGGCCTATATCCTGGAGGGTCTGTTGTCGAAAATGAATACTAGCCTCACCTGCATGCTAAGCCTCGAAGTGCCACAAGATCAGCTTATCAGCAGGATGCTCGAAAGAGCTAAGGTTGGTGGAAGAACCGATGACAACATGGAAGTGATAAAAGTGCGCTTGCAGGAATATGAAAGTAAAACTAAGCCCGTAATCGAGTTCTATCAGGAAAAGAATAAGTATTTCCCGATAAATGGCGTTGGTTCAGTAGAGTCTATTTTCAATACCCTGGTGGAAACCATCGAAGGCACCATGAAGCAGGACTTCTTTAATATCGTGCTGCTTGGAAAACCCGGATCAGGCAAAGGAACGCAAGGAGAGTTGTTGGCGCGTAACCATAACCTGATTTATATCAGTACCGGCAAACTTTTGCGCAAAGAAATAGCTAAAGAAACAGAAATAGGCCGAGTTGCTAAGCCTTTTATGGATCGGGGAGAAAACGTTCCTGACGAAATCGCTATCCGATTGATAGAAAAAAAGATACAGCAACATCCCTCTGCTGATGGCTTTGTGTTTAAAGGCTTTCCGAGAACGGTGGTGCAGGCTTATATATTGGACGGCCTGTTGCGCCGGGTCAACTCACGTGTTACTTGCATGCTTAACATCAAGCTGCCCACGCTCGACGCTATAAAACGCCTGAACGACCGTGGTAAAACAGAACGTAAAAGACTTTATGACATCTCTACTGATCTCATATTGAATAGGTTGGATGAATATGAAAAGAAAACAAAACCTGTGATAGAATACTACAAAAAGCAGTCTATTTTCTTTGAAGTGGATGGTAGAGGCGAAGAGGAAGAAGTGAACGAACGCCTGGAAGAAGCTATCGTGAAAACGGTTCAGCAGTTGAGGGGATAGGGGGTTTTATTTGAAATCTATCTTTTTTAATCTGCTAAGGATTAATAAATTAATAATTTTTTATTAATAATTTGTTGCTTAGTCTTCTTTTTTCTTTTAATTTAAGATTTATCTCTGTATTTTTGTAACCATTGCATAAGGTTTAATAAGGTGGTTATGAGTGAGTATTTAACGCTTTCGGAAACGGCGGAATTGATTGGGAAATCTAAGGAAACCCTTAGAAGATGGGATAAGGAAGGAATCCTCAACGCGATTAGGGAGCCGGTTTCTAATTATCGTGTTTATCGAAAAGAAGATGTTCATTCCCTAATGGGTGATCTTTTTGCTGATACCGAAGAAGAAACATCAAACCATGTATTTCCTGAAAACATTTATACTGCTATAGAATTATTTGCAGGTGCAGGTGGCTTGGCAATCGGCATGGAAAATGCCGGAATTAAATGTGTTGCACTCAATGAAATTGATAAATGGGCTTGTAATACTTTAAGAAAAAACAGGCCGTCATGGAATGTTTTAGAGGGTGATATAAAGGATTTTGATTTTTCAAGTTATAAAAATAAAGTTGATGTTGTCACTGGCGGGTTTCCCTGTCAGGCATTTAGCTATGCCGGAAAAAAATTGGGATTAAAAGATGCCCGTGGTACTTTATTTTATGAATTTGCAAGAGTCGTTCAGGAGGTTTCGCCGTCAATTTGTATTGGTGAAAATGTGCGTGGGTTACTCAGTCACGAAGGAGGAAAAACCTTACAGGGCATGATATCCATTCTTGATGAAATTGGTTACAATGTTATGCCTGTTCAGGTTTTAAAGGCAATTAATTATAAAGTACCCCAAAAAAGAGAACGCGTAATTCTTGTTGGTGTGCGCAAGGATATTGATGTAAACTATGAATACCCTAAACCCTATAAAAAGATTTACAAGCTTTCAGATGCGCTAAAGAAAGGAGAATTGTTTGATACAAATGTCCCTGAGTCTAATGGAGCAAAGTATCCAAAATATAAGCAAGAAGTTCTTGATTTAGTCCCCCCAAAAGGCTATTGGCGTGATTTGCCACTTGATTTACAAAAAGAATACATGGGTGGAAGTTTTTATTTGGGTGGCGGTAAAACCGGAATGGCGCGACGGATAGGTTGGGATGAACCATGTTTAACCCTGACATGCAGTCCTGCACAAAAACAAACGGAAAGATGCCATCCCGATGAAACGCGCCCGTTTACAGTGCGCGAATATGCACGAATTCAGACATTTCCTGATGAATGGGGTTTCGATGGTTCTTTAGCACAGCAATACAAACAAATAGGAAATGCTGTTCCGGTTAATTTAGGCCGGGAGCTGGGCTATTCGATTGTGAAGTTTTTGAATGAATATTATAGCTTATCGAAACCAAGATAATACCCGTAATTCTCGAAAGTTATCTGGTCAAGAATGGGTCTATTTGATTCTCTTTTTGTTTTAATATAGGCTGTGTACAGATTTTCAATACAATCAAAATTGAACTTCAATGAGGCCTATAAAATGGGAGCAGTACAGTAAACCTTTTCAACACTTCAAATCAATAATCTGATTTCTGTGTGCGGTTATACAGAGCGTGTAAAAATCTTATTTACGAAAAGTTTGAACTCCTTGAATACTGCTCTGCATTTTTTAACCGTCCTCCCGCAATCCCACGCCACCGTTTGCAAATCAAAAATCAATTTTTTTTTGCCAAAAAGCTTGCCTATACTTTTAAAATAAACGAACTTTACATACTGCTTAAAAAAAGCAATGTTCAAGTTGTACAAAATGATCTAAAACTCCTATGAAACTCAACCTAAGTATCGAATACGAAAGCCGATGGGGGCAAGTAATTTGCGTTTCCGGCAGCGATAAAGCATTTGGAGAATGGTCGCCAGAGCAAGCCATTCAGATGGATTATGCGGGTAATAATTTGTGGGTTGTTTCTATCGAAGCGAACCAAATCATGTCACCCGAATACAAATATTATGTACTCGAAGCCAATGGCTCAATGGCCTGGGAAGGTGGCAACAACCGGCTATTGCCAAAGCTGGAGACAGCCGAGGTTTTTATCCGCGATTATTGGCATCCCGATATAGATATGGAACGGGTGATGCTTACCCGGGTCTTTACCGAAGTCATCATGAAGCCGGCAAGCCCTTTCAAACAAGGCAAAAAAACTAAATCTAAGCATCTGCTGAGCTTTAATATGCTTGCGCCACGAGTCGGCAAAGCGTTTTTATTGGCCGTTACCGGATCTGGCAATGGTTTGGGAAATTGGACAAAACCCATTCCAATGAGTAATGAGCAATATCCTTTCTGGACCTTAACCCTCGACCAGAATTTGTTCGATGAGCATTTGGAGTATAAATATGTGATCGTTGACCGCTCAACAGGTGCAATTAAAACTTGGGAGGAGCGCCCTAATCGAATTATCAAGCTACCACAATTTGCCGCAGAAAGCTCCAAAATTGTTTTGAATGACGAGAAGTTTATTTATCCCATCGGCCCTTACAAAGGTGCCGGCGTAGCTGTGCCTATCTTTTCCCTCAAAACAGAGCAAGGCTTTGGTGTGGGCGAGTTCAATGATATGAAGAAGTTGGTGGACTGGTGCGTTAAGTCGGGCCTCAAAATGATTCAGGTCTTACCCATCAACGAAACGGTGGCTACCCATTCCTGGCTCGATTCTTATCCTTACAAATCTATTTCAGTGATGGCTTTGCATCCTATGTACCTGCACCTTCCAGCCATGGGAAAGCTAAAAGATAATACCATGGATGCGAATTTTAAACTGCTTAAAAAACAGCTTAACCAACTGCAATATGTGGATTATGTTGCGATGTTTAATGCCAAAACACGCTTTTTCAAACTCATTTTTGATCAGGAATGGGGCAAGGTCAGCAAACAAAAAGATTACCAAAAGTTTTTTGAAGCTAATCGTTCGTGGCTCTTGCCTTATGCCGCTTTTTGTTACCTCCGCGATCAATACAAAACCAGTGATTTTCGCCAATGGGAGACTTACGCTACCTACGATCCGAAAAAAATTAAACAGCTTTGCAACCCGCAAAATGATTTTCACGAACATATTGCGGTGCATTACTTTATTCAATATCACCTCGATAAGCAACTCCGTGAAGCCATTGACTATGCGCATAAAAATGGGGTAGCCGTAAAAGGTGATATCCCGATTGGTATAAGCCCGAACAGCATCGAAGCCTGGGCCGAGCCGAAATTTTTTAACCTGAAAGCCCAGTCTGGCGCACCGCCTGATGACTTTGCCGTGATGGGGCAAAACTGGGGTTTCCCGACTTATAACTGGGCCGAGATGGCACGCGATGGTTTTGGTTGGTGGCGCAAACGCTTGTCTATGATGGAAAAATATTTTGACGCCTATCGCATCGACCATATCCTGGGCTTTTTCAGAATATGGGAAATACCACTGCATGCCATTCATGGTCTTCAAGGATATTTTAAGCCCGGGCTGCCTCTTACGCCAAATGAAATAGAAGAAAAAGGTATTTGGTTTGATGAGGAACGATATACCAAACCTTATATCCGAGGCCATTTTTTGCATGATTTCTTTGGAGAATTTGTTGATGAAGTGCGAAAAAGCTATCTCAACGAAGTGGATTTTGATGTGTTTGAACTAAAGCAAGCCTTTAATACACAACGTAAAATCTACGATCACTTTACCCCGGATGGAGAAACCAGCGACATCAGCGGTAAGGTGATAATCATCCGCGATGGCCTGATGGGACTGCTCAACGAAGTGCTGTTCATTCGTGATCCATACGCTGCCCAGCGTGCTTTCCATCCGCGTATTGCTTTCCATTTTACCTATTCATACAGGGAGTTGGTTCAACAACAGAAGCAAGTTTTGGATGATTTGTACATTGATTTCTTCTATAAACGGCATGATAATTTCTGGAAATGGCATGCCATGGGGAAACTACCTGCTATTGCTAAGGCTTCTAACATGTTAATTTGCGGAGAGGATCTGGGAATGGTGCCGGAAGGTGTTCCTGAAGTGATGCAGCAATTAAATATGCTGAGCCTCGAAGTGCAACGCATGCCAAAAAATCCCAAGGTGGAATTTGCTCATCCTGCTGATGCACCCTACTTGAGCGTCTGCACAACATCTACACATGATATGTCAACGATTAGAGGCTGGTGGGAAGAAGATAAGGAAAAAACTAAACGTTTCTATCACCATGTGTTAGGTCATAATGACAAAATGCCTTTTTATGCTGAGCCTTGGATTTGCGAGGAAATAATAAATCAACATCTACACTCACCGGCTATGTGGGCCCTATTCCCCATTCAGGATTTAATAGCTATGGATGGCAGCTTGCGTTGGGATCAAACGGATAAGGAACGCATCAATGTTCCCAGCGACCCTGAAAACAAATGGCGCTACCGTATGACGCTCTCACTGGATGAACTATTGGCTGCCAATGATTTTAATCAATTAATTAAAGATCTGGTGCATCTGTCGGGGCGTGATGTTGACTATTAAAAGCCCATAAAAAAACGAAGTCCCGAAACATGGCTGTTTCGGGACTTTCTTGCGGGCTGTTATTATAAGGATGAACAGTGAATGCCTTCGGGTGAAAGCTGCTTATAAGAAAAAGGATCGCTTGTTGATGATTGAATATAAGCGGAAGGAATGTTGGTCGGTCAATGGTTCGAAGAAAAAAACTTTAGAACCGTTAAGATAAACCTTGGCATTGATGTCTTTCACCTGACGCTCTACCAGCCCACTTTCTTCTAACTCTTTCTGTGAGTAAATGTCATTTATCTTCATGGTAATCTATTTAATTATTTGTTCTTAAAATTGGTGTTATTTCATTTTAATGTCTTTGCCGTCTTTTGTACAAATCGGGCAGTTTGAGTTTTTTACGATACTTATGTAGCCACAACGATCACATTTGTAGTATTTGTGATACCTTTTTGTTTTCGATTGTAAGGGAAGTTTTAAGCCAAACATGGTGCTAATTATTATTTCTGCTTATCTCTATTTCAATCAGTGTGCCAAGATAACTCTTAGATTTTTTATATTGTTGTAAGTGGCTTTAATCAAGGAGTTTAAAAACCATAATATTTTTTACGACTATTCTGGCTTACTGTTTTTGCTCCTTGTCGTACGTTATTTGCTCTACGTTAATGGTGGTTGTATCCGTTTTCGGATAGCGTTTTTTGAGGATTTGGTAAAGAGTTCTCTGAATATGCTAAATTTGCAAAAAAAGAATCTATGAATTTTAATGCATATCCATTTAATAAAACGCAACTTGAAACGCGGATAGCAAGTTTAATTGCTAACAAGCCAACAGAATCCAACTGGAGCAAAGCCATGCAGCTCATTTTTAGCTGTATCGACCTTACCACCCTCGAAGCTACCGACAATGCAGATCGCATTGCAGCATTCTGCGAAAAGGCCTTAGCTTATAAAAAAGACAATGTTTCAGTAGCTGCATTGTGTATTTATAGCCCTTTTCTGAAACAAGCCAAAGCATTGATAAGCGCATCAGGTTTGCAGCTCGCCACAGTGGCTTGCGCTTTTCCTACCGGACAAATGCCTTTAGATTTGAAGCTGAAGGAGGTTGAATTTGCGGTCGCTCAGGGCGCAGATGAGGTGGATATGGTTATTTCGCGAGGTACATTTTTGCAGGGCGATTATGATACTGTTTTTGAAGAGATTAAAGCTGTTAAAAAAGCCTGCGGAAAGGCCCATCTCAAAGTGATTCTGGAAACAGGCGAGCTCGAAACGGTTGAGAATATCAGAAAAGCCAGTGAAATTGCACTTCTGGCTGGAGCTGATTTTCTCAAAACATCAACCGGAAAAGTCTCTCCCGCTGCTACACCTCTTGCTGCTGTTGTGATGCTTGATTCTATTGCGGAATATTTCGAAAAAAGCGGGAAAAAGGTCGGTTTTAAACCGGCTGGTGGTATCGCCGATCCGGAAACAGCCTATACGTATTACCAGCTTGTTAAAGGTATTTTGGGCGAGGATTGGCTCAACAATAAATTGTTTAGAATAGGCGCCAGCCGACTGGCCGACAAGGTTTTTGGGCTGATAAAAGCCTGATTTTTCAAAAGATAATTTTCAAATCGCTGTTTTATTTTCTTTGATTACCTTTGTGAATGATTCACAACTGACTTTTGCCGATGTGGCTTAAATCATAAAAACGCTTTTTGCTATGAAAAAACGGATACTTCTTTTAATAATTTCTTTTACCTTGTTTTTTAGTCAGGGATTTTCACAGGCACAAGTTACTATGGCAGTTGATGTTTCTGTAAAAACATTAGACAGCCATACATACCGGCTCTATGATTTGCTTGATGAGGGAAAAATTGTTGTAATCAACTTTTTTTCAACCTCTTGCGGGCCATGCCAAACTTTTGCGCATGATTTTCAAGTTGCCTACGAAAATTTTGGGATGAACCAGGGAGATGTGTTTTTTCTGGGCAATAATTATAACGGCACCAATTACCAGGTAGCACAATTTGCCGAAACATATGGGCTTAACCTACCGCTTTCCAGTGGTTTAGAAGGTGGTGGCAATGAGGCTTTTGAAGCTTTTGAAGTTGTTTCGTATCCTACGGTAATTGTCATAACACCTGACTATCAACTGGCTGAAAACTATATCTGGGAACCCACTTCCGAAAATATTACGAATGCGGTTGTTAATGCGGGAGGAACTTTGGTGGGCTTAACAATAAATTCAGTTTACAAGTCAAATTCCGTAATTGTTGCTCCCAATCCGGTTCAGGAAGCAGCCGGCATAAGCTTTACGTTAAAAAATCAGCAGTCATTGCGCTTACAAATCGCTGACCTTACCGGCCGCGTACTGGTTGACGAAAGCGTAAACGGCACACAAGGTGAGAATAGATTAAAGGTTGACACCAAAAATTTGCGCAGTGGCACATATATTGTGATGATTATGAGCGAATCGAATGAATTATTCACTTCGAAGATGGTAGTCAAATAGTCAATTTAACAACTTATTTATGAAACTTTCACGACTGATACTATTGTTTTTAGTTATTGCTTTGTCAGGACTGAGTTCTTGTGCACTCGATGATGAAATTGATATTCCGGGTGGCGATTCGGATAACAGAACAATGTTTTTGGGCAGTTGGAGTGTTTCTGATAACGCCTTAAAACTGAATTATGAAGTCACTATCGACCGCGATAATTCAAACTCAGCGATGGTTGTGCTACGAAATTTTGCCGGATCGGGAAGTAGTGCTTCCGGTTTGGTTGTTGGTAAATCCATTGTTATCGAGAGTCAGCGCATTGGACAAAACTGGCAGGTTAATGGTAGCGGATCTTATAAAAGTGATAAAAGGTTGGATTTTAACTATACACTACAAATTGGCGGTTCGTCGGAAGGACGACAGGCCATTTTTACACGTTAAAATAGCACCGGTAATTTCTTCGAAAAGTTAGATAAACTTCCAAAGAGTTTAATTAGTAGGCGTGTCTGGTTCAACTGTTTTTAGCTGTGCCTGTTCCTGCATTATATTAGCAAGCACCTCCTCCAGAATACGCTCCATCACAGCGGGCTGCTCATTATAATAAGCCAGATTTTCATCAAAAATTACATCAGTAAGCTGATGTTTTTCAAATAGTTGGTTAAACCATAAGATTTTTACTTCATTGATGTTTTGGCCAATATTGCGTCGCTGATTGAGTGCTGCTTCCAAGAGTTGGATATCAGTAACAAGCTTAATCATCTGGGTTTCTGTCAGGAAAACAGCAGGCTTTGCTTTTGTTTTTTCAGTCTTTTGACAGGCCGTAAAAAGCAAAAGCAAAACCAAAATGAAAGGCAGAAGTCGCATATTAGTTTCCGATTTCCGACATAAACTTTAGGCGCATCAGGCGTATTTCCTCTTCTGAGTATTCGGATTCACCCAACTCTTCCAATGCTTTTTCAATAGAGTCTGAAACGGCTTCACCGAAATATTCATAGATGTCTTCCTGATGATATTCGTCCACATATTCGTTGAGGTAATAATTGATGTCGAGCCGTGTACCGCTGGCCACTATGCTTTCCAATTCGGTGAGCAGCTCATCCATTGCAAGATTTTTAGCATTGGCAATATCTTCGAGCGGGATTTTCCGGTCGATACTTTGAATGATATAAACCTTTAGGCCTGACTTATTTACAACAGATTTTACCACCATATCATTAGGTCTGATGATTTCGTTTTCTTCAACATATTGCTTAATAAGTTTAAGGAAAGGTGCTCCGTATTTGGCAGCTTTTCCGGCACCCACGCCAACAATTTGTTGTAACTCCTCCATATTCACAGGATACTGAATCGCCATATCTTCCAGCGAAGGATCCTGAAAAATAACAAAGGGTGGCAGATTTTCTTTTTTAGACAAATCTTTGCGCAGGTCTTTTAACATGCTGAACAAAGTTGTGTCGGTGCCGCTACCTTTGGGGCCTGAAGCTTTTGCTGTTTCAAAATCATCATCATCCGGATTCTCATAATCATGGTCTTTAGCGAGCATGATGGTGTGCGGCTTCTTGATAAATTCCTTACCTTCTTTAGTGATTTTCAAAATACCGTAATTTTCAATGTCTTTCACAATAAGTTTCTGAATCAGTGCTTGTCGGATAACAGCACTCCAGTAGCGGAAGTCATTATCTTCGCCTGCGCCAAAAAATTCATTTTGGTCATGTCGTGCGGCCTTTATATCTCCGGTTTTTTTACCGATAAGTAATTCTGCAATATGCTTGGATTTAAACAGTTGCTTAGTGCTTACTATAGCTTCAAGCGCCAGTTTAATATCATCCTGACCATCAAATTTTACTTTGGGGTTGAGGCAGTTATCGCAGGATCCACAGTTTTCTTTTTCGTAAGATTCGCCAAAGTAGTGCAGCAGTAGCTTATGTCTGCAAACAGAAGATTCTGCATAAGTTACGGTTTCATTAAGCAACTCGCGGGCAATTTCCTGTTCGGCCACATTCTTGCCTTTATTAAATTTCTCGAGCTTTTGAATGTCTTCGTAGTTGTAAAATGTAACACAATTGCCTTCTCCATCATCACGGCCGGCCCTACCGGTTTCCTGATAATAGCCTTCGATACTTTTTGGGATGTCGTGGTGGATTACAAAACGTATATCCGGCTTGTCTATACCCATGCCAAAGGCAATGGTAGCAACGATTACTTCAGCTTCTTCCATCAAAAATTTGTCCTGATTCATGCGCCTGGTGCTGCTGTCGAGGCCAGCATGATAGGGCAGTGCACGGATACCATTTACAACAAGCGTTTCAGCGATTTCTTCTACCTTTTTCCGACTCAGGCAATACACAATACCTGATTTTGCTGGATTGTTTTTGATGTAGCGAATAATATCTTTGATGACGTCTTTGGTTTTCGGACGCACTTCGTAATACAGGTTTGGCCTGTCGAACGACGATTTAAAAACCTTCGCATCAGGCACTTCCAGATTTTTCAAAATATCTTGTTGCACTTTGAGTGTGGCGGTTGCCGTAAGCGCGATTATCGGAAGTTTTGGGTTGATGGCGTCAATAATAGGGCGTAGCCTGCGATATTCCGGACGGAAATCATGACCCCATTCCGAAATACAGTGCGCCTCGTCAATAGCCACAAATGAGATATTCAGCGCTTTTAAAAAATCAACTGTCTCATCTTTTGTTAGCGATTCTGGTGCAACATAGAGCAGCTTGGTTTTCCTGCTGACCAGGTCTTCGCGTACCTGTGTCATCTCTGCTTTGGATAAAGAGGAATTCATCACATGTGCGATGCCATCTTCATTTCCAAAATTCCGGATAATATCTACTTGATTTTTCATCAGGGCGATAAGCGGTGAAACCACAATAGCAGTTCCCTCCCTACTTAAAGCCGGCAGCTGATAGCAAAGTGACTTGCCTCCTCCTGTCGGCATCACAACAAAGGTGCTGTTGCCGTCTAAAACACTTTTTATTATAGCCTCCTGATTGCCTTTGAATTGGGTAAAACCAAATATTTTTTTTAGCAATTCGTGCAGACCATATTCATCCTTCTTGGCCATTTCTTTGTTTTCTGCTTCTTTAAATAATTATTTTTTTAACAGGCTTAAATATAACGAGCGCTTTGCTTAATTGTTATCGCTTTAAAAACCTGTTCTACAAATATAAGGAATTTAACATGTGAATGACGAACATATTTTATAAAAATATATAATGATCTTTAGAAACAGATACTGAGTGTTTAAGCTTAAAGTCTTGATAAACAGTTGCTAAAGCTTAAAATCACAAGCTTTTCAGCTGATGAATATTTTCTTGCTCCATTCAGTGCAACGCATTGTTGTGTTGAAATCTGCGCTCAATTATAAAAATGAATGCTTTTGAATGACAATCAACACCTTAATATATGGTGTTGTTTCAACCGCGTTGGCCCTAAGATATTTCCTTACTTTTGCAGCGTTGCATGATTTTGCAAGCAAAAACAAAAACCTTTAGCGTAAATGTCTTTAAATTCACTATTTTGAAAACTCTTGATGAAATCCGGGAGATCGCTAAGCGTGTAATTTTACACGAAGAGCAAGCCATCGCACAAATGCTAACTCAAATCAATGCCGATTTTGCACTGGCTGTTCAGGCTATCTTATCTGCTGGTGGAAATGTGGTTGTTACCGGAATTGGCAAAAGTGCCATTATTGCACAAAAACTTGTCGCAACATTTAACTCAACCGGTACTACAGCTGTTTTTATGCATGCTGCAGATGCCATTCATGGTGATTTGGGTATTATTCGCGATAAGGACATCATTATTTTACTTTCTAAAAGTGGAGAAACACCCGAAATCAAGGTGCTAATACCGCTTCTCAAAGCCCGTGGTAACAAGCTTATTGCTGTTGTTGGCAACACAGCATCTTATCTTGCAAAACAGGCTGATTTTGTGCTTGACACTACTGTGAAAACAGAAGCCTGCACCAATAACCTGGCGCCAACTTCAAGCACAACTGCCCAAATGGTAATGGGCGACGCGGTGGCTGTTGCCTTGTTGGAATGTCGCGGCTTTACAGCAGCTGATTTTGCCCGCTTTCATCCGGGTGGTATTTTAGGAAAAAAACTCTATTTGCGCGTTGATGATTTGTTTCAACGCAACGAAAAACCCGAAGTGAAGCCTGATGACGATCTGCGTACAGTGATTGTTGAAATTTCAACCAAGAGATTAGGTGCTGCAGGCGTTGTGGAAAATAAGAAACTTTTGGGAATTATTACTGACGGTGATTTGCGACGTATGCTCATGAAATCAGTTGACTTGATTGGCCTTACCGCAAAAGATATTATGACAGAAAATCCGAAAGCAATAGATCAACAAGCCCTGGTGGTTGATGCCTTGCAACTGATGCGGCGTTTCAATATTACCCAGTTGCCTGTGCTTTGCAATCAGGAATATGTTGGTGTTATTCACTTGCATGATATTCTCAAAGAAGGCATCCTTTGATACTATTTTTCTGTTTGCAACGTTTTTATGGGCAAACAACTACAATTATAATTGAATATGAGTGCAATAGAAGAATTTAACGCATACCGCGAGCGCATGAACCAGAAAATGATGGATGCGCCTAATAATAAAATCATGAAACGCATCTTTAGCCTTGACTCACTCACCTATCAGGATGGTGCTTTAGATGCAAAAACCAAGGAAATGCTGGGGCTGGTGGCTTCTATGGTGCTTCGTTGCGACGATTGTATCAAGTATCATTTGATAAAATGTCATGAACTGGGCGTTACGCAGGAAGAAATAATGGAGATATTCGGTGTCGCTAATCTGGTGGGAGGCACTATCGTTATACCACACACACGCCGTGGACTGGAGTTTTGGGAAGAGCTCAGTGAAGCCCCAAAATTGTAATCACAAAAAAATCTAATGTTTAAAGGAGTCAGACTTGTTTTGTGTTTGATGCTATTTCCATTGCTCGTTTTCAGTCAGTTGACTAAAATCCGTGGCGTGGTAACTGATGCAAATAATGGCGAACCCGTTCCGTTTGCTAATGTGCATCTTATTGGCACTACAATAGGTACGACAACTGATTTTGATGGCCGGTTTTATTTTGAAACACGCGTAAAAGCGGATTCCTTGGCAGCCTCATTTATGGGATATCGGCCACATAAAATGGCCATTAAACCTTATCAATATCAAGAAATAAATATCATTTTGGTAGCCGATCAGGTTAATTTGCAGGAAGTGGTAATTGTGGCCGGTGAAAACCCAGCCGACATCCTTTTCCGGAAAATCATTGCTAATAAAGCTAAGAACGACAACAGAAAACTCGATGCGTGGGAGTGCGAGGTTTACAATAAAATCCAGTTTGATGCCAATAACTTCGGTGAAAAGATTAGAGACAGAAACCTGTTTAAACACTTTCAGTTTATTTTTGACTATGTGGATACTTCTACCATAAATGGGAAAGCTTACTTGCCCATTTTTATCTCGGAAGCGGTATCTAATATTCATTATCGTTCAAGCCCTAAAACAAAAATTGAGCAGATAAAAGCGGCTAAAGCTTCCGGTGTTGATAATCCCAGCATGGCGCAGTTTATGGGTAATTTGTATCAGGATATAAATATCTATGACAATTACTTACTGCTTTTCGGGAAAAATTTCGTGAGTCCTATTGCCAATTTTGGCTTGGCCTACTACAATTACTATTTAGTTGACAGCAGTTTCATTGATGATCAGTGGTGTTATAAGCTGATGTATAAACCAAAACGCAAACAGGAACTTACTTATTCAGGCTCTATGTGGGTTCATGATACCACTTTCGCGGTACGCAAAATAGAGATGAACATTGCTGATGACGCCAACCTGAATTATGTGGCCGATGCCTCGCTAAGGCAGGAATACAAGGAGGTTGATGGTTATTGGATGCTTACACGCGATTATATCATTGCCGATTTTAACGTGTTGAATAATACCGAAAACAAGATGCCCGGGTTCTTTGGTCAGCGTACCTCAGTGTATTCTAATTATTTACTCAACCAGCCAAAACCTGAAGCTTTTTACCGTTCACCCGTTAAGGTAATTGTGCAAGAAGGCAGCATGGATAAACCTGCTGAATACTGGGAAACCTCCAGACCGGAATTGCTGACAAAAAAGGAAATCGGTATTTACAAAATGATCGATTCTATCGAAAATGTGCCGATTTTTCGCACTTATGCCGACTTCGTCTATATGTTTGCATACGGTTATCTGCCCTGGAAACAACTAGAAATTGGGCCAATCGCCAAAATTTACAGTTATAATGAGGTTGAAGGCCATCGGTTTAGGCTTGGCGGAAGGACCAGTACGCTTTTTAGTAAAAATCTACGCCTCGAAGGCCACATTGCTTATGGCCATAAAGATATGAAACTGAAATATGGCGCGGGAATGTTATATGTGATAAATAAAAATCCGCGGAGAGCAGTAGGTGTAAACCATAAATACGATATCGAACAACTTGGTGCCAGCTTTAATGCCTTTAGTGAAGATAATATCCTCAGCAGCTTGTTCAGGCGACAGCCTGCTGACAAACTCAATCTGGCCAACGAATTTGAAGTGTTTTACGAACATGAATGGTTTACGGGCTATACTAATCGCGTTTACTTAAAACACCGTGAGCTTTTCCCGACCGGCACTTTCGTCTTGGAAACTTATGATACAGAAGGAGAGCTCGTCAAGCATAATTCACTTATATCCACCGAAATAGGCTTAGATATTCGCTATGCTCATCGTGAAAAATATGTGGTTCGTGATTTTGACCGCATCAACCTCGGTACGAATTATCCGGTTTTTAATTTGCGCTATGCTTATGGTGCGCCCGGTCTTATCAATGGCGAATACGAATACCATCGCCTTCAGGGAAGTATTACACAATGGTTTAATGTGGGAACTATTGGTTGGTCAAAATATATTGTTGAAGGCGGACAGGTGTTTGGTACTTTGCCGTTTCCGCTGCTGGTGCTGCATCCAGGCAACGAAACTTTTATTTTTGACGAATATTCTTTCAACCTGATGAACTATTACGAGTTTATTTCTGACCGCTACCTGAGTATTTATTATACCCACCATTTTGATGGGCTTTTCTTCAACCGTGTGCCACTTTTCAGAAAACTCAAATGGCGCGAAGTGGTTTTTGCCAAAGGACTTGTAGGTTCCATTTCTGATGTTAACCTGCAGCTCAACAAGCTTCCTGATGTTACCTATATGCTCGACAAGCCCTACTTTGAAGCAGGTGTTGGTATTGAAAATATTTTCAAGATTTTGCGCATCGACGGCGTATGGCGGCTTTCGCATCGCGACAATCCCAATGCCAGCAATTTCACACTTTTTTTATCATTGCATTTCAATTTCTGAGGCGTGCAGTTATTGTCGCGTGTCAAACAGCCAGATTATATTAATTTTGCAGTTAGCAGCAATCAAAAAGCCCAAGCTTAAAATAAAAAATTATGAAACTACGCTCTGATAACTTAGTGAAAAAATACCGCCAACGAACCGTGGTAAATCAGGTTTCTGTAGAAGTAAATCAGGGAGAAATAGTGGGTTTGCTGGGTCCCAATGGCGCCGGTAAAACCACCACTTTTTATATGATTGTCGGTTTGATTAAGCCTTTTGCCGGCTATGTATATCTCGATGATAAAAATATCACTGAGCTGCCTATGTATAAAAGAGCGCAAAACGGTATCGGCTATCTGGCGCAGGAAGCCAGCGTTTTCAGGCAGATGAGCGTGGAAGATAATATCCTTTCGGTGATGCAGTTTAGAAAAAATTTGGACAAACATGCCCAGCATGAAAAACTGGAAAGCTTGCTGGATGAGTTCGGCTTACAACATATCAGAAAAAGCAATGGTATTCAACTTTCAGGTGGTGAAAGACGCAGAACCGAAATTGCCCGTGCGCTGGCTGTTGATCCTAAATTTATTTTGCTCGATGAGCCGTTTGCCGGCGTAGATCCCATCGCGGTAGAAGATATTCAGCAGATCGTGTATGCTTTGAAGGAAAAAAATATCGGGATTTTAATCACCGATCACAACGTACATGAAACGCTGACCATTACCGATCGGGCTTATCTGCTGTTTGAAGGTTCCATCTTAAAAGCAGGAACATCAGAGGACTTGGCTTCTGACGAACATGTGCGAAAAGTGTATCTGGGACAAAATTTTGAGCTGCGCCGCAAATAGTTATTGTTGTAAATCGGCCAGAAAAACCACCAACGACAAAAATAGGTAGCTCAAAATGATAAAAGGAATTGCTACGGCCTGAAAAAATACCAAAAGACCAACGGATAGCACTAAAAAAAACCAGCGTATCTCGTTATTTTTCAACTTAAAATTTTTGAATTTAAGACTGAAAAGCGGTAACTCAGCCACCATCAACACCGCTGTGGTAAAAGCAATTCCAAGATAAAAATAGGTGTTGGTCGTTACCATATAAAACAAACTTTGACCTTCGTAAAGCTGTTCTCGTACCAGTGGCAGCGAGGCAATTAGCAGTGCTGCGGCAGGCGATGGCAGCCCGATAAACGAGTCTGTCTGACGCTCGTCAATATTGAATTTCGCCAGACGAAGAGCCGCGAAAAGTGGCACGATAAAGGCCAGCAATGGAATGATATCTATTCCAAAAACCAATACTTCCATACGGCCGTGGCTTTTCAAAATCAGGGCGTAAAGTATAAAACCCGGAGCCACACCAAAAGACACCACATCGGCCAGCGAATCGAGCTGGGCACCAATGGGGGAGTAGGCTTTGAGCAGCCGTGCCGCGAAGCCGTCAGCAAAGTCGAACAAGGCTGCAACAAAAATTAAATAGGCAGCTTCGGCTAATAAACCATTCGATGCCAATAAGATAGCAAAGATACCTGACAGTAAATTTAAGAGCGTCAGTAAGTTTGGGACAAATTTAAAATATTTCATAAAGTTTCGGTTTGGCGCAATTGCTACATCAAAATTAAACAAAATACTGAGGTGTCAATACATGAAAGAGCCGAGAAGTTATATTCTGCTAATTTTAAAGATTTGATACCTTTGCGTTTAAATTTTTTAAAACTAAATTATGAACAAGAAAATTTACTTTTTACTTCTATTTTTTATACTCTCGGCATTTGGCTTACAGGCTCAGTTTGAGATTTCTGCCGAATTACGTCCGCGTTTCGAATTGAATAACGGCTATGCCAACGTGCCGACAGACAAAACAGAACCCACTTATTTTGTTTCGCAGCGCAGCCGTATCAACCTGAAATTTAACCAGGAAAAATACCGCATGTTTTTTAGTTTGCAGGATGTGCGTGTTTGGGGTGCCGACAATATTGCCACTAGCACTGGCGCGTATATGAATACCGGATCTACCGGAATCCATCAAGTATGGGCAGAGTTTGATGTGTTTAAAAATTCACGCATTCGTGTTGGACGACAGGAACTTAAATACGACGATCAGCGTTTGCTGGCCGGGAGAAACTGGAACCAGAATGGCCTCACTTACGACGCGCTTTTGTATTCGTATCAAGGTGAAAACTGGCAGTTCGATGTGGCTTTGTCCTATAATAATGATGCTTCCAAAGGCGGATCAGCTGGCTTTGGCGTCAATAATTTCGATGTAGATCCAATCGGCCGTCGGCTCAGAACCGTCAATTCTATCTATCTCAAAAATCAAATTACCGAAGAGTTTAGCCTGGCAATGCTCAATTTGCTTACTGGGTATCAGGCCGATAAAACTTCTTCAACGACCTATTTGATGGCAACTCAGGGATTTTTTGGTGAATACAAAAAAAATGCGTTCACCGGAAAATTCAACGCCTATTATCAATATGGTAAAACCCAAAGTGGTAAAGATGTTTCGGCCTATATGATTACTGCCGAAGTCGATTACAAAGCCCGCAAACTTAATGTTGGCATTGGAATCGACTATTTAAGCGGACAAGATGCCAGTAATCCTGATGCTGATTATCAGTCAAAATTTCACGCCTTTGACCTGTTGTATGGCGGCCGTTCTGCACGTTATGGCAATATGAATCAGTACGTTGTGCCTAGTAGCACGCAAAATGGTGGGTTAATAGATATTTACCCGAAACTGGCCTACCATTTTACACCAAAAAGTACGCTCAGCGCTACTTATCATATTTTCTCGCTGGCCACAGCAATTGATGAGCCGGGAGGAAACCTCACCATACTCGAAGGCTCACTTGGTGGCGAGCTGGACTTGATTTATGCCCATAAATTTTCTAAAGAGATCGTTTTGAGCGCCGGTGTAAGTGTTTATAACACCAACGATACCTTCGCCAAAATGAAAAGCATTTCGACAGCCAAGATTGAAACGCCTATCTGGGGCTGGATGATGCTCACTTTTAAACCTACATTATTTAGTTCAAAATAAAAGCATCGCTGTATCTTTGCCGCCATTATGCACGACATCAAAAAGATACAGATCGACGAATATAATTATCCACTTCCGGAGCATCGCATTGCCCGCTATCCGCTGGCGCAGCGCGATGCCTCGAAGCTTTTAGTGGCTCACGGAAAGTTTATTTCAGAAGATCATTTCTGGAAAATTTCCAATTATCTACCTCAAAATTCGCTTTTGGTGCTCAACGAAACAAAAGTGGTGCAGGCCAGGTTACGTTTTCAAAATGCAAACGGAGCTGCGATAGAGCTTTTTGTGTTGGAGCCGCACGAACAAAACCTGGATTACCAATTAGCCTATGCAAGATCATCGCCAGTAATTTGGAATTGTTTGGTCGGTAATTCTAAAAGGTGGAAAGCAGGCGTCCTGACGTTAGAAATCAAATTAGAAGAGGAAATTATTGTGCTTAAAGCAGCGCGTGTTGAGAAAAAGGAAGGCCATTCTGTAGTTCAATTTTCGTGGAATAAGCCTGCGTTTTCTTTTGCTGAAGTGCTTGATGCTGCCGGCGAAATCCCTTTGCCGCCTTATCTTAACAGAAAAGCTGAACCATCAGACAAAGAGCGCTACCAAACGGTTTTTGCCCGGCAAGATGGTTCGGTGGCTGCACCAACAGCCAGCCTGCATTTTACGCCCGAATTGATGGCTGATATTAAAGCTGCCGGTCACGATTTCGCGAAAATTACTTTGCATGTCGGTGCCGGAACCTTCAAACCGGTAAGCACTGCCGAAATTGGCGATCACCAGATGCACGCCGAACAAATTGTAATACAAAAAACGATTTTGCAACAACTGATTGAAGCCATTGAAAGACCCATCATTGCCGTTGGAACCACTTCCATGCGAAGCATCGAAAGTTTATATTGGTTAGGCGTGATGGTAGCAGAACAAGGGATGACTCAGCGGGAGTTACACTTGCCGCAATGGTTTCCTTATGAGGAACATAATGCGCTTCCTGATGCTGTTTCTGTTTTAAAAAATCTGATTAAGTACTTGGAAATAAATCAATTAGAAAGCTTTAAAGCCACAACGGCTTTGATGATTGCACCAGGCTATGAATTTAGAATTGTTAATGGACTGATTACCAATTTCCACCAACCAAAAAGCACTTTACTTTTGCTGGTTTCTGCACTCATTGGAGAGCAGTGGAAATCGGCTTACCAATACGCCCTTGAAAATGATTTTAGATTTTTGAGTTATGGCGATAGTTGTTTGTTTTTGCCCTGAAAATAGCTTCCTGTTAGGACAGCGAAAGTCCAAAATACTGTGTAATTCTAATTTCATGGATCAGATTTGAGTAATCCTTTTTAAAAAATCATCTTTCCTCCGCCTTGCTACCTCGAGTTCAGTGTTATCTTCTAAAATTACTGTGCCTCCTTCTCCTTTTATATACCGATCAATGAGCTGAAGATTAACGATATGAGATTGATGAATCCTGAAAAAACAGGTGTTTTCAAGCATGGATTCAAATTCTTTTATCTTTTTTGAAACCAGGTGTTTGGACTTATTTTTTAAGAAAATAGTTGTGTAATTTCCATCAGCTTCAAGCCGAACTATTTCATCGATTTTTACCAGCTGAATGCCTTGTTGCGTTGGAAGCGCCATTTTATTCAGTTTGCCTGTCAGTGTATTTTCAGTGAGGGCAGCAATTTTTTTGGATTGTGAGTCTGGTGTCTCAACCTGCTGTTGTACTTTTTCAATGGCTTTAATAAGCAATTCTGGATCGACAGGTTTTAGAATATAATCTATAGCGCTGATTTGAAATGCTTTAACGGCATATTGATTATAGGCAGTAACGAAAATTATGCGTGGCCAGGGTTGTTGCAGCTGAGCAAGCAATTCAAAGCCAGTTCCATCCGGGAGATCAATATCCAGAAAAATAAGTTCCGGTTTGTTTTTCTTTATTTCTTCAATGGCTGATTTTACTGTCGATGCGATAGCAACCACTTCTACCCCGGATTCCCGCATTAACATAACGAGGCCACCACATCAGGAGCAAGTACATCCATATCCTTGTAAATCTGCCTTTGCTTTTGCAAGACTTCTCCCACAAACAGGGACTTGCCTGGTTTCGTAAAGC
>JALNZT010000057.1 GCA_023229135.1 Bacteroidales bacterium
CCCTTTCCGAACAGAGAAGTTAAGCCTGCCTGCGCCGATGATACTGCAGTAAAATGTGGGAAAGTAGGTCGTCGCCACCCTTTAACCTAATCCTCACTCTATAGAAGAGTGGGGATTTTTGGGTTTAATGAAGGTTATTTTTCTAAATTTGCCTCTCAAACAGATATATTATGATCGTTGTAACAGGAGCTGCCGGTTTTATTGGAAGTGTTGTCGCTGGTTATTTAAACCATCAAAATAGACATGATCTAATCTTAGTTGATGACTTTTCAAGAGAGGACAAAAAACAGAATTATAGCACTAAAAAATTTAGCCAACTTATTGATCGAAAAAAATTTGTTAAGTGGTTAGAAATAAACCATGAACAGCTTGATTTTGTTATCCATCTTGGAGCGCGCACTGATACTACTGAGTTTAATTATGCCATTTTCGAAGAGCTAAACATTGATTATTCGAAAGCTATTTTTAAGGCATGCACGGCGTTTTCTATTCCACTAATTTATGCTTCATCAGCAGCTACTTATGGATTAGGTGAGTTGGGTTATAAAGATAGCCATGACATCGTTGACAACTTGCAGCCACTAAATCCTTATGGCAGATCGAAGAATGAGTTTGATAAGTGGGTTTTAAATCAAGATGAAACACCACCGTTTTGGGCGGGATTGAAGTTTTTCAATGTTTATGGGCCTAACGAATTTCATAAAAACCGTATGGCATCCGTAATTTTTCATGCCTTTAATCAAATTAATGAAAATGGTGAAGTGAAATTGTTTCGATCCCACCGCCCTGATTTCAAAGATGGCATGCAGCTCCGTGATTTCGTTTACGTAAAAGATGTTGCTTCTGTTGTTGAATTTCTTATGATGGAGCAGCCTGCAAGCGGTCTTTATAACTTGGGAACCGGCAATGCACGTGCTTTTTATGACCTTGCTGTAGCTACTTTCAATGCTTTAGAATTGGAACCTAATATTTCTTTTATTGATACACCAATAGATATTCGCGATAAATACCAGTATTTTACGGAAGCTGATATGCGAAAATTAGTAAGTGCCGGCTACAAAAAAGCGTTTACAAGCCTTGAAGATGGTGTTTCTGATTATGTTAAAAGATACTTGATATCAGGGAAACGTTATTGAGATTGCTGCTTTTCAGCTAGTGTCCTATCTAAATTGGTCAGAAAATCTCTGGTTTTTTTTAGCGTAGAAAGTAGCACAACTTTTTCTTCCAGCTCGTCAAAGTCATTTTTTAGGACTTCTTTCGCGCCATTAAGTGTATAGCCTTTCTTTTTGACCAGGTGATAAATCATGTGTAAATACCTGATGTCGCGCTCGGTGAATAAGCGATTACCTTTTTTATTTTTTCGAGGCCTTAGTACACTGAATTCATTTTCCCAGAACCGTATCAATGAGGTGTTTACCTGAAACATAGCTGCAACCTCACCAATAGCATAATAAATTTTTTTACTTTTTTCTGGTTGAGTTTTCATATAAAATACTAGTCCATAGATTGTGTCGGAAGTGCTGAAAGTTCCAGGATAAGCTCGTATTGTTCTGGTGTTAGATCATTGAAAAAGAAGTGTATGGGGTTTACAGGTCGGTTGTTTTTATGCACTTCGTAATGCAAGTGAGGTGCTGTTGACTTCCCCGTGTTTCCAACTATGCCAATGAGCTGGCCACGACTTATTTTTTCACCTTTTCTAACCTTAAATTCCTGTAGGTGGCTGTATTTTGTCTCATAACCAAATCCATGATCTATTTCAATAGTATTTCCGTAGCCCCATTGTGATTTTTTTACTGAAATAACTCTTCCATCACCAGTTGCAAAAACCTCTGTACCAATAGGTGCTGAAAAGTCAACTCCCTGATGGAACTTATTGACTTTATAAAAAGGATCCGTGCGAACACCAAAATACGAAGAAATCCGTTTCAGGTCTGAATTTTTTACGGGTTGAATTGCAGGAATAGCACTAAGCATTTCTGATTTATTACGTGCCAATTCAAAAACTTCATCATAAGATTTTGACTGCACATAAAGCTGGCTCGCGATCTGGTCTAACCGTCTGGAAGCGTCAACAACTAAGTCGGAACTTTTGAAACCCGTAAGCTTATCATACCTGTCAACACCACCATAACCAGCGCGTCTGATGGATTTTGAAATTGGCTCAGCTTCAAAAATCACCCTGTAAATATTGTCGTCACGATCCTGCATCTCAGCCAGTAAATTTTCCATTCCCGCCAGACGATCGTTTAAAATCTGGTATTGTAGTTTTACGAATGAAAGCTCTCTTTGGAGCATCCGCTCTTTTGGCGATCCAAGAAAATTAAACGCAATAACAACAATAACAACCGCAAATGCTGCTGTGGAAAATAGGTACGACAATACGCGCATCATCTGCTGTCTCCAATTCGATTGATATTTCTCGTAGGAGAGTGTCTTGCGGTTGAAAATATACTTTGGTTCTGCCATATTAAAAGCTTAAATTGAATATTCACTGTGGTACATACGAACAACGACAAAATTAATTAATTCGTCTAACTTTGCAAGCTTTATTTTAAGTGCCACTTTATAAATAATTATTAATAAGGTATTCAATATGAACGCGTCACAAATCAGACAAAGCTTTCTCACATTCTTTAGCGAAAAACAGCATACGATTGTCCCTTCTGCCCCAATAGTTGTGAAGAACGATCCCACCCTGATGTTTACCAATGCCGGGATGAATCAGTTTAAGGATATTTTTTTGGGTAATGAACCAGCTACAGCAGCTCGTGTTGCTGATACCCAGAAGTGTTTGAGGGTTTCAGGTAAGCACAACGACCTGGAAGAAGTTGGCTATGACACCTATCACCATACGATGTTTGAGATGCTTGGCAACTGGTCGTTTGGCGACTATTTTAAGAAAGAAGCCATAGCCTACGCATGGGAATACCTGACAGAAGTGGTGAAAATAGATCAAGATCGCTTGTTTATTACTGTTTTTGGAGGTGATGAAGAAGATGGACTACCCATGGATCAGGAGGCATATGATTTTTGGAAAGCATATATTGATGAAGACCGGATTTTAATGGGATCCAAAAAAGATAATTTTTGGGAAATGGGTGATACAGGACCATGCGGACCTTGTTCTGAAATTCATGTTGATGTAAGAGACGATAGTGAGCGCGAAGCTTTGGATGGCGCTAAGCTGGTGAATGAGGATCATCCTGAAGTGATAGAAATCTGGAACCTGGTATTTATCGAGTTTAACAGGCTTTCAAACGGTAAATTGCAAAAGCTGCCTGCCCGCCATGTGGATACAGGAATGGGCTTTGAACGGCTTGTTATGGTGGTTCAGGGCAAAAAGTCTAACTACGATACAGATGTGTTTCAGCCTATAATTCAGGAAATAGCGAAGCTTTCAAATGAAACCTATGGCCATGAAGAATCAAAAGATATTGCTATGCGGGTAATAGCAGACCATTTGCGTACGGTTGCATTTGCAATTGCTGATGGTCAACTACCTTCAAATAATGGCGCAGGCTATGTTATCAGGCGTGTCTTACGCAGGGCAATCCGCTACGGATATACCTTTCTGGGTATGGAAGAACCCTTTGTTTATAAGCTTTTGCCAGTGCTTACACGGCAAATGGAGAGTAGTTTTCCTGAAATTGGCTCACAACAGCAGCTGGTGTCGAAGGTGATGTTTGAAGAAGAAAATTCATTTTTAAGAACATTGGCACAGGGGATTAAAAGATTCGAAAATTATGTAGCTCATCAAGCTGATCTAAAGTTGATTAGTGGCAGTTTTGCTTTTGAACTTTTTGATACTTACGGATTTCCCATCGACCTCACCCAGGTTTTAGCACGCGAAAAAGGTCTTGAAATTGACATGAAAAGCTTCGCAGAACAGCTCGAAGAACAAAAAAACCGCTCTCGAAACGCCGCTGCCGTTGCTGCTGGAGATTGGGTAGTAATTGCCGACAACACAAAGCCAACAAAATTTGTTGGATATACTCAAACGGAAGCGCCTTCAAAGATTTTAAGGTATCGGGAAGTAACCGCAAAAAAGAAAAAACACTACGAAATTGTACTCGACCAAACTCCATTTTATGCTGAATCGGGCGGTCAGGTCGGTGATACAGGTATGTTGATTTCTGCCAATGAGAAAATCCCGGTTTTCAACACACTCAAAGAGAATAATTTGATTATTCATCTCTCTGCTGAAATCCCCGAGAATCCGGAAGCTGAGTTTTTGGCTGTGATAAATGCTGAAAAGCGCCTACAAATTGTTAACAATCATAGTGCTACACATTTGATGCATGCGGCTTTGCGTAAAGTGCTTGGCACACATGTGGAGCAAAAAGGATCCTTGGTGGATGCTGAGCGACTACGTTTCGATTTTAGCCACTTTAGTAGAATGACCGTGGAAGAAATTCAACGTGTTGAGGCAATGGTTAATGAAAATATCCGTAAAAACATACCCAATGAAACCCTGGAAAATGTTCCGATTGACGAAGCTAAATCAATGGGCGCCATGGCACTTTTTGGCGAAAAATATGGCGACAGCGTTCGGGTTGTTTCATTCGATCGTGAATATTCAGTTGAGTTGTGTGGCGGAACGCATGTGCGAGCTACCGGACAAATTGGGCTATTTAAAATTATCTCGGAGGGCGCCATTGCTGCCGGAATAAGAAGGGTAGAGGCCGTTACAGGTTTTGCAGCAGAGGCTTATGTATTGAATTTGCAAAACCAGTTGGAGCAAATAAAAGAAGTTATTAAAAGTACGGGTGAACCCGTGAAAGGAGTGATTCAGCTAAACACTCAGCTGCAACAGGCTCAAAAGGATATTGAGAAACTTCAAAAAGATAAAGCGGAGGCGGCTGCTGAAATGCTATATCAAGTTGCTGAAAAAAAGGACGGCTATCTTTTGATTAATGAAATAGTAAAAGCGGCCGGAATTGAAGATCTCAGACAAATAGCTTTAGCACTCAAACAGCAAAACACCGATTTGGTGGCTATTCTGGCGGGGGTTCAAAATGAAAAGCCTGCACTTTGTATGCTCATCACAGACAGGCTGGTCAGCAGAAATTCATGGGATGCCTCAAAACTGGTAAAAGAAGCTGCTCGCGAAATCAAAGGTGGCGGCGGCGGCCAGCCCGGCTTAGCCACTGCCGGAGGAAAGTTCGTTGGTGGTCTTGATGCTGCCAGAACATTCCTTTTAGCAGGATTGACATCTTGATTCTGGTTTAAACCAACTCCTTCAAAAGATAGGAACTCAAAATATTGTTGATAAGTCTTTTAATAAATTGATGGCTAAGTTGCTTCAAATGTATAATTTTTGTCTATTTTTACTCCATAATTATTATTTTGTCTTGATTTACCTAGTTTTGCATGCATAAATCATCCCAAAACAACCTATGAAAAAGATACTTAGCATATTATTATTAATCTTCTCACTTTCTCTTGTTGCACAGCAGGACGATCAAATTATTGCCTTGCAAGACTTTTCAATCCTGAGTCCTGTGCAATCAAGCATAACCTCGGCCCGAGGCTGGTCCATGCAAGATAATGGGAAGTGGGCATACAGTGACAATAAAATACCTTATACTGACAGCCACAATAATAGCACCCGCTTACCTGCCGTTGAAGTGCTTGGATTAGATAATTTTACGGAAATAAATTTACGTAAAATCATGATTGACGACAAGCAGTATAATGTACTTATTAAAAAATATAAAGATGGTGAGTATGAGTTTAATTACTTGGCCAAAGGCTGGAAAAGCTATTATTCATTAGATTTTTATGTTTTTAAAAGTGAGAAGCTTTTTGAGCTTTTACCTGATGAAGTACCTTTTAATACCAGTTATCTCGTTGATTTGGAGTGTTATTATGCAGGTAGTATCAAGAATTATGAAAAAACAGTTGTTGCCAGCAGAAATTTAAGACTGACAAACTATGCTACAGGTGCGATTTCAAGTTTCCCTTCAAGCAAAAATGGAAACTATATAGATATGATTATCAGAACAATTCAAGATTTGAAATTGGGTAGGATAGTAAACGACGGAAGTTTGATTTTTGCTGTTTATCCCATCAAAGCCGACGAAAAAGAGGTTGTTCGTTTTAAACTGATAAAATCGTATAGAAATGACAACCTAATTAAATTACAAACCTCTCCTGACAACTGGACAAGGCTTTTTGATGACTTTTTCTATGAGGTTCCTTTCAGTACATACAAACGTTTTATTGAAAATTCCAGAGAATATTTTGTTCCCGTAGAATCTGCTCCATCAGCATACACAACCTATTATAACTGGGGAGTGCTTAGGTATCAAATTGGTGATTATCTTGGTGCAACCGAAGCGTTTAAAAGCGCACTAAAAGAAAATCCCGATTCTGATGATTTTATGCTGTATGCTTATTTGGGAAATTCTTTGAGTAAATCAGGTTATTATTTTGATGCCGTGGATTATTATGATAGGGCCATAGAATTGAAGCCTACTCAGGTGATGGATTATTCAAACTGGATAAAAAATTACTTTAACAGAGGTGTTGCGAAATATTACCTGGATAGGCCTAAAGATGCCTGCGAAGATTGGAAAAAATCGTATGACCTGGGATACGGAAGTGCGAGTGAATATTTGAATGATTTCTGCGGCAGGGGATTTAATTAGAAACATCAACCATGAAAACAGCTTTACTCCGTGCCTCTTTTGTGTTATTATTTATTGGGTTTTTTAGTCTTGAAGGCGGCAGCCAAAATATTGGCAATACAGCGCGCAGCTATAGGCATTGGGAGCTTGGCTTACAACTTGGCTTTGGGCAGTATTATGGTGATGTAAGCGATAAGGGCTATTTTGAAAAACTTAGTGGCGAGAGCAGGTTTTCTGGCTCATTACTCGGAAGGTGGCATGCCAATGACCGTTATGGCGTTGGATTTCAAGTACAAAACTCAGGCTTATACAGCCGAAAAGATAATTATGCAAATGGAAGCCCTCTCAATCTGGAGTATTCAGGAAGGGTTTTTGAAATTGGTGTGCATGGATATTTAAACTTCTCGAATCTATTTTTAGGGCCTTCAGACAGGCACTTTTCATTTTACGGCACTATCGGATTAAGTTATATCAACTGGAATGGCACCCTGAAGAATAGCCTTACCGGAAACGTAGTGTATGAAAACGGCATCAATATACCTGGCGTAGGTTATAAAACAAGTGGCGCTGTCATTCCAACAACACTCGGTCTGTCCTATGCAATAAATAATAATTTGAGTATAGACCTCAGTGGATCGCTTCATTTAGTGCTTTCAGATGATGTTGATTTTTATGCAGATGGGTTTAAAAATGATATCCTCTTGTTTACCCATATAGGCTTATCCTATCATCTAAATCCAAATCGTAGCAAACGAGCCAAAACGCCAAGAGGCAGACCCTCGGATCAGCCTGTAGATGTGCTGGATTTAGAAAAAGTAACGAATAGAGAGCCCACTCAAAAGCCTGATCCGCTTCCGGTTATCACTTTAGAAAGGCCAGAGAAAGCGGTAGCCCATAAAGATTTTGAGTTCCGGGTACAGATTTTTGCAAAATCAAAGCCAATGCCTAATATTAAAGCCTATTTCTCTGGAATTAACTTTGAGTATCCTATCGTTGAGAATACGCAAATGGGCCTGTATCGTTATTCTACCGGAAGTTTCCAAAACTTTAACGAAGCTGCCCGATATGCTGAACAGCTTAGACAACGTGGAATTCACGATGCTTTTGTGGTGGCATACAGAAATAATCAACGGATTTCGATAAGTAGTGAGATGAAGCAGTAGTTGCTGACTAAAGCTGTATTTTATTGAATTTGACATACAAAATAGGGGCATTAAGTTTATTTGGTGTATTTTTCACTTTTAAAAAATGCAGCATGCGGCTTTATAGATTACTTTTTTTTATTGTTGTTATTTTGCTGGTAAACAGCAGTCTGGCCTTTTCTCAATTACGTATTGAACTAAAGGAAGCTAAGCCCTTGGTTTTTGAAATCAGCTCCGATCTGAAGTCGCCACACCAGAATTCAATTTTTCCGCTTTATGCCGGTCAAACGGTGCAAACAAAAATAGCATCAAAAAACGCAATTGCTTGGATAAAAAACAATAAAGCAAATCGGTTGATTAGCCAGTTGAAGGTGGAGAATACGAGCAAAAGCCCTTTGATTTTTTACTTTGAAAGTGTTGAGCTTGATGCCGATGCGCTGATGTATATCTATGCGGAGGATTTTTCAATCGTTCAAGGTCCTTTAACTCAAAAAGATTTTACTGATGGTTTTGCTTTCGTGGCAGGTCCCATTTCAGGTTCAGCAATCATCGTTCAGCTTGAAAAAAGAGTCGGGGGGAAAGCCAGCTTCATCCTAAATGAAATTGGAGTATTGAGCAAGGAAGCTGCAAATATTTCTGGCTTTGGCACTTCCGGAAACTGCCAAGTCAATGTAAATTGTGCAGAGGGTCGAACGCTTCAACGACAAAAAAATGGCGTTGCACGCCTGTTACTTAAGCAAGGTTCAAGCTTGTTTTATTGCTCGGGCACACTAATTAACAATACGCGGCACGATTTTGCGCCGCTTTTTCTAACCGCAAATCATTGTGGTAAATATGCTACAGAAGAAGATTACAGCCAATGGCTGTTTCATTTTAACTACGAAGCTGAATCTTGTGAAAACCCCGTAAACGAACCTGCTTATTATTCAATTACTGGCGCTCAGTTACTTTCTAAATCTACCGATAACGAAAATTCAGGTTCGGATTTTAAACTTTTATTGCTCAATTCCGAAGTGCCGGCAAGCATCAATCCTTTCTTCAACGGCTGGAATCGCCTAAATAATAGTAGTGATTTTGGCCATTCCATTCACCATCCCGATGGTGATATAAAAAAAATATCAACCTACAATAACCGACTTGCTTCTACTTCCTATGGTGGTGGTAGCGAAAATCCTGAAGGAAAATACTGGCGCGTAAGCTGGGCAGACACTGAAAACGGACATGGCGTAACAGAAGGCGGCTCGTCAGGCAGCCCGCTATTCGACGAAAATGGCTTGGTAATCGGTGCACTGACTGGTGGCCTTTCTTCTTGTAACGAAGTTGGAGCGCCTGATTATTATGGAAAATTTTCATACTCCTGGGAATCTAATGGCACAAGTGCAGCGCAACAGTTGATGCCTTGGCTTGATCCTGAGTTTACGGGTGCTACTTCAATTTCGGGTCTGGGATACAATCCTGATGAACTTATTGCCTTCTTCTCAGCAGATGCCAACGCGCTGATTATTGATCAGAAAGTAAGCTTCTCAAACCTCTCTTCTGGTATTATTACTAAATATGAATGGTTTTTTGAAGGTGGAACTCCAGACTCATCAACGAAAAAAAATCCGGAAGAGATTATTTTTGAACAGCCCGGCCTGTTTGATGTGCGTCTTATTGTGTCCAATAGCATAGCTTCCGATACCTTGAGACTTAAAAATTATATCGTGGTTCGTCCGCAGATTTATCCCAATCCGGCCAACAATAAATTTTTCTTGGATTTTGGAAGAAGTTTCCCGGAACAGCTCGAAATCAACCTGTTCAATAGTCAGTCACGCGTGGTGCAATTTGAAACTTACCGCACAGAAAACAAGCTGGTAGTTGTTCCTGGTCATTCTGAAAAAGGCCTGCACTTGTTAAATGTTATTCACGGAGAAAATTCGCAGGTCTTTAAAATTGCGCTGTTTTAAAGGTCTTCTCTAAAACTACCCTTCAAAACTGCGCGATTGGATGTAGCCTCGCCATTTTTCGAGCAAGGTAGAAATATCATTAGGAAGATCAGATTCAAAAAATAGTTGTTCGCCGGTATGAGGATGTTTGAAACCTAATGATTTGGCATGCAAGCCTTGCCGCGGCAGAATCTGAAAGCAGTTATCAATAAACTGTTTGTATTTAGTAAACGAAGTGCCTTTAATAATCCTGTCGCCACCATACCAATTGTCGTTAAACAAAGGATGCCCAATATGTTTCATGTGCGCCCTGATTTGGTGCGTTCTGCCTGTTTCAAGCTGACATTCAACGAGGGTTACATAGCCGAAACGCTCTAAAACGCGGTAATGTGTAATGGCTTCTTTGCCAAATTTGCCGTCAGGAAAAACACTCATCACCTTGCGGTCTTTCAGGCTACGCCCAATATGGCCGGTGATGGTTCCGGATTCTTCTTCAAAATCACCCCAAACCAGCGCCTGGTATTTGCGCTCAATAGTATGATTGAAAAATTGTCGCGCCATTACCGTTTGCGAAAGCTCATCCTTAGTGATTAAAAGCAGTCCTGTGGTATCTTTATCAATGCGGTGAGCCAGATAGCCATAGCTATTTTCGATTTGTTGACCCGTTTTTTTAAAATGATAAGCCAGCGCATTAAGCAGTGTGCCGTCATAATTACCGTGTCCGGGATGCACCACAAGATCGGCTTGTTTGTTTACAATAACGATGTATTTGTCTTCATAAACAATATTCAGCGGAATAGCTTCTGGTTTAATCTCCACGATACGAGGTGGATAAGAAAAAACAACGGTGACAACATCGTTTGGTTTGATCTTATAGTTTTGCTTTACTTCTGCTCCATTCACCAGAATATTTCCTGCCTTCGCAGTCTGCTGGATTTTATTGCGTGAAACATTTTCGATCCGGTTGAGCAGGAACTTATCTATTCGAAGTAAATCCTGGCCTTTGTCGGCCACGATGCGATAATGTTCGTAAAGCTCACTGTTTTCGTCATCTTTTTCAAAATCCTGAAGCGGAAAGTCTTTGTTCATAATACTATTTAATCAGTAATTTTTGTGTAGCAAATTGCCCACTGGTGTTGTTCACCCGAATCAAATACATTCCTTTAGTCAGGAAATCCAGCGTGAGTTGATTTTGCCATTTGGAGGAAAAAACCGCCCTACCCGTGAGGTCAAAGATGGAAATTTCTGTTGTATTATCAGAAGCAAAAGCTTCAGAACGCAAATTGATGACTGTGCTTGCCGGATTGGGGAAAATGTTTAATGTAGGATTTTTTGTTGATGTATACTCATCATTTCCAACGAAATAAGACGATCCAACTACCGGCCTCAGCATGATGGAGCCAGGATAGTCGCTGTTGCGCCATTGTTCATCAGATTTATAAAAGTTGTATTGGCTGTTGTCGAGGCTAGCATCAAAACCAATATTTATGCTACCAATTTCTTCCTGCATCAGCCCAATATAAAAGGTGCCGTTTATAACCAATGGATCGGGGAAAGTGTAATAATGGAACCCGTAAAGGGTCTCATCCCATTTCGGCCTTTGCCGGACAAGCCTGTATATTTCCTCACCGGGCTTACCGTTATTATCTCTCCAAACTACAATGTCGAAAAATTTATTGTTGGCATTGTCATGGGTTCTGTTGAAAAGCATTTGAACACCATTCAACGTATCTGGCACGACCATTTTAAATTGAACGGCCATATGCGCACCAGCAGGTTCCAGGCCGTAGCCTAATTCTGGTGTGCCGTCGTCGTAGGCGAAATAATTGTAAAATCCCTGAGTAAACTGTACTGAATCCGTGAGTGGCACTGCAAGCGTTGAATCGCTGATATAATGTGTAATCAGGTAGGAAGTCGAATCTCTGTCGAAATCCAAAGAAAATAAGGAAGCCACTGGTGGACAGGCATGTGCAGCACCGCATCCGCTTTCACAAGTCTGATATCCTGAAATCGAGAAAGGCAGCAGGTTGCAATTTCCGCCATCGTAAGTAAATCGCTGATTACCATTAATTTGTGTAGCCTGATAGCGGTAAGTGGTGTTGTGCGTGATGCTATCGAGATTGGTTATGAAAAGTTCAAAAGCAGGCCGAACCGCATTTGTAGGATCGGCACGATATTGCTTATAAGGCATTGCTTGATAGCGTTTTAGAAAAGATGGGGCACGTTCCGAAAAACTGATTTTTTTGTAAGTTGTGTCAGAAAAATTCCTGTCACGATTCAAATAAACCATATCGATGTGCCACTGATCGACGTTGCTGCGATTAGAAGGAAGACTATTGTCGGCAATGCTTCCGTAGTTGTAAAAACGAAACTGAAAACGTTCTGAAAAAAAATCAGGATTGATAACTGGAATCAGTACTTGTTTAAAATAGGTGTTATTTTCTGCATAAAATTCTTCTAAAGTTTGGCCTCCCTGCATAGCCCATACTGTGTTCCAGCGTATTGTCGGCTTAAATATAGAATCGCAAGGCATCCAAATCTCGTCTCCCCAAGTCAAAATACGATTGCTGACCATAAATAAATTAGTGTCGCAGCCCAAAGGTGCAAAAAGTGTGTCGAGAGGAAAGATAGTATCTATTTGATTGGCAAGTAAATAATCGTCAACCCAAACTTTTACTGAGTCAATAAAATCAAACTCCATTTCTCCAGTTGGATATCCAAATTGCAGAATGAGACTGTCGTGTTTTTCCGGCTTATCGCCTCGGCCTTGTGGCTGGTAGAAAAAACTAAAGTAGATTGAATCCGCAGGGCTTAAGGCTTTTGGTGAAGGGTTGAACACGGAATCGAGCCGAATTAAGACCGATTGCAACTGGTCGGCCTTAAAAGGACGAATGGAAGCGTTGGGATACACTTCGCCATTTTCGTTGAGTACATCAAATGTTGCCGCTGCCGTATTGGGTGGCAAAAAGGGAAAGTCTTTATTGATAAAAACATGTTTGTCAACCCATTTTTGTGAGTCGGGATAGATATTAGAAGTGCTGAAATCATCAAAGAAGGGCAAATGGGTGCTGACTTCAGCTGTCTGAATGTTTTTCGAGGTAACAGCTTTTTGTTGCAGCTGGGCGTTAAAAAAGAGTCCATTGATGGTTTCTTGTGCTTGTAATCTATTGATGGTTAGCAGAGAAATAACCAATAAAATTAGCCATGAGATAAATTTATTTCTTTGCATTATTCTTCAAGAGGGTATAAATTATTAATAATTTGTTGCAAGCTGTCTTTGCTGATTTTGTCGGATTGTATTTTCATGATAAGGTCTTCAAAATCAGTATTCAATTCTGATCTAAGCCATACGTCAATCCTTGTTCCCGGCGCCACTTCAGCACCGGGAAGGGTGACGGGCTCTGTTCGGAAAACCCGTGCATGTGCAGAATCTCCGTCAATGTAAAATATGTTTCCCAGGTTCAGGCTGGCTTTTTGTAAGGCAGCTTTTAGCTGTGTTGGACGCATACCAACCAAAAAGGGCAGTGGAGTTTTTTCGCCCTTGCCACCATTACCCAACACCAGATCAATATTACTTCCCTTAAAAATTTCAGTACCCGGTTCGATCACCTCACCATTATATTGTTGCTCAATTACCGCGTTGCGCGCAAAATGATCAATATACACCAACGCATTGATGTTCAATCCGGCATTTTCAAGCCGCACTGCTGCCTGTCTTATCGAAAGATTTCTCAAATTTGGCATGGCAACACGCTCAGCTGTTTGAGCTATAATGACATAGTAAATATTTCGTCCCTGTTTTACCCGTGAACCCGGAAGCGGATCCTGCTGAATAATGGAGCCGTTGGGCGCACCTTTTTGATATACACTGTCTATAAGTACAAAATTAAAAAGCTGCTTATTTTGTTCAATAACAGTACGGTAATATTGTCCGCGAAAATCTGGAACACTATAAACTTCACCATGACGCGTATAGGAATCCAGCGATTTGAATATAACCCATGCTATGATTAACGACAGCAATAAAATTATTGCCAGATGCAGGTAAAAATTCTTTTTAGTCAGGAAAGTGAATACCCCCATTTTTTTATAATTTAGCCTGATTAAGTGCTGAATTGATTAAAAAACTACAACAGCCCGTTTTTATTGCTTGTAGGGCGCAAAGATAGCTATTTTAATCTTTGGCATTAGGCCTTGAACACAAGACGGATAGTTGATTTTTATTGAACAATAACGACCTTTTTATGAAAAAAATTGCCATAGTTTGTGGTGGAGATTCAGGAGAATACGAAATTTCGGTGAAGAGCGCAGCAGTCGTCAGGCGGCATTTAGACCCGAAAGTTTATGAAGCATGGTTGGTTTTTATCACCAAAGAGGCCTGGTATGTACAGGATGAAAACAACGAAAATTTTCTGGTTGATAAAAATGATTTTTCTGTGACTATAGGCGATAGACATATTGTTTTTGACGCCGTTTTTAATGCCATTCATGGCTCGCCGGGTGAGAATGGCCTGCTAAATGGCTATTTTGAGCTGCTTGGTGTTCCTTATACCTCCTCGGATTTAACGACTTCGGCCCTTACTTTTCATAAAGATTTTTGTAAACGCATCGTTCAAACGCATGGCATGAGCGTTGCCTCGTCGGTGCTGTTGAATGAGGATGAGGCTTTTGATACAGAGCAGATTATTAACTACCTCAAGTTACCGGTTTTCGTGAAACCCAACAATGGCGGCTCAAGCGTGGGGATTTCAAAAGTAAAAACCTTGGAAGAGCTAGCACCTGCTATTGAAAAGGCATTCAAGGAAGATCACCAGGTTTTAATAGAAGCCTTTGCGAAAGGTCGCGAAATTGCCTGCGGTGCTATGAATATGAAAGGCAGGTTAATCGTGTTTCCGCTGACCGAGATTGTGAGTAAAAATGAATTTTTCGACTACGAAGCTAAATACACCAAAGGCATGGCCGACGAGATAACGCCGGCACCGATTTCAGAAGATGACGAGCTTTGGGTGAAAACTACTGCGGCGCAGCTTTATCCGTTGTTGGAGTGTAGAGGTTTTGTGAGGTTTGATTTTATCCTGACCGAAAAAGACCTGATATTTATTGAACTAAATACCGTTCCGGGTATTTCAGAAGCCAGTATATTGCCGCAGCAAGCCGAATTTATGGGCATTTCGTTGAAGTCGTTATTTTCAATGGCTATCGAAAATATTCTTCCATAACGGCTAATCTGAAACCGATCTAATAAAAGAAATCAGTTTTTGGGTGGCAATAGCGCGGTGGCTGATTTTATTTTTCACAGAGGCGTCCATTTCAGCAAAAGTTTGCTGGTAACCATCGGGCAGAAAAATAGGATCGTAGCCAAAACCACTTTCTCCTGAACTTTCGGTCGTGATATTCCCGCAGATTTTTCCTTCAAACCGGTAAAGTTGTCCTTCCCAGAATAAGGCGATTACGGTTTTAAAACAGGCTCTACGATTTTTTAGGCCATGCATTTCGCGCAGCAGTTTGTTTACGTTATCTGCATAAGTAGCATTTTCGCCGGCATAGCGGGCGGAATAGACGCCTGGTGCTCCGTTGAGGGCTTCTACTTCCAGCCCGGTATCATCGGCAAAACAATCAAGTAAGTATCTGTCGTGAATAAAGTTGGCTTTTTGAATGGCGTTGCCTTCAAGTGTAGGTGAGGTTTCCGGGATATCACCTTCAAATTGGATGTCTTTCAGGCTTAAAAGTTGGAGCTGATTTCCAATAATATGCTGTATTTCAGCTATTTTATAGCGGTTGTTAGTCGCGAAAACAAGTTTATTCATTTTTGGCAGTATTAGCACTCAATTGCTGAGCTGCCGGCAAAAATAAGCTAAAAACCGAACACGCGAACATGAAGAAGTCGGGGGTTATGTGGGAAGAGAATAGCTTAAGCTTGTGATGTGGCTGGCTTAGTATTATTATTTGGAACAAAAAGTCCCGATATTTAATGTGCTTTAAAGCATATTAAATATCGGGAAAATCTATAAGCAATAGTTCTGCCTATCTACCTTCAGAAAAAAATCTTCTTTTTCAGACTTTGCTAAGAAAAGGTCAAAAACGAGCGTAACGCAGTATTTGGCCTTTTCTTGCAAAGACTCATTAAGGCAGCACTACGGCATTGTACTGTGCCACATTCACTTTAGGAATGCTGGCGTTATACTTTTTATTGATGGCATCAATAAAGGTGTTGGCGGCCAAGGCATTACCTTGCGGAGTAAGGTGAACACCATCGGTAGAAAAAGCATTTCCGGTTACGAAAGTGTTAGAAAAGCTTACGCCGTCCATTACAATTCCACCCGAAGAACCTTGCTTTAACACGGCATTCATATCCACGTGAGCCAGTTCGTATTTTTCAGCAGCCGCTTTAATGGCCTGGTTGTATCCAACAACAGCATTGTCGATATCCGTGATTTCTTTTTCGTCTAAAACATAAGCACCCGGAACTGGTTTTAGCGATCCCCAATAAGCGCACTTAATAGAATCAAGTGGTAAGGACAGCAATACCAGTTCATCGGCTTTTATCTGTCTGATTTGCAACTTTTCATAGCCTGGAGGTACAAGAATCGAGGGGTCATGAATTACCATTGGGTTTGCGCCAAGTGCGAAGTTGATGCGGTAATCCAGTCCTAACTGTTGCATAGCACCGTTGTACTCCGCATAACCTGCATTAAGCTGATCTACCATTGCCTGGTCGCTGAGTGCAATGATATTGAATGGCACAGTGGTAAAATACGGAATATCAGTTATGTTCGGGATATTGGCAATAGCACCGGCTGTTGCAGTAGCTTTAAACGACATAAGTACAACTTCCAGACTGGCTGCAAAACCTACGCCAGGTGCACCTTCCAGCGGAGTAATTTGATCTGCTGCTCCACCGGCGAGGGCATAAGACAGCACGTCGTTATTGCCAATCCAAAGCGTGAAAAATGTAGGTTTAACAAGAGCAATTTCATCAATTACAGCATTTCCAGCTGCACTGGCAAAGCGGCCATAATAGGGGTTCATGCTGCCATAGCCTGGTGCAAGCAGGTGTGTAACTTTCGCGCCTGGTACGCCGATATTATGGAATGGCCCCTGATCAGCAACGGGAGTGCCAAGCAAAACAGCCAGTTCTTGCTGTGTGGCATTGGGGTTAGCCCTAACAGGTCCCAGCGAAGTAACGCCGAGACAATCTGTCGAGAAGCCCATTTTTAACTTGGTAAAAAGCATGCCGCCACCAGTTCCAACACCATCTTCTGTGTTGATATAAGGAATTTTAAAGCTGCCTTGGCGGCCCACAAATTCCATTTGTTCGGCAAGCATTTTAGAGAAGGAATTCTCCTGTGCGGATTTATATAAAGCATTGTCAGCATATCCCGCTGTTAAGGAGTTTCCCGCTGTCATATAGGTTGTGAAATCAGCATTTCCTTTGGAGGGTTCAAACTCGTTGATTTCAGGCTGGCACGACCACAAGCCGCCAAGCAATACAGCACTAATAAGAAATTTATATTTCATGGGTTAAATTTTTTTAGGTTAGAAACGATAGGATAGTCCAAAGCTGGGGATAAATGCAGCGTTTTTGTAGGTGCCGCCAAAGTTATCAGGTTGATAATTCTTTTTGGCTTCAAGACCACTGATTTGCAGGTATGACAGGTCGATGCTCAAACGCTCCGTTGGATGAAAACCAACACCAAGGGTGAAAGCAAGGTTGTCGAGGCTAACCGTTTCCGGTGTGAAATAATCTTCGTTTGTAGGGCTTTGATCGTAATAAGCACCTGCCCTAAAAGTAAACATATCGTTCAACGTGTATTCTGCACCGATACGGGGAATAAAAGTGTCCTTGTATTCGCGTGGGCTTTTAGAATTTAGGAGTTCGCCTTTTTCTTCAAAAGTAAACTCAAGTGTTTCATAAACTCCCCACATTACCCAGTTCACTTCTGCAGCAAGCAACAGCTTTTCGGTGGCCTGATAGGAGACCCCAAAATCCAGGTTGCCAGGAAGTGGGAGAGAAGCTGAGAATTTATTTTCGGTAGGGATAGTTGTGCCTACAGAAACAGGAACATGAAATTTGGCATCGCCTCCGCTAACATCCATCATGATCTTCGAGCGGTAATTTACACCAATGGATAGTTTTTCGCTTGCGGTATAAAAAGCACCTAAATTGAAACCAAGGCTGGATGCTGAACCGTCAAGTTCGACATAACTGTCCGGGCCATAATTTAAACCTTTTTCAAGTTTTACAGAGCCGCTTGTGTAAACCAGCCCGGCTCCAATTCCAAGCTTATCAGTGAGCTGATAGGAAACGGTTGGC
Organism: Bacteroidales bacterium; assembly: GCA_023229135.1. Lineage (GTDB taxonomy): Bacteria > Bacteroidota > Bacteroidia > Bacteroidales > F082 > UBA5536. The sequence continues at coordinate 18,011 of JALNZT010000057.1, forward strand.
TGAAAAAATATCGCTTGCAAGGCAATGTTTTGAATTAACAAACGACCTTCCCAGCCACTTTCCCATTCTGCTGAGCTTCCGTAGGGCGTGTATATGGCCAGTCCTACCGCCCATTTCTCGCCTATCTTACCAGCTCCATAGACATAAAAAGGAGTACTTAGTTTGTTATTTGTTTCAGAAACCAGGTTTTGCCCGGTTTTTTGAAAACTGATTTTGGAAATAATTCCACTCGCACCAATAGAGAAATCTGTTTTAGTTTCCATCATACTTAGTGCACCCGGATTGAAGAACATGGACGATGCTCCCAATTGAAGGCCTGTTCCGGTTAATCCCATACCAGTGCTTCTGCTACTTTGCAGCCGCACCTGATAGCCTCCTGCCTGAGTGCTTAAGTGACTCATGGCTAGAAGCATAGCGAAAAGAAATAATTTACGCATAGATTTGTTTTTTTTGTTAAAGCAGCGCAAGGTACACTTTTTTTTAAATAGGTAATCTGGTATTAAATAACTTCTGCTTTTTATTATTTGCTATCTAACTGCCAGTCAACGGGAAGAAATCCAATATTCGTGAGGTAATCATTGGCTTTTGAGAAATGTTTACAGCCCAAAAATCCTCTGTGGGCAGAAAGGGGAGAAGGGTGAACGCTCTTTAAAATAAAATGCTTGTTGGTGTCGATCAGCTTTTCCTTACTGATGGCGTGTTTGCCCCAAAGCATAAATACAAGGCCAGCCCTGTTTTCAGAAAGTGCACGAATGGCGGCATCGGTAAATTGCTCCCAACCTTTTGACGCATGAGAAGCAGCGGCAGCTTCACGAACGGTTAATACAGTGTTCAACAGCAAAACGCCTTCTTTTGCCCAAGGCGTTAGGTTACCGCTTTTCGGGATGGCAAAGCCGATATCGGAAGCCAGTTCTTTAAAAATATTTTGAAGACTTGGCGGTGGTCTTATACCTTCAGGTACCGAAAAAGCCAGTCCGTGCGCCTGGCCTGCGCCGTGATAGGGATCTTGCCCAAGGATAACAACTTTTACGGCGGGAAGCGGCGTGGTATTAAAAGCCTGGAAAATTGTTTTGGCTGGCGGAAAAATACGGTATTGCTGCATTTCCTGCTTCAGAAACTGTTTTAATTCAATAAAATAAGGGGCTTCAAACTCAGCGCGAAGCACCGCATACCAGCTTTCATGAATATCAGGCTTGTTTACCATCAGTGGATTTTTAATCGTTTGAACAATAAATTGTGCTGCTTTATTGTTGTTTGAATAAATATGTGTTACTTTGTAACCAATTAATGATGCATCTTTAATTTATCTTTGCTAAAATATGAAAAAAATAGCGTTATTCATCACTTTTGTCTTTATGATTGCTTTATTAGCTACTTCTTGCAAATCGAGTAGCAAATGTGCCGCTTATGGAGAGTCACATAAATTTCAACGGGAAACAAAATATTAGTCAATCCCGACTTCTCATCATTTTTAATTGCCTGTTAAATGTAGCCTTATGACACAACGGGCGCATTATCTATTTATTTTATTGCTGTTTGGCTGTTGGCCTTCAATTTTGTTGGCACAACAGGATAGTTTTGCTGATGAGGAGAATGTAGAGGAGCTTATTCTATACAACCGCGAGCGTTCTGCAATCATTCAAATGCATACGTTGGGCTATGGCATTGCGTATCGTCCGGGCAAAAATCCATCAGCTTTCAAAACCTATATCTGGAATTTTGAGCTCATTACCATGAAGTCGCCCAAGCAAATCAAGATCATTAATTCCTTATATAACAACTCAAAACGCTACGTTTATGGAAAGTTAAACGATGTGTTTATGCTTAGAGGTGGCTACGGGCTAAAAAAGCAGCTAAACCGCAAGCCATACTGGGGAGGCATTGAGCTGCGCTGGCTTTTGGAAGGCGGGCTGTCGGTAGCTTTTGAAAAACCGTACTATTACTTTGTGGTAAATGATGTCGAAGGTCCCGGAGGTGTTTGGGTACAAACTATCGAAACAAAAAAATATGATGATTATTCCCCTCTAGAAGATTATATCTATGGAAGAGCACCCTTTACACGGGGTATAAATGAAATCGGGATTCGCCCAGGTATTTATTTGAAAACAGGCCTAAATTTTGAGTTTGGCTACGTAAAAACCCGCATCAAGGCTTTGGAAGCCGGTGCTGCGGTGGAATTTTTTCCACAAGGCGTGAACATTATGGCCGACGACCGCAACCAGCGTGTTTATCTCACCTTTTACCTCAGCTTTGGCTTTGGCAAGCGCTTCAATAAGTATTGAGATTTTGTATCGATAAAGTTATCTTATAGCAAAGGACTTTAGACTTTTGCTGTTTTTTTTAACCCCAAAGGCTGTATGTTTGTAAAATCATAAGCCCACTAAGATTTTGTAATTTAGATTTTTCAAATTAATCATCACAAAAAAATAGTAGGCTTATGAAAACGAAAGGTACAAAAATTCGATTTGACG